>NZ_JAZGTF010000001.1:0-599657 GCF_037389125.1 Photobacterium sp. MCCC 1A19761
CGGCTTCAAGTTTAAACTCGGGACTAAATGTTCTTCTGCTACGTTTTGTCATTGTGTCACCTGTTA
Organism: Photobacterium sp. MCCC 1A19761; assembly: GCF_037389125.1. NCBI lineage: Bacteria > Pseudomonadati > Pseudomonadota > Gammaproteobacteria > Vibrionales > Vibrionaceae > Photobacterium > Photobacterium sp. MCCC 1A19761. The sequence continues at coordinate 67 of NZ_JAZGTF010000001.1, forward strand.
ACTTCCGAGGTGATGATATCACCTCTAATCAGATGGCCAAATTAACTATGCCACTACATTCATAGCGATAACAATATCTCGAAGTGATGTGGAGATATCATGTTCCTTTCTTTCGAGAAGCTCTTGAATTTCCGCTGGTAGCTCATATGAGGTTCTTACTTGAGTTGTTGTTGATGGGGAATCATTTTGTGCTTCTGGAATCCTACCGTTAGCAATGAGCTTTTCCAGATCAGCCTGAATTGAAGAGGTTTTTCCTCGTTTTAAATACTCTCTAATTCGCCACCCGCTGGGCTTCTTGCCTAGGCTAATCAGCTCATTAGCGGCTTGGATGAGGTCTCCATCAGTGTAAGTTTTCGGTCTTGCCATGCTGTTCACCATTATTATTGTTTTTTTAATGAAAGTTAGTAAGTTAGTAAGTTAGTAAGTTAGTAAGTTAGTAAGTTAAGAACTTAACTAACTTATCTTTCGAACGTATCGTTTTCTGACTTTTTGTCGGTCTTATAGCGCTCAAGATTACTTTTGCGCAGTTCTACTGATTCCAACAGCAGCTTTGCTTTAACCTGCATGCTGGGTGGTAGGTTCAACATGTCTTTCATTGCGTTATCTAAGAATGATTCAACCATCCGTGATTGACCTGATTCTTTAGCTTTCAAACCCAAGAAAACTGACTGGCAAAACTTGCTTAAAGGACGGATGATGTCATCTTTTAAGTTTTGAACTAACTTTTCTAAAGCGTGCTTTTCAGCACGCAATTGAACGATTTCTTTTTTCTCAGCAAAAATATCTCGGCTATTTTGCCTTTTTAGTTCATTGATCATTTCGTTTTCGCCTGTAGAAATAGCAACTTGCGTTTTAATATCGTCTAGTTCACTCCTTTCAGCTTCAATATCACTAGCGAGTTCCTTGCGTAGTATTTCTTGTCTTTTGAGCAAGTAATTATTTAAGTTGTTTTTTCTTTGGCTTTTCGGAAGTTTTGCTTGCTGATCCATTTCTTTACGCTGCTTTGATCTCCTTTCTGTTTCAGTAGAAAACTCAACTAACAACCCCTTTGAACGACACAAATGTTCATTCGCAAAATCCTGAACCATTCGTTGAAAGTAATGCCCAAGGTCTTGCGTCTCTTCACGGGTCAACTTTGAGTTACTAGGAAAGAAATCCTTTACCCCTGTAACTTTTTCTATGTATTCGCTCACAACTTGTATTTGGCGTTTGTGAAGATCAAATTTGTTGGTTTTCTGATTCAACGCAGATAAAAAATAATGTGTGTGGCACCCTGTGTTTTGGTTTTTATCCCTTTCATCGTCATGGCAAATAATTGTTTTAATTTCATAGTCTGGGAAATAATGAACAAGGAATAGTCGAGTGAACTCGATATAATCCGAAGCATTCACCAGATCACTACCAACCTCCCATCGGTGAGGGATCTTAAAAATCCCTCCTTGGATGAATATGTTATTAGTCGGCGCTCTGTGTTGTAGTTGATTGTGAGCGTTCAGATAAGTCTCTAGCATCTTGAGACGCTGTTTCTTGCGCTGCATTGTCAGAAGAGAAAACTTCTGAATAGATGAGTACGAAACATGACCATCAGTCTCTAAAATACTCTGCAAAAACTTAGCAGCATCCGTGTTACCACTTTTGATTTCACTATCTATTGCGTTTTTCATTTTGCGGCGATACTGGCGCTGCTGTGTTTGAAGCTTTAATTGGTTGTGAATACGTGGCTGTGGAACAATCTTATACAAGAGTTCAAGCCGCTCAGCTTGGTAATCCCCCCGAAAAATAACAGCAGTAAAAAGTAGAATTTTCTCGTAACCTAAACGAAAGGAGATTCTGCATGAAAAAATCACGGTACACGGACAGTCAGATCCTAGCGATCTTAAAACAGGCAGAAGCAGGTACACCTGTGCCAGAACTCTGCCGCGAACATGGTATGAGCAGTGCTACTTTCTATAAGTGGCGCGCCAAATACGGTGGTATGGATGCCTCTCTCATGACGCGGCTGAAAGAATTGGAAGATGAAAACCGTCGTTTGAAAAAGATGTATGCCGAGGAGCGCCTCAAGGCAGAAGTCATCAAAGACGCCATGGAAAAAAAGTGGTAAAGCCCTGTGAGCGGCGCTTGCTTGCTCAGCATTCGGTGGCGCGATTTTCAATTAGCATTCGCAAGGCTTGCCGGTGGTTCGGCATCAGCGAAACCGGGTACCGTTATCAGCCTAAGATGGCAACGGAAAACGCTGAGATAGCTCAATGGCTTGTCACACTCACTTCTGAGCAAAGTGACTGGGGCTTCGGGCTATGTTTTGATTATTTGCGCAATGTTAAAGGCTTCCTGTGGAATCATAAGCGGGTTTACCGTATCTATTGTGAGTTGGCACTAAACCTGCGGATACGTCCCCGGAGAAGGCTCAACCGAAACAAGCCGGAGCCATTGAAAGAGCCGACGCGCGCCGATCAAGTCTGGTCGTTGGACTTTATGCATGATCAACTGTCGGATGGACGGAACTATAGGCTACTCAATATCATCGATGACTTCCGTCGTGAAGGTATCGCGATTGAAGCAGGCTTTTCGCTGCCGGCACTGCGTGTGATTAGAGTTTTGGAACAGCTTTTAGAATGGCGTGACACACCAGTTGCCATTCGTTGTGATAATGGTCCCGAGTTCATTTCCCATGAGTTTACAGCATGGGCAAAAAGAAAAGGGTTACGAATAGATTATATTCAGCCAGGTAATCCACAACAAAACGCGTATATTGAACGTCATAATCGTACGATGAGATATAGCTGGGTGAGCAAGCATCTGTTTGACTCACTGGAAGAAGTTCAGGACTATGCAACAAAATGGTTGTGGTTCTACAATTATGAGCGACCACACAAGGCCAACGGAGGGAAACCACCTTTGATGGCTGCTTAACTCCTACTTTTAACTGCGGTTAAAAACGGGAGGATTACCGGTTGTCTACATGCGGAAGATTAGAGCAGAACTGTTGGCGAATCTCCGCCACCTTTGTAGATAAGCTAATCTTAAAATCTGTATAAGGGATGTTTTCTGCTAAAGCTTGTTCATGTAGCGTGTGAATCGCACTAGCAAGCTGAGCATTTCGTTTGGTAGCTAATCGACGATATTTAGTGAAAAGAGAGAGACGAATCTCTCTTGGATAACCCAGAGAAGTTTGCAGAATAGCTGGAGTGGAAATACGTGTATAAAACACGTTATTGCTCAATTTAATCAAATACATATGTATCACCTACTTGTATTAGGTGACATTTGATCGTCTTAAAACGAGAAAAGCCCTTGATAAATCAAGGGCTTGAATGTGGCGGAGAGATAGGGATTTGAACCCTAGATACGCTATAAACGTATGCCGGTTTTCAAGACCGGTGCTTTCAACCACTCAGCCATCTCTCCGTAAGTGCGGCGCATGATACACAGCCCGGTTCAGACTGTAAACACCCCAAATGACTAAGTGCTCAGTTATCCGACAGTTCGGGTGTACCTTGATGATAATGTCTCAAAAATCACCCATTATTGACGCTGTGTTTGCAGCTCAGGCATCGACTGTGCTGACTTTTTCGGCTGCCGGATGACCAGATACACAGCAATCGCTGCCAGCAGGAAACCCACTGCGCCTATCTGGTCAAACGACTCATCGAACATCAGCCAGGCCTGAAATGCAGTCATCGGGGGGGCCAGGTAAAACGTTGAGGCAACTTTGGCCGACTCGCCATGTTTCACCATATACAGCAGCAGCAAAATGGCGACCCCGGACAGTACGACCACCAGCCAGACCAAAGCAAAGATAAATTCAGGCGTCCATTGCACCACCCGGCTCTCGGTTAACAGTGCGACTGGCGCAAACAACAGGGCTGCCGCCACATATTGCCATACCGCCCCACCAATGAGGTCGACGCCCTGACAGAAGCGCTTTTGATACAAGGTGCCCAGCGTGATCCCGAGCAAGGCGAACAAAGTAAACACATACGCCGCTTCGCGATGCCCTTCCTGTTGCCACACCATATTCCCTTGCAGGACCAGGCTGATGCCGATAAAACCCAATGCTAGCCCGAGCCACTGCATCTGCCGCATCCGGGCTTTATAGATACCGACCATCAGGACAGCGGTGATAATGGGCTGCAGCCCGACCAACAGCGAACACAGCCCGGCGGGCATCCCCAATGAAATGGCCTGATACGTCCCGCCCAGGTAAAAACCGTGGATCAATAAACCGGCGACCATCGAATGACCCAGCGCTTTACCGGTCGGTAACCGGGCCCGTAACACCGCAGCCAGGATCAGAAACATCGCGATGTTGGCCAGCATTCTCAGCTCAAGAAAAGTGGCCGGCTCCGCGTACGGTAAGCCATACCGGGCACCGATAAACCCGGAGCTCCACAAGATGACAAAAATAAAAGGAATAAAACGCGTCGCCATAACCTGCTTCCGTGAAATTGATTTGTAAGACATGACTTTAATGAGGTACAAACAATTAAATAGAGACAGTTTGGACTAGTTTTTAGGGTACAGATGAGTGCAAGGAGCCGGTTTTGACCAAGAAGTACCAGGATGTGATTGATTTGATCAACCAGCGGATCGACAAGCAAAGCTACCTGCCCGGAGACAAACTGCCGTCGATCCGCGCGCTGAGTACCCAGCTCGGGATCAGCAAAAATACCGTGATCCGTGCCTATCAACAGTTGGAAGCCAACCAGCGCATTGAAGCGCTCCCCCGCTCCGGCTATGTCATTGCCCAACCAACCGTTGCCCACGCCCTGCAATCCAAGCCGAGCTATGTTGATTTGATGACGCTGAGCAAAGACATCATGAGCCTGCCACCGAGCCGCCAGGTGCTGCCGACCGGATCGGCCCATCCGGATACCCACTTTCCGGCCATCCGCAGCCTGTATGCCGAAATCGGCCGCCACAGCCGCTATCAAACCCATATTCCCAGCCACTACCAACTCCCACCCGGCAATGAAGTTCTGCTGCGCCAGCTGGTGTATATCAATCAGGAACTGGGCATCACCACTTCAGCACAAAATTTGTTAATCACCCACGGTGCTCAACAGGCGATCAGCCTCAGTTTACAAGCCCTGACCCGGCCGGGCGATATTGTGCTGGTCGAATCGCCATGTTACTTCGGCAACCTGCTGTTGCTCGAATCGCTGGGATTACAGGTGATTGAAATCCCGGCCAGTCCCAGCCACGGGATTGATCTTCCGGCCTTGGCGCAGGCACTCGACAACTGGCCGGTGACCGCCATTATCCTCAACCCCAGCTTCAATAACCCGACCGGGTATCTGATGTCGGAGCCGGATCGCCGTCAGTTTCTCGCCATGACCGGTGAAATCCCGATCATCGAAGACGACGTGTTCGGCGATCTGGCCTACGGGCGTCGCCCGCCCCCGCTCAAAGCGCTGGATGATCAGGATCGGGTGATCTATTGTAACTCCCTGTCCAAAACCCTGGATTCACGATTGCGGATCGGCTGGGTGATTGCCGGAAAATACCAGCCGGTGATCGAAAAGCGGTTGATGACCGATAACATGGGGAGCCTGAACCTGATGCAATCTGCCGTCGGGGCCTTCCTCAGTAGCGGCAAGTATCGCCAGCATTTAGGCAAAATTCGTCGCAGCTACGCCCGAAAACAGCGCCAATTTGCCCAGGTGCTGTGTGAATCGCTCGACCAATATCCCTGGCTACGAGGGCAGTATCAGCTCAGCCAGCCCGAAGGCGGGTTTCTGTGCTGGCTCGCCCTGCCCGAGCACGCGGATAGTGAAGTGCTTTATCAGCAGGCTCTGGCACGGGATATCAGCATTCTGCCCGGCAGCATGTTCAGCACCCAACCGCATTATCAACACTGCCTGCGCCTGAGTTTTGCTTCATTTGCAGAAACACCACGCTGGCATGACGGACTTCGCAGTCTGGCGGAGATCATCGCAACACATCTCCGGCCGACAAGCTCACCACAAGCAAGGTCACCACAGGCACGGCATTGATGTTAGGCTTAACCAACACCGTGAACCGTCAATCACCTGCACCGCCAAAGGAAGGTAACCATGAATACCCACTGGATTCGGACTTGGTTCCGAGAAAGATCTTTGACTCGACCTCAAGGGAAAGTGCACGTCATCGCCTGGGGCTGGTTGGCCCTGGTCCTGATCCCGCTGCAGAGTTTTGCAGCCCCGGCTCTGCAAGGCGTCAGTGAAGGTCAGCGCTGGGAGGTCACCAAAGTCACAGGCGGCCTGGGTTCCCCCTGGGGCATGGCCTGGATCGCACCGGGACAGTTAATCATTACCCAGCGCCCCGGAACCGCGATAAAACTCGACCTCAATACCGGACAACAAAGCCAAATTAGCGGACTGCCTGAAGTCGCTGATCGGGGCCAGGGGGGATTGCTGGATGTCGCGATCAGTCCGAATTCCCTGTCGATCGGCCACCAACCCTGCCTGTATTTTACCTACAGTAAACCCACCCAAGCCGGTGCCGTGACCGCGCTGGCCAGAGCACGCCTGACGCAAAACAGCCTCACCAACTGGCAGGATCTGCTGGTGACCGACTCCGCGACTTCGACCAGCCGTCACTTCGGCAGCCGGATTGCTTTTGATCAGCAGGGACATGTGTTTTTTTCGGTCGGCGATCGCGGGGAGCGGCCGAACGGCCAGGATCTGACAACCCATGCCGGTAGTATCCTTCGGTTGTATCTGGATGGCTCCGTGCCCGGCAGTAATCCCTTTGTCAATCAGGCCCCGGCCCACCCTGAAATCTGGAGTTACGGCCACCGGAATCCACAGGGGCTGGCCTACGATCCCGAGCACCAACGTCTGTGGGCCATCGAACACGGGCCGCGCGGTGGTGATGAGATCAACCTGATCCTGAAGGGGCGCAATTACGGCTGGCCGGTGACCTCGCACGGCAAGGAATACTGGGGACCGTTGGATGTCGGGGAAGCTGAGGAAAAGCCCGGAATTGAGTCGCCGCGGACCGTCTATGTGCCGTCTATTGCGCCGGGCAGCTTGCTGCTCTACACCGGCGATGCATTTCCGAAATGGCGCGGGAACCTGTTTGCCGGGGCGCTGAAACTCCAGCATATCAACCGGATCGCGGTCAGCGATGAGGGAAACACGCAAGAAACCGAACGCTTGGTCGGGGCGTTAAATGAGCGCATTCGGGCCCTGCTACAAAGCCCCGAGGGCTGGATTTATTTTGCCACCGACAGCGGCAACCTGTATCGCCTTGCGCCTGCCGGGTAAAATGAGCCGCTCCTATTTCAGTAGCCCTTTTCGCTCTCATTTCAGTGCCTCTTTTCGACTTCTCTTCTCCGTCTCACAAACAACAAGGCCCTCTGACCAAACCGGTCAGAGGGCCTTCATCATCAACATGTCAGGCTGAATTACTTGTATTCACCACGACGCAGGGCGTCAATACGTTTTTCCAGCGGCGGGTGCGACATGAACAGCTCAGACAGCGATTTCTTACCGTTGATCCCGAACGCCATCATCGAACCTTCCAGTTGCGATTCGTGACTCACTTTCAGGCGCTCCAGCGCTGCAATCATCTTGTCGCGGCCAACCAGTTTCGCCGAACCGGCATCCGCCCGGAATTCACGATGACGGCTGAACCACATGGTCAGGATGCTCGCCAGGAAACCAAACAGAATTTCCAGGATGGTCGAGACCACAAAATAAGCCAGGAAGCTGCCGCCTTCGCCTTCACCTTCCTCGTCATTCACGCCGCTGATCGCCCCGGCGATCAAACGAGAGATAAAGATCACGAAGGTATTCACCACCCCTTGCATCAGGGTCATGGTGATCATGTCACCGTTGGCAATGTGGCTGACTTCGTGCGCCAGAACCGCTTCCGCTTCATCCCGGGTCATGCTGTGCAGCAGGCCAGTCGACACAGCGACCAGTGAGTCATCCCGCTTGGCGCCCGTCGCGAATGCGTTGATATCTGCCGAATCGTAAATCGCAACCGTCGGCATGCCTATGCCTGCCTGCTGCGCCTGGCGGGACACGGTTTCCATCAGCCAGTGCTCCGTTTCATTGCGCGGATGTTCAATCACCATCCCGCCGACAGAACGCAGCGCCATCGACTTCGACAAGAACAGGGAAATCAGCGAACCACCAAACCCGAACAGCGCTGCCATTACCAGCAAACCATTCAGACTGCCTGGCTGCAAATCGGTAAAAGCGTAAATCACGTTCAGGACTACACTGAAGACCAGCATCACGGCAAGGTTCGTTGCCAGGAATAATGCAATGCGCTTCATATTTGTTATTTTCTCCAATCAATCAGAAAGAGCTGTTGTTCAGCAATATAAGGGAACACCTTATAGGAATATTAATAGTATGGTCGTTCAAAGTAATTACAAGGGAAAGGAGGAAATTGTTACGTTTCGTAAGGGCACTGCTCGTTGAGAGCGGGTGCCCGGCCCAATAGAAATCCAGACGCAGGCATCTGAGATCCCAGACATCCCGTGACCGGACTCAAACAAGGGCGGGTTTAGACTTTAGTCTTATTGCAAGTCATCAGACGTTCTACTATCGTCACAAGCATACTTTTTGAACTGCATATGTTGTCAAATTTCATGGAGGAATGATGGCCGATCACCAGAACTACCAAGTCGCGATTGACATCCTGCGCTGTCATCTGGGGATGACTACTGACGAAGCCCATCGTGAGCTGGGTATTGATGCAGCCAAGACGTCCCGGTCAGATGCCCACGAAGCTCTGCTGAAACTAACCCAGGACAGTTAATAGCGCCCCACAGCAATCATCGAGAGATTTACGCCCTTGCTTTTGCGAGGGCGTTTTATTTCAAAGTAATGACAGAACCGCCATTCACCGCCCTGATTCATGCGATCAACATCACCCTTTCAGTACAGGTCGCATTCAGCATCTGCTCAGCATAATCGCCCCATTCATTTGTCATACGATCTGCTCCCAAGGCGACCAGGATGTCCTCCGGGCAAGCGAAATGGTGCGTACTATGCAATCTACTTTGATTAATACAGAACCTTCACAGAGTCGACGTATTCCGGCCCAGACCCTGAATCCGATGATTCTGCCGGCAGCGCTGTTCTTTACTCTGGCACTGTTACTGGCGGCATCAGCAGTGGTGATTCATCTGGAAGTGGCTGACCTCAACGCCTACGCCGGTGAAAACTCACTGATTGAATACCTCCAGGAAACCTACCTGTTTCTGGCCGGCAGCTTATTTGCCGCCGTGGCGTTCCGTCGCCCCAGTCAACGTGGGTTTGCCGTGTTAGCCAGTGCCTTTTTCTACATCCTGATGATCCGTGAACTCGACGCAGTGTTTGATCAAATCAGCCACGGTTTCTGGAAATATCCGGCCTGGTTGCTGGCAACCAGTGCCATTATCTTCGCGGTGCGACATAAAGCCGTCACCCTCAAGCCGCTGATCGATTACGCTCAGCACCGCAGCTTCGGCCTGATGCTGGCCGGGATGGCGACTTTGCTGGTGTTTGCCCGCCTGTTCGGCATGGGGGAGCTGTGGCAAGCGCTGATGCAGGATGCCTATATGCGACCGGTGAAAAACCTGGCAGAGGAAGGGGTTGAACTGCTGGCCTATAGCCTGATTGCGTTTGCGGCAGCCTGGTACTGCCTGCCGGCCCTGATGAACAAGTCCCGTTGATCCCCAATTGCGATGATTGAAGGATGATTAATGTAGATCGATAGTGCGACCGACAACCCGCACTGTTCGGCACGGCAATGATCATCCTCTATTACGACAAAACCCTGCAACATACGCTGCAGGGTTTTTCTGTATTTGCGGTTCTGCGTCCCGTCCGGCAGGCTTTATGCCTCGACAGTCAGTCCAAGCGGCGCCAAATCGATATAGTCAGCCAGGTTGCGCTTTTTGATCCCCGGCATGTACGGGATCTCACCCAGCTTTTTCCCCGGCAGCTTCTGCTCCAGCATCTGAATAATTTCTGCGTAGTGCTCTGTGCCCGGATTAATTCGGTTAGCGACCCAACCCACCATCTCGAGTCCATCACGCTCAATCGCTTCTGCCGTCAGCATGGCATGGCTCAAGCAACCCAGCTTTACGCCGACCACCAGCACCACGGGTAACTGTTCCTGTTTTACCCAGCTCGACAGGCACACGTCGTGGGTAACCGGCACCCGCCAGCCCCCGGCACCTTCCACCAGCACCACCTCTGATTTGGCCTTCAGATGTGCCAGCCCCTGAGACAGAACGGCAAAATCAATCGGCCGATTTTCCTGCGCTGAAGCCAGATGTGGTGAAATCGGCGCCTCGAACGCATAGGGGTTCACTTCATCATAAGTGAGTGGCACCACGGAGGCTTGCTGCAAATAAAGTGCATCGGAGTTACGGATCCCGTCTTCAGTGATCTGGCTTCCCGAAGCGACCGGTTTGTATCCGGCGATTTGAATATTCGCCTTGTCGGCTGCATGTAAAATCGCCCGGGATGCAACCGTCTTGCCGACATCGGTATCCGTTCCGGCAATGAAAAAAGCCTTAGTCATTCGTGATTACTCCAAAACAGACTTGGTAGGTAGCCGGCAACTGTCCGCTGCTGTCACGAAACGCATCGTAAGCACGCTCGACGGCGCGAATGGTTTGACGCCCGGCGAGACCTGATTTTCGTGCCTGATGTAAATGTGTCGCGCCGATCCCTTTCAGATCTTTCATCAGCTCGACTGCCGTCTGGTAATGCATGGTGATAGGCAAAAAGTCTAGGAGATCTGCCGCCCATCCTACTTGCGCCAGCGCAAGGTTTATGTCCTTTTGCGACAGAAACTGGTTCACATGTTGACGTGCATCAACCTCTTCCCACGCCTTCGCCAGCTCATACAGCGAGCCGTCCACCAGGGTAGTAAAAGCAATCACACCGCCCGGCCGGACCACCCGCTTCAGCTCTTTGAGCGGCGTTGCCAGATCGTCACACCATTGCAGCGCCAGACTGCTGAAAGCGACATCAAACTGATTGTCGGCCAGCGGCAGCGCCTCCGCGTCGGCCTCCAGGTAACGGGCCCGCGCACCGCAGCGTTGCTCGGCCTTGGCCAGCATCTGCACCGACAAATCAGCCGCGCACACCTGATAACCGCGCGCCAGCAGCTGCTCGGTGAAATACCCGGTACCGCAGCCCAAATCCAGGGCCTTGCTCCCGGCCCGACAAACTGCCGGGAGTTGTTCGAGCAAATGATGCCCTACCCGGCGTTGAAAGGCCGCCGCCTGATCATAATGGTCAGCAGCGCGACCAAAGGCCTCGGCGATGGCCTGTTTATCGTGGGGCTGCTGTGGGCCTGGGCACTGTGGGTTTGGGTGCTGTGGGTTTGGGTGCTGTGGGGTTGGATGCTGTGAGTTTAAGTGCTGAGCCGGGCTCAGCGTCTGAGTGACCGCATTCATTCCGTTAGTCATGAATCACCTCATTGATATGATTGGCCAGGGCCACAACATCGGCCTGGCTGTGCGCTGCGGTTAACGTGATCCGCAGCCGCGCCGTATTGGCAGGCACCGTTGGCGGGCGGATCGCGCTGACCCAAACTCCCCGCTCCCGCAGGGCCGCCGAGACGGCAACAGCACGCTCACTGTCGCCAATGATCAATGGCTTAATCGGGGTTGGCGTCGGTTGTAGCGCAATGGCCGGATCAACCCGCTCACTGAGCAGCGCACTCAGCTCTGCCAGCTTGTCCCGTCGCCACTGATCCCGACGGATCAACTGGCAAGCGGTGCCGAGCGCATACGCCTGCGCCGGTGGCATCGCCGTGGAATAAATAAAATGTCGCGCGAACTGCACCAGATACTCAGCCGTGTCTTGATCGCACAGAATAGCCGCCCCCTGCAGCCCGAACGCCTTGCCGAACGTCACGATGAGAATATCAGGATGGATCCCGGCGAAGTCACAACTGCCCCGGCCTTCTTCCCCGAGCACGCCGCAACCGTGCGCATCGTCAACGGCCAGCCAGCTTTGGTGCGCTTGGGTCAGGGTGTGAATTTCAGCCAGCGGGGCCAGATCCCCGTCCATGCTGAACACCCCTTCCGTGATCACCAAACGGTCCCCGGCAACGGCATCAGAACGGGTCAGCAGACGCTGTAACGCCCGGGTATCATTATGGGGAAAACGGCGCATCGTTGCCGGTGACAGGCTCCCGGCTTCCATCAGCGACGCATGATTCAGCTTGTCCTGAAGTAAGAGGTCATCCGACTGGAGCAAGGCAAACAACAACGCTTGGTTGGCACTGAAACCGCTGCTGAACAGCAACGCGCGTTCAAAACCCAGCCAGTCAGCCAATTGGGCTTCCAGCGCCCGGTGCGGTTCCTGAAAGCCGGTCACTAAAGGAGAAGCACCGCTCCCGGCACCGTATTTCGACAGCCCGGCCTGCCAGGCAGTAATGAGTTCGGGCTCTTGTGCCAGCCCCAGATAATCGTTGCTGGAGAAATTGACCAGGGCGCCGTTTGGCCCCCGGGTCTGGGATACTGAGCGGGCGAGGCAAGTCCGCTGCCGATACAGGCCCTGGGCTTGACGTTCACCCAGCGCCTGCTCGATACGCTGCTTAAAGCGAGGCATCGTAGAACAGATCGTCTTTCGTCGGGCGGGCTGCCACACGCTGTGCCACCTGACCGAGAAGCTCCTGCTCCTGAATTTCATCCGGTTTGGCTGCCTGCTCCTGGCGGTTAATGCCCAGTTTGGCAAACAGCTGCATGTCTTTGTCTTCACCCGGGTTCGGCGTGGTCAGCAGCTTGCAGCCGTAGAACACCGAGTTGGCCCCGGCCATAAAGCACAACGCCTGCATTTGCTCGTTCATATCTTCCCGGCCGGCCGACAAGCGTACGGCTGATTGCGGCATGATGATCCGGGCAACGGCAATAATGCGAATGAAATCGAACGGATCCACATCATCAACTTTTTCCAGCGGCGTGCCTTTGACTTTGACCAGCATGTTGATCGGCACACTCTCCGGGTGCGTCGGCAGGTTTGCCAGTTCTACCAACAGCGCGGCACGGTCACGATCACTTTCTCCCATGCCGATAATGCCGCCCGAGCAAATCTTCATCCCGGCATCACGGACATGGCCCAGCGTATCCAGACGATCCTGGTAGGTTCGGGTGGTGATGATGTTGCCGTAATATTCCGGCGAGGTGTCGAGGTTATGGTTGTAGTAATCCAGACCGGCACCCGCCAGCTCGTTGGCCTGATCGCCGGTGATCATCCCCAGCGTCATACAGGTTTCCAGCCCCATCGACTTCACGCCACGGACCATCTCCAGCAGGTACGGCATGTCACGCTCTTTCGGGTTTTTCCAGGCGGCGCCCATACAGAAACGGGTCGCGCCGGAGGCTTTGGCTTTCCCGGCGGCATCTAACACCCGTTCCACTTCCAGCAGACGCTCACGCTCGACATCGGTGCGGTAGTGGGCGCTTTGCGGGCAGTACTTACAGTCTTCGGGGCAGGCACCGGTCTTAATGGACAGCAGGGTGCTGACCTGAACTTTGTTCGGCTCATGATGCTGGCGGTGCACTTGTTGGGCTTCAAACACCAGATCCATAAACGGTTTGTCGAATAGCGCTTGTACTTCCTCGACTGTCCAATCGTGACGTACTTCCACGTGTAATCACCTCTCAGGTTTAAGACAGTTCGGCACCAGTAACTTCAAATAGGGCCAGAGACCGAACAGCAAATGGTTTTATTCTATTTCTTCTCGAATCAGCAGATTAAACCGCGATTCAGACAGGGTTTATGCTTGGCTAGTCTACTGTTCCTTAGTAGACTGTCAACTACAGGAGAACACGTAGGTTTACATCTGTGCAAAAAACAACCACCCCGATCGATTTAGATTTTGACCAGCAGCATGTCTGGCATCCCTACACTTCCACCCTCAACCCATTGCCTTGCTATCCGGTAGAAAGCGCCAGCGGCGTCTATCTGCGACTGGAAGACGGCCGGGAGCTGGTTGACGGCATGTCCTCCTGGTGGGCGGCGATCCACGGCTACAACCACCCGCAACTCAACGCCGCAGCCAAAGCACAAATCGATCAGATGTCCCATGTGATGTTTGGCGGGATCACCCACCAGCCCGCCGTCGAGCTGTGCCGCAAGCTGGTCGAGATGACCCCCGAGCCATTACAGCAAGTGTTCCTGGCGGATTCGGGCTCGGTGGCTGTCGAGGTGGCGCTGAAAATGGCCTTGCAATACTGGCATACCAGAGGGGAGCAGCGGCCCAAGTTCCTGACCCTGCGTCATGGCTACCATGGGGATACCTTCGCCGCGATGTCAGTCACCGATCCGGATAACTCCATGCACGGCCTGTACAAAGGCTTTCTGCCCGAACATATCTTTGCCGACTCGCCGACCACCCGCTTTGGTGAGGCCTGGCAGGAAGACGACATCCAGGATTTTGCGACGCAGCTGGCCGCCCATCACCAGGAGGTCGCCGCGGTGATTCTTGAGCCGATTGTCCAGGGCGCCGGCGGCATGCGGCTCTACCACCCAACCTACCTCAAGCGGGTTCGTGAGCTGTGCGACACCTATGGTGTGCTGCTGATTGCCGATGAGATTGCAACCGGATTCGGCCGCACCGGGAAACTTTTTGCCTGCGAACATGCCGGGATCAGCCCGGATATCCTCTGTGTCGGCAAAGCCCTAACCGGCGGCTACATGACCCTGTCGGCCACCCTGACCACCAAGCACGTGGCCGATACCGTGTGCAGCGGCGCCGCCGGTTGCTTTATGCATGGACCGACCTTTATGGGTAACCCGCTGGCCTGTGCCGTCGCCAACGCCAGTTTGGCCCTGCTGCAAACCGGTGAGTGGCAACAACAAGTTGAAAGTATTGAGAAACAGTTGGCGGAAACCTTGCCTGAAATCGGCAAACTGGACAAAGTAAAAGATGTGCGCTGGCTGGGCGCGATCGGGGTAGTCGAGCTGTATGAGCCGGTCGAGCTGGCGGAAATTCAGCAGCGTTTTGTAGACGCGGGTGTCTGGATTCGCCCTTTTGGCACACTTGTCTACATCATGCCTCCATTTATCATTAATCCACAGGAACTTAGCC
Organism: Photobacterium sp. MCCC 1A19761; assembly: GCF_037389125.1. Taxonomy (NCBI): domain Bacteria; kingdom Pseudomonadati; phylum Pseudomonadota; class Gammaproteobacteria; order Vibrionales; family Vibrionaceae; genus Photobacterium; species Photobacterium sp. MCCC 1A19761. The sequence goes on from NZ_JAZGTF010000001.1 coordinate 15,103, forward strand.
GTCTTACTTCCGCAATTTTGATAACTCTCAGCTAGTATCGAAAAGCAGACAGATTCCCACCTCTGTCTGCTTATACTTTTGCTAACGTTACAATCATTACAACAACGTCAGTAAAGGCTATTACTATGCAGCTACCCCTTTTTCCGTTACAGCTTTACTTGTTGCCGGGTGGGATCAGCAAACTGAGGATTTTTGAACCCCGCTACATTCGACTGGTCAAGTTGGCCATGGCCTCAGGCGAAGGCTTCGGCCTGTGCATGAAAGATGAAGACGCCTTGTGCCACTTTGGCACCCGCACCATGATCACTGATTTCGAACGCTTGTCCGACGGCTTGCTCGGCATCACGGTCCAGGCCGTCGAAAAATTCGTGATCAATGATCACTGGCAGGAAGACGACGGGCTCCGTTTCGGAGACGTCTCGCCGATCCGAAACTGGTCGCCGGCCGCCATGAAGTTTGCCGACCAGGGGATCGCCAACAGCCTGCGGGCATTGTTTGACGAATATCCCGAACATGCCACCCACTACCCGGCACCTGATTTCAACGATACCACCTGGGTGTGTCAGCGCTGGCTGGAGCTCCTGCCGCTGGAAACCAATCAGAAACAATGGTTCATGAGCCGCAACGACCACCGCGCCGCTCTCTCATTTCTCCACAACATCATTGACGAGCAGCTCAAAGAAGAATAATTAAAGCCTGAACAACCCGGCTCTCAATCTCTGTCTGGCGGACGTGCACATGGCACATAGACAGTGGTTGAGATAGTCCCCGTCTTGTCCCATGCTCCACCGCCTTATGCCATCCGGATACAGAATCAAACACATGACTTCCTGATTCAAACTAACCGCGCCCTTCCCGACGCAACCTTGCATCGACATGCTGCCGATACCAGCGGGAAACCCACGACCGGATCCCCGGCAAACTCACCAGCCAGGCCAGCGGCTTGAGCCACCAAATCAGCGAAAACAGAAGGATGTAAGCATCCAGTTCTCGTCTCACGGTCCCGTGCTGGTCTTCAACGTGCAACTCACGCAACGCTCGGGCCGGGTCAATGCCGCGCTGCCTGAGCAGCGCCTCCTGATCGGTAATATCAAACCAGTGCACCCGGGCCGTCTGTCGTCCGAGCCACTGCTCGTAACGGGCACGGTCTTTCACACACCCCTCACAACTGCCGTCATAAAACACGATGAGTCTGGGTTTCGCCATGGTATCTTCCTCTTCCGAATCCGGGTTGACCTTCTCCCTATAGTGTAGGAAAGCGATAACAAACCTCAGCATAAAAACGCTACATTTGTAGTAAAATTACAACAAATTGACCTAAAACAAATAATAACGATTCCTAATTAGATAAATTCAGCTTAAAAACAGCTAAAAAAACACCACATTCATTAATGAACAATTGAGAATTTATTGTTTCCAAATCTCAATCAATAAGCCTTACCAATCCGCTAGGTTATTATTAAGTATATGATTTTAAATAAAAATATGACCCGTTCGATTTTAACATTTGGAGGCGGCTCACAAAGCAACTATTTGTCATACATTTAACAATTTAAAAACTAATAGCCAGCGAGATTTTCCCTCCTAGAATACTCCCCCCACAAAGTTACCGGGATGGCCGAAAACGGCCTGCTAGTGACAATTAGAAAAATAACGTCAAATCACGACAAGAATACAAACCTATATAGAGTGGGATAACTCATGTTAAACCTTGCAATATCCGTCGTACCGATTTTGCTCCTGATCTGGATGATGACGAAGCGTAACTCGCTGCCGTCACATATCGCACTGCCGATCACTGCGTTGATGATCGGCCTGCTACAACTCCTTTACTTTGGGACAGATGCCACCCTACTTTCGGCCAACATCATCTCCGGCATGCTGTCTGCGATCACCCCTATCTCTATTATTGCCGGTGCGATCCTGCTCAACCGTGTGATCGCCCTGTCCGGCGCTGAAGCCGTGATCCGCCAGTGGCTCGAAGGTATCAGCCGCAACCAGGTTGCGCAGCTGATGATCATCGGCTGGGCATTTGCCTTTATGATTGAAGGTGCCTCCGGCTTCGGCACGCCAGCAGCCATTGCAGCGCCAATCCTGGTCGGCCTCGGTTTCAACCCGCTAAAAGTCGCGATTCTGGCCCTGGTGATGAACTCCGTTCCGGTTTCTTTCGGCGCCGTCGGCACCCCGACCTGGTTTGGTCTGGCAGGTCTGGGCCTGGATGAAGCCGCCCTACTGGAAGCCGGTCGCCAGTCCGCCCTGCTCCACGCCATTGCCGCTTTCATTATTCCAGTCATCGCGCTGAAATTTGTCGTCAGCTGGCAAGCCATTCGTCGCAACCTGCTGTTCATCCAGCTGAGCATCGTGTCCTGTACCCTGCCCTACTGGTTGTTCGCACAATGGAACTATGAGTTCCCATCACTGGTTGGCGGAGCGATCGGTCTGTCGCTGTCGATCCTGTTGGCACGCATGAATGTCGGCTTAGAAACACCAGAACCAAGCATGCACGCCAAATCGGAAAAAATTCCGTTCGGTACTGTGATCAAGGCCATGAGCCCGACCCTGATGCTGATTGGTATCCTGATTGTTACCCGCATTCAGCAACTGGGCATCAAAGCCATGCTGAACGACAGCACGCCGATGCTGAACCTGAACCTGGGCTTTGCCGATCTGAGCATCAGCCAGGCGCTGATTTTCAAGCTGAGCAACATTCTGGGCACCGAGACCAGCTGGGCCTATAAAACCCTGTATGTTCCGGCGCTGATCCCGTTCCTGCTGGTGGTGCTGATTTCGATTCCGGTACTGGGCATGAGTGGCCAGCTGGCCAAGCAGGCGTTCACTGAAACCGCCAGTCGGATCAAAATTCCGTTTATCGCCCTGGTCGGTGCCCTGATCATGGTGAAATTTATGATGGTCGGTGACGAAAACTCACCCATCATGACTACAGGCCAGGCGTTTGCGGATCTGATGGGGGCCAACTGGCAGTGGGTTGCTTCTTATCTGGGTGCCCTGGGTGCGTTCTTCTCCGGCTCAGCAACCGTTTCGAACCTGACGTTCGGCGGCATCCAGCAGACGATTGCTCATACGGTTGGTCTGCCGGAAACCACGATTCTGGCCCTGCAATCGGTCGGTGCATCGATGGGTAACATGGTGTGTATCAATAACATCATTGCTGTTTCAACCATTTTGGGGATTGCCAACAAAGAAGGCTACATCATCAAACGTACCGTGGTCCCTATGATGATCTACGGGGTGATTGTCGGTCTGGTGAGTGCTTTTATCTAAGCACGACTGAGCAATCCCGGTGTCCGGCTGGCATATTTACCGCCGGACACTGAATATAAAATAAAAAGATAACCACGGTTCAACCGTCACTGGAGCTATATCATGAAGGTAAACTTTTTTGCCACCTGTCTGTGCGACACGGTCAAAGCCGAAGTTGCCAAAAAGACTGTCGAGCTGCTGGAACAGCTTGGCTGCGAAATCATCTTTCCTGAAAAACAAGGATGTTGTGGTCAGCCTTCATTGAATAGTGGCTACATTGAAGGCAGCAAACCGGCGATGAAAAACATGATTATGGCGTTTGAGGAAAATGATCACCTGATCGTGACCCCGGCCGGTTCATGTGCCGCCTCAATCAAACGCTACCCGGAATACCTGGCTGATGAGCCGGAGTGGGCAGCCCGGGCACAGAAACTGGCCGATCGCCTGTACGAGCTGACCCAGTTCATCGTCAACATTCTGGGCGTTGACAACGTCGGTGCCCGTCTGGAAGGCCGTGCCGTCTATCACCCGTCCTGCAGCCTGATCCGTAAGCTGGGTGTTCGCGAAGAGCCGCTGCGCCTGCTGGCCAATGTCGAAGGGCTGGAAATGCTGCCGATCAAAAACCAGGAAACCTGCTGTGGTTTCGGCGGGACCTTCTCGGTCAAGATGTCTGAAATTTCCGGTGAAATGGTGAAAGAGAAAGTTCACCACATTAGCGCTGTTGAACCAGACTACCTGATCGGCGCCGATGTCAGCTGCCTGATCAACATTGGTGGCCGCATGACCCGTGAAGGTCGCCCGATCAAAGTGATGCACATTGTCGATGTGCTGATGAGCCGTTAAGAGGGGCGTTGTTATGTCGATGAAAACCAGTCAGGTCAACTTTCAGGAACGTATCGACGTTCAGATGAAAGACGAATTCATGCGCAAATCGGTTGCCAACGCCCAGGAGCGTATGTTTACCAACCGCGCCATTGCTGCTGAAAAACTCGGGAACTGGGAAGAGTGGCGTGAAATGGGGATGGATATCCGCAACCACGTGCTGGAGAACCTGGATTACTACCTGCAGCAACTGAGCGACAACGTTCAGAAGAACGGCGGCCACGTCTTCTTCGCCAAAACGGCCGAAGAAGCCACCGACTACGTCGAAGGCATCATTCAGCAGAAAAATGCCAAAAAAGTCGTCAAGTCCAAGTCGATGGTGACTGAAGAGATCGGCCTGAACAAGATCATTGAACGCAATGGCTGTGAAGTGGTGGAAACCGATCTGGGTGAGTACATCCTCCAGGTCGATGACTGCGATCCGCCATCACACATCGTGGTCCCGGCCCTGCACAAAAACCGGATGCAAATCCGTGATGTATTCAAGGACAAAATCGGCTACGAGGGCTCCGACGATCCGGAAGAGCTGACCCGCTATGTCCGGAACTACATCCGCCACGACTTCCTGGAAGCAGATATCGGCATCACCGGCTGTAACTTCGCCGTCGCCGAATCCGGCACCGTGACCCTGGTGACCAACGAGGGGAACGCCCGTCTGTCCACCAGCCTGCCGAAAACCCATATTGCGGTGATGGGCATGGAGCGCATGGTTCCGACCTTCGAAGAACTGGATATCGTGGTCAGCCTGCTGTGCCGCAGTGCCGTCGGCCTGCCGCTGACCGGCTATGTAACGGCCCTGACCGGCCCGCGTGAAGACGAGCATTGCGACGGTCCGGAAGAATTCCACCTGGTGATTGTCGATAACGGCCGCTCGGAAATCCTGGGGTCAGAGTTCCGCGACATCCTGCGCTGTATCCGTTGCGCTGCCTGTGTCAACACCTGCCCGGCATACCGTCATATCGGCGGCCAGTCTTACGGCTCGATCTATTCCGGCCCGATTGGCGCCGTGCTGTCGCCGCTGCTGGGTGATTATGACGACTTTAAAGAGCTGCCTTACGCCTGTAGTCTGTGCCGTGCGTGTCATGACGTCTGTCCGGTGAAGATCCCGCTGTCTGATCTGCTGCTCAAGCACCGCGAGAAGATGGCGGAGTCCGAGCAAACGCCACTGCTTGAGCGCGCAGCCGTGGGCGCTTTCAACTTTATCAATGCCCGTCCGCTGCTGTGGGGCACGACGGTGAAAGTCGGCGCCACCGTGACCAGTGGCCTGATCCGCAATGGCAAGCTGCCGGTGAACGTCGGCCTGAAAGCCTGGACCGAGTCTCGCGATCTGCCGCAGGGCGATGGTGAATCGTTCCGCAGTTGGTTCAAAAAACGCAAGCAGGGTAAAGGGGAATAACATGGCGAATCACACTGAAAATACGGCACCAGCCGCTGACCAATCGCGTATCTACAACCGCGACAGCTTTCTGGACAACATTGCCAAACAACTGGGCCGCGAGCGCCGCACCACGCCGGTCGAGCGCCCTGCCCTGAAATACCGCTGCCACCATGACGTGATGGCCGACAAAAACCAGGACGAGCTGAAAGACATCCTGATTGAGTACACGCAGACGTCGCTGGGTTCACAGGCGCTGACGACCACTCAGGCAGAGCTGGCACAGACCCTGAAATCGGTCTGTCTGGATTACTGCCGTACAGAAGCTGGCGAAGCCGATGACGCTGCGCAATACGCCGGGGAAACCATGCTTTCCGCCGATCCGCGTTTGCTGGCGCTGGTCAACCCGGCGGATCTGGCAGAGGACGGTCACCAGGTGCATGTCTGGGATCAGGCCGCCGGTTACGAGCCGAACATCACCATTGCCGAGCGCGCTCAGGTTGGGGTCGTGTTTGCCGAGCAGGCACTGGCAGAGTCCGGTACCATGGTGCTGTACAGCAACCCGAAACAGGGCCGCGCGGTCAGCCTGCTGCCGGAAGCCTCTGTCTTCATCGTGCCGAAAAGTACGCTGGTTGCCCGTTTAACTCAGGCGACTGCGGCACTGCATGAGAAAGCCAAGAACGGCGAGCGCATGCCGTCGTGTGTCAACTTCATCTCCGGCCCGAGTTCGACCGCCGATATCGAGCTAATCAAGGTCGTCGGGGTCCATGGTCCGGTTTACGCGACCTACATCATCATCGACGATATGTAAGGGCTTGCTCCACCTTGCCTGAAAACAAAGATGCGCCCGATGGCGCATCTTTTGTATTTCTGTCGCCTTGTTATTTATAATGCATTCAGTATTGATAAATGACGATTCCCATGCCGCAAATTGACGATCTCGTCCTGTTTACCCAAGTCATCGAGCACGGCTCATTCAGCAAAGTTGCCGAACTGAACAACATCACCAAATCCGTGGTCAGCAAACGAGTGAGCAAACTCGAATCTGAGCTGGGTGTCCAGCTGATCTACCGCACCACCCGCAAGCTCACCCTGACCGAGCCGGGCGAAGTGCTCTATCACCGAGCCAAAGATATCCGCCAGGTGGCCCATTCGGCATTTGATGCCGTCACCGGCTACAGCGAGGCCCTGTCGGGCCATATCCGGATGTCGGTCCCGACCATCTCCGGTGAAATGCTGCTGGCCGAAGCCGTTTCTGATTTCTGCAAAAAGCATCCGGGGATGACGGTCGAAATGTCGCTGAACAATGAGTTTGTCGATTTGCTGTCAGAAAATGTCGATCTGGTGATCCGCACCGGTTATCTGGAAGACTCCAGCCTGATCGCCCGGCATATCTTCAACTCCCGCTGGCTGATCTGCGCCTCGCCGGACTATATCGAAAAACACGGTATGCCGATGACCCCGAAAGCCCTGCAGCATCACAACTGCTTCGGCTACAACAAACAGAGCACCGGTGCGTTTGACTGGCTGTTTACCCGCAACGGCGAGATCTACACCCTCAAAGTGGCAGGAAACTTCTCCTCCGACAATGCCGCTGCCCTGCGCAAAGCCGCGCTGGCAGGCAATGGCCTGGCCTATCTGCCCACCTGTCTAATCTACGATGATTTGCAGCAAGGCAAGTTGGTCAAAGTGCTGCCGGAACACACCGGCAAAGTGGTGGGGATTTACGCCGTTTACCCCTACACCCGCAAACCGGCCAAACGGATCCAGGCACTGATCGAACACATTCGTGAGCGTTACCTCGCCATTCAGGAGCGTTTCTGAATTCAGTTCTGGATCCAGTTCTGAGCTGAGTGTACTGCAAAGGAAGCACTGATAGACAGGCTATCTTCGATACGAGATAGCCTGGGTGATAAAACGTATATCGCTGGGCCATCAGTCAAATATCACATTGAGGGCAAGCCCTCCCCTCAGTGATCACATTTATAAGCACGAAAAATCAGCCAATGAAATTTATCCGAATACTGGCTTGAATATAATCAGGTTCATAGGCCATTTTGCCAACGTTCTGGATAGAGGCTTTTGAACACTATGTTTATGAGTTCCTGCTTATTAATCAGCCCTTTTTTAAACTTAAACCCATAATATACAAAAGCCGATAGTGCACAAAATACATACAAACAAAGAACGAGAACCAAGAAACACAACGAAAACATCTTCAATACAACGATGCCATCATAACTACGTATAGGCACATCAGCAGATATACCAAAATATGAAGCGATAAAAGAACACAAGTAATAAGCAAGACTACTACCGAGTAAACAACCTACACCACCAACTTTTGCAGATTCAGCGTAGAAATGAGGTTTCAAATTTAATTGGCTTTGAATTCCACGAATAAACATAATAACTTTCTCAATAAGATAGAACGTCACCTCATAGTGAATGATATGGGCGTCTTTATCAGATCGCAGCCCTTCAAGAAGGGTCGTAACCTATTTCTACACGGGTAAAACACTAAAGGTTAAATAGTAAAAATAACGCGTTGCCGCCCACACCAAAGCACATTGTTAGGCACGCTCTTCAAGTTTCCAGGGCGGATTGAGTCGATTTTCCCCTGCCCAATAGAGCTTGATGATATTGCCCGAGGGATCATTTAATGATGCCTCACGCCAAAGATAAGGTTGATCGGTCGGCTCTTGAGTAAATTGGAGTCCTTTTGATTTCAAGTCATCGACGAGCTCATCAAGCTGCTGATGTTCAAAGTAAACGACACCTCGACATTCGACCCCTTGCTTTTCCGTGTCTAAGTACACTGAAAACGTCGACTCCCCTTCAGGGCAAGAAAAACGAGCATAATGCTCGTCAGCAACGATTTGGACCAAGCCGAGTGTTTTATAGAACTCGACGGCCAAGTCTATGTCATGCACTGCGAGCGTGATTTGATTCATATTCATAAGCTATCCTTATCTCTCATTTCCCTGCCTTGCCTATCGAATGATATCGACTTCCCCGATCAAGCTTTGCCCTACTGCCACAATCTGTCGATGACTTTGATTGAGCCAATGGCTTATCAGTGTTCATTGGCAAACTCAACAACGCAAGGTATTGATTTGAAAAACAATAACCAGCTCGAAAGTTGTATCGTTATTTTCAATATCCTGTCGGCATTGTGACGTCTATTATCCTATCACCAGGCTAGCAGGCCGTGGTGAGACCGCAGTAAGAGACCCTCACTTAATCCGTGATGTGCTTACGAGCCCTCAAATTCTGCCTTTGCCTCTTTGACGAGCCTCTCATACTCCGGTTGAGTGATGGCCGATCGAAGCAACTGCTCTTTAGCAGCATTGAGTTTCATCCAATACTCATATTCAATGGCAGCCAATATGTAACCGAACTTCTCTTCCGTTAAGAGATTTTGTGAAAAATACTCTTTCGCTAATGCTTTATTCCAATTTTTACCATTAGGCGCCAATGGAATGGTGTAATCATTATCTAGAATTGACTCATCAGAAATGCTATATCCTTTGACTATGTACTCTTTCGCACACAAATATAGAATGTAACTAACCGAATCCTGCGCGCCATACCAGTGAAAATTAAAATCAGCTGAACAATAGCCGACTACATTTTCATCACGATCCAGAATATCTACCCGACCTTGAGCACAACCGAAAAGCAACACAGATAAAATAACAGCGTTAATTTTCCCATCGAGCCCCCTTACTCATAGCACCCTTGGGTAACTTACTCAGTGCGAAACTCATCATATTTTGCATCTTTAACAATTGTAGGAAGTTGCTCTTGTAGCTTTTTGAGTAGCATATCACCTGTTGAACAGAGAGAATCTATTTGTAAAGGACGACCACCATTGTGACAAATACTAATCATTGATTTGCCTTTTATCATATCCCAAGCAACAAACTCAGTACCTACAACTGGTTTGTCGTAAGTGTGGTAACCATATTTACTTGAAATAATCTCCGCAAAGACCGGAACAAATTTAAAGCCAAACTGGCCAACGATTAGGCTTAAGTGGTTACTTTTATTGTCGATTAACTCCATATTTTCCTTAGCACATAACAAATGACATGAACGCCTGCTCATCAAACTTTGCCACACTAAGTAATGTCTGATTCCTAAATCGCCGGAGGCCACCACGTCAAAATCTGTCTACGGTATGGTTTAGCCAAATCAAGTTTTAGTATCTGCGGAGAAATCCGCCCAAACAAAGAGTTGACCCATAAAACAATAACACGACCAAAAGTCCTTTCGTCTTCGACCGATTTATCTCGTGTCTTGAGTCAGATAAAGTCGCTCGTGTTCGTCGACGAAATAAGCATCACGATCAAAAAACCGGGCGTTCACCCGGTTTGATTCAACTCACTTACGGACCCCTCAAGGGTTCGCGTCTCTAGCCTTCAATCAGCTTCATCAGTAAATGGCCGTCGTACATCGCCTGCTTCACTAGTGCCGCACCGGGCATTGTCGCCTGGGTGTAAAAGCAGCTTTGTTCTATGGTCAGATTCTGATTGTAAATCGGCAGTGACTGGGTACGAACGCACTCCATGATGGCCGGAAACAGAATGTCTTTCGCGCGGTTCAGCTCACTGCCAATCAGGATCTTGTCCGGATTAAACAGATTAACCATGATCGCGATAGCCTGCCCCAGGTTATGGCCCAGCTCAACCATCACTTGGCGGGCTAAGGTATCGCCCTCCACCGCCGCATCACAGATCTTTTGAATGGTCAGCGTTTTACCGTGTAGGGTAGAAAGATGCCCTTCCCGCAGCCGCTGCTCTACTTTCTCAATCACAGCGCTGAGACTGACTTCAGTTTCCAGACATCCATGGTTGCCGCAGAAACAGCGCTTGCCATAGGGCTTGATTTGAATATGACCTAACTCACCGATGTTACCGGTTTGCCCCTGCAGCACATTGTGATCAACCACGATACCGGCACCAACCCCGTGATGGACCGACACCAGAATCGAATTCGCCACATCGCGAGAATTCCCGAACAGCTTCTCGGCCAGCGCCCAGGACCGGGTATCGTTGCCGATAAATACCGGCAGCCCGGTTGCGTTATGAATCGCTGGTCCCAGCGCCAGGTTATGGACGTCATAATGCGGCATTTGCAGGACGATGCCATCTTTGGCGTTGACCAGCCCCGGCAGGGACACCGCAATGGCAGTGATCCGATCCAACTCATTCACATGGCGGGCAAAAAAGCTGCTGATTTCGTCGAGCAGGATCTGCAGCACTACATCCTGATGCAAGGCTTCGATATCCTGACGCTCCTCCACCAGAATGTCACCGCCCAGTTCATGCAAGGCGATAGTCAGATAGCCCCGTCCGAGCCGGATCGACAGAAACTGCCACCCTTCATTGGCAGGCAGTAACCCGATGGCCGGGCGACCACGGGAGGTGGATTCCTGATACTGGGTTTCTTTAATCAAGTGGGCATCAATCAGCTCACGCGTGATTTTGGTGATACTCGCGGGTGCTAGCTGGCTGAGCTTAGACAGCTCAATTCGGGAGACTGGCCCGTACTGATCGATAAGCTTGTAGACGCTGCCGGCATTGTTTCTCTTAATATGGTCGATATGACCAGGCTGAGCGACATACATGCCAATACTCCGGAACAAAATAGCAATAAAAATCGTGGTGGATTAATTTTTTTACTTTGCGAAGTAATTGTGAAGCCGCTTGTGTCCAGGACGTGATACTCATCACGATGAATGCCCGATGGTTATCGTGAACTGTGTCCTTTGCCCAATCAGCCTGCCGACTCCGTTGTAATTTTACAAATAAATGCCCCCCAGCCGAGACAAGGGCCATCAGTTTTGGGATAATGCTCTGCTGCTCAAAAGAGCACCATAGTGATAGATTTGATTCGCCACGAGGTTAGCGGTGTACAAAATTAACGAAGTCTTTGAAACCATTCAGGGTGAAGGTGTATTTACCGGGGTTCCTGCCATATTCGTCCGTTTGCAGGTGTGCCCGGTTGGCTGTGCATGGTGTGATACCAAGCAAACCTGGACGGCTGAGCCACAGGATTACACAACCTTAGATCAAGTGATGGCCAAGACCTCCGACTCGCCGCTCTGGACCAACCTTGATGCACAAGGCGTGGTAAAATTACTTCACGATCAGGGATATACTGCCCGTCACGTGGTGATCACCGGGGGTGAGCCATGTATTTATGACCTGCAACCGCTGACCGCCGCGCTGGAGCAAGCCGGATTCCGCTGTCAGATTGAAACCAGCGGCACCTCCGAAGTTCTGGCGACCGAAAACACCTGGGTCACGGTGTCTCCGAAAATCAACATGAAAGCCAAACTGCCGGTCCTTCGCTCGGCTTTGATGCGCGCCGATGAGATCAAACATCCGGTCGGCACCGAGAAAGATATTGAACAGCTCGACCAGTTGCTGAACGGTGTTGCCCTGAAGCCGGACGTCAGCATTGCGCTGCAACCGATCAGCCAGAAAGCCCGGGCGACGGCCCTGTGCATCGAAACGTGTGTCAAACGTAACTGGCGGCTCTCGATCCAAACCCACAAATACCTGGCGATTGCCTGATCCCCGTGCCGGTTGTCCCGAGACAACCGGCTTTGCTTCCGCCCGCAACACCACTCAATAGCCCGACGGCACTCACACCCTGCCCGCCCCATTCTTACATTTTAGACCCTGCTCAATCTGCAAGACTCTGCCGCAGCTTTAACAACCGCCATCAGGCCGCAACCTATACTCAGCCCAAAACATAATAAAAGAATGTGTTTGGGGAAGTGATTATGCGTGCTTATCTGGGATGCTGCCTTGTCGCGGCCTGTAGTTTATTTTTGACTGCCTGCGGGGGCGGTGGTGGTGACAACCAACCCGCCGCGGAAGGCGATGCCGTACCGGTCTCAACGAAATTCACCATCACAGTCGATACGCCGCCGGATCTGATCACGGCCAGCCGTTCAGGCGGGTTCGGGCTGATCCGCACGGCCTATGCCGACGCGCAAACCAATTTAGCACAGGCGAACTTTGCCGCCGTCTGGCTGGACAAAAAAGGGAAGATCCTCGAGCAAATCGAGATCACGGACGTGAAAAATCAAGGTGACGGGATCTATGACATCACCCTTGGCAGCCGCACCCGGATTAATGCCGTGTTGCTGATTGACCTCTCAAACAGCCCCGACATCGCCATCGCCCCGGGCGAACCCATCCCTGACCATGTATACATGGCCCCGCTGACGGAAGAGCGACTGACCGTGAGCCTGAAATCGACCCTGGCCTACCATGCGCTGGTCGAGCGGGTGATCCAGGACGAGAGCTGGGGGATCTTTGAGGGCCTCTATGATGAGCCGATTCGCAGCCGGGTCTTTTTCTTCCAGGAAGATCTGGACCGCATCGCAGATGATCTTGAAACCACCCTGCTTCCGCAGGTCGGCCTGCAAGGCATGAAACTGAGTGACTTGCTGTCCCTGTCGATCGTGAAAACCATGACACAGGGTCGGATGGAGCGCTTTGTGACTGAACAAGCCGCGGCGCAAGCCAATATCCAGGCGATTCTCAACGATGGCTACTGGACAGTCGGTACGTTTAACGATAACAGCGGCAGTGGGATCCTGACCGAGCAAATGGTCTACAACGCGGACAACACCAGTGTCGGCGAAACCGCTATCCACGAATTTCGCTGGGACAAAAACGGCGCCGCAGACATCGCCCTCACCGAAGTATTCACTTACCTGAGCGGCAGTACGGAGTTCACCAACAACGATATCACCCGCCAGGTGCTCACCGCCCAGGGTTGGGTCGGCCTGTTCGATTACCTCAAAGTCGAGTTAGCCACCGACAAAACCATGCTGCTGACCGATGCGGCCCTGACCCGCGAGGATAAAGCCGGGATCACCATGGACGCCAAAGTGTATCAGCTGGCCGGGAAAAAGATGCATGATTTCCTTTCCAGTGAGGACAACTATCACATCACCCGTTACATCAAACCGGACGAGACCTTTAGCGAAGGGGCATTCGGATTCTATTTTACCTGGCGTCCGGAAAGCGAAACCTACCTGCTGTGTGACAACCGCAACGGCAATACCGACTGCCAGGTTGCCCCATTCGGCCTGCCCAACAGCCCCTACACCGAACTGAACGGCGTGCTGACCGCACCGGCCGATGCCGCGATTTCCATCGACGGTATTAACGGCTTCGCCATTGCCGATAACGTGGTAGTCGAACTACTCAACGACAATAGTTTCACCGCCCGCTACTGGGTCAACATCGCGGCCAATACCTGGAATATTCAGGAAAACGGCTTCTGGGCTCCCACCACAGTAGCCGGAAAATCCATCATCCGGTTCGATGTTCCCAATGTGATCCAGCAGTTGGCCGATCACTACCGGTTCTCTCACGAGAACCTGTTCCTGGTCGAAGATCGGAATTTCGTCCACATCGGCGAAACCCTGCTGGAAAACCAGCCGTTTCACTACAGCGGTTTTGATAACAATGCCAAACAGCAAATTTTCGCTTCGGCCAGCCGCGATAATCTGCCACCGTTCGGTGTCTGTGACTTCGGCAACGGCCTTGGGGCCAACCCGGACCTGTACCTCAACACGGTGACGGAATGCGGCGGGGACGAGCGTTTTACCCAGCAAACCCTCAATAATTTAATGGATCAGCATTTGGTGCAGATCACCGAAGACGGCGAAATCTCCACCACCATTTTGCGCAGCAACAACAGCTGGGAATACTACGTCCATGGCCTGCGCCAGGGCGGCAGCCGCAGTTGGTCCCTGACCGAACAGGGCTATCTCAAGCTGACCCCCAATACCGCCACGCCGGATGAATTCGAATACTGGGCGCTCACCAGCGTCGACTACAGCCGGAAACTTCTGGCCGTCAAAGCCTATGGCGCACAGCCTGAGGCGGATCTCATTTTTACCCTGATCAGCAAAGAATACAGCCCCGGCCAGCTGGCGGCCTGTGCAACTCAGGATTCGGGCTGGGACAGCGCGACCACCACCCCGGTCACGAAGAAAACGCTGACGCAATATCAGGACCAAACAGCGCTGTGTAAACAGATCTGGGAGCAGCGTAACCCCCGTTTCACCCAAGCGCTGCTGATTGGCCAGAGTGGCGATACGAGTGACGACCGGGCGCTGCGGTTCATCGGCGACAGCTCGCGTTTTCTCAAGCTGAGCGATAACTTCCAGGGCGACTTTTTCCTCGGCAACTATGTCGACTCGGATGGCTGTGGCTTTAACTTTCCGATCCGCTGGAAACTGGAAGAAGACGGCACTCTCTATTATGAGGCCGTGGATGGTTCGATGAACGAACGCATCGCGATGACCGACACCGACGGTCTGGGTTTTGCGATCAAAGCGTTCAACCACCAGGCACGCTGGCAGAACGACCCGGATTTGCAGTACGCCGCCACTGACGGCGAAATGTGGAGTGATCTGGTTACTCTGGTCGACGCCGGCACGGTGCCGAATGTGGTGCCCATTACCGAACCGGTCAATCCACCGGCAGAGCCACCCGCAGATGGTGAGCCACAAGGCCCGGTTGCCGGCACGGTTCTTAACGACGGGCAAACATGTGGCTTTACCCAGAGCCAGTAGGCTGTTCCGTCATGTCGCGCTTCTGCAGAGGCACTCACTAAGATAAAGCTCGCAATGCGAGCTTTTTTTCGTCTGCGACCGTTAATTCAGCACGTGGCCAATTGTGTGCAAAATGTGAAGTTGGCGGCGTGTTCAACGTCACAATAACTACTGCGGCACTATTTTTTAACAAGCGTAAACACTACACTATGTCCATAAAAATAATGTAAGAACTATTACAAAAACCTGCTGCCCTATCGAAGAGACCATGGAAGATGCGCTTAACTATTGCTCATAAGCTCCTCCTGACGCTGTTTATTGTTTTTGCCATTGTACTGATCACCTCCCTGGCATATGAGTCCCGCCAGCAGAAAGCCCTGCTGGAGTCGGTGATTAGTGAACAAACGTTAGATAAAGCCGGCAACTATTTCGACAGCCTGAACATGATGATGCTGACCGGCACCATGTCGCAGCGGGAAACGCTGCGGGACAAAGTGCTGTCGCACAAAGGGATTGAAAACGTCCGCGTCATCCGGGGTCCGGCAGTCACCAAGCTTTACGGTCCTGGCTTTGAGAATCAGGCCCCAATCGATGACTTTGACCAACGGGCGCTCAAAGGAGAGCAGATCAGCGAAACCATCACCACTGACAGCGGTAAAACCCTGCTCGTTGCCCTGCCGATGAAAGCCAGCAGTAATTATCGCGGCACCAATTGTATCCAGTGCCACCTGGCCGAAGAGGGTGAAGTTCTCGGGGTCGTACGGCTGGAATACAATCTGGGACCGCTGTACCAGCGGGTTGATGAGCAGTTACTGATCACCGCCGGGATCATGGCCATTATCGCAGCGACCGGCTTCCTGTTCGCCCTGACCCTAATCCGCCGGATGATCGTTCGTCCATTGCTCCGGGTGTCGAGCTATATGAAGCAGACCAGCCTGTATCAGGATCTCAGTGGCCGCCTCAATGAAAATCGCACCGATGAAATCGGCGAGCTCTGCCGCAGCTATGACCAGATGCTGGATAACTTCACCGCCAGCCTGCAGCAGGTCCAGAATACCTCTGAATCGCTGACCCAACAGGCCAACCAGTTGATCCGGGTCTCGTCCGATACCACCAGCGCCGCCGACAGCCAGCGCCTCGAAACATCCGAGATGCTCACGGCCATCGACGAGATGCAACATCAGCAACACGATGTCGAACGCCGCACCACGGAAGCGGCCAGCCTCAGTGAAAGTGCTGCGGATGCCGCATTGGAAGGCACTCGCCTGGCCGATGATGCTGGTGCAGGCATCAAGCACCTGGTCACCGACATTGAAAACGTCAAGGTTCGGATCGATAACCTCAACGAACAAAGCCAGCAGGTCACCAGCATTCTCGACGTGATCCGCGGGATTGCCGAGCAAACCAACTTGCTGGCGCTGAACGCCGCGATTGAAGCCGCCCGAGCCGGTGAACAGGGACGCGGGTTTGCCGTGGTCGCGGAAGAGGTACGTAACCTGGCTAATCGCACGCATCAGGCCACCGGCGACATCCAGTCGATTATCCAGGCGCTGCATGCCGATTGTGAAGCCTCAGCCAGTGCTGTGGAAGACACCTGCCAGACGGCGTACAGCAAAATGGAAACCATTGAACAACTCTCCAGGGCGCTGTCGGAAATCGGCAACGGGATCCAGGTGGTGAATCATCATGCCAACGACATTCAACAACAAAGCAGCGCCCAGGCCAGCATGGTCGATTCTATCCGCACCAAAGTGGAAACAATCACCAGCCATGCCGACGATACCTCCAGCCGTGCGCTACAATCACGAGAGATCAGCGTAAATCTTGAGCAATTGGTCGAGCAGTTAGAACATTTACTGCGTCAATTTACCCTTTCGGGCGATAAGAAGGCTTGATGCCTGTTGTAAGACAGGTAATATTGCTTCTTCGGACTCTATATTTAAACTGTTTAAACATAGATGTATAAAGCGCCTTAACGGAGAATAATTTAAACATGACTTACGCGCCTGTAACAGACGTACTAAGCGGAAAGCTGGCAGTAGACACTGAAGTCACTGTCCGCGGTTGGATCCGCTCACGTCGTGATTCCAAAGCCGGAATCTCTTTCCTTGCCATTTATGACGGCTCTTGTTTCGACCCGATTCAGGCCGTGGTCCCTAATGAGTTAAATAATTACCAGGATGAAGTACTGAAACTGACGACTGGTTGCTCTGTTGAGGTCACTGGTAAAATCGTTGCCTCACCAGCAAAAGGTCAGGATTTCGAGCTGGCTGCAACCGAAGTAAAAGTGGTTGGCTGGGTTGAAGATGCCGATACTTATCCAATGGCAAAAACCCGCCATTCGATTGAGTACCTGCGTGAAGTTGCTCACCTGCGTCCGCGTACCAACGTGATTGGCGCGGTAGCCCGTGTCCGCAACTGCCTGTCACAAGCGATCCACCGCTTCTACCACGAGCAAGGCTTCTTCTGGATGTCTGCGCCGCTGATCACCGCATCTGACTGTGAAGGTGCCGGTGAGATGTTCCGCGTATCAACACTGGACATGACGAACCTGCCACGCACCGACAAAGGCGACGTGGATTACAACGAAGATTTCTTTGGTAAAGAAACCTTCCTGACGGTATCTGGTCAGCTGAACGCCGAAGCTTATGCTTGTGCCCTGAGCAAGGTCTACACCTTCGGTCCGACGTTCCGTGCTGAAAACTCCAACACCAGCCGTCACCTGGCGGAATTCTGGATGGTTGAGCCGGAAGTTGCTTTCGCCGATCTGGACGATGTTGCCAAACTGGCAGAAGACATGCTGAAGTATGTGTTCAAAGCCGTGCTGGACGAGCGTCGCGATGACCTGGAGTTCTTCGCGCAACGCATCAGCAAAGACGCCATCACCCGTCTGGAGCAGTTTGTAGACTCGGATTTCGCTCAGGTGGACTACACCGATGCCATCCAGATCCTGAAAGACTCTGGCCGCGACTTTGAGTTCGACGTTGAGTGGGGTATCGACATGTCTTCTGAGCATGAGCGCTACCTGGCTGAAGAACACTTCAAAGCGCCGGTGATTGTGAAGAACTACCCGAAAGACATCAAAGCGTTCTACATGCGTATGAACGAAGACGGCAAAACCGTTGCGGCGATGGACGTTCTGGCACCGGGCATTGGTGAAATCATCGGTGGCTCTCAGCGTGAAGAGCGTCTGGAACTGCTGGACAAGCGCATGATTGAGATGGGCATTGATCCGGAGCACATGAACTGGTACCGCGACCTGCGCCGTTACGGCACAGTACCACACGCGGGCTTCGGTCTGGGCTTCGAGCGTCTGGTTTCTTACGTGACCGGTATGGCGAACGTTCGTGACGTGATCCCATTCCCACGGACACCGCGTTCAGCGAACTTCTGATCCGCGGCACAAGACACCCAAAAGGCTACCTGTTCAGGTAGCCTTTTTTCTTGTCTGGCTTTTAATTGCGCAATCGTTTACAACGCAGCGTGAAAACTTCACTGAAAGTGTAACCTGCTGTTGTCAAGGGTGACGCACACAAGGTATAAATAGGGCCATCGCCCTTTGTTTAACTTGCATGGAAGACCCACAATGTTTGAAAAGATCACTGCTGCCCCTGCCGACCCGATTCTTGGCCTCACTGAAGAGTTTAAAAACGATCCCCGCTCAGAGAAAATCAACCTGGGTGTCGGGATTTACAAGAATGAGTCCGGCAACACGCCAGTCCTGAGCACGGTGAAGAAAGCCGAAGCCATTTTGCTGGAAAAAGAAACCACCAAATCTTACCTGAGCATTCCGGGCACCGCCGAGTACGGTCTTGCAGTTCAACAACTGCTGTTCGGTGCAGATGCAGCGATCATTTCATCCAAGCGCGCCAAAACCGCTCAAGCGCCGGGTGGTACCGGTGCCCTTCGTGTGGCCGCCGAATTCATCAAGCGCCAGCTGGGTGACGTGAAAGTGTGGATCAGTAACCCAACCTGGGCGAACCACAACGGCGTATTCACTGCAGCCGGTCTGGAAACAGCCCAGTACAGCTACTACAACGCAGAAACCAAAGACATGGATTTCGATGCAGCTCTGGCCGATCTGGCGACTGCTGCACCGGGCGACGTTGTCCTGCTGCACGGCTGCTGCCACAACCCAACCGGGATCGACCCGGATGCCGCGCAATGGCAAAAACTGGCCGAGCTGTGCGTTGAAAAACAACTGCTGCCAATGTTTGACTTTGCCTACCAGGGCTTTGCCAAAGGTGTAGAAGAAGATGCCCAGGGCCTGCGCATTTTCGCCGAACAATGTAAAGAACTGCTGGTTGCCAGCTCGTTCTCGAAAAACTTCGGTCTGTACAACGAGCGTGTCGGTGCCTTCACCCTGGTTGCGGATACCGCAGATCAGGCAGAAACCGCCTTCAGCCAAGTGAAAGCGATTGCCCGAGTGATCTACTCCAACCCACCAGCGCACGGTGCCGCCGTGGTAACCGAAATTCTGAACGATGACGCCCTTCGTGCGGAGTGGGAGCAGGAAGTGGCCGACATGCGCGAGCGCATCCAGGAAATGCGGACCCTGTTTGTTCAGACCCTAAAAGAGCTGGGTGTCGAAGCGGACTTCAGCTTCATTGAGCGCCAGAACGGCATGTTCTCGTTCTCTGGCCTGAATAAAGCCCAGGTCCAGCGCCTGAAAGATGAGTTCGGGATTTATATCGTTGGCTCAGGCCGGATCAGTGTTGCCGGGATGACCAAAGCCAACATGCAGCCGCTGTGTGCCGGGATTGCCGCGGTCCTGTAAGGTAAATGCAATGAACAACAAAAAAGGGCGCCAAGCGCCCTTTTTTGATCGGTTAAACTCCTGATACCAGCAAAGCCTATCTACCCGCACGCAAAATCAATCTACCTGCAAAGCCAATCTACCTGTAAAACGAGTGTAGCTGCAAAGCGCATCGCTCACAGTCCCGCCTTCGGTCTTGGGGTCTTAGGATTTGGGGCTTGGGACGTGCGGCCTACCCGGACTTGTCCAGGGGCAGCACATTATAAAAAAGCTCCCGTTCATACTGGCTTTCCAGTTGCTCCCGCCAGGGCTTTTTCGAAACCGGCATCAAATAAAACGTTTCTCGGCACGTATCGGTGACAAATGCCATCCCGTGCTGCATCAGCTCATAATGAATGTCATGCACAAAATCGAGCGTAAACCCCTGCCGGCCAGTCAGCTGATTGATGTCGTCGCGGGTCAGGCAGACGCCCTGCTCCTCATCAGCAAAGCGGTTGCGGAGCCAGCAGGCAAACTCTCTCGCACTGATCATCGTCATAAACTGCCTCCGATTCTCAATTTCTCAGCAACGTGTACCTTGTTATGTAAGTTATAGCAGAGCTTACAGAAATCTGAGCAATAATCTGTGCCAATCCGGCTACCGCCGGATCTTTCAGCATGGGGACAGCATTTTCACGGGAAAAATCAACGACCAAGCCGCCCTGCTGCAAGTCTTAGAAAAAAGACGCTCAGCGCATATTCGGAAAAGAAAACGGGGGATCAGGCGAGTCTTAAGAAAAAAACGCTGCGTGATCAAAAAGAAGAACATCAATCAGGAAAGAAACAACCCGGCAGATACAACACAGGAAGAAACCAAGAGGAGGGAGAAAACAGGAACAGAAAAAGTCACCCGCTCCTGTCTGGCAGGAACGGGTTCACAGGCTTATACCGCTTTGTACAGTACTTTGTTGCCTGCCAGTTGGATACGCTCCACCAGACCTTCTTCGGCCAGTTTTTTCAGCGCGCCCGTGGCCCAGGATGCCGCTTTCGCTTCTTCCTGACCCGCCTGCAGACCGATCCCTTTCGGGTTGATCCCTTCAGCATGGGTCACAACAATGTCCAGCACGGCTTGCTGTTTTGGTGTCAGTGACACCTGTGTCGCCACAGGCGTCGCTGGAGCTGCCTGTTGTTTCTCAACAGGTTTTGCCGCTGGGGCAGCTTTTACTGTTTCTGCAGTTGGTGCTTTTTTCACAGCTTTCGCTGCTGCCGGTTTTGCTACTGCTACAGTTGCCATCACGCGCTTTTGCAGCTTCAGCTGTACTTTACGTTTGTGAGAGATTCTCATTAAATTTCCTACTCCGTTGCACTACTTTCAGTCACCACCATATACCAATCAGTAAGTTACCCGATCGGTATCGCCAGCGGGAAAAAGTAAGCGCGTGTTATACCAAGGATGTCAGAGAATTGCCAGCAAACGGCTATTTAACCAACAACAAAACGTGATTTTAGACAAAAATATGAGATAACTTCTCATTTCATGAAAATTTCCCGGCAGGAAAAAGTTGTTATTTCCGGACAATCAATCAAATTCAGCAGACATATGCAGTAAACGGCCCGGAATATGAAAAAGAACGCTTATTGTGAGCTAAGTCGCGGCATCATCAGGCCCCTTTTCCGATCATCAACCATAATTAACGCAGAAGCGTATCCGTCTGTTCGGCGCTCCCCTCACCTATGGCCGATGCAATCGTGCCGGGGGGAGCGTGAGACACCACAGGCCATCATCCCCGGGAAGGAGGGCTGCTTGAAAACCCGCTACATCAAACCGCTCACGACCAAACCGCGCAGCTTCTGGCTGTTGTTCAGCTTGAGTGCCTTCATTGCGGTGGGGATACTGGTCTTCAGGTATCCGCAAATCAACTCGGCTGCCGTCGCGCTGCTGCTACTCGCCGCAGTCACCCTGCTGATTATCGGGATCAAGCAAACTCAGGATCCGGAAGTGTCCTTTACCCTGACGTTTATGCACTTGCAGTTTCACAGCCCGTCCGGCGGCTGGTTGGCACGCTGGAGCAACATTGCGGAGATTGGCCCGGCCACAGTCGGGTATCAGGGCTGGTATCAGCCCATTCCCTGGGTCGGGGTCCGGCTGAAGGAGTATGATGAGTTTCTGGAGTCGATTTGCCCGCGAATTGCCAGCAAAATCCTGATGGAGCAGCGCGCATTGCTGATCATGGCCTATCGCCGGGCAGAGCACCCGCCACACCACATCGAAGATATGCTGTTCGACGACCGGCATTTTATCACCCGCAGCGGAAAGCCCCTCAAAGGACTGCTAGCCATGCTGGCCAACCGGATGAAGTACAATCGCGAACTGCTGGGATATGACTTTTTTATTTCCGAAGATTTACTGGATCGCCCAACGGATGACTTCGTTGGGCTGACCCGGCGCTATCTTGCGGCGCGCTGACGGCCCCAAAACTGTCACGTACGCGTGACGAAGCGCGTCAGCATCCGGCGTTAATACAGCGGCATTTCGTCGGCGACAAACGGGTTGGAAGCACGCTCCTGGCCAAACGTCGATTGCGGCCCGTGGCCCGGAATGAAAGTGACATCGTTACCGAGCGGCCACAACTTCCCTTTGATGGCATTGATCAGGGTCTGGTAATCGCCTTGCGGAAAATCAGTCCGGCCAATCCCGCCTTTAAACAGGACATCCCCGACAAATGCCAACCGGGCCGAATCGCTGAATAACACGACATGACCCGGGGTATGGCCCGGTGTGTGGTACACCTGCAGGGATTGGTTGCCGACGGTGATCTCGTCTCCCTCTGCCAGCCACTGATCCGGCTCAAAGGCCTCAGTGCGCGGGAAGCCGAACATCTGGCTCTGCTCAGGCAAGCCCTGCAGCCAGAACGCATCGTCTTGATGCGGACCAATGATCGGGACATTCAGTTCAGCCGCCAGCGGCGCAGTGCCGCCGACATGATCCAGATGGCCGTGGGTCAGGATCAGCTTGGTGACGGTCACTCCCAACTCTTGCACCTTGGCTTTGAGCTGTGCGATATCGCCACCCGGATCCACCAGCGCGGCTTCATGGGTTTCATCACACCAGACAATGGAGCAATTTTGCTGAAACGGGGTCACCGGAACAATTGTATACTGAAGACTCATAGCCCTATCCTAAACATCAATCAACTGGCCGCAGGATACCATGAGGAGCGGGGCGACGACCAATCTCAAATCCACCCGACAGAAACAACAAAGCCGGAATCTGTCAAGAGAGGGAGACAGAAACCGGCTTTGGAATTATTCGATTTGATAGCGCAGCAGGGTGATCACCAGCGACGAACCGGGCCGGTATCAATGTGGATAAAACCGCTACTCGGGTAATACCCCACCCCGCCGAGGCGAAGTTCCAGCGCCGCATTGCGCACTTTCGACAGCGGCACGCCTTCCAGATTGAAGTCGATCGCTTGGCCTTTCATATGATAGCTTTTTTTCGCCACACCACCATTTTTTTGCAAGGCGCTATTCGTTTCTGGTGATCGGTATCCCGAAATGATGCGCACCTGGCCTTTGTGACCCAATCCTTCCTGGATCTCGGTGATGGCATCAAACAAACGTCGATCCATATGCGCGACTTCATTGCGTCGAAAGTCACGGCAGATATGGTTGATCCGTTGCAACTCCTGCCGGATATAGATTTTTCCGTCAAAATACTGAGTTTCGAGATCCTCGCGGGTGTGGATATTACACAAGGAAAGCGTTCGAGCGCTTATCGCTTTATGAGCGCCAGAAGCTTTGTCAGAACCAGAAGCTTTATACGGACTAGAAAATGCCGTTCCAGGCAGTAAACATGCGCCAACAGCCATCCCTCCAGCAACCAACAACTGGCGGCGCTTGTAATCAATCTCAGACATCCTAACCTAAACCATTTTCTTGCTTGAATCGAGCCAGTGACGGCAAAACGAACTGCAAGATAACGTTCGGTTTTTATTCAGTCAAACCCCAAAATGACAAAATTCCGACACTCTCCAGGTTGATTTTTGACTAATTATTGACTAGTAAGGATTTTCACCCGAAAAAAGAAATGTAAATTTTTCTTCTTTTTGCGACATCGGGTTAATTTGATCATAGCTGTAGACATCATTGCGGAAGTTCACCTGCCCGTCTTCGTCAACCCAGGCTGTCTGATAAATCAGATGAACCTTGACCTGATTACTAAGCCCGACAGTTCGGGTGTTCGTTCTTGCTTTCAACTCATCGACCCGCTGCGGCGAAACCCCGGAGTCCGTTAGCAAAATCCGGGCTAGATCGTCCGCATGTTCCACCCGAATACACCCCGAACTGAACGCCCGCGTGGTTTTGTTAAACAAGCTTTTGGCAGGGGTGTCATGCAGATAAATCGCGTTATTGTTCGGGATATTGAATTTAAACCGGCCCAGCGCGTTCTTTTCCCCCGGTTGCTGGCGCAGCCGGTACGGAAAGGCTTTCGCATTCACCAGACGCCAGTCAATCGTGTGAATCGGGATTTGCTCTGAGCTGTCCCAACTCCGGATCACCCGAAAGCCGTTACGATACAGATAACCGCGATCATAACGGGCCTTCGGCAGAATATCTTTGCGCATAATGGAGTTGGGTACATTCCAGTACGGGTTAAATACCACAGACGCGACCGTCGAACTCATCAGCGGCGTCGGACGACTGGGACGCCCGACAATCACTTTGCTGTCCAGCACGTGTTTATTGTCCAACCACAGGCTCATATCATAAGCCGGTATGTTCACTACCAGCATTGACGGGAAATCGGCAGGCCACAGGCGTAAGCGCTGGGCATTCAGGGCCAGGATCCGGATCCGCTCCTGCACCGGCATCATCAGCCAGTAGCGGGTCTGCGGGCCGATCACACCATCCACTTTTAGCCCATGCCGCTCCTGAAACCGCTTCATTGCATTGGCTAAATCGATATTGTAGATCCGCACGTTTGACGTCCGCAGCTGCGCGGCCTGGTAAGGCGTTAAATCGCCCAGTTGTTCCAGGCGGGTGATCAGGGCCTCTGGCTGTTGAAGCCGGGTCCCCAGCCGGATATAGCCCGGTTGATAAAAGCCGGGCCAGGACGCCTGGCTGTGCTGCGCTAGGGCATCAATGGCCCGCTGCAATTGGGTGTAGCGCCGATCCTGCGGTTTCAACGCGGCAATAAATGCGTGTAGTTGCCCGGTTTCGATCGCGCTGTTCAGATGATTCAAACCCTGAGAAGAGGGCAACGGTAAGCTTGGGTCGATCCCGGCCCCGAACAGCCAACCCCGGCCATACTCCGGCAGGCCTTCGAGGTAACTCATATAAGCCAGTAAGGTATCGGTGGCCAACAGATCATATTGACGCCAGTCATTGGACTGTTTCAGGTGAGCCAGTTGCGCGTAACGACGGGAGAAGTCAGCACTGACCCCGGACAGCGCGAGCAATTGCAATTGCTCTTCCAGTGCTGTGGTGGCCAGTGAATCCTGCCACAACGGTGCGTAGCCATTTGCCAGATACAAGGCTGCCAATTGATTGATGTAGCGGACGCTCGAAAGATTGCTCGTCGTTTGACGCACCCACTGTTCGGCATCCACCTGGGGGGCGATTGCGGCAACCGTCGGCTCTGCGGCATCCAACGCCGCGACCGGCGCCTGTGCAGGGGACAAGGTCTCGGCCGACACCATCTGAGCAGTGACCATCACAACAAGCCCGAGACAACGAAGCTTTGATATAGCCATGGGAGCTCCCCGTTTACAACATTTTAAGTATGGCAAATTCGAAGCGTGACGGACTTAAATTTAGTCGGTGCCGCGGAGCAGAAATGTTTCAATACTTAAACTCGACCAGTGGAAAAGCGCGTTAAACTTGCCTTTCAGAGAGATAGCGACTCAAGGAGAGAGGAACACGGGAAGGCTGAGCAGAGAGACAGATGTTCAAAAAGATAGCAGCTTACCCAACTGCGAACATAGCGAGTCGGAAAATGACGACGGCAGGTATAAGCGCCACGGCAGACGATTTTGTCCCAGAAAGGTGATATTCCAGCCGATGGCGCTTGTCAGGAAGCCAGACTTCCGTCGTGGTAGTTCCCGGTTGTGGCTACCCGGTCGTAGTGAGAGCCCGGTCGTAGTGGGAGCCCGGTTAACCCGGGAGCACATTCCAGTGATTGTCCCACATCACCGGGCTTTGGAACCCGACGGCATTGGCTGGCGGTGTGATAGTCAGCACTTTGCCGGAGCCGGAGCCGACCAGCCATTCACCCTGAATTACCCCAACACCTGAAGCATCCACTAACGGGCGGATTTCAACCAGCTCGCGGCTGGCTTCATGCCAAATCCCGTAGCAATTCCCCCGTGGCGAAGTGGCGAGCAAATAGCCGTCTACACTGGCGATACTGGCAATATAGTGGTTGAACCGCAGCCACTGCTCATCCTCAGCCAGTAACTGGCGAAGCGGTTCTCCCCGGCGGTGCAGCGCCACCAGCGGGGCTGCCTGCTCAGGCTCTCCGCGGTACTGCTGGCCGCACGCCACTTCCCCGGTATCGGTCACGCTCAGGTGGCGGATACTCAGGCGCTTATCCGCCAGGGTAACTTTCTCCAGCAACGCGCCGTTTCGGGCATCCAGATACACCAGTGCCGGTTGCATGGTCTCCAGATTCAGCGGTGTTCGCCCCTGCGTGTGCACACCACCGACACCGATTGCCAGGGTATGCTCATCGACCAGCACCACTTCATGGGGGCCAATGCCAAATCCGGTATATTCGGCCACCTTCGGCAGACCCGGTGTCACCTGGTATACCCCGATCACCCCTTCACTGGTGGTACGGACCCCTTCCGTGGTGTAAAGGTACTGACCGTCGGCAGAAAACACCCCGTGGCCGTAAAAGTGCCGCCCGGGATCCGCGGCCCGGATCGGCCATTCTTCTCCGCTGCGATAATCGATCACCTGCAGGTACTGCCCCGGACGCCGACTGAATGCCGCCGCCAGGGTACCGCCCGGTTGCAGGGCAACTCCATGGCCTCGACCCGGCAGGGCACAGCGATAAATCGGCTGACCGTCCTGGGAGGCCACGACCACCGCATAGTTGCCATTGGCGGTTCGGCTACACCCGATGATCCGCGGGGTCGACTGAGCGGTCGAGGTCGTCCCGGAACATGCCGTCAGAGCCGTCGCAACCGGTGCCAGCGTGGCGGCCCCCAGGGCCGCACGCAGTAATTTCCGTCGTGTTGTATCAGTCACCATCGGTTGCATTGAACCCCACAACGACTTTTAACTCCGGCGCCACCTCGTCATGCAACGCAATCCGGATATATTCCAGGCCATTGTAAATCTTCAGCAACTCGCGATACCCCGCCACGGTTTTCAGCATCGGCACCATGGCGTCAGACTGCGGCCAGTCAGCCAGTAAAGCAATGAACTGGTTGTTGATCCGATCCGCCGTCTCGCTGAAACCCTGCTCTCGCAACAAGGCATCGATACCGTGACCACCGGCCAGGTACAACTGCTGCATTGCAGCTACGCTGGCTTTCAGGTGGCTCAGCGAGGTTTGCGAACGCCAGGCTTCAGCCTGATAAGGCTTCGGCGAACCCGGTTTCCCCAATGGTCGACCCAGTTTTTTCATACTGTAATCAAGCTGATTATTCAGCGCCCCCAGATACTCACCGAGCGCCATTTGCGGCGTCATCTGCTGCCACGGATTGTTCTGCCAGGCCGCCAGCAGTTGCTCACTGCTTTGCTGGATTCGACCGCCGATAGCACCCACCAACGCACAACCCTGACCATTTTCAAGCTGATCCGCGTGCTCATACAGGAACCATTCGGTTGCACCCAGCCCCTGCACCGCCACGCTCTGTTCAGCCACATCCGCGACCGTCCAGGATTTTTCCTGCTTCAGCAACTGGTTGAGCTTCACGCCGGTGATGTCTTTCTTATCCGGCCAGAACTGGATTTGCCAGCTCAGCGCCAATGCAGCTTCACTGCCTTTCTCCCGGCCCTGAAAAACCATCCAGCGATCCATGACCTGACGCCAGGACTGCTGCGCCGCAGCCAGCGAAGCCGGGCTATAGCTTTCGCAAACGGCTTCCAGATCCTGGTTCAGCTGCCCGGCCGCTTTCGCAAAATCTTCCGCCGACGTGACATGCAGCTGGTGCACCGCCTCACTCATCGTCTGCTGCTCTTGGCAACCGGTCATCAGCAGCGCCGCGGCAGCCACTGACAATACAGAACTTCTCATGCTTTCTCCCTATAACGATTGCAAAAAGGCAATCAATGCATCGCGCTCATTCTTAGATAGCATCAACACTTTATCACGACTTTGCTGTGCTTCGCCGCCATGCCAGAGAATCGCTTCCATTAAATTACGGGCCCGACCGTCATGCAGGAAGTAGCTGTGGCCGTTCACTTCTTCGGTATAGCCAATCCCCCACAGCGGCGCGGTACGCCATTCACGGCCATTGGCCAGGAATTCGCCGCGGTGATCCGCCAGTCCTTCGCCCATATCATGCAGCAGCAGATCGGTATACGGATGGATCAACTGCTCCGACAGCGCCGGGAGTGCATCATTCTTTGCCGTTTTGACCGATGTCTGGTGACAACTTTCACAGCCGACCTTGGCAAACAGAGACTCGCCCAGTTTCACTTGCGGGTCATCCACATTCCGACGCGCCGGCACCGCTAGGTGACGGGCATAAAACTCAACGAAGTTCAGCACGTTATCGCTCACTTCCGGCTCACCGCCACTCGGCAGCTCCGAACAGACAGTCTGTTGCGCACTGCAGTTCTCCTGAGGGAACAGTCTGCTGGTCAAGCCGACATCGCCGTTAAAGGCGGCCGCATTTTGCTGCATCACCGTCGGCTGCCCGGCTTTCCAGCCAAAACGGCCGGTCACGGTTTTCTGCTGCTGGACATCCCAGACCTTGTTCAGTTTCCCGGACACGCCTTGTCCGGCTTCGCGTTGCTCGCGGGCAAAAGCTTCAAGCGTGTGTTCCGGAATTTGCTCCAGCAGGCCCAGACCAATCATCGGCGGGGCGATACGCGCCGAAAGCATGACGTCCGGGTGCAGGGCGCCATAGTTGAGCTCAGAAATCGACACCTCAGGCTGGCGCAGTGTCACCACTTCCCCGTCGGCAAAAGTCACGGGCACATCGAGATAAGTGACCGCCACCTGCCCCTCCGGTTTGGCACCCGGGTTGGCAAAATCCTGCAGCTGATCGCCATAAATTGGATCCGGGATCACGCCGCCGAAAATTAGCGCCCGCTGCTGCTCTGCAGTCGTTGCCGGAATGCTCAAGCGCACCAACATCGAGACCGCATTGCCATCCCCCGGCTCCGGCGGATGGCCACGGCCGTCTTTGATATGGCAGTTCTGACACCCGTTGGTGTTAAAAATCGGCCCCAGACCATCCCGGGCATCAGTGGTTGCCGGTGCCTGAACCCAGGGATTACGGAAGAAACTGTTCCCGACACTAAAGTCCAGGCGTTTCGACATCGGCAAGTTGGCCGCCGGAAGAGAGAAAGCGTTTGGGCCGGATTTATTGACAGTGGTGCCACCGCCGGATTTCTCAGTGGTGACGGATGCTGGTTTGGACTCAGAGCCGGTTGCTTGCGCGAAGGCCGTAAAGGAGCATGCAGCCATAG
Organism: Photobacterium sp. MCCC 1A19761; assembly: GCF_037389125.1. NCBI lineage: Bacteria > Pseudomonadati > Pseudomonadota > Gammaproteobacteria > Vibrionales > Vibrionaceae > Photobacterium > Photobacterium sp. MCCC 1A19761. The sequence goes on from NZ_JAZGTF010000001.1 coordinate 44,599, forward strand.
AAATCCATGCTGCCGTAAGGTACAACTTCATGTTACATACTCTGCTGATTGTAATGTTAAAAAGGGCTCGTGTGAGCCCTTGAATCGGTTTGGGTGCTGAACAATTGCTTAGAATTGGTGATCTGCAGTATCCGGGTTCAGGTTGCTGATCCCAATGATGCTGGCCGCACGTTCAATCTCAGCCGTCTGCTTCACCAGCGCACTGATTGACTCAGTGACCAAGGCATTCCCTGCTTTGTTGTCCGCAGCAATTAGCTGATCAAAGTACTGGTTCTGCTTCTCCGCAGACTGAACCAGGGTATAAACCTGGCTACGGGCACGGTCAAACTCAGCCTGGATCTCTTTCGCCGCTTGCTTGTCTTTCTGCTCAACCAGGGCGTGGATACCCGGACCAGAAACCAGCGTGCCGTTCACACGCATGTAAGTCCCGGTGTAAACGTTGTAGATCCCTTGCTCGTTGTAGTAGTGCGAGTTGTGGGTGTTATCCGAGAAACAATCGTGCTCGTCTTCTGTTGAGTTTGCTTCCAGGGCAACTTTCATTCGCTCGCCCGCCAGCTCACCCAGCGACAGAGATCCCATGCCGAACAGCATTTTACGCAGACCGTTCTCCGGCGTGTCAGCCAGCAGTTCAGTACGATAATTGCCCTTCACGTTCGCTGCCCACTGCTGGGTCATCCAGGTCAGGTCGCTTTGCAGCAGCTCAGAAGCCGCTTTCAGGTACGCGCGACGACGGTCACAGTTATCATTGGTACATGCTTCACCGTAAGCAAAGTCCGAGGCCTGACGCTCACCGGCACCCTTATTCGTGCCGTTCAGATCCTGGCCCCACAGCAGGAATTCAATCGCGTGGTAGCCTGTCGCAACGTTGGCTTCAGAACCGCCCAGCTCGTTCAGATCAGCCAGCAGCTCAGGGGTGATCTTAGAAACATCGATTTGGCTGTTGCCGATTTGCAGCGCTTGATTCGCGATGATGTTGGCCTTCGCGCCTTCATTACCCAGCTCGTAGTGGTAGTCATTCGCAACGTAGTCAATCAGGCCTTCATCCAGTGGCCAGGCGTTCAGCTGACCTTCCCAATCATCAACCACGGCATTACCAAAACGGAACACTTCTGACTGCTGGTAAGGAACACGGGCCGCTTTCCAAGCCTCACGGGCTTTAGCCAGGTTCGCATCCGACGGATTCGCGATCAGCGTATCAATCGCCTTATCCAGTGACTGCGCTGTCGTCAGGGCGTCACTGAATACGCTGTGAGCGATGTCGGCATAATGCTCAACAACGTCAGCCTTGGTTGGTGCCGCTTGTGCAAATACCGGTAGCGTCAACAGCGACGCAGCAATCAGGTTACGGGTAAATCTCGTGTTCATTCTGATCATCATCCTTTTTAAAACTGCTATACCCAAATCACTCGCGCAAATCTTTACGCTAGTGAGAATCATTATTATTCGCTCATTTTAGCGAACTTTTTTACACTTTGAAATAGCAAATCACTCAATAAATAAAAGGACAAAGAAAAACAACAGACTTATGTGCAACCAAGACTATGCTGTCAATGGGTTCAGTTGTCGTTCTGCACTGCGAGCATTTCAAAGTAACTACTCACTTATCCTGGCTGATTTCTCGCTCGAAAGTGACCCGGCAATTGTGCTAATTTACCAACACAGCGATAATTCCATTGAGGATTCGCAGTTTTATCGCGTTTGTCGCAACTAAGTCTTTCATGTTTATTGAGATTCATGTACCTTCGCGGCAATTGGTTTGGGAGAGTAAAATGGACAAGCACGAAGAAGTCCTCATTGCCCTTCGACAGATTATTCGAGCTATCGATTTGCATTCGAGAAAACTCAATAAGGTTGCAGGGTTAACAGGGCCTCAGTTAGTTTTGATGCGAGCGATTCGTGACTCGGGCGAGGTCACTATTCGTCAGTTGTCAAACAACACCAATATGAGTCAGGCGACAGCGACGACCATCCTCGATCGCCTGGAAAAACGCGGGCTGGTCGTCCGTGAGCGCAGTACGCTGGATAAGCGTAAAGTTCATGCGTACCTGACAGAACAGGGGAAAGAATCCCTGGCCCAGGCTCCCATGTTGCTTCAGGAAAGCTTTATTTCACGTTTCCAGCAATTGGACGACTGGGAACAATCGCTGCTGCTGTCTTCCGTTCAGCGCATCTCTTCCATGATGAATGCTGAGCACCTGGATGTTGCCGCGGTGCTTGAAGTGGGCAGTATCACCAAGCAAGAAACGCCACCTGAAGAATAACGGGTCGACACAACAGAACAGATAGCCGGTCAGCCGGCTATTTCGGTGCCTTCCTCCCTATTCGACTTTCTGCCTCATCTCTTCCCCACGTGCTCAAGTATCCCCTCTCTGGCAAATCTCCTCTGGCAAACCTCTCTCTCTGAAAACACTTCTTCCTATGAAACCAATTCCTGCTGCTCAAGCAATGTATTGCGGATATAATCACCCGGTATCCCCATGGCAACACAGCCCGTGTGATTAGGAGTATCGAGTGCTACTGGAAGGAATTGAGACTTTATTGGTCCTGGCCAAAGAAGGCACGATGAGTAAAGCAGGCAGCACCTTGTACATCAGCCAAAGTGCCGTCAGCAAACGCATTTCCGGACTTGAAAAACGGCTGGGGAAGAAACTGATTGAGCCCGACGGCCGGCGGATTAAACTGACCGCCGATGCCGACGCCCTGATCCGAAACGTCGGTCCGAGTTATCGAGAACTCAAAGGGCTGATTTTTGATCAGCAGCATGTGCAGGATCAAACGCTTATCTCCCTCGCCTGCTCGGAAACCCTGGTGGCCGGTTATCTGGGCCAGCGCCTGGGGGAATATCTGCGCATCGACCCCTATATTTCGATCTCGACCCATCACACCCCGGTGATTGTTGAGCGGGTCCAGTCCGGCGAAGCCACGATCGGCTTTTGTGCCGGCCACCTGCCGCCGCACCACGGACTGGCCACCCGGCACTTGCTGGATGAGCCCTTTACCATCGTCAGCCACCAGCCGCTCACCCGCCAGCCGGACGGGTTGCTGGTCAATGATCTGAAAAACCCGGCGAATGCCTATCAGGCCAGCCTCCTTCAACAGGCCGGGATCCTCCCGCTGATGGAAATGGACTCCTATACCGCCTCCGCACAGCTGGCGCTCGGCGGCGTTGCCCCGGCGCTGATCCCACACTCGATTGTCAAAGCACTCAAAATCAACCCGGAGTACTGTCATCACTTTGACTTTCTGGACCAGCTCACCCGCCCGGTCCATTTATGCTACCGGCATAAAACCTATCGTTCCGCGCGGGTTCAGGCACTTATTGAAACCATTGCGGATTCTGTTCCCACAACAGCTTCAGCGCCATCAACATAGAGATACACACCACCATCGGGCGGATCAGCTGCCGTCCTTTGGTCACCGCAACTTTCGCCCCCATACGTGCGCCCATAAAGCCACCGACAGCCATGATCAGCCCCACTTTCCAGACCGGCAGCCCGGCCAGGATAAAGAACATCAGAGCGGCAATATTGGATGTGAAGTTCAACACCTTGGTCCGCGCCGTGGCTTCGACCAGTCCCAGCTGCGCTATCGCCACAAAGCCGACGGTAAACAGCGAACCGGTACCCGGTCCGAAAAAGCCGTCATAAAACCCCACACCGGTCCCAATCGTCAGGGCAAACGCATTGTCAGACAGTTTCGGCGTCCCGCCACCCTGGCCGACCTGAGGCGCGAACAAAAAGTAAAGCGAAATGGCAACCAGCAGCCCGGGGATCAGGCTGGTTAAGATCCCGGCATCAATCCGCTGGACCAGCTCTGCCCCAATCATCGAGCCGATAAAGGTGCAGATAATGGCATTACGCATGTCGCTCAGGCGCACCAGGCCACTGCGCACGAAATACAGGGTGGCAGAAAAACTACCAAATGAGCTTTGCAACTTATTGGTGGCCAACGTCTGCGCCGGCGGGATCCCGGCCGCCAGCAGCGCCGGCACGGTCAACAGGCCGCCGCCCCCGGCAATCGCATCAATAAATCCGGCCAGCCCCGCGACCAGAAATAACATGGCCAAAATATCTATAGAAATTTCCATTTAGAATTTGCTCTGAAACTGTGTGGAAGGTGACAGTATCACCGGGGATTGTCTTCTGAATAGCGAAAGGATGGACGTTAATTCATTCCACTTTGGAATCAATAAAAAAGCGTCATAACAAAAAGTTAATCTCCTTGCTGATCTTGTGTGAAATGATTCTTCCCCAATCGGACAGGGTTTTCAGCTTTCCGGACAGGGCATCGGACTCACTGCCGAGCCAATGCCCCTCGACTCCCGGATTGCATCCCGTCCGCTCCCGGTTCGGGCAGCACCGGAAATCCCTCGCTGCCCGCGGCCCCAGCGTGCTTTGATATACTTAAAGGGCAACATCAAGACCGCAGACATCTGATCAACACAAGACGGAGGTCCAGCAAACGATGTTCTTTCCGACTTTTGCCAAGCCGGTTCCGGATCGGGACTGGAAAGAGTATTTAGAGAAAGCCCTGGAAGCGCTTGACGAGTTCTTTCGCCAGCATTGGGATGGTTGACCCCTCGGGGTGATGCTTTTGTTCACGAATACGCCCGGAACAGCAACGGTACTGTTCCGGGCGTTCTGTTTGCATCACAGCTTATCCGTTATTCAGGTCAAATGTCCTGCAAGCCCGGGGATCAGCGATTCCGGCACATCTCGGCCGGAAACGAGAGCTGTACCATGATGTAGCGCTTGAAGACCTCGTCGTAGCCCTGATCATCCAGAGCGCGTTGCATACACAGCAGCCAGGCTTCTTTTTCCGCCAACCCAATTGCCAGATGGCGGTGGGCGCCGGGAATATTGATGCTGCCGTACTTTTCGGCATAATTGGACGGTCCGCCCATCCAGCCGATCAGGAAGGTCGTCAGTTTGTCACGGGATTCCGACAAATCCGCATCATGCATGGCCCGGATCCCCGCCGCTTCCGGCAAGATGTCCATATGGGCGTAAAACGCCTCCACCAATTTCCTCACCCCGGCTTCTCCCCCGGCGGCGCGCAATGTATTATCTCCGACACCATACACAGGTGCCGTTGGTTTGATATCTTCGCTCAATTGTTTCTGCTCTTGTTTCATGCTGCTCTGGCTTCATTTCGTGCTGGCTACATCAGGCCAGCTGACTCGACCGCGCGAGTGTACCGGACTCTGCGCGCATGAACTCATGCCAATCTCACAAAGGCTTGATTTCCTGGCTCAACTACTGAGAAACCAACCGGGTTCAACTCTCCAGCAACGGACCGCCAAACGCGGTCACCGGCGGCACTTCTCCGCTGTATTTCTCCACCTCCACCACCACGGTGTTGGCACTGCAAGCCTGTGCCAGCTCTGAGGTCCCGATGTCCATGGTCAGGGTATTCGGATCGCCATAGGTATCCAGCGCCCCGACGGTCTCATTCAACGGCCCGTACCAGGCGCCTTCATGGATCCGGATCACCCCGGGCGGGAAGTTCTCCGAAATTCGGGCACCGGCCAGCAACTGTCCGCGATCGTTAAACACCCGGACCAAATCCCCGTCTTTGATCCCCCGTTGCTTGGCATCTTCCGGCCCGATATACACCGGCTCACGCCCCTGCACCGTATAGGTTGCCCGGTAGTCTTCCGATTCACACATTTGCGAGTGCAGCCGTTGATCCGGGTGGGCAGACTGTAACCAGAGCGGATACTTGTCTGACTTCGGTCCGCCGTGGGAGCGTTCGAGTTTTTCAAACCACATCGGATGGCCCTGACAACCCTCATAGCCGAAACGATCAATCTTCCGGCTGAAGATTTCTATAAATCCCGACGGTGTGCCAAGCGGGCTGATTTCCGGATCGGCGCGAAAATCAGCATGGCGGATAAAGTTACGGCCCTCGCCAAAATCCACCAGTCCTTCTGTCCAGAAGGCATCAAATTCCGGCATCGGAAACGTCTCTTTATTCGCATCCCGACACTCCTGATAGAGCTGCTTCAGCCAGGTCATTTCATCCATATCGCGGGTGAACTCTTTGTGCCGGTCAAAACGACGGCAGAGCTCGGTAAAAATGTCAAAATCAGTTTTGGACTGATACAGCGGATCGACCAGCTTGTGCATCGCCAGGATGCCGGAGGCCGAATACGCACCGTACAAATCCAGGTCGTTGCGCTCGAACTGGGTACAGGCCGGCAGCACAATATCCGAGAAACGACAGGTCGCATTCCAGGCAAAATCGATCGTCACCACGGTTTGCAGCTTCTGAAACGCGAGTTTCATCCGGTTGTGGTCCTGGTGGTGGTGCCAGGGATTGCACCCGCTGACCACCAGCATCTTGGTATCCGGCAACTTCACCTGATTACCGTTGTAGTTGATGGTTTTTCCGGGTTCTAAAATGGCATCCAGCCAGCGCGCAACCGGAATGGTACTGCTGTAGCCATTGAAGTCATCGTTATCCCACTTGGGCTTTTTCCCCTGATCCAGATTACGCGGGAAGCCGCCCGGCCCCGACGCGCCGGTCGGCGGGATCCCCACCCCGCTGTAGTGATGCGAATAGGACACCCCGCCCCCGGGCAACCCAATCTGGCCCAGCATTGCTGCCAGAACAGCCCCCATCCAATATGGCTGCTCACCGTGTTGCTGACGCTGGATCGCCCAACCGAATATCAGCTGCGTCCGGCCACCGGCCAGATCCCGTGCCAATTGCCGGATGGCATCGGCTTTGACGCCGCAAATCGGCTCGGCCCACTCCGGACTTTTCTCCACCTGATCTTTACCTTCACCGACCACATAGGGAATAAAGTCATCAAAACCCAGTGCGTATGTGCCGAGAAACGCCTTATCGTACAGTTCTTCTTTGTACAGGGTATGGGCCAGCGCCAGCATGAAAGCGACATCGGTCTGGGGATTGACATAGAAGTGCTCACAATCGAGGTAGTTCAGGGTTTTTGATCGGACCGGATCGATGCAGATCACCCGGATCGCCCGGGAAGCAACTTTGTCTTTCAGCTGCGCGTAGTACCCGTACGAGTCATGGGTTTCACACTGCCAACCGACCTGGGTATTTTTCAGCGGATCATTGGCCCAGAACACAATGGTTTTACTGTTGGCCAGAATGTCCGGCCAGGAGGTGCCCTGAGCGTACACTTCGGTGGAACCCAGCACATAGGGCAGAATGGTCTGTCCGGCCCCGGTGGAGTAATCCCCGACCTTGGTCATGAAATTGCCATGCATCCCCACGGCCCGTTGCATATGGTTGCCGCAGCTGTGGAACTGGCCGGTTTGCCGCCAGCCCGTCATCCCGGCATGCAAGGCCCAGGGGCCGTAATCTTTCTGGATCCGCTCCAGCTCCTGGTAAAACAAATCCAGCGCTTCATCCCAGGTTACCCGGACAAACCGGTTATTGCCCCGGGTGTCGCCGCTGTATTTGTGCTTTTTCAGCCAGTCGAGCCGCACCATGGGATAACGAACCCGCGACGGATTGTAGATCACCCCCAGAATGCCGTTGATCATATCGGACGGATATTTATCCCGCTCCAGCGGTTTGATTTCGACCACTTTGCCGTTATAGATCCGGGCACGGAACGCCCCCCAGTGCGAGCCGGACACTTTCCAGGTTCCTTCCGCTGCGGCTGCATAGGGGGAGGATGATTCTGCGGCCTGTGCCAGCAGTCCGGGGCCAATCACCGAAGCAACCGAGGCGGTAGTCACCAGCCCTTTTAAGAAATGACGTCGGGTCACGAACATAGCAATTCCCTCACAGACTTAATGTTGGCCCTCGGCAAAATCAGAGGAGTGTTTTTGCAGATATTTCAGCACCAGTGCTTCACTGTCACGGTCCAGGTTGACGAACGCCAACATGCCGTTGAACATGCCGGGCCAGGTATTGGCATCAAAGTGCGCTTCATCCGGCTGGGTATGGCAGACACTACAGTTGGTTTGATACGCCGGTTTCGCCGTTGCCCAGATTTGATCCACATCGTCCATCAGCGATTCTTTCGCCATCCAGAGTTGCACGGAAACCCGCTGCCACACCAAACCGGTCAAATCATCTTCTTTTTCTTCAAAGCCCTGCACTAAGCTGTCGTTTTGCGCCACGGCCTTGCTCAGCGCAGCCGTCGGAATATTGAGGCCGAAATCTTCGTTGATCACCCGGCCGAACCCTTTGGTTTTGCGCCAGCCGCTGATCTCAACCTGAATGGCATTGTCTGTCACTGCAACCACCTTCACTTCAGAAGCCGGATTCAGCTCTCCCCCGTCCTGGGTCATGGCTTCATCTTCGAACATCGGCAGGTAGCGGACACTGAAGTAGTTATTACCCTCACTAAAGCTGGTGTGGCTGGCTTGCTGTACCAACTCGGCAATCATACCGCCGGAGCTTTCCATATGAGCCGGCAACTCATGGGCAATTCCCTTGTGACAATCCAGACAGCTCTGATCCCGTTCGGCAGCCTGCTTCATCTGCGTCCGGGCCCGATCCGACATCTCCTCCCACTTCATGCTGTCGTAGTCGTGACAGTTCTTGCACTCCAACGAGCGGTTGGCAGCAAAGCGTTTCCATTCATGATTGGCCAGCTCCAGCCGCTTCTCGAGAAACTTCTCACGGGTATTGATGGTGCCGAAAATGGCGCCGAACACCTCCTTGCTGGCCTGCATCTTACGGGCAATTTTATCGGTCCAGTCATGGGGGACATGACAATCGGGACAGGTGGCCCGAACCCCGGAATGATTCGACCAGTGCACGGTCGCCTGCAACTCCTGATAGACGTTGTCCCGCATCTCATGACAACTGATGCAGAACTTTTCCGTATTGGTCAGCTCCAGCGCGGTATTAAACCCACCCCAGAAAATAATCCCGGCAATAAACCCACCCAGGCTCAACACCCCCAAACTGATATGCATCGCCGGACGCCACAACGTACGCCACACCGCTTTCAGGACACGCTTCATCGCCTCACCTCATGATCGTCTGAATCTGAAATACCGGGTCGTCAATCAGCCGTGGCCGGGAGGGCCGATGAACAGGATCTGCATCGCCCAGGTGACAAAGCCATACCCGCCGACAATCAGCAAGGAGAGAATGGGAAACAGAAAAATGATGATAAACAGGAAAGAAAGCCACTCGTATCTGGCAGCTTCCTGTTGCTCGGCAGCGGAAGAGGGTTTCATGCTCACACCTTTTTATTGTTCTCGCTTCCTCTATGTTGAAGCCAGAAGGAAATCAGCCCCTCAATTATAGTTAAGAATGTCAATATGGCGTGGCAGGCTTTGTTGCCGGGGAAGCTCACGCACCCATCGTACATCGGGTCAAGCCATGCGTTGGGTTAAGCCTTACGGGAGATCATCGGATACCGGGCTGGCACAAACGTGCCGGAGAAACCGATAACAACAGCGGGAAATTGAGTCCGGAATCAGGCGGTGGCGTACAGCAGAAGCAGAAGCAGAAGCAGAAGCAGAACAATAGTGGCAGATAAAGAAAAGCCGGCCCCCGGGATGCGGTGTGGGGCCGGCTTTTTCAGTAAACAGAAATTACAGTGAAGCGGTAAAAATCGTTTGGTTCTGACGGTACAGCTTCAGGCGTTTTTCAAACTTGGCATAACGCTGGCCTTGGGTATCTTCCAGCTTATCCATCGCCACTTCCTGCGCTTCAACTGCTCGGCGGAACTCACCGCAGGCAGCGTACGCAGCCGCTAGGTTATCGTAATCGCCCGCATCACCCGTGCCGTCACGTTTCAGGACCTGCTTAGCCAGTTTCAGTGCCCGAGCACCATCTCGCATCCGCTCATCGGAGCACGTCGCATACAGCCAGACCAGATTACGCTTGGAATCCAGCGAGCCACCGTTGGCCGCTTTATTGAACCATTTAATCGCATTGCCGCAGTCAACCGAGCCGGTCGCGCCCGAAGCATAATAAGCGCCCAGTTCGACCATAGCCGCAATATCACCTTCTTTGGCCGCTTCTGTGTACCAGCGTACCGCCAGTTCATTGTTCTTCGGCAACAGTTGGCCTGCTTTGAACAGATCACCGATCATGGTTTTCACTTCCGGCATATCGACGGATGCTTTTTCCAGCCAGTACATGCCTTTCAGCGGATCAGCTTCCAAACCATTTGTGCCTTCCAGATACGCGCGTCCCAGAAACAGCTGCATATTTTTGTCCCCCTGCTCCGCTTCCAACTGAACATAGTTCAGGGTCGACAGCAGGTGGTTCGCCGGGGATGTGGTATTTGAAGCCTGGGCCGTTCCATAGCCAGTGACAGCGAGGCCAAGCATTGCACCAAAAACAACTTTCTTGAGGTTCATTACTGCAGGCATAAAAGGTTCTCTTTCCATCAATCCAAAATTTCGTTGGAAAGGAATCTATAGAACTGATGATTAAAAAACAACCACCAAAAGTCGGGCATCAATGACTGGATTTTCGGATGAAAAGCGGGATTTTTTGCCGGGTCAGCAAGTTAGATTTAGATGGCAGTGTGAAATTTATATTCCTGACATCATATTTTTGAGAGGTTGATCATCTTAAATCGGCCAAAATGATACCGATGTCTGCTGAATCTTAGCTGAATGTCACAGGATTTATTCCTCGCCAGTCCCATGCAGTGGGCCCGCCCCGCCAGACTCCGCTGGCGGTTTGGGTATGCTCTATTTACTCTCATGTCTTCGCATCGCGAAGCTTGTTGCAGCCCACCGCTAAAGCGGCAGGTATTTTTGCTCACCACTCTCGACATGCTGATCGGTGTATTTCGCCGCATCGCCGTCGAGATCAATATCCAGGTCAATTTGATCCGGTGCGTCTTTCAGGCCGTCACACACCAGCACCACATCGTAATCCCCTTCCGGCACATAAGACATGGTGTACTGATTATCTTCGGTCACCTTAGCCGTCATCACCGGCGTATACTCCGATCCCAGATCCCCGTATTGCTCACTGTCTGACTCATACAGGTAGACATACGCGTCATCATTCGACGGGCAGGATCCGGTATTGATATCCCCGAAAATACCACCAGACAAGGCATTTTTGACCAGACGCAACCCTTCACTTTTCAAGTGGTACGCCCCTTCAATCATCTGAATCATGCTGCGGAAATCGAAAGCCATGGTGAAGGTTTCCGGCACATCAATATTGATGTTCAGGCCGTCAAACGTCAGCTCATCGACAATTTCCATTTTTTGTTTGTCCACCAGGCTACCGACATAGGAGTAAGGCGTGCCGAGGAAGTCTCCGTATTCTCCCTGCAGGATCGTCAGGCTCATATTGACGTACTCGCCGACCGGCACCAATTGCTCGGAAATCAGATGAACCAGATCAACCCCGGTAATATCATAAAGATCGATCACGATGAATTTCGGATACCCATCGCTATCGACCGGAATCGAAGAATCCGGCGGAATACACTGCTGCGAGCTCATCTCTTCAGGATTACTCATGCTGCGCGTCGTCCACTCCACCACATTCCCGGCAATGTCGGTCAGTTTCACCGACTCTATTGCCACACAGGCCTGTAAGTCATCATCACTTGGCGGCACTTCCGTTGGTGGTTTGGAAATATCGACCGAGATCGGCACGCTGTCCGCGCCACCACCCGCATCAGACACAACCGTATTATTGCCATCTGAACCGCCGCACCCAGCCACCACCAAAGTGGCAAGCATCGTTAGTATTATATTTCTCATCTTCTACACCCCTACGACAACGTGTAAATTGGTCGTTACCAAGCAGGCTGCTCCGGCCGCTGCGCTACTTGGCTTGTAGTTTTGAATGACCGAATCCAACAGTTCAAATTTTAGAGGGTTATGGCAGGGCAAATTATTTATCGGTGGCGCAATTAAGTAATGAGATAAGGATCTTAGGAACAAGACATTCGGTCAGGAATGATAAGAAATGCACACAAAAAAGGCCGGGAAAACCCGGCCTCTATCATAAAAAGATCTCTGTTTTGACAGCGTTAGGCCGGCTCTGACGCCAGCGCCAGGGCATCCTGGAACGTCACCGGGGTTTTCGGCTCCTGACCGAAACCACGCAGGCCAACCACATGCACGTGCTCGCGATCCTTGAAGATCTTCCGCACCAGCTTGTAGGTGGTCCCTTTCTCCGGACTGATGTTCTCCGGCGCAGCGATCAACAACTGCATATCCAGACGCTCACACAACTCAAACAGGGTGGCGATTGACTTGGCATCCAGACGCGCCGCCTCATCGAGGAACAGCAGGCGACACGGAATGATGTCTTTGCCACGCAGACGACGGGACTCTTCTTCCCAACTCTGCACCACCATCAGCAGGATCGCCTGACCGGTACCAATCGCTTCACCGGTCGACAGCGCACCCGATTCCGCCTGCAGCCAGCCGTCGGTGCCACGGTTGACTTCAATGCTCAGCTCCAGGTAGTTGCGGTAATCCAGCAGCTCCTCACCCATGATTTGCGGCGAACGCTGACCCATATCGATGTGCGGGTTCAGGCGCTGGAACAGTTTGGCCATCGCTTCAGAGAACGACAGACGCTGGTTGCCGAACAGATCCTGGTGTTGGTCCTGCTGCTCTGCCAGACCGCTCAGCAGTGATTCGTGCGTCTCGCGCACTTTCACGTTCAGGCGCACGCCTTTCACCTGGCCGAAGCCGATATTTTGCAGCCCCTGGTTCAGCATCCGGATCCGGTTCTGCTCACGCTGAATGGTCTTGCGAATGATATTGGCGACCGAATCCGAACTGATGGCCAGCCGCTGCTCACGTGCAGACAACTCATCGCTCAGGCGGGCCAGCTCCACTTCCATCTCTTCGATCGCTTCAACCGGATCATCGGTCCGAATAATGTCGTGGCGGATCCGCTCACGCAGGTGCTGATACACGGCAATATAGAACAGCACTTTACGCTCCGGCCGCGAGACATCTTCCGAAGCCCGCAGCGCATCGCGCAGATCTTCGTTATCCGAGACCGCCAGGCGCAGCGCACCCAGGGATTTATCCGACAACGAACGCAGCTCATCAGCCGACATGTAGGCCATCTCGCGGCGGTGCAGACGGCGCTCGACATCGCTCTCGCGCGCCAGACGCAGGACGGCACACCAGCCGGCTTTCGCGGCCACCACCAGCTTGCGAATATCCTGGTAATCTTTGCCCACTTTACGCAGACGTTTCACCAGCCCCTTCAGCTCCAGCTCCACCGAAGTGATCGCTTTTTCCAGCTGGCTGCGACGGCTGCGGGAGCTGTGCAGACGCTCATTCAGTTCGTCACGACGCAGACGGGCGCGCGCTTCGGCTTCCACATCGGCGCGCACACCCAGCTCTTGCAGATCCCGCTCAAATTCCTGCACGGTTTCCAGTTTGGCCTGGTGCGAACTCTTCAGCGAAGCCAACAGCTGGTTGTACTGGTTGGCCTGCGCACGGCTCTGCTTCAGTGCTTCACGATGGCGGTTGCGCTCGCGCTCGGCAGCGACCAGCTTGGCTTTCAGTTGCTCATTCAGCTCCGAGCTCTTGCTCAGCAGCTCAACCGAATCGGCGTAGCTGAAGTGATGACGACGCTCCACCAGATCGGCCACGGTGAAGATCTTGGTCTTCAGCGCCTGAAGCTGCTGGTCGGCCTGCTCATATGCGGCCTGCAAGGCATCAAACTGCTCCGGATCGGCATCCAGCGCCGACACCAGCCCTTCCAGCTCGGCAATGGCCTTGCCGTGACGATCCAGGTAGTTGCACGCTTCATCTAACTGCGACAGCTGCTGCTCGACTTCTTCAAAGCGCGCCACCAAGGTGTCATCTTCCAGCAGGCTGACCAGCGGGCTCAGTTTACCCAGCAGGGTCAGGCCTTCACGGGCTGCCGCCAGCTGGCTACGCTGTTGCTGCTCTTGCGCCGCAGTTTCAGACAGCTGACGCTGGATCTGATTGCGCTGGTCGCGGGCGACTTTCAACGCGGCTTCCGGATCGGCATTGAATGCCACACCCATATGGGTCGCAACAAAGCTGTTGAAGCTCTGATACAAACGCTGCAGTTTTTGGGCATCGAACGCCGCCTTGGCGTGCTCTTCCACCACCTGATCGCGCGCGTCGCGCAGCTGCTCCAGGCGCTGTTCACGGGCCGCACGGCCGAACAACGGCACTTTCGGGAAACGTGAGTAACGCAGTTGACGATCGTTGAGATGCACGCAAACTGCCTGCTCCAGCTCATCCACGTCAAAGCCGCTGTCATCAAACGAATCCGCGTCGCCTTCAATGATGTAGAGATCGTCCGGACAGTCGTCCAGCGCCACCAGTTTCTCTTTGATCCCTTTCAGGTCCGGCACCACAATCGCGTGACGGGCCGGGCCGTACATGGCACTGAAATACGGCGCATCGGCGAGGGTGATGTCGTCATAAATTTCAGACAGCAGGCAACCGCCCAGCGTGTCGGCCAGCGCGCGCAGACGCGAATCATCGCTGCCGCCCGGCTGTGCCAGACGCTCAATATCCAGCTCCAGCTGCTGTTTGCGCAGCGCCAGTTGATCCCGCGAGGAAGATACCTCGCGCTCTTTGTCCAGCGTCTGCTGCATGGCGGCCATCACCGCCTGACTGTCAAACAGCTCCTGTGCCGACTGCTCGGCCAGTTTATCCAGCGCTTCTGAGGCTGCGATCCAGGCTGGCGCAGCGGCTTCCAGCGCAGTGATTTCTGCGCCCAGTTGCTGCTCCTGACGGCGCAGTTCACCGCGCTGCTCAACCAAATCGGCCTGTTGCTGTTCCAGACTTTCCAGCGTGGCCTCGTGACGGGCCTGCTCTTCTGCCAGCGCCAGCTCGCCATCCAGGGTCATTGCAAAGCGTTTGGCATATTGCTCGGCCATCTCCAGCGCCTGACGCTGGTTACGCATGCTGCGCTCCAGATCGCGGTACTGGGATTTCAGCTGCTCACCCCGATCGGCAATCCCACGCAAATGGCGGGCATGGGCAATCAACTCACGGGCTTTCTCCGCAGCGCCCGAGCGCTCAACGGCACCGGCGATGGTGGTGACAATCTCCAGGCCCAGATCGAACTGACGGGCCGCTGCCGAAGACATGTCCAGCTTGTGCTTCAGCGCCAGCAGCGCCGTGGTCTGGGTTTCCTGCTCTTTTTTCAGTTGGGCCAGATACGGCACCGCCTGATCCGGCAGCAGCTGGTGATCCTCAGCCAACTCACGGGCTTTTTCCAGCGCCTGGACGGCCTGCTGGTATTGCAGGGCACGGGTTTGCTGCATGTCCAGCGCCTGCTGGTAATCGGCCAGCTGGGTTTTCAGGCTGTCGACTTCTTCTTCGCTCAGCAGCGACTGCTCTTCAGCCATCGCCAGCTGCTCGGCAGCCTCTTCGACTACCATCACCTGCTCTTCCAGGCGCTCAGTCAGCTCTTCGAGATCTTCGCGATAGCGCTCGATTTTCTCCTGCTGACGCACCGCCGTCTGAACCAGTTGCAGGTGATCCGACGCCGCCTGATGATCCTGCTCCAGCGCCCCTTCCTGCTCGGTCAACTCGTCGAGCTCACCGGTCATGTTTTTCAGCGCGCGCTGCTGGTCTTCCAGTTGCTGACGTGAGCCGGTCAGCTCGCCACGCAGGCTCAGGGTTGTTTCCAGCTTTTTACGACGCTCATTGGCGTGGCGCATGTAGTCGGCGGCCACATAGTTGGTCGCTTCGGAGATCAGGTGCTTAAACAGATCCCGATCGTTCTGGGTCAGCTTGATCGCTTCCAGGGTCATGCGGTTTTCACGCAGGGCTGCTTCCATATCCTGAAAGGCCTTTTTCACCCCAGTGTTTTGCGGCAACAGGTAGTCGCGCAGCGAACGGGTGATGGCACTTGAGATCCCGCCGTACAGCGAGGCTTCGATCAGGCGGTAGAACTTGCCCCGATCGCTGCTGTTGCGCAGCTTTTTCGGCAACACGCCGAATTCAAACATCTGCGCATGGTAATCGGTGACGGAGTTGAAGGCTTTGAACTGCACGCCTTCCATCTCGCCCACGACATCTTTGACTTCGTTGATCTGACGAACCCGGGCCTGATTTTCAGACAGGGTTTCCACCAGTACATCCGTCGGCTTCACCTGTGACGGCAAACCCTGAATGATAAACGGCTTGATATCGACTTTCTTGTCCCGGCCCGCGACCTGTTGCAGCTTCACGGCAAACAGGATGCGCTGGTGTTTCGAGTTCACCACATCCAGCGCCGCATAACAGGCGCCCGGCTTCAGTTTGCCGTGCAGACCTTTATCGCGCGAGGCATTGGAGCTGCCCGCTTCCGTGGTATTGCGGAAGTGCAGCAGGCTCTGATCCGGGATCAGCGAGGTAATGAAGGCCGCCATGGTGGTCGATTTACCAGCCCCGTTGCCCCCAGACAGAGTGGTCACCAGGTTATCAATATCAAAGGTCCGGGCAAAAAAGCCGTTCCAATTGACCATTGTCAGCGATTGATACTTACCGCGTTCCATCAGGCTTCATCCTCCTGTCCGGCTGGCTCGGTGGCCAGTTCTAGTTGTTCTTCGGCCACATGCTCTTCGTCCATATCCAGCAGGCTGGACTGGCTCGGCTCCTGCTGATGCACGACAACGGCTTCACCGTCACGGATCAGACGCAGCTGCGCTTCGCGGATATCGTCGCCGGTGCGCACATCAGCGCCGAAGCGGAATACCGATTCACTGATGCGAAATTTGCCGTTCTCACCGACCGGGATCACCATCCCGATCCGGCGCAGACGGCGCAGCGAGGTTTTCACCTTGTCGAACAGTTTTTCCCGGTCCAGATCCGAGCCGCTGGCCCGGTGAGTCACCAGTTTCATCAGCTTCTGCTCATCAGCCAGCGACATCAGCTCGTCAAACAGCTCTTGGTTGCTGAAAATGCCTTCCTGAGCCAGACGCTCCGGGCTCAGGTACAGGAAACACAGCACCTTGCCGACCAGCATATCGATCTCAGACAGCACGGAGCGGCTGATCAATGAGGTTGAACGTGGACGCAGGTAGAAAAAACCTTCCGGTGCGCGCACCAGCTCGGCGTTGTAACGCTTGTAAAACAGAGCCAGCTCCTGCTCAAATTCAATCAGCAGGGCGTGGTTGTCCAGATCTTCGCTGCCGATGTGGCGGCCTGAGCGCAGATCGTTATCCAGTGCCGGGAAAAGCGGGTTCGCAATCGCCTTGGCCAGCTTTTCAGGCATATATTCTTCAATATTTATCGATGACATTCGCTTGTACCTTGGCTCCGTATTCATTAATGGCTTCCCAGTCAGGCTGGATCGCACTGAAGTCCGATTCGGAGTAGCCGAGCCGGACTGCCTGATCAATCACCAGACGCGCTAAATCAAAATGCTGCGCCTGCGGATGACGGGCCAAATAATCTTTCAGGAGCACACTGAGGTTAATGGCAGCCCCGGTTTCTTTGTGGGTCTGCAACATAGCTGCAACCTGCTCGGCCAGCTGATCGCTGACCAGATCCAGCTCTTCAAATTCCAGCTCTTCCGGCACCAGACCGGTAACTTCATCGTCACGCAGCACCAGCGCTTCATCCCGCATATCCAGCAGGCGCTCGGCGTCGGCATACGTCAGTACCCACGGCGCGTCAAAATAGTCTTTCACCGACTGGCGCAAGCGCTGGCTGAAGGCACGGTTCTTGTCCATATCAATGGCGGTTCGGATGAACTTGTGCACGTGGCGGTCATAACCGATCCACAGGTCAATCGCCTGCTGGCCCCAGTTGATAATGCGGTCTAACTTGGCCTGGAGGATGTAAATCATCCCGTCGACAAAATCCAGCTCCGGATTGCCCTGAATCGCTTCCTGAATGGTCAGCAGCTGGGTCTGCAACTGATCGCCGGCGGCCTGCAGCGTGTCCTGCAGTTCGCGCAGGGTACTGGAGGTTTCATTCAGCAGGCTTTCACAATTGGTGATCGCCGCCCGCCAGTCCTGGGTCAGCAGCGCCGCGATGTCTTCTTTGACCTGTTGCTGCTGCTCATCCATGATGCGCTGGTTGAGATCGATCCGGTCGAAAATTTCCGCCACCGAATACTTCAACACGGCATAGACGCCCTGGCGCCAGTGCTTCTCGTCGCCCCCTTCTTCCGCAGCCTCGACGGCTTTGGTGATCTCATCAGCCACCATGGCCAGCTGAATCGACAACTTGAGCGAGGAGTATTCACGTTGACGGGCATAATAATCCGTGATCCCCAGCGCTAGCGGGCTGAGGCGGTAGATACTGGCTCCGTCGGTGAGTTCGCTGGTAAATCGGGTGATTAGCCGTTGCCGGACCAGCTCATTGATGGCGTTGTTGGCGCGAAAGGCCAGGGTCTCCTGGGTCTGTTCAAACATCTCGCTGACAATGCGAAACGCGTCGATCAGCTCCCCTTCCCCTAATTCTTCATCAAAACGATCGCCGCTCAAGACAGCAATCGCCAACAAGAACGCCAGCCGCTCGGTTGGCAGGTTCAGGGCAAACTCATGCTGCCGAACCCAACTGACCAACTCCGGAACGGTCTGGGATACATCACTCATCCGTTGTCCTTATTGCGGTTACTTTTATACGCCTCTTGCTCCGGGGCTGCGCCGCCTGCAAACGGCTTTTGCGCGTATACATGAATGTACCGGCCCAGAGACAAATAAGGCTCCTGTCGACAGAGCTTCTGCTCCATCTCGATAACTTGTTCAAGACTGTAGTCGCCGACCATGTGGGTCTGCATATAGTCATGAAACGTGCGCACGCCGGTTTTGCCCAAAATGGTCATCCCGGCGTCCGTCAGCCACTGATAAACGTCGTCCGGCACCAGCGCTTGCTGGGGCTGGAGCTTAAACCGCTTACGATGCGGCATTCCCTGCTCAATGTGGGTCAGGTTGCCGCAGAGCAGATTTTTAAACAGCAGGCCGTTGTAGTTGTAGAACATGACGGAGATCACCCCACCCGGACGCACCTGCTGCATCAAATAGTCCAGTGCCGCCTTCGGATCGGCCAACCACTCCATCACGGCGTGAAACAGGATCAGGTCAACCGGCTCGTCAAGGTGCTCGCCGATGGCCTGCACCGGGCTGTGAACCAGGCGATATTGCGCAAGCAGGCCATTATTGGCAATGTCCTGCTCGGCTAACTTGAGCATTTCACCAGAAAGATCACATAACATGACCTGGTGGCCCAACGCGGCCAGCTTCTGTGACAACTGGCCCAGCCCGCCCCCGGCATCGAGGATCTGCAGCGGCTGCCCGGCGTCCAGGACAGTCAGGATCTGCGCCAGATCCTGCCAGACGACCGACTGGCGGATTTCACCTTTCGCCGTGCCATAAATGCTTTTGGCAAACTTTTGCGCCAGGTCGTCAAAATTTCGATCTTTGATCACGTCAGCTTTACGATATGATAGCGGTTGGAAAAATAGGGCTCATTTTGGCACAAGCAAGCAAGGAATAAAGGCTTGTGATGATTTTTCGAGCTCAACTGCTGAATTTTCGGACGACATTCCATGTTTGAACTAAAAAAAATAATTTCTGCGCTGCTAATGCCATTGCCCGCCCTACTGCTCCTCGGGTTCATCGGCCTGATGCTGCTCTGGTTTACCCGCCGCAAGGGATTGGCGTCGGTGTGCATTGCCTTTGCCTTCCTTGGGATCTTCCTGGTGTCCTTCCAGCCCATCGCGACCAGCCTGCTGCGTCCGCTGGAGCGGGAGAACGAACCGTTTATTCCCTCAGCGGAAACCGTCGACTTCGTCATGGTGCTGGGTAGCGGCCATGTGATTGACCACGCGATGCCGATCACTTCTGAGCTGTCACGGACCTCCCTGATGCGACTGGCAGAAGGATTACGAATCCATCGCCTGTATCCTGAGTCCAAGCTGATCCTCTCCGGTTACGGCGGCGGCTCCGGCGTCAGCCAGGCCCGGATGATGGCCAAAGTTGCGCTGGCGCTCGGGGCCAAGAAGAATGACATTCTGCTGCTGGAAACGGCCCGCGATACCTGGGAAGAAGCCTTCCAAGCTGCCTCGGTGGTCGGCGACAAAAAACTGGTGCTGGTGACCTCAGCCAGCCATATGACCCGTGCGCTGTATGAATTTGAACAGGCCGGCCTCAAGCCGACGCCGGCACCGACCAACTTCCTGGCCAGCAACAAAATCAAGCAACCGTGGGAGCGCTATAAGCCACAGGCCAAATACCTGGAGCAAACTGAACGCTACTGGCACGAAACCATGGGGCAATGGTGGCAAAGCCTGCGCGATCAACTGGCCGCACCGAAGCCGGAGCCGGCGAAACCGCTCGAAGACACGCAAGTCTCGACCCAACTGACACAACCGGTCGCGGTTCAACCTTCCTGACATCCCCTGACAAACCTTGCCTTCGATTGTCCGGCCACTGACTGGCCGGGCAATCGTCTAATGAACTCCGGAAAAACAGGGCAAATTCTCATCAAATTGCGCACGTCGAGCGCCATATTCCAAAATGTTTTAAATTGTTCGATTTTTTCATATCAAAAGATATTAAAAACCGTTTCGCTTTCGAGACGTCGATCATAAGATTGCGCGTCATATTCATTCTTATACATCAGCCTGCACAGGGAATTTTCAGGCTCAAACAACCTTTTAAGGCTCAACACCATGCATTTCCTGATCATCAACATCGCTGTTTTTGCGTTGCTTGTGGCGTTTCTGGTCAAACAACAACGCAGTGAACAAACACTGTCTAAGCGCGTCTTTACCAGCCTGGGGCTGGGGGTTCTTTTCGGAGCCGCCCTGCAACTGGTCTATGGTGGCGGCAGCGACATCATTGCCAACACGCTGGAATACATCAATATTGTCGGTGCCGGCTATGTCAGCCTGCTGAAAATGATCATCATGCCGCTGATCATGGTCTCGATCATCGGTGCCATCATTAAAGTCAAAGACTCCGGCTCGCTGGGTAAAATCTCTGGCCTGAGTATCGGCATCCTGCTGGCAACCACGGCAGCGTCGGCCCTGATCGGGATTCTGATCAGCAACCTGTTCGGCTTGTCTGCTGAAGGGATTGTTCAGGGCGCCCGCGAAATCGCCCGCGGCGAAGTGCTGGAAAACCGTCTGGGGACCGTAGAAGCCCTGTCATTTGCTGACATGGTGATCTCCTTCTTCCCGGGCAACCCGTTTGCTGATCTGGCCGGCAGCCGTCCGACCTCAACCATTGCGGTCGTCATTTTCTCTGCCTTTGTCGGTGTGGCTGGTCTGACGGTGATCCGGACTCAGCCGGAACTGGGTGCCAGCTTCGAGAAATTCATGCAAGTGGCGCAAGAAATCGTCCGTACCCTGGTTCGCATGGTCCTGAGCCTGACGCCATACGGTGTGCTGGCGCTGATGACCAAAGTGGTTGCCGGGTCGAACTACGACGATATCCTGAGCCTGGCGAACTTTGTCGTGGCTTCATACGTCGGTCTGGGCCTGATCCTGGTGATGCATCTGGTGCTGGTCTCGCTGGTTGGTGTGAATCCTATCCGCTTCCTGAAGAAGATCCTGCCGGTGCTGACGTTCGCGTTTACCTCACGCTCCAGTGCCGGGACACTGCCGTTTAACATCGATACTCAGGTGAAAAAACTGGGCAATGGGGAAGGCGTGTCAAACTTCTCGGCGTCGTTCGGTGCCACCATGGGCCAGAACGGCTGTGCCGGTCTGTACCCGGCGATGCTGGCCGTCATGATTGCCCCGACCATCGGCATTAACCCGCTGGATCCGGGCTTCATGCTGACGCTGATTGCCATCATTACCATCAGCTCGTTCGGCATCGCCGGGGTTGGCGGTGGCGCGACCTTTGCCGCCCTGATTGTGCTCTCGGCACTAGATATGCCGGTGGCTCTGGCGGGCCTGCTGATCTCTATCGAACCGCTGATTGACATGGGCCGTACAGCCGTCAACGTCAGTGGCTCAATGACCGCAGGGACAATTACAGCGCGTCTGCTGGGTCAGGCGGACCACGCAGTGTTCGAAGCTGACCAAGAAGTCGACAGTAAGCCGGTCAACGCTTAAACCTGTCTACGCTGAAAACTGTCTACGCTTAAACCTTTCACGGTTAAGCTCAAGATTGCCAAGGCCACCTCCGGGTGGCCTTTTTGTTTGCTGCCGCTAGGGGAATATACCACTCACTGAATTCATCGCTACGGCCGCCAGCTCTTTGCAACCGACTTTGCGATCGGCTTTGCGGCTCGCGTTGCTCTCAGCTGAAGTCCACAGATACAAAAAGGGCTGCCTTCATCAGCAGCCCTTCTTCATATGATGTCCCTTACAGGAAAATCAGCCAATCAGCTGGCGAACCTTATCCAGATCTTCCGGCGTATCAACGCCCGCAGGCGGCGCATCAATCGCGACTTCAACATGGATTTTCTCGCCGTACCACAGCACCCGAAGTTGCTCCAGCGCTTCGATTTTCTCCAGCGCACTCGGCTCCCAGTTGATGTAGGTATTAATAAACCCGGCGCGATAGGCATAGATCCCGATATGTCGCATCAGGTTATGATGGATCTCCTGCGGACGCTTGGCGTAATTGTCGCGATCCCAGGGGATCGAGGCCCGGCTGAAATACATCGCGTAGCCGTCTTTATTGGTGACGACTTTAACCGCGTTAGGATTAAACACTTCATCGGCATGGTCAATTTCGACCGCCAGCGTCGCCATCGGCGCGTCGCTGCGGGCCAGATTATCCGCGACCTGGCGAATGATGGTTTCAGGGATCAACGGCTCGTCACCCTGCACATTCACCACAATCTGATCATCAGCCAGCTGATATTGCTCGACGACCTCAGCCAGACGCTCGGTGCCGGATTCGTGATCTGCGCGGGTCAGGCAGACTTCACCGCCGAAACCTTTAACCACATCGACAATCCGCTGATCATCCGTCGCGACGATCACCTGCTCGGCCCCGGCTTTACTTGCTTGTTCATAGACCCACTGGATCATCGGCTTCCCACCGATATCTGCCAGTGGCTTGCCCGGCAAGCGGGAAGACTGGTAGCGCGCCGGGATAATCACCGTGAACGCCATTACTTCACCTCATCAGAGCTTAAGGTACGCGCTTCAGGCTCAAGCAGCACCGGGATCCCGTCGTTGATCGGATAGGCCAGACGGTCAAACTTGCATACCAGTTCATTCTTGTCTTTATCGTAGTTCAGCTTCCCTTTACAGACCGGGCAGGCCACGATTTCAAGCAGACGATGATCCATATTCTTCCTTTACCTCAATAATCCGGGTCATGATGGCATCCGCCTCGGGCGCCGAAAGTTCGGCATCCACCGGCAGGTACCACCAGTTTGACTGAGCGAAGGTGTGGCATTTCACCGCATCTTTCTCGGTCATGATAAGATGCTGTCCCTGTCGGGCCAGCTGTGTTAATTCTTGCTCGGAGAAGGCCTGATGATCCGCAAACGGCTGACTCACCACCGGTGTGACCCCCAGCATTTTCAGTGTATGAAAAAAACGCGGCGGATGGCCGATCCCGGCCATGGCAACCACGTCTTGCAGCGCCGAAACCGGACGGCGTTCACCGGTTTTCAGGTTAATCAGCTCGGACGGCTGAAGCGCCATCTGCGCTTCTCCCGGCTGCGCCTCACCGCCGTTGCAAATCAGAAAATCCACTTCTGCCAGCCGCGCACAGGACTCCCGCAACGGCCCCAGCGGGATCAGCTGTTCGTTACCGAACCGGCGTTGGCCGTCAATCACCACAATTTCGATATCCCGCGCCAGAGCATAATGCTGCAGGCCATCATCGGTAATGATGATATCGACACCCTGCCCCAGCAACAGCTCAACTGCTTCCGAGCGCTTGGGTGACACTGCCACCGGCACCCCGGTACGGCGATGGATCAACACCGGCTCATCACCGGCTTCTGCCGTCGGGGTCTCGCTGGTCACCGGGAACGGATAATACGGCGCCTTGGCCCCATAACCGCGCGATACCACGCCGGGCTTAAGCCCTCTGGCCTTGAGCTGCTCCACCAGCCAGACCACCACCGGGGTTTTACCGTTGCCCCCGGCAGTAATATTGCCAACTACCACCACTGGCACCGGCGCGCGATACGCTGGCTTCCGGCCGCTTTGATACTGGCGGCGACGGCGACGGCTGATCCAGCCGAACAACTGACTCAATGGCCAGAGCAAAGGTTTGAGTACCACCCCGAGCGGGTGGTGCTCAAACCAGATTTTTTCAACCCAATTCGCCATTATTCACCAAACTGGATCCGGTGCAGCTGGGCGTAGGCACCGTCCTGCGCCAGCAGGTCGGCATGCACACCGCGCTCGATGATTTCACCCTCATCAACCACCAGGATTTGATCCGCATTTTCAATCGTCGACAAACGGTGGGCAATCACCAGCACAGTACGGTCTTTTTGCAGCTCATCCAGCGCTGCCTGAATCGCACGCTCGGATTCGGTATCCAGCGCCGAGGTGGCTTCATCGAGGATCAGCACCGGCGCATCACGCAGCAAGGCACGAGCAATCGCCAGACGCTGGCGCTGACCGCCGGACAGGCTGACGCCATTCTCCCCGATCATGGTGTCCAGGCCGTGCTCCATGCCTTCAATAAAGTCCATCGCATAGGCCAGCTTCGCTGCCCGTTCGATTTCTTCCCGGCTGTATTCATTCTCGCAGGCATACGCAATATTGTTAGCGATGGTGTCGTTAAATAAGTGAACATTCTGCGACACCACGGCCACCTGCTGACGCAGGTTTGCCAACTTGTAATCCTGCAATTCATGACCATCGATGGTGATTTTGCCCGAATCAATGTCGTAAAAGCGGGTCAACAGATTGGCAATGGTACTCTTGCCCGAACCGGAACGACCGACCAATGCCAGGGTCTGACCGGCCGGCAGCGAGAAGCTGACATGCCGCAGTGCCGGTGCGTCCTTGGTTGGATAGGTAAAGGTGACATCATTCACTTCAATGTCCCCTTTCACACGCTTCGGCGCATAAGTGCCGTGATCTTTTTCTGTTTCCAGCTCCATCAGGCCAAACAGCGTCTGACAAGCAGCCATACCACGCTGGAACTGAGAGGTCACATTGGTCAGCGCCTTGAGCGGGCGCATCAGGCCGAACATCGAACTGAAGACCAGGGCAAAGGTCCCCGGGGTCAACTCATTACGCAGCGTCTCGGTATTAGCCAGTACCAGCACCACTACCAGAGCCATCGAAGCAATCACCTGGATCACCGGGTTTGCAATCGCCTGAGCCGACACCAGCTTCATTGTCTGCTGGCGCATCACATTACTGACCTGCTCAAAACGCTCTTTTTCGACCTGCTGACCACCGAAGCTCAGGACGACTTTGTGCCCTTTCAGCATCTGCTCAGCTGAGGCCGTGACCGAGCCCATGGCATCTTGCATGTTTTTGGAAATTTTACGAAAACGCTTCGAAACGATCCGGATACTCACCGCAACGATCGGCGCAATCACAAGCAAAATCGCCGACAGTTGCCAGCTGTTCCAGAACATCAGTCCCATCAGCGCAACGATCATCGCGCCCTCACGCACCAGGCTGACCAAAGCGCCACTGGTGGCCGCAGCCACCTGTTCGGAATCATAGGTGATCCGCGACAGCAGCTTGCCCGAGGATTCTTTATCGAAAAAACCAACCGGCATATGCATGAAATGATTAAACATCTGGCGACGCAGCCGCATCACCACATTTCCCGACACCCAGGACAGACAATAAGTGGAAATAAACCCGCTGACGCCGCGCATGATCATCAGCCCCAGCAGATAGAAAGGCATCATCGCCAGAAAATTTGATTCCAGGGCGTCCAGTCCCCCGAAGCTTTCATCCATCAATGGCTTAATCATCGAGAGCATCAGGGCATCACTGGCAGCACTGATGATCAACGCGACCACGGCCACGGCAAGCCCGGATTTATACAGGCTGATGGATGGCCAAAGCCGCTTAAACGTATCCCAAGTGGATTGATCTGTTGCTTGTGTCATGAAAACCGGTTTTTCTTGAAGTCAATTCGCCACATTCTACTCGCTTCGTGCCGATGCACCAAATAAGTTCCGGCCCGGAGGATCAGTGCCGCTCAGTTTTTAAGCACCTGTTCCGACAATTGATTCGGCGAAACAGGCTCAGGCTGCTCTCGTGAGCTCCCGAATCCCACCGCCCGAAACCAGCCTCCATGCACATCCTGGCGATAGCGGGTGATCGCAATGACGCCCTGATCAATCTGTGCCGTAACTTGTCCGTGTGCTGCGGTATTGAGCCACTGCGCCCCCTTATCAAGATAGCGCTGACGTACCATCGGAGACGGCAACTGCCAGGGGCTGTAGCGCGCCGCCGAAACCAGTGCGAAGTCCGGCTGCATGGTCGCCAACCAAGTCGCGGTTGACGAGGTCTTACTGCCGTGATGCGGCACCAGCAGAATATCCGGATTGAGCGACGGCTCAAGCCGGGCCAGCAACAGCTCAGAAATAGAATCGATATCCCCGGTCAGCAACACAGACACCGGCGCATCAGGGGACAGTGCCGAGTCCTGAATTTCAATCACACAGGAGTGAGGATTGGCTGCCCGGGCCACCTGTTTTGGTGGCCACAGCACCCGAAAATCCAATTGCTGCCACTGCCATGTCTCGCCCCGTACACACGGCGCAAAGCCCGCCCGGCGATCACTGCTGCGTCGCCACTGGGGCTGCAGTCGCGACAGCACATCCGCTACCCCACCGGCGTGATCGCTGTCGGCGTGGCTGAGGATCAGACCATCCAACCGGGTGATACCGTCACGGCGCAGCACCGGTTCAATCACCGCATTGGCGATACTGCCCTGCTCCCAGCGATTCCCGGTGTCATACAGCACCGCCCGACCATTGCGTCGAATCAACAGCGCCAATCCATGACCGACATCCAGCATGTCCACCTGCCAGCCTGCCGCTAACTCCGACGGACGCAAATGACTATCCCGACCCGGCCAGCCGTACCAGCCGGCCATCACCAGCGCCACCACCAGAAACCAGGCTTTATGACGACGGATGGGGACAAACCACATCACCACCAGGAGCAAGATGCCACCGAGCAGATACACCATACCCCGGGTAGGGATATCCCACCAGGCACCTTCCGCCTGCGCCGCGAGTGCCAGCACCGGAACCAGAGAGCGATCGGCCAGCCACCACAACGTACCGGAGATTGTCGGCAGCCACAGGGTAGCCAGCGCGGCCAATACCAGCGGTACCGTCACCAGGCTGACCCAGGGTACGGCCAGAAAATTCACTACCGGCGCGACCAGCGAGATCCCTCCGAACCACTGCCATTGCACCGGTAACATCAGCAACAACAGCACGCCCTGCATCAAAGCCAGAGATTTGAACCGATCGAGCAGCGTCTGAAACCGGGTCGGCTGGCTGACTGGACGGGGCTGAACCCCGGCAAGGTTGGCACAATAGAGAATCCAGACGGCTGCGAAGGAGAGCCAGAATCCGGCGCCGTAGGAGCCCAACGGATTGAGGACCAAACACAGGACCAAAGCCACCAGCATCACCTGCCAGCCCGGCCACTGAACCCGCAAACGAATGAGCCCCAACACCAGCAGGCACGTCAGCAGCGCCCGTTGCGTCGGCAGGCTGAACCCGGCCAACCAGGCGTAACTGAAAGCAAGCAATAACGCCAGCCACATCGGCAACCAGAGCAGCCGGGGATGTTCCGGGCTCAGGCCACGGATCACCCGCCCCAGCCACCAGCCGCACCCGACCGCCAGGCCGATATGTAAGCCAGAGATCGCCATCAAGTGCGCCAACCCGCTGTCACGCAGGAGCAGCCAATCCTGATGGGTCAGGCCATCACGAAACCCGAAACTCAGTGCCAGCAAGTAAGGTTGGTAATTGAGGGCCTGGGTCAGGGCGGTGACCTGATCGAACAATTGCTGGCGCCACGCCGGCGGCGCTGTCGCAGCGAGTGGTTGCGCCTGGATCACCAGCCCCCGGCCATGCAGTCCGTGCGCCAGAAAATACCGCTCGGCATCAAACCCGGCCTGATTGACCCGACCATATGGCCGTTTGAGCCGTACATCCAGTTGCCAGCGCTGCCCTAGTCTGAGCAGGGGCGCTTGCGGCCATTCCAGCCGCACCCGGAGTTTTGTCCCCAACGGCAATGGCTGATGATTGAAAGTATCCAGCGTGAACTCAACATCGCGAATAGGGATATTTTGATTTAATAGGCTACTAACTTCGCCAGCTATGGTAATATTCTGACGCTCAAGGGGGATCATCTCGACAGCTTCAAGATAAGCCGTTGCGCCTGTTTTTGCGATCAGCGCGCCGACAACCACCCAGCTTATCCATTTGAACCGCCCAACAGATGAAATAAAACCACCTATCATTAAGGCTGTCACAAACCAGAGATATCCTGGAACCTGCGGCCAGAAATGAAGCGATAATATCCCTGCTGCAATACCGGCTAAGGCTTGGTTCATAACCGTATTGCCACAATCACAATTGAAATAAAATGCCAAGACAAGTTATAAGACGTTTCTTGCCAAGCCATGACGTGATCAAGCGCCAGAAAGCGCTGAAGATTTTCGGAAATGTGCTTTACAACCCAAACCTGTGGTGCCTCAACCGGCGTTCTGCGTCGGGGGCGTTTGCTGTTGGCCTGTTTATGGCGTTCGTCCCGTTGCCCAGCCAGATGATCATGGCGGCCGGACTGGCGATTCTGTTTAGTGTCAACCTGCCGCTGTCGGTCTGCCTGGTTTGGGTCAGTAATCCGGTGACCATGCCGGTGCTGTTCTACGGCGCTTACAAGCTCGGTGCCTGGCTGATGAATGCTCCCCACCAACCTTTTCATTTCGAACTTTCCTGGGAGTTTCTGCTGCACCAAATGAGCCAAATCGGACCTCCGTTCCTGCTGGGCTGTACGGTCAGCGGCGTGGCCTGTGCCCTGGTCGGCTACTTCGGGATCCGTGGCCTGTGGCGCTATTCCGTGGTACGCAGCTGGAATCGCCGCCGGTTCCGCTAACCTGTGCTCCAGTCATAAAAAAACCTCGCCCATGCGAGGTTTTTTATGGCCGCGATTCACATCGCGGACAAGCGGGCGGGCAATCTCTAGCCATGAATTGCGAGCCAGCCATTTTCCCGGAATCGCACAACGTAGCACATGCATCTCAGAACATGATTTGCCTCGCAGCCCCGGATCTACCTAAAACTGTCCAGCCCTTCCTGAATAGTCCAAGCGATACCAACACAGTCTAAGCTTTATCGAAACAGCAAATGGTCTCGGCGCAATAAAATGCCCCGTCCGACGACGGACGGAGATCACGGAAGGATGCAGCCACCGCGCGGCAGTGCACTCTTATTTCGCACTCAACACTTGGGCCGGTTGCAAGCGGCTGGCACGTCTGGCCGGATACCAGGTCGCCAGCAAGCTCAGCGCTATCGCCGTCACGGCCACAATCACCACGTCCTGCAACGCCAGCTCGGTCGGAAGAAAATCAACGAAGTAGATGTCACCGGACAGGAATTGGTGTCCCAGCACCCTTTCCAGCCCTTTCAGCATGGTGGTCAGATTCAGCGCCACCAGCGCCCCCAACAAAGAGCCCAGTCCACTGCCGACCACCCCGGAAAGCAGGCCATGCCAGATAAAGATCGCCTTCACCAGCCCGTCACCGGCACCCATGGTCCGGAGAATCGCGATATCAGCCGCGCGGTCCTTCACCGCCATCATCAGGGTAGAGACGATATTGAAACAGGCAACGCCAATCACCAGCACCATCACCAGATACATAATGGTCCGGACCATCTGTATATCCCGGTACAGGTAGCCATATTTCTGATTCCAGCTCTTGAGATAAACATACACCGGCAAGGTAAAACCGACCTCCCGAACAACCGCCTGCGCTTCCAGCACCTGGTCGACATTGAGTGAAATCCCGGAGATCCCCTCGCCCATGGATAAATACTGCTGAGCATCCGCCAGTGGGATCAGCGCCAGATTGTGATCAAGCTGTCCGCCCAGGGCCAGCAATCCGATAACCTGGAGCCGGATTCGATGCGGTGCCTTGAGCTGCAGCGCCGGATCCGGATTCGGGATCATCGCTGTGATCCAGTCACCTTCCATGATCCCCAGCTGATCCGCAATGCCCTGACCCAGAATGACCTGTTTCTGACCAGCCGTCAGCTGATCCCAGGCCCCGTCCCGGACAAAATTCGGTAGTGTGCTGACCTTGCGCTCCTGCGCCGGATTCACACCGCGCACTTCAACGGCTTTGAGGTTAGTGCCTTTTTCAAGCAAGGCAGTAAAACGAATATAAGGCGCAGCAGCCGTCACCCGCGGGTGCGACTCCACGGTCTCCAGAATCGGCTGCCAGTCGGTAAACGGCGGTTTGACGGCCTCCAACTCCCCATGCGGGATCACCGCCAGCACCCGATTTTGCAGCTCACGCTCAAAGCCGTTCATCGCCGACAGGCCGATAATAATCACAGCAACCCCAACAGCAATCCCCAACATGGACGAGACCGAAATAAACGACACCATCCGGTTGCGCTGTTTGGCCCGGCTGAACCGGCTACCGATGAACAGAGAAAGCGGTCGGAACATCAGGCCACCTCAACTTGGGTCAGCACGCCATCTTGCATGTTCATACAACGATCCAACTTGCTCGCCAGCTCATTATCATGGGTCACCACCAGAAACGCCGTGCCAGATTCCTGATTCAGCTTGCGCATCAAATCATAAATCTCCAGCGCGGTTTTATGGTCCAGATTCCCCGTGGGCTCATCGGCCAGCACAATCGCCGGCTCATTCACCAGCGCCCGGGCGATCGCCACCCGCTGGCGCTCACCGCCACTGAGCTCTGCCGGACGATGTTCAAAGCGATGTTTCAGCCCGACCTGCTCCAGCATACTTTCCGCTTTCGCCCGGGCCTTTTCCGCTGCCAGCCCGCCAATCAGCAACGGCATCGCGACATTCTCCACCGCACTGAAATCGGCCAGCAGGTGGTGAAACTGATACACAAAGCCCAGTTCCCGGTTGCGGATTTTCGCCTGCTTGCCCGAACTCATGGCATTGAGCTTCTGGCCCTTGAAAAACACATCGCCGCTGGTCGGCTCATCCAGCGCGCCCAGCAAGTGCAGCAACGTACTTTTGCCGGAGCCGGACGCCCCGACAATCCCGACCAGCTCGCCGGCATTAATGGCAAACCCGACATTTTTCAGCACTTCCGTTTCGAGTTGCGCCTCGCGATACACCTTGCGCAGGGCGTGACAAACCAATAGTGAATTACTCATAACGTAATGCCTCAGCAGGACGTACAGATGCTGCACGATAAGAAGGAAACACGGTTGCCAGCAAGCTCAGGACAATCGCCCCGACAACCACAATAACAATTTGCATCGGTTTGACGACCACCGGCAGGGAGCCGCCGACCATCAGCAACCGAACGCCCAGCACCGACAGTACTGTATTCAGATTCAACGCCAGCAACGTGCCCAGCACGCCGCCGGTCACGGCACCAATCACCCCGCTGCTGGCCCCCTGAACGATAAAGACCAGTAACACCTGACGGCTGGTCATACCCTGAGTTTTGAGGATCGCGACCTCCGCCTGCTTCTCCATCACCACCATGATCAGCGCGGAGATGATATTAAAAGCCGCCACCCCGATGATCAGCCCCAGCATCAAGCCCATCATGTTCTTTTCCATTTTCACGGCCTGGAACAACTCGCCCAATTGCTGACGCCAGTCAGACCACACCCACTCATGCGGTAACGGCTGCTCAGCCAGCTCGGTGACCACAAACGGATCATCAACAAACAAGCGCCAGCCGGTCATTTCATTCGATTTGTAGCGCAGCAAGCGTCCGGCGTCGGTGATGTTGGTCAGCAGCAGTTGTTTGTCGACATCTGAACTGGCGTTAAAAATGCCTTCAACCACAAAATTGCGCTGACTCGGGATCCGACCAATCGGCGTATATTGGCTGGCACTGGTGACCATCAGGCGCACTTTGTCACCCACCTTCACCCCCAGCTGGCCGGCCAGCGCCTGGCCCATAATGACCCGGTAACTCCCCGGCGTCAGGTTCGACAGCTTGCCCTGAACCAGATGATAGCCGAGCGGCTCATAGGCATTGGGATCGATGCCCAGCATCATCCCGGCAGACAGCGACGCCGCACTCTGCACAATGGCCTCGCTGCGGGTCAGCGGTGTCACCATCGAGACATACGGCAAGGCCGTCAAGGCAGCCGGTGGCGCCGGTTCACGAACCATACGGCCGTCAGGCTGGGAGATCACGGCCTGAGGCATCACCCCGAGGATCCGCGACTTCAATTGCTGCTCGAAGCCATTCATCACCGACAGCACCGTCACCAGGGCCAAGACCCCGATGGTGATCCCGGCGGTGGACATATAAGAGACAAAGCGGCTAAAGCGATCCCCGGAGCGCCCCCGCAGGTACCGCAAGCCAATAAAAAATGAGACTGGATGAAACATAAACCGAGTCGATACCATCCTGTTGTAAACTGCCAGCAAGAATAACCGTTGCCGGACGGGATTACCATCCGGAGGCGAAAACTGGCGAGAAAACAGCAGGTAAAATGAACACTGCGCCGCCCTTTGCTTGCTCGATGACCACGGGTAAGTGATAATCGAAGAATAGTAATCATGACGTGAGTATGACATGAACCAGGACGAGTATTTTTCAGTCCACGCCGGGCTAACCATTAATGTCGAACGACTCGCGGACGGGGAGTCCCTGCCCGACGAGCCAGCGTTCCTCCTGGAGATCCCGCCCCTGTTTCGTGTCGCCAGTGAATGCTCCGGTTTCGAAGAAGGCATTGAGCAGTCTCTCGGCAAACTTGCCCAGAAAGACAACCAACTGCTGTTGGACTATCTCAAAGCGCAGAACAACAAAATTAACCTGTTGCTCTCCTTTGTCCTGTCGCAACAAGACAACCCGGCACTGCGCTATACCACCGAGACTTTCGGCGCCAGCCAACTCACTTTTACCGCGACCCAGCCTTTTCAGGTCGGCCGTTATACCCGGGTAAAGCTATTCTTAGACAAGCCGTCTGCGGCAGTGTACTGCTATGCCGAGGTGACGGACTGCCGGGAAAAAGGCGATACGTTTGAAATCACGCTGAAATATATTCGTTTGCAGGAAGATGATCAGGATCTGCTGATCCGCGCCGCCCTGTATGTTCAGCAAAAACTCCTGCGCCAGCGCGCGCAACAGCGAACCGAAAACCAATAAGCTCATGAAACCACATCAACTCCTTTCGCTCCCCCTGCCCGGTAAGCCAGGGGATAACCGATTTATCGGCAATGTTTCCGGTGCAGCGCTGGCTTTATCGCTGGCCGAGCTGGCCCAGGCGCATCCAGGCCCCGTGCTGGCGGTCGTGCCGGACACCCAAACGGCCTTACGACTCCAGCCGGAAGTCAGTCAGTTCACCGATCTTGACGTCAGTGTCTTCCCGGACTGGGAAACCCTGCCCTACGACAACTTTTCGCCACATCAAGACATTATTTCTGATCGCCTGGCCCGGTTGTATAGGCTGCCGACGCAAACCGACGGGATCCTCCTGGTCCCGATCAGCACCCTGCTCCAGCGACTGACGCCGCGCGAGTTTATTCACCAACACGCCCTGATGGTCCGCAAAGGCGATCGCCTGTCACTGGAGAAACTGCGCATGCAGCTTGAAGCGGCCGGCTACCGCCATGTCGATCAGGTGATGGAGCACGGCGAATATGCCAGCCGCGGCTCATTGCTGGATCTGTTCCCGATGGGCAGCAACCAGCCGTACCGGATTGACTTTTTTGATGACGAAGTCGACTCCATCCGCCAGTTTGAGCCGGAAACCCAGCGCTCAACCGGAGAGATCGACCAGATCCACCTGCTCCCGGCCCACGAATTCCCGACCGACGACCTAGCGGTGGAGAATTTCCGCATGCGCTGGCGCGAGCGCTTTGAAGCCCGCCGCGAACCGGAATCCATTTACCAGCAGGTCAGCAAACGCACCTGGCCGGCGGGGATTGAATACTGGCAGCCGCTATTCTTCGAACAGACCGAAACCCTGTTCGACTACCTGCCGGACGCCAGCCTGCTGCTGACCATCGGCGAGCTGGAACCTGCGGTTGATCACTTCCTCAGCGATGCCGCCTATCGCTATGATCAGCGCCGGGTCGATCCACTGCGCCCGCTGCTCAGCCCGTCCGAGCTGTGGCTGACCAAAGAAGAGATGTTCGCCGGCTTCAAGCAACTGCCGCAGGTTCGGCTACGCCGTGAGCCGGAAGCCGACAAAGCCGGGCGGTTCAACCCGGCTTTAACGCCGGTGCCGTCGCTGACGATCAACCATCAGTTGAAGGAGCCACTGGCCGAACTTCGCCGCTTTGCCGAGCAATTCGACGGTAAAATCGTGTTCTCGGTCGCCTCTGAAGGCCGCCGGGAAGCCCTGCTGGATCTGCTGGCCCGGATCAAGCTGCGGCCGCGAGTCTGCCACAGCCTGATTGACGCCGTTGCGGCTGCGGACAAGTTCACCCTGATCATTGGTGCCGCCGAACAAGGCTTTATGCTTGCCGAGCCGGCCCTGGCCCTGATCTGTGAAAGTGATCTGCTCGGTGAGCGCGTGGTCCAACGCCGTCGCCGCGATGACAAGAAAGTCATCAATACCGATACCATTATCCGCAACCTGGCCGAACTGCAAATCGGCCAGCCGGTGGTCCATCTCGAACATGGCATCGGCCGGTATCAGGGCCTGCAAACCCTGGAAGCAGGCGGCCTGAAAACCGAATACGTCACGCTGGAATACCAGGGCGGTGCCAAACTTTACGTCCCGGTGGCGTCACTGCACCTGATCAGCCGCTACTCCGGCGGTGCCGAAGACACAGCCCCGATCCACAAGCTGGGCGGCGAAACCTGGGCCAAGGCCCGCAAGAAAGCGGCCGAGAAAGTGCGCGACGTTGCCGCCGAGCTGCTCGATGTCTACGCCAAACGCGAAATGAAACCGGGCTTTAAGTTCACCCTGGATCGCGAAGCCTATGCCGATTTCTGCACCGGCTTCCCGTTTGAAGAGACCCACGATCAGGCGCTGGCAATCAACGCCGTGCTGTCGGATATGTGTCAGGCCAAAGCCATGGACCGCCTGGTGTGCGGCGATGTCGGCTTCGGCAAAACCGAAGTGGCGATGCGGGCTGCGTTTGTGGCGGTCGACAACAACAAGCAGGTTACCGTGCTGGTGCCGACCACCCTGCTGGCCCAGCAACACTTCGAGAACTTCCGCGACCGCTTCGCCAACACCCCGGTGCGGGTTGAGGTGCTGTCGCGCTTCAAAACCGCCAAAGAGCAGAAACAGATTCTGGCCGATGTCGCCGAAGGCAAGATCGATATTCTGATCGGCACCCACAAGCTGCTCAACGCCTCAGTGAAGTACCGGGATCTCGGCCTGCTGATTGTCGACGAGGAGCACCGCTTCGGGGTACGCCAGAAAGAGAAAATCAAGTCGCTGCGGGCGGATGTCGATATCCTGACCCTCACCGCCACACCGATCCCACGGACCCTGAATATGGCCATGAGCGGGATGCGGGATCTGTCGATTATCGCAACGCCACCGTCACGCCGTCTGGCGATCAAGACCTTTGTCCGCGAGTACGAAGACATGCTGGTTCGCGAAGCCGCACTGCGGGAAATAATGCGCGGCGGGCAGGTCTACTTCCTCCACAATGATGTCGATTCGATTGAAAAGACTGCCGAGGACTTGGCCAAGCTGATCCCCGAGGCCCGGATCACCTTTGCCCACGGCCAGATGCGCGAGCGCGAGCTGGAGAAGATCATGAGTGACTTCTACCATCAGCGTTTCAACCTGCTGGTCTGCACCACGATCATCGAAACCGGGATCGACGTCCCGACAGCCAATACCATTATCATCAACCGGTCTGATCATCTCGGTCTGGCCCAGCTGCACCAGTTGCGCGGTCGGGTCGGCCGCTCGCATCACCAGGCTTACGCCTATATGCTGACCCCGCATCCGAAGCGGATGACCAAAGATGCCGTCAAACGCCTCGAAGCCATCGCTTCGCTCGAAGATCTGGGTGCCGGGTTTACCCTGGCAACCCATGACCTGGAGATTCGTGGCGCCGGGGAGCTGCTGGGCGATGAGCAAAGCGGTCAAATCCAGTCGGTTGGCTTTACCCTGTTTATGGAAATGCTGGAGCAGGCGGTCGAGGCACTCAAAGCCGGCAAAGAGCCGTCGCTCGATGATTTGCTGCGCGAGCAGACGGAAGTGGAGCTGCGCCTGCCGGCGTTGCTGCCGGATGATTACATTCCGGACATCAATACCCGCCTGTCGCTCTACAAGCGCATTGCCAGTGCCGACAACGACACTGCCCTGGGCGAGCTGAAAGTCGAGCTGATCGACCGGTTCGGGCTATTGCCGGATGCGGCCAGCAACCTACTGACCCTCAACAAGCTCAAGCTCAAAGCTGCTGACATCGGAGTGCGCCGGATTGAAGCCGGCGACAAGGGCGGCTATATCGAATTTGCCCAAAATGCGTCAATCGATCCGGGTTTCCTGGTCAGTCTGCTACAATCGCAACCGCAGCATTACCGGATGGAAGGCCCGACCAAACTGAAAATGATGGCGCCGATGAGCGGCAAGGACAAACGCATTCAATATGTTGACGGCCTTTTAACAAAGCTGGCTGAAAACACTCTATAATAGAAGCACTATTGTACGGGGTATAATCTTGAAAAAACTGATTTATTTGCTGCTGCTCGCCATCAGTTGGCCGAGCCTGGCAGCACGACAATTTGATATCGAAGTGATTCTGTTCAAGCGCAATATTGAACCGGCCCAGACCGGTGAAGCTTGGCCGGATCAACCACCGCCGCTCAATCTCAAGGGCACCATTTCCTTTGCCGACAGCCAGCAGCTGGCAGCCAAAGGAATCACCGTGATGCCGGCCAATCAGTATCAACTGACAACACAGTATGACAAACTGAAAAGCCATGCCGGTTTCCAGCCACTGGCCCACTTTGGCTGGCGTCAGGGCGATCTGAGCAAGGCTGCGGCACCGAAATTCTATTTCACCGCCGGACGGGACTTCTCCGATCAGTACCTGCCGGACGGCACGTCCAAAGCCGAACTGAAACGACGTCAGGTCAACGAGCCGCAAACGCTGCCGGCAGCCGAAACCGATGCAGTCGAAACCAATGCCGCCCTGCCGCTGACAACAGATCCGGTTGCCGACAGCGTGGACACGCCGTTCGCTGCCGAGCCGCAAACCCCGTTGTATGAACTGGAAGGTCAGATCCGGGTCTATGTTCAGCATTACCTGTTCACCGAAGCCAACCTGGATCTGCGCGAGCCGAGCCGCCGCGAGATTATTGTCGGCACCGAGCCGCTGGATCTGGAAACCGAACTGCTCAATGAAGAGAGCAATGTTCAGGTCGGCCATTTGCAAAAGGTTGAGAAAAAAGTCGAAGTAGAAGAGTTCCTGAAGAGCTACCGTTTCGAGCAGCAACGTAAAATGCGCAGCGGCGAGACCCACTACTTTGACCACCCGTTGATGGGCATGGTCGTCCAGATCCGTCGGGTAGAATAATCCTGCGAATAGGGTCACGATCCGAAGGCTGCCGAACCGGCAGCCTTTTTCTTTTCCTGCCGTTCTGCCTTCGGCACAACGGTCTATCACATTGCTGTTGCTGCGATTTCTGCCTATGCTTGAAGTCCAACGCAACCGCCCGGACCTGATATCACTCTCGATGAAACTGGACTTCGAACTTGCCACGGCCCGCCTGCGCTGTCGCCCGTATAAATCTGCCGATCTGTGTGCGCTGGTCGATGCCGTGCAAAGTTCGGTAACCAAACTCAGCCCCTGGATTGGCTGGTGTCACAGCACCTATGACCAGCACGACGCCCATGCCTGGATTCAAGCCAGCCGTCAAAACTGGCGGCAGGATCTCTGCTATGAGCTGGCGCTGTTTGAGCGCCGTGACGATCAGCTGATTGGCAGCGTCTCACTCAATCACCTCTCCCCGGCGCTCAATACGGCCGAGCTGGGCTACTGGATCCGTGCGTCAGCCCAGCAGCAAGGGTATGCCACCGAAGCCTGCCAGGCCGTGATTCGGTTTGCCTTCAACACGCTCGGACTCACCCGACTGGAAATTGTCACCCATACCGACAACCTGGCCAGCCAGCATACCGCGCTGGCCTGCCAGGCCAAGTTTGAGTGTACGGCCAGAAACCGGATATACGAGCACAGTACTCCTTGTGACGGTATCGTGTTTTCCCTCATCCCGGAAGATATTCACCCCAAGCGGCCATAATCGACGCGGTAACAATTTCAAACGGTTCGCAATTGGAATGAATTCAAGGGGTAAGGTACTATGAGGTCATTCAGTCAACGAACAGGGATTTCCCGTGCTAAAAATACTGATCACCATCGCCATTGTGGCACTCGTTATCTTCATGATTCAGCGCTCGCACGGCAACAAGCAAGCCGCAGCAGAGCATATTGAAGCCGGCAAAGCGTTTCTGGCGCAGAACCAGCAACAAGACGGCGTCCAGACCACCGCCTCCGGCCTGCAATATCTGGTCCTGCAGGAAGGGACCGGCACCGTTCACCCCAAAGCCTCGGATAAAGTGACCGTTCACTATCACGGCACCCTGACTGACGGCACCGTCTTTGACAGCTCAGTCGAGCGCGGCAAGACCATTCAGTTCGGCTTGGGACAAGTGATTAAAGGCTGGACCGAAGGGTTGCAGCTGATGGTAGAAGGGGAAAAGACCCGCTTCTTCATTCCGGCTGAGTTGGCCTACGGCAACCGCGGCGTCGGGAAAATCCCGCCGGGTTCGGTGCTGATTTTTGATGTTGAGCTGTTCAAAATCAATTAAGGCCAGTGCTGCCCGCCCATAAAAAACGCCGCTTTCAAAGCGGCGTTTTTTATCTTCGAATAGTCAACCCTGTGTTCGCTTAGTGCAACTTCAGGTTCGGGCGCAGCACCCGGTTAATCCGGCCAACCAGCATCATCAGACCGGTTTTGAACAGGCCATGCAGCGCGATCTGGTGCATGCGGTACAGGGAGATATACACCACCCGGGCAATCCGCCCTTCCACCATCATCGACCCTTTGGTCAGGTTCCCCATCAGGCTCCCGACCGTCGAGAAGCGGCTCAGCGAGACCAACGAGCCGTGATCGCTATAGACAAACGGCTTTTGCTGACGATCGGTCAGCTTGGCCACAATATTCGAGAAGCAGCGGCTGGCCATCTGGTGGGCGGCTTGTGCACGCGGCGGAACCAGGCTGCCGTCTTCCTGCGTACAACAGGCCAAGTCACCAATCACATAAATATCATCGTCGCGGGTCGTTTGCAGCGTCGGCTTCACCACCAGCTGGTTAATGCGATTGGTTTCCAGCCCGGCAATATCCTTCATGAAATCCGGCGCCTTGATCCCGGCTGCCCACACCATAATTTGTGCCGGAATATGCTCGCCGTCTTTGGTAGTCAGGCCGGTCTGATCCGCTTTGGTCACCATGGTCGCGGTGCGAACGTTCACGCCCAGCTTGGTCAGCTCGCTGTGAGCCGCTGACGAAATCCGTGGCGGTAGCGCCGGCAGAATGCGCTCACCGGCTTCCACCAGATTCACGTTCAAACGGGAGCTGTCCAGATCACCGAACCCATAGTTTCGTAACTCTTTCACCGCGTTGTGCAGCTCAGCAGACAGTTCCACACCGGTCGCCCCGGCACCGACAATCGCGATATCGACGGTTTTCTGCTCTTTATTGGCATGGAGCTTGAGGAACTGGTTGTTCATTTCGGTCCGGAAACGGTGTGCCTGCTCCGGGCTGTCGAGGAAAATGCAATGCTCCCGTACGCCCGGGGTCCGGAAATCGTTCGACGTCGAGCCAATTGCCAGCACCAGGATGTCGTACTCCAGTTCACGTTCCGGCAACAATAGTTCGTTATGCTCATCGTAAAGCGCGGCTAGTTGAATGGTTTTCCGATCACGATCAATCGCTTGCAGGGCCCCCATCTGGAAATCGAAAGCATGGTTCTTGGCATGGGCACGGTAACTCAGCGCGTCGACCCCGGCATCCATGGAGCCGGTCGCCACTTCGTGCAGCAAAGGTTTCCACAAATGGCTGGCTTTTCGATCGACCAGGGTAACCTGGGCGCGGCGCTTGCGCCCCAACGTTCGGCCCAGCTTGGTGGCCAGCTCCAGGCCGCCCGCACCGCCGCCCACTACGATAATTCGAGTCACAATAACTTCCTCTTATTTTGTATGAATTTTGATCTACCATGCAGCCCGCCGTGACCGTAAGGCCATGGCAGCTGATGGAGAAATACCAAACTGAGCAGTGCTCTGATTATCGGGCCCATCAAAGTTCACTGTTCAATTTGGTATTGGTGCAGACGGACTGGCACCGTCTGTTGGCCGTGTTGACGTTTCGAAGATCAAGTGTGTTCGGGAAACATCAACAGGCCCAGGGGTAGGAGATCGCCATTTTGCTTCGTTATTGTGGTGCTGACTTAAACGCTTTTATTGTTTGTAAGTGTTGGGAAATCTTTTTAAATTTATGGGATTGCGTTTCATCCCAGATAATATCGTAATATGCGCCCAGCACCTGTTCTGTTGAGCGATTATCTAATACTTCATCATTGGTTGAAAGTATACAGAGACAGTTCCCGGCATTTTTTTTCCGAAAATCTGTAACACATTTTGTCGCGATGTCGGCATATTCTTCAGGTCGGTCAATTTTCCCCTCCATGGTCTGCGCCGGGTTCAGATTCGGGTTAAAAATCACCTGCTTCACGCCACACAGAAAACCGATCCGTTCTGACCAGTATCCCCCCAACCCGACCCCGCAAATCAGCGGCTCAGGATCACCGGACTCTTCTTTCAACTTGTGGACTTCACGCAGCAGATGCTGCATATCGTGTTTGGGGTGCAGGGTACTGTAATTGACAAAACGCACATCCGGATCAATAAATTGCAGTTGCAATACCTTTTCATGATTGCCCGGACTGGTCGCATCAAAGCCGTGCAAATAGATAATCATACCGCCCTCTCTGTATTCCCTCTTCTACACGCCCATCAATCTACCACGTTTTGTCCGGTGAAAAAGTGGATTTTGTTAACAAACACGGTCAATTTCCCACTATTCATTGATCAAAACCGCTACATCCTTGCGAATACTTGTTAACTTCTCATTCAGATGACGCAGCTGTTGCTCAGTCATCGTGTGGTGCAAACGGCTGAGCAACTCAAAGCGACGGTTGAGGTAAAAGTCCAACTCTGCTTGTTTCGGCGGATAATGAAAAGCCACCAGATCCCTCAGCGCCGTGCGCATTCTGCCCGCCAGATCCGGTTGCTGGCGCGTGGCCAATAGCTGGGACCAATGGCGGATAAAATCCTGCCAGACAAGCACAAACACCGGCTCCATTTCGATCTGGTAACCTGCCAGTTCATCCAGCAACTGCCGCTGTTCCGGGGTCAGGCGGCCGATCCAGTCTTCGGCCCGGTCAGCCAGCCGGAGGGCCCGTTCTTGCTGTTTATCCACCGCACTCAGGGATTCACGTTCAGTCAGGATCGCATTGAGTTTGGTTTCGAGCTGACGGCTCATCTCGCCAGCCTGCTGCGGTGAGAAGGTTTTCGCCACCGCAGCCAAAGGCTCGGCCAGTAGTGCCGCAGTGTCCTGCCCCAGGCCGGTAAAGACGTTATGATAATGGCGCACCTCAGCATAACGCATCGGCTGGGCCAGAGAAGTTTGTAATGCCATCAACTGGTGATGAATTTTCGGCAGCTCCTGGCGACGGTGGACTGCCAGCGCTTCGCTGAGTGCCGTACTGAACACCTGCTTCTGGCTGCTGGTCAGGGTGACATAGTCCGACAGATAGTAAGGAATCCAAAAATTGAGCGTGTTGTAGCCAAGCCGAATCACGCAGCCGCATAACAGGATTATTACGACCACAATCACACCATCATGTGCCAGTTTCCGGGGCATGGCTCCTCCACAGTCAAATGCTGTCACCAACACTATACGACTGAATGTCGTGTCGCGTTCAATCAGTTTTGAAGATCCGGCAGCTTTTTCACGCATCCCGCTCCCCTCAGGAGGGTACAGTTCGACGGTGCGGGTGAGATACGAGCCGGGCCTTGGCTCTAATGGATTTTGCGTCGTTCGGTTTTGCGGATTTGACGAATATTACGGAATGTGCGGAGAAGCTTGCGCACTCAGCTGCGTCAGCAGTTGCACAGCGGTTGTGCGGTATGACGGGGTTTGCCACAAGTTGGCACCAACATAAAACCACAGCAGCGCCAGATAATCGCACCAGGGCTGCCAGGCCGAAACCGCTTGCAGCCAACGGGCGACATCCCGCTCGCCTCGGGCACGGCAGTAATCGTGGATCGCCCGGGTCCGTTGCAGATCATCGCCGATCCCATTGGCATTGAGCGTCAGCGCCAGATCCAACGACGGATCCCCGGCACCGGCGTATTCCCAGTCAATCACCCGCTCGCTGCCGTCGGGCTGAATAATGATGTTATACCGGCCCAGGTCGTGATGGCAGCAGGTATCGGCAAACCAGGCCTGCGGAGCCGTCGCCTGAAAGCGTTGATACAGTTGTTGCAGCGCCGGAGATTTCTCCTGCGGGTGGATATGCTGCCAGTAATGCTCGGCTTTGGCCCGGACATCCAGTCGCCAGTCCGGCGCCGGCTGGCGATGAATCCGGCCGAGCAGCGACATCAGTGCGCGGTCAGAGAACTGGGTATCTGCCTCCCGACCGGGTACCCAGGCCACCAGCAAGCCAGATGGCTTTTCGGCGGGCGCCCAAACGTTCTCCGACGGCGCTTCCTGAGCGCCCGCTTTCCGGTCCAACAAGCCTAAGCTGGCCGGTGCCAGTCCGGTCGACGCCAGCTGCGTCAACAGGCGATGCTCATGGATGCGGGATAACCCGAACACCCGGCTCGAACCACTCTCCGGTCGCCAGACGGCTTCGACTTGCATCCGGGTCTGGCGATGGCGCAGCGTCAATTGCCAGCAGCGGTTGCTCAGGCCACCACTCAGCGGCCGGGCCGACAGCAGCGTGTAGTCCGGCAGCGCACCCAGCACTTCAGGGTCAAATGTCATCGTATCCTCTGCGCGCACCACCATGTTCACAACCGGGCCTTACCAGCCCAACAGGCGCTTGGCTTCCTGCTTGCGGATTTCCGTTTCATCCGCCCATTCAATCAGGCCGGTTTCCAGATCCATCAGGCGCATGGTCATTTTGTAGTACACGTCTTTATCGCTACCGGCTTGCTTCACGATGCTGGCCAGGTTGCCGTACAGCATGTATTCCGCACCGACCATCTTGCCGAACTGAATCGCGGTGCTCTGGTTCACCAGCTCATCGTTATTCTGGAAGTTCAGTTGTTTACGCACATCTTCGACCCGCGCCATATCAACAAAGCGGAACTTGCCGGAGTTCAACAGGCGGGTACTGACCGAGTCGGTGATCGATTCGGTATCAATATGCTCGCTGGTCTTGTTCTTGATGCTGTCGACCATAATGATCGGGCGCTTGCCGCTCCCGGTGATGTAAGCCACCGAGCCGGAACCCAGCAT
Organism: Photobacterium sp. MCCC 1A19761; assembly: GCF_037389125.1. Taxonomy (NCBI): domain Bacteria; kingdom Pseudomonadati; phylum Pseudomonadota; class Gammaproteobacteria; order Vibrionales; family Vibrionaceae; genus Photobacterium; species Photobacterium sp. MCCC 1A19761. The sequence continues at coordinate 88,082 of NZ_JAZGTF010000001.1, forward strand.
GCTGTCGGTCATCTCTTCGGCAATTTTCTGCAAATCCGTTGAGCCGAATTCGATGGTGGTGGTTTCCGCTTCCTGCGCATCACCGTAACTGACTTTTTGCGCACAGCCGCCCATCAGTGCCGCCACCCCCAATAATGCAATCACGCTTTTTTTCATGCTCTGTTTACCTTTTTCTCTGTTCTGTCATGCGTGCCAGGCATCCGCCGGCAACATCAATAATCCGCTTCGCGGATATAAATACGATACTGTTTCGCTTCCGGCTTCCGGGCGATCCCCTGCAGGGTCACGGTGTCCTGGCCGTGAAGCACGAACTGCCGCCACGGGCTGTCACTACCACTCACTTCCAGCCCCTGGGCATCATACCAGTAGAACCGGTACTGCAGGTGGAGGTCAGAATGGGCCTTGCTCGTGACCGGCACCGCCGCCTTCATCAATCCGTTGGCATTGCCAATCAGGGCTTTTTCAATCTCAACCTGCCGCGCCAGCGATACATTGCCAATCACAACATTTTGGTTACTGCTTTCAATACTGATCCCTGAAGTTGCCGACGTGCAGCCGACCAGCGCCAGGGCGAACAACAACACAGACACATATTTCATGGTTAACTCTCTCCAAGCAATACCGACCACCACCGCGTTTGCGGTCCCTGCCGGGAAACCCAAACCAGGGTGGTTCGGCCGGGAACGACCTTCACATCGAGCGACTCCCCGTTCCGACGCAACGGATAAGTGCCCGCGGGCATATCAGCCTGATACAAATCCACCACCGCAGGCAGTGATTGCCAGCTGCGGGTATCCGGCTGCTCGGTCAGCGTATTAAAAATATTCGCCAGCAGGTTACCGACATCATTGCCATTGCTGGCCGCCGCTTTTCTGAATTCATTTTTGGCCACCACCCGCAACGCCTGGCGGGCCACCAACACCGGCAAGTGCTCATTCAGGCTCTGGTGGGCCATCTGGTTCACATCCGCCAGTTTACTGCCGATCACAGACTGCTGGTTGAGTAACAAGGGACCCAACGTCGGACCGCTTGCTTTGGGATAATACGGCAACGCCAGGTTATAAATCACGCTGTTGCCGTGTCTGTCGGCCAGCCATAACGGCAAGCGCCAGCCTTCCCGAGCCTGAACGACACCTTGCTCATCTAAAATCACCACCCGACCGGCGTTTGCGCCCGGCGGTGTATAATGACCGTATCTGGCTTCGAGCTGCGTCAAATCTGCGCGCATCTGCAATCGGCTTGCCACCCGCAGCACGGTATTGGCGACATACATATTCCCCGGCGCCACGGCCAAGGCTCTTTTATAGTCGATATAGGCACTGTTCAGATCGCCGTCGGCTTCGTACAGCAATCCGGACAGGAAAAACAAATACCCGTTCTGAACGGCGGCCAGCTGCTCACCGGCATCGGGATAACGTGCCAGCACGGCCCCCAGGTTATTGTTCAGCCCTTCACGGCTGACGGCCTGCGCCGCTTGATTGAGGCTCGCCTCGCGCTCCTTGCGCGCCGCCTCCTGGACCTGATTGGCCCGCCGCACTTCCACCAGCGCACCGGACAAATCCCGCTGCTGGATATAGTTCAGCGCCAGATACAGGTGCAAAAAGCCCAGCTCATAATCGGCCGGTTGATAGGTGATCAGGTTATCGTTGGTCAGCAACGAACCGGCCTGGTTCAGCCCCTCTGACACTTGGATCTGCGCGGCACGTTGCTGCGCCTTCACCGCTTCATCCGCCTGGTTCAGCGCGGCAAAACTGTTCGGGTACTGCCCGGCGAGATACGCAATCCGGCCCCGCTCCATCCCATCGAGGATCTCACCGGCCGGCACATCCGGCAGACTCGCCAGGGCGCTCTGGTATTGCCCCTGCACTAAGGCAGCACGGGCCTCGGTATTGGCTGCACTATAATGGCTGAATAAATTCTGGGGCGATAAGTTCGCACAGGCCGTCAGGGCCAGGGCGATTCCCACAGTTATCGCGTGTTGTATGGTTCTTTTAATCATCAGCGCTCTGAAAAAATCTGAGTCGCCGGCAGCTCAAAACCGGGACGTCATTCACGCTCCCGAGATGAATCACCCGCGACTCAGACTGCTCGCATGGGCTTCACTCTTGCCGACTCTAACAAGACACGGCAAAGCGCCCGACAAGGTCATGAAAAGATTAGCCGACCAGCATCGGTCCCAGCGGTCGGCCACCCAGCAAGTGCATATGAATATGGTACACTTCCTGACCGCCGTGCGGATTACAATTCATAATCAAGCGGTAACCGTTTTCCGACACCCCTTCCTGCTCCGCCAGCTGACGGGCGACCGTAAACAGGCGTCCCAGCATTCTCTCATCATCGGCTTCAACATCATTCACCGTCGGGATCAGCTTGTTCGGAATAATCAGGATATGGCTCGGCGCGCGTGGGTTAATGTCCCGAAACGCAGTTACCAGATCATCTTGGTATAAAATATCTGCCGGAATTTCCTTACGAATAATTTTGCTGAAGATGGTTTCTTCTGCCATTTCATGCTCCATTTACATGTCAGTATGTCGACAGGAGTATGCTTGAGTCCATGCCAGAGAGCAATATTGAACACCGTTTTAAACAGAATTTCCAGCCTGTTCCGCAGCAACCGGGTTATTTTTTGATGCAGCCGTCAAAGTATGTAGTCACTCAGTTAGATTAGGATCTAGGGTCCGTCACACTTCCCCGAGACGAGATGTCTATGTGACTTGTGGGTCGATTTTGTCCAATTTTGCGAACTTTTTTTGCTGGTTGAAATTTCGACATCACAGTTTATACGAAGGTCAATAACATAATTACAGCTTCGTATTACTGTATTTGATGTGGCGTTGCTGTCGCCCATGTTTGCAATGTTAGGGATATTATGAAGACAAGAAATCAAACCTCTATCATACGACGTATGTACTCCGGGTTTGCAGTCATGGTCGTGCTGTTTGCCGCGACGATTGCTTTGATGCTTGACGGCACCAACCGGATTCACCACCAGCTTGCCACGGTGACCACCGAAGCCCTACCGCTGGTTTCCACCGCCAACCAAACCAGTGTCCGCCTGCTGGCGGCAGATAAAATATTTAAAGATTTTCTCACCAGCCAAAATCCGCAGCGGATGGCAGCGACCGAAACAAACTTTACCCAAGCGCACCAGGCCTTCAATGCCGCCCTGGCGCAGTTGGTTGAAGCGGCCCAGGACAACATTGCCCTGAGCAGCCAGGTCGACGCCCTGATCGCCCTGGAAGAGCGCTACTTCTCCGAGGCCCACACGGCCATGGCGAACTATCGCAGCCAGCTCGATGCCGAGGCGGCCCGGTTGCAATCGGCCCGCCGCTTTCAGCAGCTCCACGATGAGCTGAGTGGGAAGATGAAGGAGTTTGTCGCCGATCAGAACAGTATTTCGGTCAAGATGATCGCCAAGAACTACTTCATTAAACTGCGTCAGACCGAGACGATCACCTCCGACGCACTGGCAACCGATGACATCACGGTGATTGAAAAAGCGGTGAAAGACAATAAACGCTACGTGACCCACCTCGGTAATGCCTACCGTTCGCTCTCTTCCATGCTGCCGGAGCTGAAAGACAAGTTTGACGAGCCGATTAACCAGTACACCCTGGATATCGGCAAGCCAGGTGGTGTGCTGGATGTCCACTATCGCTACATCGAGGCACGCAACCGCTTGTACGAGAATATTGCCACGCTGGCGGCGGAGATTGATCGGGCAACCCTACTGCTCGACAGCTTCCGTACCGAAGCGAACAACGAGATGAACCGTGCCATTGCCCAGGCGGATGAAACCTTTGATCGGGGACTTCGCAATGCCATCGGCATCGGTGTGGGCGTCACCTTTTTTGCCCTCTTTATTGGTTGGTATCTGGCCCAGAGTGTCCGCCGCCCGCTGGAATCGACCCTGCGCACGCTGGAAGCGCTAACCAACGGTGACATGACCCAGCGCAGCGACCCCACCCGGTTTGTCGAATTCAACCGGCTGAGCCGCCATATCAATACCCTGGCCGACAACCTGCAGGAGATCTTGGGCAAACTCAGTCAGGCCTCGGCTGATCTGGCCGTCGTCGCCGAGCAAAACCAGGGCACCACCACCGAAGCCCGCCACCGACTCGATGAGCAACGCCAGCAGACCGCTTCCGTCTCTGCAGCCATGACCGAGATGGAACATTCGGTCACCGATGTGTCGCAAGGCGCCCAGCGCACCATGGAGCGGGTGCATGACGTCGAACATGCCGCCAATACCGGGCGCGAAGTGATGAGCCGCAATATCAATACCGCCCATCAGCTTTCCGAGCGGTTGGACGAGTCGGTGTCTGCCGTCACCAAGCTACAGGAAATGAGCAGCAACATCGGCTCCATCCTCGATGTGATCCGCAATATCGCTGACCAAACCAACCTGCTGGCCCTGAACGCCGCGATTGAAGCGGCACGCGCCGGGGATCAGGGACGCGGCTTTGCGGTCGTCGCCGACGAGGTCCGGGTCCTGGCCAAACGGACCACCGACTCAACGGCCGAGATCGAGACCATGATCCAAAGCCTGCAATCACGCTCCGGCCAGGCCGTCTCCGTGATGCAGAGCTGTGTTAGTGAAATGGGGAACAGTATCGGCCAGGCGTCTGAGGCCAACAGCGCGATGGAAGAGATCCAGGCCACCATTCTGGAGATCAGCCGGATGAGTACCCAAATCGCCGAGGCCGCGGAGGAGCAGCGCACCACCACCACCGCCATTGCCCGCAATCTGGAAGAGATCAGCCATATCGCTGATGTGAACTACGACGCCATGGTAGAGGTCGCAACGGCGAGCAGCAAGCTCGATGCCCTGGCTCACCAGCAACAGCAACTGGTCACCCGCTTCAAGCTCTAGCCCCCTCGGCTCCCATGCCCCGGACGATATGCACCGGGGCAGCTTTTACGACACACCTGATTAACGCTTGTCACTTCGGGCAACAAACCGCGACGCACATCACGGCTGCAAACGATTACGTCATCACAACACGCATGAGACAACCCCAGCGATAATCGCCTTTACATACCCCGATGTTGCCTTTAGAATCGGGCAAATTTTTTGCGAGGGAAGCAATAATGACGACCATGACAATTACCCGTCCAGACGATTGGCACACGCATTTACGAGATGGCGAGGTGTTGCAAGATACCGTTCGTGACATCAGCCGGTATATGGGACGCGCTATTATTATGCCGAATCTGATCCTGCCGGTGACCGATACCGAAGCCGCCCTGGCCTACCGTGATCGCATTCTTGCCGAAAAGCCCCAAGGCAATTTCTCCCCGCTGATGACCCTGTACCTCACTGATAACACCTCTCCCGACGAAGTCCGCAAAGCCAAAGCCACCGGCCATATCTACGCAGCCAAACTCTATCCGGCCGGCGCAACCACCAACTCCGATTCCGGCGTCACCGACATCGACAAACTGCTCCCGACGCTGGAAGCCATGGCTGAGATTGGCATGCCCTTGCTGATCCACGGCGAAGTGACGACCCATGAGGTCGATATCTTTGACCGCGAAAAGACCTTCCTCGACAGCGTGCTGGCACCGATTGTCGACAAGATGCCGAACCTGAAGATTGTGGTCGAACACATCACCACCAAAGAAGCGGTCGAATTCGTCCGTCAGGCAGGTCCGAACGTCGCGGCGACGATTACCGCTCACCACCTGATGTTCAACCGCAACCACATGCTGGCCGGTGGGATCCGCCCGCACTTCTACTGCCTGCCGATCCTCAAGCGCAACATTCACCAGCAGGCTCTGATCGAAGCGGCCACCAGCGGCAGCCCGAAATTCTTCCTCGGGACCGATTCCGCTCCGCACGCCCGCGGTCGTAAAGAATCAGCCTGTGGCTGCGCCGGCTCTTACACCGCGCACGCGGCGATTGAGCTGTATGCTGAAGTCTTCGAGCAAGCCGGGGCACTGAAGCACCTGGAAGCCTTCGCCAGCTTTAACGGCCCGGATTTCTACGGTCTGCCACGCAATACCGACACCATTACCCTGCGTAAAGAAAGCTGGGCGGTGCCGGAAACCATGGCCTTCGGCGATGATGTCGTAGTGCCAATCCGCGCCGGTGAAAGCATCCAATGGAAAGTGGCTGGCTAACCTCACTGACCGAGCCCAGCACGGCTCGGGCAATACAATTGAGACACAGCAATCAATTCCGGGGCCGAACTCAGTTCGGCCCCGGCTTTTTAAGCGCGCCGCCTCAGGTCGCCTCATCGCACCCCCCACTTCAACGACTTTGCGGCAGCGCCACCCGATGGAACAGGCGGTAGAGGACCGGCACCACGATCAGGGTCAGCACCGTAGCAAACCCCAAGCCAAACATAATGGTGACCGCCATCGGCTTGAAGAACACATCAGGCAGCAGCGGGATCATCCCGAGAATGGTGGTAATGGCGGCCATACAGACCGGACGGACCCGGCTCACCGATGCATCCACGATGGCCGCATATTTTTCCTTGCCGCTGCTGATTTCGATTTCGATCTGATCCAACAACACGATGCCGTTTTTCACCAGCATGCCCGATAAGCTGAGAAAGCCGAGCAGCGCCATAAACCCAAACGGCGTATTGAGCAACAGCAGGCCGGTAGTCACCCCGATCACCGCCAGCGGCACGGTCGCCCAGACAATCAGCGCTTCCTTCACTTTATTGAACAGGAAGATGGTGATCAGGAACATAAACAGATAGCCCATCGGCATGGTCTGGAACAACGATGCCTGGGCATCGGCTGAGGATTCATATTCCCCGCCCCACTCCAGCGCGTAGCCCGGCGGAAAGTCCAGCGCTTCAATCGCAGGCTGGATCCGCGCCTGGACCGTCGCTGCGGTTTCCTCGCCCAGCGGATCCGGGTCTGCCATGATGGTCAGCATCCGTTTGCGGTTCTTGCGCGCGATCAGCGGATCTTCCCAGCGCACATTGACGCCGGCGATCACCTGCTGCAACGGCACATAGCCGCCGACCGCCGGACTCCAGATCTTCATCCCTTCGATGGACGTCACATCGACCCGTTCATTGTCCGGTAACCGGGCAACAATCGGCATCAGGTTGGTCCCTTCCCGGTAGATCCCGACCGCTAAGCCGGAAAATGACATTTGCAGCAGATCATCGACATCCTGTTTGGTGATCCCGTAGCGCCGTGCCTGGCTTTCGTTGAATACCGGCTCCAGCACCTTGGTCCGCTCCCGCCAGTCATGACGGATATAGAATGCCCCCGGATCGGCCTGCATGATCGCATCGACCTGCTTGGCCAGCCCGCGCAGCACGGTCGGATCCGGCCCGACCAGCCGGGCCTCGATTTTAGCCCCGGAGGACGGCCCCAGCATGATTTGCTTGAGCTTATACTCCAGCTCCGGATATCGGGCATCCAGTCGCTGACTGAACTGACGCATCACCGGCACCACGTCTTCATAACGGTTCACCCGGATAATCAGCTCCCCATACGCGGCGTAACTTTTCTCCGGCGCATAGGTCAGCATAAACCGCTGCGAGCCCTTCCCGGCACTGGCACTGACATAAGCCACCGCCTCACTCTCGCGAAGTTCCGTTTCCAGCTCAGCCAGCTTGGCATCGGTCGCCCGGATATCCGTCCCTTCCGGCAGCCAGATATCGACCATAAACATCGGGGTGATCGATGCAGGAAAAAAGGACTGTTTGAGCAAACCAAAACCATACAGGCTCACCCCCAGCATGGCCACCAGCACAATCACCGTCAGCCAGGCCCGGCGCATACACCATTCGAGAAATGCCCGGTACACCACAAACAGTTTGCCTTTGTAGGGATCCACGTCTTCACTGCTGCTCCCGCTTTTCTGCTGGCGAAAGAACAGATCGCCAAAGAACGGCGTCAGGGAGATGGCCGTGAACCAGCTCAACATCAGCGACACCAACAGTACAGTGAACAAGGTCCGGCAATACTCACCGGTGGAGTCCTGCGACAGCCCAATCGGCGCAAACGCCATCACCGCAATCACCGTGGCCCCCAGCAGCGGCCATTTGGTCTGGGTCACGATATCCGAGGCGGCTTCCATCCGGGTGCGCCCTTTCTGCATGCCGATCAAGATCCCTTCGACCACCACAATGGCATTATCCACCAGCATCCCGAGCGCAATGACCAGCGCCCCCAGCGAGATCCGCTGCAAGTCGATCGCCATCCACTTCATAAACACAAAGGTGCCCAGCACCGTCAGCAACAAGATCAGGCCAATGAGCAAGCCGGAGCGCAGACCCATGAAAAACAGCAAGACGATGATCACGATTGCGACCGCCTGACCCAGACTGATCACAAAGCCGCTGACGGACTTGTCGACTTCGGTCGGCTGGCTATAAACGGCACCGATATTGATCCCGATCGGTTGCTGCTCCTTGAGCTCGGCGAGGCGAATTTGCACCCGCTGCCCCACTTCCACCACGTTAACCCCGGCGGCAAACGCCACCCCGACATGCAGAGCCTGCTTGCCGTTATAGCTCACCAGGTTGGACGGGATTTCCTTGAATCCCCGCCGGATATCCGCCACATCCCGCAAGTAAATCAAGCCCTCGGCACCGGATTCGGTAATGATCAGATCCCCCAGCTCATCCACATCCTGGAACTCCCCGGTCGGGTGCACCCGGATATACTCATCGCCAATCCGAACGGCCCCGGCGCTGGTCACCAGGTTCTGAGTCTGCAGGGTGCTGTAAATGGTTTGCGGGGAGATCCCGAGGCTGCTCAGCCGCTGCATGGAGATTTCGATAAACACCTGCTCTTGCTGGGTCCCGGTGACGGACACCTTGGCCACTCCATTGACCAGCTCCAGCTCCCGGCGCAGGTAATCGACATAGTCGCTCAGCTCTTTGTAACTGTAGCCATCCCCGGTGATCGCCAGCAGCACCCCGAACACATCCCCGAAATCATCGATCACCTGCGGTTCATGGACGCCGGGAGACAGGCTGGGTTTCAAGTCGTTGACCTTACGGCGCAGCTCATCCCAGATTTGCGGCAAATCATTCGGGCCGTAATTGTTTTTCATGGTCACCGTAATTTGGGACAACCCGCGGCTTGAAATCGAATTAATTTCGTCCACATAGGCCAGCTGCTGGATCGCCTTCTCGATCGGGTAGGTGACTTCCTCTTCGACCTGAAGCGGGGTTGCCCCCGGATACGCGGTCACCACCATGGCATCTTTGATGGTAAACGCCGGGTCTTCCAGCCGCCCGAGTCCGAAAAAAGACAAAGTCCCGCCAATGAGGAAGATCAGCGTTAACATCCAGCTGATCACTTTGTTTTGGATAAAATAGGCGGCAATGTCTTGTTTCATTTTATTCTGCCTCGCTGTCGACAATACTCACCTGCTGTCCGTCCTGCAGATGGTTTCCCCCGGCGACCACAATCTGCTCGCCCGCTTCCACCCCGGCGCGTAATCGCGCCCCTTGCGGGATGACCTTGTCGAACACCACCCGGCGCTTCGCCACCCGGTTCTCATCCCCGACCACCCAGACAAACTTATTCTCAGGACTGAGCGGATCGCCATCCTGGTTAAAAACCGCTTCGATCGGGATCACTACCTCATTCTGCTGGTAGATTTTGAGCTTCTGGGCATCGGCGCGCACTTCCACCGGCATCCCGTCCAGAATGAACTGCTGCGGCGGCATCGGCATGGTCAAGGTCACCAGAAAAGAGCCCAGCTCCGGGTCCGGCTCGGTGGTGAACTCTTTGAGCCGGGCTTCATACGCGGTTCCGTCACTTAAAATCACCTGGGCACCCGGTTTGGATTGCTGCACTTCCACCGCAGTACTTTGCGAATAAATCATATCCGGCGCCTGGATAATGATGTCGACCCAATCCATCCGGTGGATATTCATGATCCCCTGTCCGGCCTGCACATTTTCAAACTGCTCGACCGGGATCCGGGAAATCACTCCGTCGAACGGCGCTCTCAGCTCGGTAAAGGTCAGGCGTAATTTGTTGAGATTCAGGTGCGCCAGGGCAATCCGGCGCTGGGCCTTGAGCTCATCAAACTGGGATTGCGACAGAAAACCGCGTTTGACCAGTGTGGCCGAGCGCCGATACTGGCTGTCAGCAACATCATATTTGGCCTGGGCATCATCGACGGCCAGCCGGTAATCGGTCGTATCGAGCTGAGCCAGCAACTGGCCTGCCTTCACTTTTTCGCCGGGCTTAATATGGATGCGCGTCACTTCCCCGGGAATGCGGAACGACAAGCGGGATTTATCCGCCGCCGCGGCCACCGCCGGAAAACTCAGTTGGGGCGAGCTCTGCGCCAGTTGTACCGATTGCACCTTCACCGGCGCCACCACCACCCGTGCTTCTACAGCCTGCTGCCCGCATCCGTTCAACAAGCTCATCGACAACAGGCCCAGCCCAAGCAGCCATGCCTGCCGGTATTCTGACCGGCCGCCGTCCCCGCGAACCTCAGCCTGCCGTTTCTCAAATGGTCGATGCCTGCACGCCATGCTATAGCCCCCGCTCTTTCACCCAGGCCCGGACCACCTGGCCTTCCTGCAACTGCTCAACCCCGGAGGTGACAATCAAATCGCCATCGTTCAGGCCGCTGATCACCCGCCGCTGCGCATCCAGCGTGACCTGGACCTTGCTGACCACCCCGCTGGCATCGACCCGCCAGACATAACTGAGCTTGCCCTCATGCATGATGGCTCGCGACGGCAGAGCGCCGCTGCTGCCAACGGGCAGGGAAATCTGTACCTGGCCGGCCATCCCCGGCAGCAGGTTATGCCCCGCCGGTTTTTCCATCGACAAGGTGACTTTATAACTGGAGGTTTTCGAGTCTGCTTCGGTATCGATTTCCTTGAACTGGGCCGGGAAAGTCTGGCCCGGCAAGGTGTCGAAGGTCACCCGGGGGTTGGCGTCGAAATCACCCTGATAACGGGCCAGCAGATGATCCGGCAACTGAAAGGTCACATTGATGAGCCCGGCGCTCTGGATGTGCATCACCGGTGCTTTGGCGGCCACGTATTCATAGTTCTCCACCATCGAGAGCGATAAATTGCCGTCATAAGGCGCCAGCAAGGTGGCATAGCCCAAATTTGCCCGGGCTTGCTCCAGCGCTGCGGTAGCCTGGCTGAGCGCGGCTTTGGATTCATCGTACGCCAGTTCAGAAATCACCCGGGTGCGGCGCAGCTGTTGATCGCGCTTGAATTGGACGGACGCCAGCTCGTGATTGGCCCGGGCTTGTTCAAGCAACTGCTCCAGCTCATCGGTTTTCAGCTTGGCCAGTTCCTGCCCCCGCCGGACCACCGTCCCCGGCCGGACCGCGACCTTCTCCAGCTGGCCGGACACCCGGAACGTCAGGACCGCTTTATCCCCGGCTTCAATGCGGGCCGGAAAAGTCCGGTAGGTGTCATTGTCACCGACCGAAACCGCCTGAAGTTTGACCGGTCTGGAAGCGGGCTCCGGGATTGTGACCGGCTCCTGGCAACCAAGCAGCCAGACGCTGCCAAGTGCAGCAACGAACCATTTCATAACGCTCCTTTATCAGGGCATGCCAGAGACGGATGAGGCTATCGAGATTAATAGTTTAGTCGATAACCAGCCGTGCTCTGGCGGCAACTGACGAAAAGCGAAGGGAAAAGCGTGGGATCGCCCAAGGATGAGACAAGGCGTTCAGCGGCGAGAATCCGGGGCCGAGTCATACAACGGGCCATAAAATGGGCCATAAAACGAGGTACAAACGAGCCATAAAAAAAAAAGAGCGCCGCAGCGCTCCTTTTTTGAAAGTTCGCCTGAGAATTAGGCATCCATTTCGGCAATTTTGACTTTCCAGGTGTCCGGACCAGTCTGGTGCGCATTGGTGCCTTCGGCATCCACGGCAACCGTCACCGGCATATCTTCGACCTCGAATTCGTAGATCGCTTCCATGCCCAGATCTTCAAAGGCCACCACGCGTGCCTTCTTGATCGCTTTAGCCACCAGGTACGCCGCACCGCCGACCGCCATCAGGTACACGGCTTTGTGCTCCTTGATGGACTCAATCGCCGCCGGACCACGCTCTGCTTTCCCAATCATCCCGGTCAAACCGGCTTGGCTCAGCATCATGTCGGTGAACTTGTCCATCCGGGTTGACGTTGTCGGGCCTGCCGGACCTACCACTTCGTCACCCACGGCATCCACCGGACCGACGTAGTAAATAAAGCGGTTATTGAAGTCGACCGGGAAGTCTTCGCCTTTGGCCAGCATATCGGCAATGCGTTTGTGCGCCGCATCCCGGCCAGTCAGGATCTTGCCGGACAGCAGCAAGGTCTCGCCGGATTTCCACTCCTGAACGTCAGCTTTGGTCACGTTGTCCAGGTTAACGCGGCGAACGCTCTCACCCACTTCCCAGGTCACTTCCGGCCAGTCTTCCAGTTTCGGCGGCGTCAGCTCTGCCGGACCGGAGCCATCAAGGGTAAAGTGAACGTGACGGGTCGCGGCACAGTTCGGGATCATGCACACTGGTTTGGACGCCGCATGGGTCGGCGCCGTTTTGATTTTCACATCCACGACGGTCGTCAGGCCACCCAGGCCCTGGGCACCAATGCCCAGCTTGTTGACGCGGTTGAAAATGTCCAGACGCAACGTTTCTTCGGCGTTCTGCGGGCCGCGCTCGATCAGCTCGTGAATATCAACCGACTCCATCAGGGATTCTTTTGCCAGTACCGCGGCTTTTTCTGCCGTACCGCCAATCCCGATCCCCAGCATGCCCGGTGGACACCAGCCAGCGCCCATCAGCGGCACGGTTTTTTCAACCCACTCAGCAATATCGTCCGACGGGTTCAGCATCACCATCTTGGTTTTGTTTTCCGAACCGCCGCCCTTAGCTGCAATCTGGATCTCAACTTTGTTGCCCGGCACCATATCAATGTGAACCACGGCCGGGGCATTATCACGGGTGTTTTTACGGCTGCCGGCCGGATCAGCAACCACTGACGCCCGTAGCGGGTTGTCCGGATTGGTGTATGCCAGACGTACCCCTTCATCCACCATTTCCTGCACGGTCAGATCGCTGTCCCACTGAACATTCATGCCGATTTTGACAAAGCAGGTCACAATCCCGGTATCCTGACAGATCGGGCGATGACCTTCCGCAGACATCCGGGAGTTGATCAGGATCTGCGCAATGGCATCTTTCGCGGCCTGGCTCTGCTCCTTGTTGTAGGCTTTTTCCAGCGCCTGTACAAAATCCAGCGGGTGGTAATAAGAGATGTATTGCAGCGCATCAGCCACGCTGTCGATCACATCTTGCTTACGGATGACGGTCATAATTGCCCTCGTTGATTGTTATCATAGTGCGGCGCCCGGTCGATGCTTCCAGTGTGGGACGTCGTTGCGCTCCGGATCGCTGCGTGTAGGGAATGCATGCAGTCTCGGCAACCACGCGGCCAGGTGATAGACGGCTCCCCTTGGTCAGCCGTTGCCGGACGGCGGCAAGAAACTGGCAAGGGAAAACGTTTGGGCGTCGTATTAAAATCTGCGTTTATGATACTCTTGCCGACAATTTCGCGCCATGCGCCAACTGAACACCTGTCACAAAAAAGAAAATGATTTGTAAATCACACCCTGAACTCAGCATTGAAGCCCTCGCGTACACCGAGCAAGCCTCGCTTGCCTGGTTTACACCGTTCTCCGGCCAGCCATGGGCTATGATATTACGCTCTGCCGCACAGGATCATCCGGATAATCGCTATGACATTCTGGTTGCTGATCCTTTAGCCACTCTGGAGACCCGGGGCGACATCACACGCATCCGCTATGCCAACGGTGATGAGAAAACCAGCTCCGCAGATCCGTTTACCCTGATCGAGCAAATCCAGGCAGAACTATTACCTGCATGCAAGCCTGTGAAAGATATCCCTTTTCAGGGCGGCGTGCTGGGTTATTTTGCCTATGACCTCGGCCGCCGGGTGGAGCAGATGCCGTCACTGGCCGCGCAGGATATCGCCGCACCGGAAATGGCGGTCGGGATCTATGACTGGGCGCTGATTGCCGATCACCACACCCGCGAGCTGTATCTGGTATCGCCGGCAGGCAGCGAACGCAAAGCCTGGCTCGAAGCCCAACTCGCAGCCCACGCGCACGAACCGAAACAAGCTGACAACTTTTCGCTAACAACGCCATGGACCGCCAATATGAGCAAAGCCGAATACGACGGTAAGTTTGCTCAGGTGCAGGAATACCTGCGTTCAGGCGATTGCTACCAGATCAACCTGGCTCAGCGCTTTCAGGCCGGTTTTCAGGGGGATGCGTGGCAGGCTTACCTGCGCCTGGAGCAGACCAACGGCGCGCCGTTTTCCGGGTTTATCCACACCGACGACCACGCCATTGTTTCAGTGTCCCCGGAACGCTTTCTGCGACACCACCAGGGCATGGTGGAAACCAAACCGATCAAGGGCACCCGGCCTCGGGGAGAGACCCCTGAGCAGGATCTGGCGCAGGCCCATGCGCTGCAAACGGCCGAAAAAGATCGGTCCGAGAACCTGATGATCGTCGATCTGCTGCGCAACGACATTGGCCGGGTCGCCAGTCCCGGCTCAGTCAAGGTGCCGAAGCTGTTTGAGATTGAGAGCTTCCCGGCGGTTCACCACCTGGTCAGCACCGTGACCGGCACCCTGGACAACCGCTACTCACCGCTGGATTTGCTGCGCGCCTGTTTCCCCGGCGGCTCGATTACCGGCGCACCGAAAATCCGGGCAATGGAAATTATTGAGGAGCTGGAACCGCACCGACGCAGCGTGTACTGCGGCAGCATCGGCTATCTCAGCCGCTGCGGCCAAATGGATACCAGCATCACCATCAGGACGCTGATTTCACAGGACAATACCCTGTATGCCTGGGCCGGGGGCGGCCTGGTGGCTGACAGTCAGGCCGACAGCGAGTATCAAGAAACACTGGACAAGCTGAGTAAAATTCTGCCAATCTTGGAACAAGCGCCGAAATAATCGGCATTTGATCAAGGAAAGAACGCAAGAGAGTCGACCGGTACGCAAGTACTGCGGTGATCGCCCGATCACCTGGCGGCGGCAGTCACGCGCTGTCGCAGGTCGACCTCCGGATCACGGACGACACATGAACGATCAGCAACAACTGTTAACCCGCTTCCTGCTTGCCCCTCAGGCAAACTACGATCCGAGCCATACGGCCCGGATCCGCCAGCACCTTGCCCGTCGCCAGACGCTGAAGCAAGCAGCCGTGCTGATCCCGCTGGTGCCACGAGGCAACAGTTTTCACGTTGTGTTTACCCGCCGTGCCAATCATTTGAAACACCATCCTGGCCAGGTATCGTTCCCTGGCGGACGCCAAGAACCTCAAGATGTTGATTTAATTGAAACCGCCCTTCGTGAGACGGCAGAGGAAACTGGCATTTTATGCAGCAGGGAGCACATCCTGGGGCAGCTGCCGGCCCTCCCGACCATCAGTGGCTATCTGGTCACGCCTTACCTGTCGGTGATCTCACCCAACTACCGGCCAGAACTGGACCCAAATGAAGTGGACGCACTGTTTGAAGTGCCCATTCGCCACCTATTAAACCCGATGAATATGCATACGGAACACGTTCGTATCAATGGCGAGAACCACAATATTTATGCAATTCCCTATCGACAATATTCAATCTGGGGAGCGACTGCACAGATGGTCAAACTCCTCTCAACCCAGCTCTGGTATTAGTTAGAATTATCCCACACCTTAGTTTTCCTTATTTTACCCCGTCGCAATGTGTGATTCAGATCACTTTTAATTGTATTGCAATTTGCATCCGTTACATAACGAGATCTTGATCAAAGTTTTCCCCCCCTAAATCCTCAAAATGCGCGCCGTTCCTATATTCCGTTCCGTAACTCAAACTTAGGTATATAACCATGAATACCACGTCAAACTCAGCAGTATCCTCTACTGCCAAAGCCAGTTGGACATACAAAGATTTCACCTGGGCCCTATCGCTGTTTGGTACAGCCGTCGGTGCCGGTGTCCTGTTCCTGCCGATTAAAGCTGGTGCCGGCGGTTTCTGGCCTCTGGTCATCCTGGCGCTGATTGCCCTGCCAATGACTTGGTTTGCGCACAAAAGCCTGGCTCGTTTCGTTCTTTCCGCAAAAAATCCTGAATCCGATATTACTGATACTGTTGAAGAGCACTTCGGTAAAACTGGCGCGAACATCATCACTTTCGCTTACTTTTTCGCCATTTACCCAATCGTGCTGATCTACGGTGTCGGGATCACCAACACCGTTGACTCGTTCATGGTCAACCAGATGGGTATGGAATCTGTACCACGCTGGCTGCTGTCCGGCGGCCTGATCCTGGCCATGACTGCAGGTGTTGTGTTCGGTAAAGAACTAATGCTGAAAGCGACTTCAATGATGGTTTACCCGCTGGTATTCATCCTGATCGCACTGTCTGTTTACCTGGTTCCTGAGTGGAACACATCGATGGTGGAAGTCGCCCCAGACTGGAGCGGTATGCCATCTGTAATCTGGCTGGCGATTCCAATCATCGTGTTCTCATTCAACCACAGCCCGATCATCAGCCAGTTCTCAAAAGAACAGCGCCGTGTATACGGTGACAACGCGGTGAAGAAAACAGACATGATCACCGGCGGTGCCGCGATGATGCTGATGGGCTTCGTGATGTTCTTCGTATTCTCCGTGGTTCTGTCTCTGTCTCCGGCTCAGCTGGCTGACGCGAAATCTCAGAACATCTCTGTTCTGTCTTACCTGGCGAACATCCATGAGTCTCCAATGATCTCGCTGATGGGCCCACTGGTTGCTTTTGCTGCAATTACTTCAAGCTACTTCGGTCACTTCCTGGGTGCCCACGAAGGTCTGGTCGGTCTGGTGAAATCCCGTTCTGGTATGCCAGTCAGCACAATCGAGAAAATCTCTCTGGCGTTCATCGTGATCACTACCTGGATCGTTGCGGTTATCAACCCAAGCATCCTGGGTATGATTGAAACCATGGGCGCACCAATGATTGCCGCGATTCTGTTCCTGATGCCAGTTTTCGCCATGTACAAAGTACCAGCGATGGCCAAGTACAAAACAGCAGCGCCTGCACGAATTTTCACAGCCCTGTGTGGTATTGCAGCCATTAGTTCTGTAATCTACGGTGCGCTTTAAAAACGCATCACGACGATTGTAGAAACTATTGCTAAAGCACATTATTCATACAAAAAAGTGTGCTACAACGCATAGTCATCTAAGACAATTTGCGTAGAATAGGTGATACTTAAGAGCAGGAAGCTTGTGCCGACTGCTCTTTTGTTTTTCTTGTGATCTCGCCAAGGAAGGGGCGGGAATTATAAAAACTATGACAGTCTTGGCCGGAGGCAAGATCGCTTCCCCCGACTGAGGTAAATCGCATGATCAGTGTTTTTGATATCTTCAAAATTGGTGTGGGCCCTTCCAGTTCGCACACGGTTGGTCCAATGAAAGCAGGTAAAGAGTTCATCGACGACCTGCGTACCATGGGCAAATTAAGTGATCTCACTAAGATTACCGTTGATGTATACGGCTCTCTTTCCCTCACCGGTAAAGGCCACCATACAGATATCGCAATTATCATGGGCCTGGCAGGCAACAGCCCTGAAAGCGTAGACATCGACAGCATTCCGGGTTTCATCGCGCGTGTCGAAGAAACTGAGCGTCTGCCACTGGACAATGACAGCCATACAGTCGCATTCCCGCGTGACGGCGGCATGAACTTCCACACCACCAACCTTCCTCTGCATGAAAATGGGATGACCATCCATGCTTGGTGTGGCGACGACGAAGTCTATACCAAAACCTATTACTCCATCGGCGGCGGTTTTATCGTCGACGAAGAAAACTTCGGCAAAGAAGCAGAATCCACGGTTCAGGTACCTTACGCCTTCACCACTGCCGAAGAGCTGGTGAACCAGTGTAAAGAAAGCGGCCTGTCGATCAGCAGCCTGACGATGGCCAACCAACGCGCCATGAACACGGAGCAGGAAATTCGCGACTACTTCGCCGGGATCTGGAGAACCATGACCGAGTGTATGGAGCGCGGCATGAACGAAGAAGGTATCCTGCCTGGTCCGCTTCGTGTTCCTCGCCGAGCTGCGGCACTGCGCCAGCAACTGATCACTAACGAGAAGCTGACCAACGATCCGATGACCGTGGTTGACTGGGTGAACATGTACGCCTTCGCGGTTAACGAAGAGAACGCAGCCGGTGGCCGTGTGGTCACAGCGCCAACCAACGGCGCCTGCGGGATCATCCCGGCCGTTCTGGCTTACTACGACAAGTTTATTCAGCCGGTTGGCGAGAAAGAGTACACCCGTTACTTTGCCGCTTCCGGTGCCATCGGTGGCCTGTACAAGCGCAACGCGTCAATCTCTGGCGCCGAAGTGGGCTGTCAGGGTGAAGTAGGCGTGGCTTGTTCCATGGCTGCAGCCGGTCTGGCTGAGCTGATGGGCGGTAGCCCGGAACAAGTATGTATGGCAGCTGAGATTGCCATGGAGCACAACCTGGGACTGACCTGTGACCCGGTTGCCGGCCAGGTTCAGGTTCCGTGTATCGAGCGTAACGGTATCGCCGCGGTGAAATCGATCAACGCCTCTCGTATGGCAATGCGCCGCTCTTCCGATCCGCGTGTCTCGCTGGACAAAGTCATCGAGACCATGCTGGAAACCGGTAAAGACATGAATGCCAAGTACCGTGAAACCTCTCAGGGCGGTCTGGCAATCAAGGTTATTTGCTAAGTCCCGCAACATCTGATGATTGAAAAGCTACCTTCGGGTAGCTTTTTTTGGCTGTTATTCTGCCGCCTATCAATATCACGCCCCCCGGCCTGGCCTCCCCGTCCCCGCATCAGGTACGCCACGACATCGCCCGTCTCTCACCCATCGGCCTTCCCTAGGCATCCGTCATGCCTTATCGGCAGATGTGAGTCACGGAAAGATAGCCGGTGCACTGCCGAGTAAAGCCGCAACTGAGTCGCAAACTGCTCCTGAGCGCTGACTCCTGAGCTCGGCTTCGTATGATCTTCTTCTTGGCCTTAACCAGCACTTCTGCCCCCTATCCTCGGGCAGCGTTATAGCCCTAGATATATAATCTTAGATACATAACCTTAGACGCTTGAACTGCCGCTGAGTACGACTGACACAAAAACCCTGCCCTGAAACACGACTGACGGGAACACGGATGAGGATGCAGCTCACAGCACTCCTAAGCCCCGCCTGACAAGCGGAGCACACAAATACCGGGCATAAAAAAACCTCGCCTTGGCGAGGTTTTTCATCAGCTAACTTTAGCGGGTCAACATTAAGCCGCAGCTTTCAGCGCCACTGATTCTTTTTTCAGTTCACCAACCGGCAGGATGGTGCGGCCGAATTCGTTGTTCAGCACCTGAGCCATTGCAAAGTAGATCGCGCTGGCACCACAGATGATGCCTTCAAACCCAGCGATAGTACCGATCAGCTCGCTACCCGTGAAATCACGCGCCGCCAGCAGGAAGAACAGAACCGTCAGCGAACCGAAAACAAACTGCTTGGCACGTGGGTAGCACAGTGAGCCGATAAACATGAAGCCTGTGAAAATGCCCCACAGCGCCAGGTACCAACCCATGAAACCAGCCGGGCTGGCAGGCAGACCCATGTATGGCATCACGATCAAACCGACCAGCGTCAGCCAGAACAGGCCGTAAGATGTAAAGGCGGTCGTACCGAACGTGTCACCACGTTTAAAGCACATCATGCCGACCAACACTTGGCTCAGACCGCCATAGAAAATCCCCATCGCCAGGATCATCGAGTCAATCGGAAAGAAACCCGCATTGTGGATATTCAGAAGAATGGTTGTCATCCCAAAACCCATCAGGCCAAGCGGCGCCGGGTTCGCTAATTTTGTAGACATGAAGTGCCCCTACAGGAAGGTTTTCAAAAAAAGTAATAACATTTCAAAAATGGTTGCACCTTAGGTGCGCGGCGCATTCTAAAGGAAGCTGCGTGGCAAATCAATCCGAAAAACGCCTGCTTTTTGTTCAAAAACAAAAAACCTTCGAATATTTATCATCTCAGTAAAGTTTTATTGTGTTTAATGAGCGCAATAAATGTAACTAGCTGTGACACACGTTTGATGTTTCACGAGACATTGAAATCAGGGCCTGTCTGGCTTTCCGGGCAATCAAGGCTGATTGCTCCTGAATTGAGATAGAAAAAAAGCAGCTTTACGCTGCTTTTTCTGATGAAGTCTGCTTTTTACGCTTCTATTCCGGCAGAGAAGCTTCTGTCAGCTGAGGTTGATGAGCTGTTTTACCGCTGGTATGCGGCGCCAAAGGGATTGCATGCCGTTCATTATTCGTCTGAGCCAACTGGGCTTGCAGCGCCTTGATTTGTGCCTGCTGGGCACTGACTAACTGATGCAATGCCGAGACCTGCCCATCCGGATTCAACTCGGGTTGATCCGGCGACGGTTGGCGGCGCGTCTCGGTCACGGCTTGTTTAATCTGGGCGGCCTGCATCTTGAGCGGCCGGTCTCTTAAATCGCTGTCATTGAGCGCCAGCGAAATTTGAAGCAACTTAGTTTCAATCTCCAGGAAGTGATTTTCATATTCGTCTTCACTGCGCTCACGCAGCAACTGCACTTCCTGTGCGATATGGGCCGCATGAGCCAATTCGAAACGGATCTTCTCTACCGCTTGCTCTATCTGCCCAAACGCCCGGGGGGAACGTTCAATCACGCCCTTGGCATTGAGGATTTCCGATTCAACCCGGGCAAAGCTAATGGGCGCATAATCTTTGACATCATTACTCCGCAACACCTCCAGGGCATCTTCCTGAGGCGCGACATGAATTTTCTTGATGGTACGCACTTCAAGGCTGTGTCCCCGCGACAGAAACTCTTCCTGCTCCTCCCCGGCGTCACTCAGCGCATCGTCCTCCACCAGGCGAAACAGCTTGGCATATAAACGGGTCAGCCGAACATATTCGCTGCGGTAATAGTGTCGGGCATCAATCGAGTCCAGATAATTGAGCTGGGTCATTGCTGGGGCCAGTACGTCATCCGCGACGGTTTTCAGATCCTGCAGCCGCGCCAGCGCGGCCGTGACCCGGCCGATTTCTTCAAAATAGCGATCCAGGTAGGTTTGTGAGGAAAACAGCGAATAGCTTTCAAACGCCAGGGACGGATTATCCTTCATCTCCTGATGAATTGCCGTGGCCTTTTGCCAGCTTGCCGTCAGGGTCGCGTATTGATCCGGCGAATACACCGCGAAGGCAGCAACATCGCCTAAACGCTGTTGCCATTGCAGATGGACGCCCATTGCTTGCTGAAACCGATCCTCGGTCTTGATTTGAGATGAAACTCCCTCTTCACCTTCAGGCGTGCTTGAACAGGCACTCAGTAAAGCAGCCAGACAAAGACAACAGGCTACTTTCCCAATTTGTTTCATATCTCATTCCGCTGATAAAAATGGCTGTGTACCACAGCGCAACTGTCGGCAGGCTCTGCGCCCGGCACCGTGTCTGCCGACAAAAGCTGTGTGTGATGTTCATGCTTGCCTGATAAATTGAGTAAACACTCAGCAATCAATCTAGTGTATCGGACTGTTCCCTGATGAAAAAGTTCTATTTCCCAATCACTTCGTGCTGAAGCCTTTCTGATTGATGAAATCCTTCATGAAAGGACGTGCTTCCTTACTCAGGGTCGCCGTAATTTGCTCAGTCCAGGACGTTTCTTTATTACCCCCGGTTCGGGTTTTGTAGTATTCGCGGACCTTGGCATCATATTGCGCCAGCAACTCGGTATCCAATGTGGGTTGGTAACTGTCTTGGTGGACAATCAGTTCCCGCGGCAATCGCGGCTTACGCTCCGGATCCTGCGCCGGATAGCCCAAGCATAAACCAAACAACGGGATCACATGATGCGGTAGTGACAATAATGTTGATACCTGTTCCGGATTGTTTCGGATTCCACCGATGAACACCCCACCCAAACCCATTGATTCGGCTGCCGTCAGCGCGTTTTGCGCCATCAACGCCGCATCCACCGCACCAATCAGGGTTTGCTCAGTAAAGCCGAGCTGCGCTTCAGGGTGAATGGCCTGATGCCGGTGAAAATCAGCGCAGAACACCAGAAACTCAGCCGCGGAAGCCACATACGGCTGACCGCCCGCATATTCCGCCAGCAACGCCCGTTTCTCCAGCGCAGTCACCCGAATAATGCTGACACACTGGATAAAACTGGAGGATGAAGCGGCAATCGCACAATCCAGGATCGCCGTCCGCTGCGCTTCTGAAATCGGCTGCTGGGTGAACTTGCGGATCGAGCGGTGCTGCAGGAGCGTTTCAACGGTCTGGTTCATGACTATCCTTATCTTCCTGAAAAAAACAGTATTGATGAGGTGACACTGTATCATAAGACATCGCCGGGTGGCATCCGGGATCCCGGCGTCCGGCAGAACTCTGACGAAAGCCTCACAAAGCCGACTGATCGCAGCAACATCCGTCGCAAACCTGATCCAGTATGCTCACCAGACGCTGTTTATTTAGTGGCAACGGGTTACCCTTAATGGCATTCGAGCGCAGGGCATTGTCAGCCACCTCATCAAACATCATATCGCACAGCCCGTACGAGGACAGCGCCGGTAACCCCAGCCGCTTCAGCGTCCGGCGGGCCCACAGGATCCCATCAATAATTTCGGCATTGATCCGCCCGGTCAGGATGCAGGCTAACTGCCGGTAACGATCCAGTACGTCCGTCCGACCGGCCTCCCGGGCCGCCGACACATTCTCCTGCATCACGAAAGGAACCAGTTGTGCGGTGATCAGGCCGTGAGGCGCCTCAAGACGCCCACCCAGCGCCGAGGCCAGGCCATGCGCGGCCCCCAACTTGCCGTTGGCGAGCGCCATCCCCCCCAGCATGGCCGCGAACGACATATCTGCCCGTGCCCGGGGATCATCATCTTCACAGGCGGCGAGCAGGGATCCTGACAGCCGACGCAAACCTTCCTCACATACCATATCAGTCAGCGGATTCGGTTCGCCGCAGACATAGGCTTCCATCAGATGGCTGAACGCATCCATCCCGCAATAGCCCGACATGATCGGATCCATCCCGTACGTCAGGGTCGGATCAACAATCGCCAGATCTGCCAGCATTTCCGGCCCTCGCAAGCTGACCTTCACCTGCTCCTGAGCTGAACGCAGTACCGCATTTTTACTTACCTCCGATCCCGTCCCGGCGGTCGTCGGCACCGCAATAAACGGCAGCGGTTTGGCCTGCAGCGGCACGTTGCGGCCGACGACTTCCACGTAGTCATAAACACTGCCCTGATTCGGGATCAGCGCCGCCAGCGCCTTGCCGGCATCAAGCACACTACCGCCGCCAATAGCCAGCACCATATCCGGACGGAACTTACGCCCCATGGCCGCCATCTCTTCAATCATGGCGATCAGGGGCTCACCATGGACCGCCACCTGTTGATAACGCATGCTCTGCTGTTTCAGGTAATTGATCACCGGCTCGGCCCGCTCGCTGTCTTTCCCGGTGACCAACAGCACGCTGTAGCCAAACTGATTCAGTGATGACAATGAATTCGTCAGCGCACCTTCACCAAAGATAATCCGCGTTGACGTCATAAACTGGAACATACCGACCTCTTCTCTCTAAGCCCTGATGATGAGTGTGCCCGTTATAGAAAACCCTCATTTGATTCTGGGCAATTTTTCGCCAGTAAAGCACGACACATTGTTGAGAACCCATGATGAATCACACATTGCATTCTTCTTAATCGATCTCTGTTCATTTCATAAAAGTGACTTGTTATTAACACCTTAGTGTCACATAAGCCTTCTATTCTCCCCGCAACACAATAACGGCAAGATGCCGAATTTTTTCTATTTAGGGGACACAAACATGAAACATGCAGCGCTAACCACTGCGATTCTGGCTTCACTTTTCTCTGGCGCCGTGAGTGCCGCCACCGTGTATGAAGATGACACCCACAAAGTGGATGTCAAAGGTCGCGCGGTTGGGATGTACTATGCGTCCGATGATGACAGCGAGCAAGGCGATCAAAGCTACTTCCGTATCGGCGCTGCGGCATCGACTCAGGTCAACGAGCAACTGTACGGCCTGATGAAGTACGAAATCGAGTTTGATTCCAAATCAGAAGACAGCTTCGACACGCGCCTGGGCTATGCCGGTCTGGGCGGTGACTGGGGTGAAGTGACTTATGGTCGCCAGTATGGTGCTTATACCCTGGTGTCTGATTTTACAGACGTACTGTATGAGTTCGGCGCTGATGCCAGTGGCACCGGAACCGACCGTTTCGGCACGGGTAAATCAACCGGCGTGCTGAAATACACCGGCGAATTTAACGGCCTGACCCTGGAAGCCGGTTACCAGCTTGAAAATGACAAGGTCGAAAACACTGATGGTGACGACGCGACTTCTTATGGTGTTGCAGCCAAGTACGCCCTGCCGATGGGGATCAACCTGGGTGCCGCTTATAACCAGGGGGAAGGGAAAGACGACTCTGACGATGCCAAAATGACGGCCCTGTCTGTCGCCTATGATGCCAACAACATCTATGCCGCTGTGCTGTTCACCACCGGTGAAAACTGGAAAAACAAAGACGGCAGCGAAAGCAACACCGACTACGACGGCTACGAAGCCGTGCTGGGTTACAGCTTTGACAATGGTTTCTCGGTTCTGGGCGGTTACAACTTCCTGGAGAAAGACACCGGTGGCACTACTGAAGACAAGACCGACTACTTCACGGTCGGCGCGCAATACAAGTTTAACAAGCAACTGCGTACTTTTGCTGAGTACAAGATCGACAACATCGACGGCAACGAAGATGTGCTGGCGGTTGCTCTACGTTACGACTTCTAAGCCAGGCTTTCGCAACCGCCGAAACACCTGACACGCCAAACATCAAACCGGGCCCTTAGCCCGGTTTTCTTTTGCCGGAAACATCGCCCTGCCCGCTTGCGCCGACGGTACGCCATAATGCCCCCTCATTGGGTTCATCGGATTTATCTATCGCTTTGAAAGAGAAAACCCGCTTTCTCAACCCAGCCAGTCACGATATAGTGGGCCCATCAGAATAAAGGAGAGAATTTATGTTCGTTGTTATTTTTGGCCGTCCTGGTTGCCCTTACTGTGTGCGTGCGAAAGATCTGGCTGACAACCTGAAAGCCGAGCGCGACGATTTCAACTACCGCTACGTCGACATTCATGCCGAAGGCATCAGCAAAGCGGATCTGGAAAAAACTGTCGGTAAGCCGGTAGAAACTGTACCGCAAATTTTCATCGATCAGGAACACATCGGCGGTTGCACCGACTTTGAAGCTTACGCCAAAGAAAATCTGGGTCTGTTTCAATAAGTTCTGAGAGCCCGAACGCATTGAAAAGGCTGCCTGTGCAGCCTTTTTTCCAACCGGGTCTCAGCCATGAAAAAATAACTTACCCTTTTTATACCAAGATCCCACTTTGCGGTATGACCCACTATCAAAATCCGTTAGAATCCCCCCCACTGTTGTTGCTGCCCTCTCTTCCCGGAACCCGTTGTGAACATTGATGTCGCTGCTTTACTCCACCAGAACGATATCCTGCTGCTTTTTGTTGTCCTCGCCGTCGGCCTCAGTGTCGGAAAACTCAGAATCGCCAATATGCTCATCGGCAATTCCATCGGGGTGCTCCTGACCGCGCTGCTGTTTGGCAATGCCGGGTTTACCTTTGATGCCGAGGCCCTGAATATCGGCTTTATGCTGTTTATCTTTTGTGTCGGGATTGAAGCCGGCCCCAACTTTTTCGGCATTTTCTTCCGCGACGGCAAACATTACCTGCTGCTGGCGCTGGTAGTCTTACTGTCCGCCATCGCTGTGACCATGCTGATGTCCAATGTCCTGAATCTGGATCTGGCCCTGGCTACCGGCTTAATGGCAGGCTCGCTCACTGCAACTCCGGTGTTGGTGGGTGCCAAAGACGCCCTCAACAGCGGCTTGGCCGGTATTGACGACAGCCAACTGGTACAAACCATGGTCGACAGCCTGAGCGTCGGTTATGCCATGTCTTATCTGGTCGGGCTGGTCAGCCTGATCCTGCTGGCAAAGCTGATGCCGAAGCTGCAAAAACAAAACCTGGCCGAGTCCTCGCGCCAGATTGCCCGCGAACGGGGGATCGGCGAAGTCGCCCAGCGCAAAGTCTACCTGCCGATTATTCGTGCCTACCGCGTTGGTCCGGAACTGATCAACTGGATTGACGGCCGCAACTTGCGCGAGCTGGGAATTTACCGCCAGACCGGTTGTTACATCGAGCGGATCCGCCGCCATGGGATCCTCGCCAACCCGGATGGCGATGCCATCTTGCAGGAAGGTGATGAAATCGCCCTGGTAGGGTATCCCGACAGCCATGCGCGCCTGGACCCAAGTTTTCGTCACGGCAAGGAAGTGTTCGATCGCGACTTGCTTGATCTGCGCGTGGTTGAAGAAGAGATCGTAGTCAAAAATGACAGCATTGCCGGGAAGAAACTCTCGGATCTGAACCTATCCGAATACGGCTGTTTTCTCAACCGGGTGGTCCGGGCACAGATCGAAATGCCGATGGACCACGATATCTTGCTCAATAAAGGCGATATCCTCCAGGTCAGCGGCGAGAAAAGCCGGGTCCTGGGTCTGGCCGAGCGGATCGGATTTATCTCGGTCCACAGCCAGATCGCCGATCTGCTGGCCTTCTGCTGCTTCTTTATTGTCGGCCTGTTGATCGGGGCCATCAGCATGACCTTCGGCCATATTGCCTTTGGTCTCGGCAGTGCTGCCGGCCTGCTGCTGGCCGGGATCACCCTCGGTTTCCTGCGGGCCAACCACCCGACTTTCGGCTATGTGCCGCAGGGGGCGCTGAATATGACCAAAGATCTCGGCCTGATGGTGTTCATGGTCGGCATCGGCCTCAGCGCCGGCTCGAACCTGTTTGATTCCCTGGCCCAAATCGGTCTGGCCGTTTTTGTCACCAGCCTGCTGGTCAGTACGGTGCCGGTCGTCCTGGCGTATCTGTTCGGTGCCTATATTCTGAAAATGAACCGGGCCCTGCTGTTTGGTGCCATTATCGGCGCGCGGACTTGTGCCCCGGCCATGGACATGATTAACGAACATGCCCGCAGTACCATCCCAGCGCTGGGCTATGCCGGCACCTATGCCATTGCCAACGTTCTCTTGACCGTTGCCGGTACCCTCATCATCATCCTCAGCTAGCGCGTGAACCAAGACGCTGACACAATACTAATGAATGAGTCAGCGTCTATTCAGTCCCGTTATCTATAGTGGTATGCATGTAAACTGAAACGCTGCTCAGCACACATTTAAGCTGCTCGATCATCGCCAGCCTCAGCACCGTCCAGTATATTGAGCAAGTCGCTTTATTTTTGGTAATCAATATTATGCGTATCCTTATCGTCGAAGATGACCCCATTCTCAGCCACCATCTGAAATCTCAGCTCAGTGAGCTGGGCCACCAAGTCCAATGTGCGGGCACGGCTGAAGAAGGCCTGTTTTTTGCCCAGAACTACCCCAACGATGTCGCCATTGTCGATATCGGCCTGCCCGATCGCGACGGGATCAGCCTGATCAAAGATATCCGCCAGGAAGGGCTGCGCCTCCCGATTTTGATCCTGACCGCCCGCTCGAACTGGCAGGATAAAGTTACCGGGCTGGAAGCCGGTGCGGATGACTACCTGGTCAAACCATTCCAGAAAGAGGAAATGGTGGCCCGCCTGAGCGCCCTGGTTCGCCGCAGCGCGGGGTTTGTGAAACCGGAAATGACCGCCGGGGATATCCGGGTAGATCTGCTGGCTAAGCAAGTGTTTATTGCCGAGACCCCACTGGAGCTGACGGCATTTGAATACGATTTGCTGGAATACCTGATGCGCCACAGCCGCCAGGTAGTTTCCAAGCAGCGTCTGCTGGATGTGCTGTATGAAGATCAGGAGGGCGATCCGAACACCATTGAGGTGATGATTAGCCGCCTGCGCAAGAAATTCACCAGCCACGGCCAGGAGAACCCAATCTCGACCATCCGCGGTCAGGGCTATATCTTTGAGCTGCAAGCGCAATGAAGGGACTGCTCCAACCCCGTCTGCGCCGACGGGTGCTCGGCACCTCGGTCGCTATTATCGTACTGATCACTTCGGCCCTGGCCGGGGTGATCAACCAGCTCTACAGCCAGAGCTACATGGCCGCCTACTCTTCCGAGTTGGTGGCGCAGATGCCGATGGTGGTCGCCCAATTGAACCGCGCCGGGCTGATCAAAGATGTCGACAAGTGGATTGACTCCATCGACCCGTCGGATACCGACTACATGTCCGTCGTGTGTGATACCCGCGACCATACCATCTGGCTTTCCGATGAAGCCAAAGAGGCCAACCTCGGCAATATTTGCCAGGAGCTGCCGGACAATATTCCGGTACCGACCCTGATCGAGACGCTCGATGGCGAGAGCTATATCGCCTATAACATGAGCCGGGATCGGGAAGGCGGTAAAACTTACCAGCTGGTGGTGCTGCGCACTGGGGATCAATACAAGTCATCTCTGGAAAAGCTGCACAAACGCACCACCTTCTACCTCGGCTTGTTCGTTCTGATCGCGATTGCTTTTCTGGTGGCGGCGTTTCACTGGAGCTTCCAGCCGCTGCGCAAGCTGGCAACCCAGCTGGATCAGATGACCGATGCCAAGCGCGACAAGCTCGATGATGACTATCCGATGGAATTGCAAGATGTCACGCTGGCCCTCAACCGGTTGATCCAAATCAGCAACGTTCAAAAAGGCCGCTATCGCCACGCGATGGACGACCTGGCCCACAGCCTGAAAACCCGGCTGGCAGCAGCGCATGCCCTGCTGGACGATCAGAATATCTGCCGCCCGGATCTGAACCAGCGGATCATGGAGCAGATCAGCCAGATGGATGAACTGGTCCAGTACCAGCTCAAGCGCGCCATGATGGGCCAGCAGGGGTTGCAAAAAGATCAGACCGAGCTGAAACCGGCCGTCGACAGCTTCCGCAACCTGCTCAGCAAGGTCTACAGCGACAAGCAAGTCAACCTGGTGTGCGGTTTTTCACCCCAGCTCAAGCTGCCGCTGAACCGGAATGACTTAATGGAGCTACTCGGCAACCTGTTGGAAAATGCCTACCGCTTTTGTATCAGCGAGGTCCAGATCAATGTCATCTGCCACCCGGATGCGTTCGAAATCCGAATCGAAGATGACGGCCCGGGTGTTTGTGAAGCGATGCGCGAAGCCATTTTCCAGCGTGGGGTGCGGGCCGATCAGCTCAATCCCGGCCAGGGGATCGGGCTCTCCGTCTGTCACGAGATTGTCGAGAGCTACCAGGGGAGCATTCACGTCGAAACCGCCGGGATTGAAGGCGCGGCCTTCGTGATCCGGATCCCGACCAAATAATTTCGGCTGAAAAAGAACCACGGCCCGCAGACTCGCTCGACCGACAAGCAGAAAAAAACCGCCGTTTGGCGGTTTTTTTCTGTTCAGAGCATCATGACAATCAGATGTCTTCCACATCGAAGTCAACGACTGGGCTGACATCAGCGTCGTAATCAACTGACTCAATGCCAAAACCGAACAGTTTCAGGAACTCATCCTTGTACTGCTGGTAGTCTGCCACTTCAAACAGGTTCTCGTTGGTCACCTGTGGCCACAGGTCGCGACAGTGCTTCTGGATGTCCTCACGCAGTTCCCAGTCATCCAGACGCAGACGATTGGCTTCGTCCAGCTCTGGCGCTGAGCCGTCTTCTTTGTACAGACGCTGCGTAAACATGCGGTGGATCTGCTCCATACAGCCTTCATGCACGCCTTCTTCACGCATTTTCTTAAAGACCATCGCAATGTAAAGCGGCATCACCGGGATCGCCGAGCTTGCTTGCGTCACTACACTCTTCAGAACCGCAACATTGGCAGAGCCGCCGGTCGCTGATAGTTTCTCGTTCAGCGCTTTGGCTGCACGGTCCAGATCCATCTTGGCTTTGCCCAGCGCACCGTGCCAGTAGATTGGCCAGGTGATTTCAGTCCCGATGTAGCTGTAAGCAACGGTCTTACAATCGTCAGCCAGGACACCGGCTTCAGACAGGGCATTGATCCACAGCTCCCAGTCCTGACCGCCCATGACCGTGACGGTATCCTGAACTTCTTGCTCAGTTGCCGGTTCGATGCTGGCTTCGATCAGCACGTCTTTGTTGGTGTCCACCGCTGTCGCCGTGTAGGTTTCGCCCATCGGCTTCAGGCTTGAACGCACAACTTCGCCGCTGTCCGGCATTTTACGCACCGGCGAAGCCAGTGAGTAAACCACCATATCGATCTGACCCAGATCTTGTTTGATCAGATCAATCACTTTTTGTTTGGCTTCATGGGAGAAAGCGTCGCCGTTCAGGCTCTTGGAATACAGCCCTTCTGCTTTGGCGAATTTGTCAAACGCGGCAGAGTTGTACCAACCGGCCGTACCCGGCTTCTTCTCAGTGCCTGGCTTTTCGAAAAATACGCCGATTGTTGCCGCGCCGCCACCGAACGCTGCTGCGATACGTGAAGACAAACCATAGCCGCTGGAAGAACCCACCACCAGCACGCGCTTCGGTGCATTGGCAATTGGGCCCTGGGCTTTAGTGTATTCAATTTGTTCTTTGACGTTCGCTTCACAACCCACAGGGTGAGTGGTGGTACAGATAAATCCACGAATTTTAGGTTTGATGATCATGTTCAACTTCCCTCTCACAATTGACTGTAGGATAAAAGGTAAATGACAAATTCGCATTAAATTTATGAGCGTAAACGCTAAAAATGGGAGTGGTTGGAGGTGTTGATCACTTCTTTTACGTGCATTTTGTTGGTTTTTGCAACAGCGAAATAAAAAAATGCCACGCGAATGCGTGGCATATTGGGGACACCAGGTTTATTCATTATCGTGCGCAAAAGCGCCTAGGCGGCCTTTCCCGGTTGCAAACCGCCCTTCTTAAACTGCTCAGCAGGGAAGTGATCCACTTGAATCGCCTGCTGTCTTAACTGCTCCGCATTGTGCATCTTTTCGACATCATCTTTTGTGATGATGCCCGCACTCAGAGCAATTTCCAGCTTCGCCGATAGCGAAATTTTGCGCGGGATCTCACCCGACTTCACTGCTTTGGCGATTTTTTTCTCGATCCCCTTCACCGCATGCATGGCGACAAAGGCACGTTCCATGATGGCCACCGGATCGCTCTCCTTCTCACCGATGTAACAAAGGTGGGTCAGGCGATCCCGCTGCGCGCCCGGGGTCATCAGTGCTTGGGTAATCGCCAGCGACAACTCATCCTTCGGCGCCGGGTAATGAATCCCAAGCGGGAAGACCAGGGTGCGAACCAGGCGGCCAATTCCTTTGCGCGGGAAGTTACTCAGCACTTCGTCAAACGCTACCCCGCACTGATGCAGGCAGTGTTGCAGGGCATAATGCACCATCGGCAGATCCTGTTGCTGACGACCTTCATCTTCATAGCGCTTCAGAACCGCAGAGGCCAGATACAGATGACTCAGTACATCGCCAAGTCGGGCAGAAACCATTTCCCGGCGCTTGAGCTCACCACCCAGACTCAGCATCGCAAAGTCTGCCGCGACCGCCAGTCCCCGGCTCATACGGGACAGGTGACGATAATACTCGGCGGTTTCCCCACTGACAGGCGCGCGGTTAAAACGCGAGCCGGTAAAGGCATTCAGCAAAGACCCGGACACATTCTTGATGGCAAAACTGATATGCTTGCTCAGCAGCACGTCAAAGTCTCTCGAGGCCTGCTCGGCATCCGGGTTGGCCGCTGCTTCCATCTCTTTAAGGACAAACGGATGGCAGCGCGTCGCCCCCTGGCCGAAGATCATCAGGTTCCGGGTCAGGATATTGGCTCCTTCCACCGTGATCGCGACCGGCATCCCGAAGTAGTGATGGCCCAGGTAGTTCATTGGCCCCAACTGGATGGCGCGACCAGCGTGGATGTCCATCGCATCGTTAAGGATGGTCCGGGCCATCTCGGTCATGTGGTATTTGGCAATTGCCGTCACAATCCCCGGTTTTTCATTCATGTCCAGCGAGGTGGTGGTGAGCGTGCGGGCCGCTTCCAGCAAATAGGTGTAGCCCCCGATACGTCCCATCGCCTGAGCGACGCCTTCAAAGTTCCCGATCGACATGCCGAACTGTTTACGGACATAGGCATAAGCGCCGGTCGCCCGCGCCGTCAGGTGGCCAACCGCGGTGCCCAGCGCCGGCAGCGAAATGCCGCGACCTGCCGACAGACATTCCACCAGCATCCGCCAGCCGCGACCGACGAAATCCTGACCGCCAATCACCCACTCCATTGGAATAAAGATATCCTGGCCACGCGTCGGGCCGTTCATAAAGGCCAGGTTGAGCGGATCGTGGCGTTCACCGATTTCAACCCCCGGATAGTCCGCCGGGATCAGGGCGCAGGTAATCCCGATATCTTTCTTGTCGCCAATCAGGCCATCCGGATCCTGCAGTTTAAAGGCCAGGCCCAGCACCGTGGCAACCGGTGCCAGCGTAATGTAGCGTTTGTTCCAGCTGACCCGGATCCCCAGCACTTCCTTCCCTTCAAAGTTGCCGTAACACACCGTGCCTTGATCCGGAATACCACCGGCATCCGACCCGGCTTCCGGACCGGTCAGGGCAAAACATGGAATATCGGTCCCATTGGCCAGTCGCGGCAGCCAGTAGTCTTTCTGCTCTTCGGTGCCGTAGTGGCTCAGCAGCTCACCCGGACCCAATGAGTTCGGCACCATCACCGACACCGCTGCACTCAGGCTTCGGGTCGCGATGCGCGTAACAATAGTCGAGTTCGCATGAGCGGAAAAATCCAGCCCGCCGTACTCTTTACCAATGATTAATGAGAAGAACTTTTCCTTGCGCAAGAATTCCCACACCTGAGGCGGCAAGTCTTTGTCTTCCTGCACGATCTGGAAATCGTCAAGCATCGCCAGCAAGGTTTCCAGCTGGTTATCCATAAAGGCCTGCTCTTCAGCATTCAAAGATGGCTGCGGATAATCCAGCAGAGTTTGCCAGTTCGGTGAGCCACTAAACAGTTCCCCATCCCACCAGACACTCCCGGCCTCCATGGCCTCGCGTTCAGTGTCTGACAGTGGCGGAAGGACTTTCTTAAACAGCTTAAATGCAGGGTCGCTGAAATAGCGTTTGCGCATATTAACGAACGTACTCATGGTTCAGATCCTTTGTCTCATTAATCGTTATGGTTCTACATTACTTACTGCGTTCCTGTTGTTTCTTCTCGGATCAGCGAGAGCGGTTGCTCAATCGGCGCCGCCACACCGGCAGCCAGATACGGCACCAGTCGCTCGATCAAATCTTCGGTGGTCACGGTTCGGGAAAAGTCATTTTCAGCGATTTCGCACAAAGCCGTCGTCGAGGCCATCGTGAAAACCGTCGCCCCCAGGGTAAAGTGCAAACGCCAGAACAAGGTCTCGGGGTCGAGCGAAGAGTTAGCCCGGCACACGGCAGTCGTGAACAGATTCAGCACCTCCTCGTAGCGGGTCACAATGAACCAGCGCAAGTGGCCCTGGACATCGGTATACCCCCGGCCCAGCAGGGACATAAAGAGTTGCGCGCCGTTTGGCCGGTAGATGTTGAGTTTCAGCAGCGGCTGCTTAGCACAACGAAACACATCCTCCATGGAGAAATCATCCCGGGTCAGCAGCACTTCCAGTTCCGCTTTGAGTGCCGGCATAAACTCCTCGAGATAGCGGCTCAACACGGCCCGAACCAGGGTTTTCTTATCGCCATAGTGGTAATTGACCGACGCCAAATTCACTCCGGCCTTGCTGGTAATCGTCCTGAGCGAGGTTTCCTTAAACCCGTGCTCAGCAAACAGCAGCTCGGCAGCATCAAGAATTCTGCTCTTGGTTTCTCCCTTTCCCGGCATTTTCATTCACCTGTATTAAACACACGTTTAAACTTTACAACCAAGCAACATTTTTAACAAGCGTCAAATAAATACCTGCCGCGCATTTCAGGCAGCCGAGAACAGAAAATTACCAGTCTGTGATGGAGATCGCTGTGGTGCGCCGACCCTGGTTGTGACCATGTCGATGATGGTCCCAGATGGATCTCGTATAAAACTTGTAAAATAATCGTTAATTTTCAATCTGTAACGCGGAAGGATATTCAGACGGGAAAATGAATAAAAAATAATCGAAAAAAAATGCACCTGGCCGGGAACCAAAAAACGGAAGCAAGGTCATATATTATGCCACTGCTTTTTCTTAGAAGACCTTCTTCAAAGCCCGTCACCTGATAGTGATGGGCTTTCTTTATTTCCCCGGTGTTGCATACCCCATTGAACCATCGCCACAATCGTTGCAAGCTGGGCAATCGCCGCACGCAGGCCTCAGGCAAGTCTCCGGTTCTCGGCGATACTGAAAACGCTCTGCCGCTCGCACCTTCAGTGAGAAATTTCATGGCAATGAGGTATTTTTAACCCATTAATTATCATGGCGTTATAAAAAACACTGATATTTTTTCGCGCTCATGGGGAACCAACGGACAATCCATCAGTCCTATTAAGTGACATTGAGATTAAAGACGCATTCCTTGTTAGCTGGCCGCCAAACAGCATTGTTCCTCTTTAATCTGAAAATGCCACTGCTGCTAAACTCCTAATTGTGTAAATAGAGCCTTTGCCCGTTGAATTTCAACGGGCTTTTTTTTTGCTAATGCTCTCAGACGCTGATGTGAAAATTAAATGGCATTTTTGTTGATTCTTTTTGAACTATCTCGAAACCCGTCGGTCTGAATTAATAAGATTGTCGTTATCAACTCATCAGCTACTCGCTAACTGATTGAGCTTGAAGTGATTAATTGCCACTGCTGCTTTACTCCTATTCATATTGCGTTTTATACGAATTGGTGCGCTGAGATCCCCTCAGCGCTTTTTTTTTGTCTGTCGCTCTGGATTTCCAGGTTTCTGGCATCAGCGTTTCAAACATCGGAGCTTCTATTATCGGAGTTTCCAACATCCGGGCTTCAAACATCAGGCCGCTGGGCACGACTCACTCCGCCCGCTTGTCATCCGACAGCTCCGGGGCCCGCACCATCAAATCAGCATGGGTCAGTTCCAGACCCAGCCAGGTACAGGTTTGACGGGCATCGACCCACTTCCCCGCGCCCGGCGTTGACGTTTGAAACTCAGGGACCGCCAGTCCGGCGAGCTGCGCCATCCGGGTGTAATACGCCGTCCGGCTCGGATGTGACGGTGCGGCCAGATGCAGCAAGGTTTGTGTCGGCCAGTGGTGAATGATGGCCTCAATCGCTGTAATACAGTCATCCAAATGAATGAGATTCACCGGATCGCCACCATTGGCAATTTCCGATCGCCCGGCCAGATATTTGACCGGGTGACGGCGGGGGCCAATCAGCCCGGAGAGCCGTAAAACAACCAGGTTCTGCTGCCACTGTGTTCTGAGCCACTGCTCCAGCGCATGATGTGCCCGCCCACTGGCCGTATTAGGCTGCGGTGGTGTCGATTCATCAATGCGGCCGGACACCTCGCCATAAACCGACGTGGTGCTGATAAAGATCACCCGCTGGCATCCCTGCGCCTGCGCCGCACGGGACAGGCTTTTCACATTGGCGACAAAAGCCTTATCCGCGCCGGACTGCCGCCCCGGCGGTATCGCGATCACCAGCACATCAGCCGCCAGCAGCCGGGCCAGTTCGGTGTCAGACGCCACCTTATCCGTGCACAGCGGCAAGGTTAACGCCACCCCGTGGATTCCTTCTGCAGCCAGTTGGGCCGCCCGTTCCGGATCACGCTGCGTGCCGAAAACTGTATTCCCCTGTTCGGCCAGATGCCGGGCCAGCGGCAGCCCGAGCCAGCCGCATCCACACACACTGATTTTCATGATGGTTCCTTTCATTTAAATTGAAACTGATGACATAACAAAACTACAGATATTTATTTCAAACTGTAAATTAATTCCTACCGGGTGAAAATTAGCTACACATCAATGCGGCTTCCATGCGATTTTCCGCTAAATCATTTAAAAAAAATTTCAGAACTGAAAGAGAAAACTCGATCCCTGTCAAACTATAATAAAAAGTAAAAGCGATATAGTTGGAATCGCTAGGAGCTGATCCTTGAAAAGTAGTATAGTTTCATCAAATTGGCTTCATATCTGCATCTGTCAAGTATGAAAGCAACTAATGAAATTCAGTAACGAAGCGGTAATCGCTATGAATACCCTAGAGAAAATTCAAAAAAACTTAGACAACTTCAGTAAATCCGAACGTAAGGTTGCCGAAGTTATCATTGCCTCACCACAGACAGCGATTCACTCCAGCATTGCGACACTGGCCAAAATGGCCGATGTCAGTGAGCCGACGGTGAACCGTTTTTGCCGACGCCTTGATACCAAGGGATTTCCGGACTTCAAACTCCATTTAGCCCAAAGCCTTGCGAACGGAACCCCTTATGTCAACCGAAACGTTGAAGAAGATGACGGTCCTGACGCCTATACGTCGAAGATTTTTGAGTCGACAATGGCCTGTCTGGATGTAGCGAAGAACAGCCTGGATCCGATGCAGGTCAACCGCGCCGTGGATCTGCTGACCCAAGCCAAGAAAATTTCTTTCTTCGGCCTGGGTGCATCCGCATCCGTCGCCCATGACGCCCAGAACAAATTCTTCCGCTTCAACATCCCGATTGTCTGCTTTGATGACATTGTGATGCAGCGCATGAGTGTGATCAATTGTGCCGATGGCGATGTCGTGGTGGTAATTTCTCATACCGGCCGGACCAAAAGCCTGGTCGAAATCGCCCGCATGGCGCGCGAAAACGGGGCAACCGTAATTGGGATCACCGCCAAAGATTCACCGCTCGATCGCGAATGCTCGCTGTCCATCTGCCTGGATGTTCCGGAAGATACGGACATCTACATGCCGATGGCAAGCCGGGTGGTCCAGATGACGGTTATCGATGTGCTGGCCACCGGATTTACCCTGCGCCGGGGCGCCGGATTCCGGGAAAATCTGAAGCGGGTGAAAGAGTCGCTGAAAGACTCGCGCTTTTCCAAAGAAGGGATGATGTAACCCTGCGGTCTTTCAACCACAACGGACAAAAAAGCATGGTGCACCCCATGCTTTTTTATTGTGCGCCGCTCCTGTTCACCGGCTTACCGCTTTCCTTATCTGGCTCGGACCGCACGCGATTTCAAAGCATCTCAGGGAAATGTGCTCTTTCATCAGGTCTCGCTGGCTCCCGGCAATAACGCGAATTTTTGTAGTAAAATTTCAGTAAGATGCAATGACAGGCCATCAAGGCCGATGTCATGGATATCCCCCACTCAAAATGGAGTTTCTCATGTCTGACAGGCTACGACGTACGAAAATCGTGACCACCCTCGGTCCGGCGACGGATCGCGATAACAACCTGGAAAAAATCATTGCTGCCGGAGCCAACGTGGTTCGCATGAACTTTTCCCACGGCAGTCCGGAAGATCACCTTCAGCGGACCAAAGCCGTCCGTGAAATCGCAGCCAAACTGGGGAAACACGTGGCGATTCTCGGCGATCTGCAAGGACCGAAAATTCGGGTCTCGACTTTCAAAGAAGGCAAGATCTACCTCAACATCGGTGACAAATTCACCCTCGACAGCAACCTGCCCAAAGGCGAAGGCGACGAAAATTCCGTGGGTCTGGACTACAAGGCACTGCCGGAAGATGTCGTCCCCGGTGATCTCCTGCTGCTTGATGACGGCCGGGTACAGTTGAAAGTGGTGGATGTAGAAAGCCACAAAGTCCACACTGAAGTCGTGGTCGGCGGGCCGCTGTCGAACAACAAAGGGATCAACAAGAAAGGCGGCGGGTTGTCGGCAGCTGCACTGACCGAAAAAGACAAGGCAGATATCCTGACTGCCGCAGCCATGCAGGTCGACTACCTGGCCGTGTCTTTCCCACGCAACGGGGAAGATATGAACTACGCCCGCCGCCTGGCAACGGACGCTGGCCTGGAGGCCCGCCTGGTGGCCAAAGTAGAGCGAGCCGAAGCCGTCGCGGATACCGAGTCGATGGACGATATTATTCTCGCCTCCGATGCCGTGATGGTTGCGCGGGGCGATCTCGGGGTCGAAATTGGCGATCCGGAACTGGTTGGGGTCCAGAAAAAGCTGATCCGCCGGGCTCGCAGCCTGAACCGCACCGTGATCACTGCGACCCAGATGATGGAGTCGATGATCACCAGCCCGATGCCGACCCGTGCGGAAGTCATGGATGTCGCCAACGCCGTGCTGGACGGAACCGATGCCGTGATGCTCTCTGCTGAAACCGCCGCCGGCCAATATCCGGTCGAAACGGTCCAGGCTATGGCCGGGGTCTGTCTCGGCGCCGAAAAAGAGCCGAGCATCAATGTCTCGAACCACCGCATGAGCCGGACTTTCGACAACACGGAAGAGACCATTGCGATGTCGACCATGTACGCCGCCAACCATATGGCCGGTGTCAAAGCAATCGTCACCATGACCGAATCCGGCCGGACCCCGCTGATGATGTCCCGAATCTCTTCGGGCCTTCCGATTTTTGCCTTGTCCCGGAATGAGCGGACGCTGAACCGGGCTGCGCTGTATCGTGGGGTCACGCCGGTTTACTTTAATCGCGACAGCGATGCCGGCTTAGCCGCGGCCAAGCATGCCCTAGCCGATCTGAAAGGGCTGGGTCTGCTAAACCAGGGAGATCTGGTCATTATCACCCAGGGGGATGAGATGGATATTGTCGGTTCCACCAACAATATGCGGATCCTCATCGTCGAATAAGGCCTATCGAAAGTGAGCGCAGCAACGCACCAACCACCCTGCCGCGCTCACTGCCGCGCTCACTGCCGCCTTTCGGCCCGAACGCTAGGTTCTGGGCTGTGTCCAGTTCGGGTTGATGTTCGCCGTGAGGATATGGTCCTCCCAACGGCCATTGATCAGCAGATAGTCCCTGGCTTCCCCTTCGATTTCAAATCCGGTTGCCCGCAGGACGGCCGCACTTTTTTGGTTCCTCGGCATATAAGCCGCCATGACCCGGTGAAAAGACTGCGCCTCAAACATCCACGTCACCGTCGCAGACAGCGCTCTGCGCATCAGTCCCTGGCCCTGACATGCCGCATCCAGTGAATAGCCGACGTGGCAGGCATAGAAAGGATGCCGGACCAGATTGCTGTAGTTAATGACCCCGCAGACCTCATTGGTTTCTTCCCGGATGATCACAAAATAGTAAGCCAGTTTGTGTTTATGCAGTTCGGCCAGCTGACTGAGGCGTTTTTCCCACCCGGCAACCGTAAAGAACCCTTCTTCCCGTAACGGCTCCCAAGGCTGTAAAAACGCCCGGTTACGCTGATAATAAGCCGCGATACATGCCGCATCTTTCGGGGTCACCAAGCGGACAATCAGGTCGTCCACCGGAAGGGACGGCGTGCGGTTCATGATGGATTGAAACAACGGCAGTTCACCTCTTTCAGCTCAGAGCCTTTCACCTTACCACAGATTTTCGCCCCCGCGCGGAGGCCGTCGCATAAATCAATGAAGGCAATCATGATTTATGAAAATAGACCGGATGCATCCCGGTTCTGAACTATGATCTGAACTGAGTGCAATAGACCGTGCAACATCCAAAACACTGTGCGTTGGTGCGAAACGGTTGCACTGAGGCTCACTTCAACCTGGCAGTGACAATTTATGTACTATGACTACCTCTATACGGTCCTGGGCAAAGTCTATTTACTGGCAGATCACCACGGACTCCGGCAACTGACCATCGGGAGCGGCGGCTTTTGCCCGGATTCCAGCTGGGAGCGTAGCCCGGATTTTATGCAGACTTACCGCACCCAGCTCAAAGAATACCTTCTGGGCGAAAGACAAACCTTTTCCCTGTCCCTGGCACCACAAGGCACCCCGTTCCAACAGCAAGTCTGGCAAGCGATCAGCGAGGTCCCCTTCGGCTGCTGCTGCTCTTACCATATGCTTGCCGGGGCGATGAACCAGCCTGCTGCGGCCCAGGCCGTCGGTATCGCGAAAAACGTCAATCCCATCCCGATCATTATTCCCTGCCACCGGGTGATGAATGAACTCGGCCAGCCGGCCAGTTGCCGCTACGGGCAGGATGTCACCCTGCAACTGCTGGCGCTTGAATCCGGCCAGCTCACCCTGTTGCAACCCAGTGTCAGCCCGGATCCCGGCAACAAAAAAAAGAAGACGTAAACGTCTTCTTTTTTTAGGTTCAGGGTGAATACTCGCTTCGCAAACAAATCGGAGATGACCCCTAGGACTTGCCGATCCCGTATTCACGCAGCTTGTTGGCCACTGCGGTGTGGGAAACCCCCAGGCGTTTGGCCAGTTTTCGGGTCGACGGGTAGCTGCGATAGAGGTTGGTCAGGATCCCGGACTCATACCGCTTCATGATCTCATCCAGCGAACCATCAAGGTTTTCCTCACTGATGAGTGTCATGGATTCATTTTCCGGTAGCTGCACATCCTCAACCGTCAACGCCGAGCCCTCAATCTGAGTCATGGCCCGGAACAGAATGTTTCGCAACTGGCGGATATTTCCCGGCCAGGCATACTGACTCAGGTAGCCTGCCAGCTCGTCGCTGATCTGCGGCTTGGCCTGCTGCATCTCCTGGGCAAACTGGCTCAGGAACAGATCGGCCAATGGCACGATATCAGCCGGACGTTCGCGCAGCGGTGGGACCACCAGTGCCAGGACGTTCAGCCGATAATAGAGATCTTCACGAAACGCGCCCGCAGCCACCAGATCCGGCAGTTTTTTCTGCGTCGAGCAAATCACCCGGACATCCACTTTCATCTCACGCTCTTCGCCGACCCGACGGAAGGTCCCGTCTTGCAGGAAGCGCAGCAGCTTAATCTGCAGGTGCGCCGACATCTCGCCGACTTCATACAAAAAGACCGTACCGCCATCCGCCTGCTCGAAGATCCCTTTTTTCCCCGGCTCGGTTGCCGAAGCAGCCATCCCGAATAGTTCGGTTTCCGCCGCGTTATCCGGCATCGAGACACAGTTCACCAGCAAGAACGGCTTTTCACGTCGCATAGATCGCTGGTGACAGGCGCGGGCCAGCATCTCTTTCCCAGTCCCGGTTTCTCCCTGGATCAGCAACGGCGCATCCAGCAGCGCCAGCTTTTTCGCCTGAGCCAAAAGGTGTTTAAAGCGGGACGACTGACCAACGAAATGTTCAAATCCGTTATCGCCGCTGATCTGCCGCATGGCGACCGGCATTTTGGCTTCCGACAGTGATTTCAGCAGGATCATGGCACTGGCCAGGACCGATTGCTCACGCTCGTCAGCAACATACACCGGCATGACTTCCATCATGTAATCCAAGCCGGCAATCACCACCATCTCGCTCCGCCTGGCGGCATCTTCTTTCTCCAGCCAACGATGAAAGTTAAAGCCAAGCAACGCCTGGACACTTTCGCCGACCATATCGCCGCGCTGTTTGTTCAGCAACAGTTCGGCCGCGTCGTTGGCCAAATCAATCTTGCCGTGCAAATTGATCGAGAAAAACGGATCCGGCAAGGTTTCCAGCAACGCCTTCAACTCTTTATGCTCCCGCTCACTCGGCATGAACTGAATTTTACGAACATCTGTGACGCCGTCGAGCTGGCGGATCTGCGACATCAGCTGGCTGAAATGTTCAAATTCAATTTCCGGGCAGTTCAGGTAGATAATCCCGACCCGGTCAATTTCAATCCCCCGCAGATCGATTTGCTGGCTGGTCAGAATATCCAGCAGCTCCCGGGCTATCCCAAGTCGGTCTTCACAATTGACTTG
This sequence comes from Photobacterium sp. MCCC 1A19761, assembly GCF_037389125.1. Lineage (NCBI taxonomy): Bacteria > Pseudomonadati > Pseudomonadota > Gammaproteobacteria > Vibrionales > Vibrionaceae > Photobacterium > Photobacterium sp. MCCC 1A19761. Next base: position 129,931 of record NZ_JAZGTF010000001.1, read on the forward strand.
TAACCTCATATCACATGCCTTCTCAATGTCCTCAATAATACTCGCTGCGATACGGTGAAGACACACCGTATCCCTGTGCCGCGCTCAACCGACGGGAGCACTCAATTCGAACTGAATTTTTAGTTTGGTTAGGTGTCAGGAATTGTTGACACTTCAGGAAGTTTGCGCCTTCACTTTCGGGGAGTCAAGCAACAAGCGTCACGGGATGAGAGGTCGCGCAGGTCCGCTGCGGCGAAGTGGCGAGGAAATCATCAGCCGACCCGAAACCCTAAGGTCCCGGGCAGCAGCGATAATGGATTAAGCCTTTTTCCGGGTCAGCCGACCCAGCAATTCTTTGCGGATCTCCCCCAGCTTCGGCTGCTGTTCTGGTTGCCAGGGCAACGGTCGCATCAGCGCCATGGCTTTGAGCCCTAACCGGCCGGTCAACAAGCCGACCCCGACGCCCTGAGCGACCCGGGTCGACATCCGTCCGGCTAAGTCAACCGACAACACATCCATGCTAGTGTCGATCAGCATTTCACTGGCTCCGGCGGCTGCCATATTCGCCAGCACCAGCTTCACCAGCCGGATCCGCGACCAATAGCCCAGCTCAACGCCATACACAGTCGCGATATGGTCAATCAACCGGAAGTTTCGCCAGGCAACCAGCAGCATGTCTGCCAGTGCCAGCGGACTGACCGCCACCATCACCGCCGCCTCGCCCGAATATTTGGCCACCAACTGGCGGGCCTGCTTATCCTGCTGGCTCAGCACCATCTGATCATACAGCGCCAGTACTTCCCGATCGTTGTGCGTCGCCGCCAGCGAATCCAGCCAGCGTTCATAGCCCAGGTGATCATCGCGGATCTGACTTTGTCGGGCCAGTTTGATACAAAATGCCCGCCCCTGGCCGATGCTATCGGCTTCCAGCAACGCTTGTGCCTGTTCCTGCTCACTCTGGCGCTGCTTCAGACGGCGCAGTTTGAGCAGTTCTCGTCCCAACGTCGTGATCCCGGCTGTTGCCAGAGCCGCGACAATCGCGCTCCAGCCCAGTGCCAGCCAGTCTCCGCTCTGATAAGCCGTCATTACATAATCCAGGGTTTGCCAGCCGGTCATCGCCGCCGTGGCGATCAGGAGCCCCTTGAGCCAGCGCCCCCGGCGCTTTGGCGCCAGCGTCCGGGTCAGTTGCGCCTCGACATCCGGCTGCGCCGTCAACCCCTCAGGCAAAAAGTCCTCGGCCTGGTCAAATTGCTGCTGGGCGGTCAACTCTTCCTGCGCCGGCGCTGCGGTCGCCGGCTCTTCAAATACAATTTTGCCCTTGTATGCATGACTCATTGCAGTTTATCTCCCAATAAATATTCCAGCACTTTATCCATCCGGATATGGGGCAACGGCTCATCACTCTGAATGGCCAACGGGCGGAAATTCACAAAATCAAACCCATGTTGCTGCCAGAACGTGTCGTTCGGCAACCGTCTGGGCACCTCGCCGGGATACAGCATCTGCGCTTGCCCGTTGAGCGTCTGGCCGCGCAGCGCCGGCACCTGCTGCCCCTGATGGGCAACAAACCCCGGTTCGGTCGCCTGGATTGAGGCCAGACTGACGCAATCCATGTTGATCCCTTCAAACGAAGCGGTTTGCCAAGCTTCATTGATCATCTGTTGCAACAGGCTCACCAGGTTCGGGTGCTGATCCGGGGTCACATGATCGGCCTTGGTCGCGGCAAACAGCACTTTATCGATGCGAGGCGAAAACAGGCGGCGCAACAGCGAGCTGCGGCCATAACGAAAACTCTGCATCAGTTGATCCAGCGCCTGGCGCATATCGTTGAACGACGCCGGTCCGGCATTGAGCGGTTGCAGGCAATCCACCAGGATGATCTGACGGTCAAACTTGGAAAAATGCTCGCGGTAAAACCCTTTCACAATATGCTGGCGGTAATACTGGTAGCGACTCTTCAGCATGGCGTAGTTGCTGTGCTCATCCGCCTGCTGCAACTGCGCCTCGGAATATGGTTCCAGACGAACCAACGGAAAGAACTGCAACACCGGGGCGCCCGCCAGTTCACCGGGCAGGACAAACCGCCCTGGCTGAACCCAATGCAGTCCGCCTTCGGCTTTGCATTTGTACAAATATTCGGTGAACGCTGCCGAAATGCGCTCAATCAGCGCGTCATCTGCCGGGGCAAAAGGGTCGAAATCTTCCAGCAGGGCCTGCCAGTACTGTGCCAACTCAGCCCGTTTGCCCTTGAGCAGCTGACTCTGCTGTTGTGACCAGGTATAAAAGTCCTGCTCCAGCAGCGGCAAGTCCAGCAGCCACTCGCCCGGGTAATCGACGATATCGAGATACAGTGTGGCGGTATCCTGCAACAGCTTCAGCGGGCCTTTTTGCGGTTTGTAGCGCAGCGCCAGACGGATCTGACTGACATCGCGGGTCGGCTCCGGCCAGGTCGGCGGAGAAGACAACAAAGCATTCATCCCTTCGTCGTAACCGAATTTAGGGACATGCATATCGACCTGAGGCACCCGCTTCGCGCCAAGCAGATAGCCATCGCGAACGGCTGAAAACAAGGGCAATCTCGGATTCGTACTGACATGCATTAACTGATTCACCAGCGAGGTGATAAACGCGGTTTTCCCCGCCCGCGACAACCCCGTGACCGCCAGCCGGACATGACGATCCAGGCTGCGGTTCACTAATTTGTTCAGCTCATTCCCAATTCGATGCATAACGATTCCCAGCAAATAATTCGTATCATCCCACCCCCGGGATGAATCTTAAATGAACGATACCGGTGGTGAAAAAAGCAGACACCCGGTCTGCTTAACATTCGGGCGCCGTACCCGCAGTACGGCGCGAAAAGAAGCCCTCAGAGGTGTTTAAATTCCCGGGCAACCTTGAAGGCGGACGAGGTGACATACGCTTCCATCTGGCGCAATTTTTGCTCGATATCATCCAGCTCAGCCTCAACATTCTGCATCACCTGCTCCGGGGATTGCCCGGCCTGCCAGGCCTTTTGCTTGACGTTGTGCTCGCGGTAGATGTAGCGCTGCTCCTGACGGGATTCCGGCATTTTTTCCAGGATCAGACTGGCCGCCAGATACGCGATGACCGCAAAGAAACCCATGCCCAGCAGGAACGCGGAGACCGCAAGGATCCGAACCAGCCAGACTTCCATCCCGAAATATTCGGCCAACCCTGCACACACCCCGGTGATCTTGCCGTTCTGCGGATCGCGGTACAAGGTTTTGCTCATCGGCGTTGTCTCCATTGCGGCGCCTCCTCATCCAGGATTTTTTCCAGTGTCTGAATCCGTTCCTGCATTTGCTCTGCACGCAACACGAGTGACTGCAGTTTATCGTGTGCCTCGTCAGATAACCCCTGACCGGCATGGCGCTTCCCGCGGTAGTGCAGAATCAGCCACAGCGGCGCAACAAAAATCAAAAACACCGTCAGCGGCCAAATTATCCAACCCATAAATTACCTCCATCCTCGTCACGTGCAGAACCTTGATTAGTCACCAGCTTACTCTTTATCCTTGATGTTTTCCTTCATCCGCGCCAGTTCCTGCTCAATTTCATCCTGGGCCTGCAAATCAGCAAACTCCTGCTCCAGGTTTTTACCGCGACCCAACCCGTAGCTGTCCGCTTCCGCTTCCATTTCGTCAATCCGGCGCTCGTACTGCTCAAACTTCGACAGCGCTTCATCGACCTTGCCGGTATCAAGCTGACGGCGGATTTCACGACGGTTCCCGGCTGCTTGATGACGTGTCACTAACGCTTGCTGACGGGCCCGGGTTTCCTGCAGCTTACGCTCCAGCTCTGCCACTTCCGTGCTCAGTTTGGCAATAGTCTCATCCACCAGCTTGTACTCTTCACTGAGCGTCAGGATGACATCATTGAGCTTTTGCTTTTCAATCAGCGCGGCGCGAGCCAGATCTTCACGGCCTTTTTGCAGTGCAAGGCTCGCCTTTTGCTGCCAGTCATCACTCTGTGACTGCAGGGCATCAATGCGGCGCTGCAGCTCTTTCTTATCAGCCAGTGCACGGGCAGATGAGGTCCGTACTTCAACCAGGGTGTCTTCCATCTCCTGAATGATCAGGCGGATCATTTTTTGCGGGTCTTCAGCCTTATCCAACAGTGAGTTGACGTTAGCGTTTACAATATCTGCAAAGCGAGAAAAAATGCCCATAGTAAATCTCCTTTCATCTAAGTCAGGTCCGTTTTCAAGTCCGGCGCACCAGTTTGGTTGATGCGGTTCCCTCCTGAAAACGTCTCCGTTCGGTTTCCGGGACTTGTCACCCCGGTCATTGCTGTAATGATGAAGATATATCAAGCACCGTGCCAACTTTTATTTTTATACTTTTCAACAAGTTATATTGTCACCTTCTATCGCCAGATGCTATGGTGTAATTAAATTCGCCAACAGTTAGCGAGATTAACCATGCAAAAGACAGATAATTTGATCGGTGAGTCCGAATCTTTCCTGGCCGTACTGGATCAGGCGTCGCGCCTGGCCCCGTTGCACCGTCCGATCCTGGTCCTGGGTGAGCGCGGCACCGGGAAAGAGCTGATTGCCCAGCGGATCCATTATCTGTCCAAACGCTGGGACCAGCCACTCGTCGCCCTTAACTGCGCCGCCCTGAGCGAAGGGGTGATTGACTCCGAGCTGTTCGGTCATGAAGCCGGCGCCTTCACCGGCGCCAAAGGCCGCCACCAGGGCCGATTTGAACGGGCCGAAGGCGGCACCCTGTTTCTTGACGAACTGGCCACGGCACCGCTTGGGGTCCAGGAAAAATTGCTGCGGGTCATTGAATATGGCGAATACGAGCGGGTCGGCGGCAGCCGCACCTGCCAGGCCAATGTCCGGCTGATCTGCGCCACCAATGACAACCTGCCCCAGTTGGCCGAAGACGGGAAATTTCGCGCCGATCTGCTCGATCGCCTGGCATTTGACATCATCCACCTGCCGCCGCTGCGGGCGCGCCGGGAAGATATCCTGCCGCTGGCAGACTATTACGCCGTGCGGATGTGTCGGGAGTTGGGTTTCGGCTACTTTGCCGGTTTTTCGCACGAAGCCCGGGCAGCACTTCTGGACTACCACTGGCCCGGTAATATCCGCGAGCTCAAAAACGTCGTTGAACGCTCGGTGTTCCGCCACAGCCAGGAAGATGAGCCGGTCGATGACATCATCATTGACCCGTTTCGCACGCCCTGGCAGCAGGAAATCGCGCCCCAAAGCGATTCGCCTGCAGCCCCCCCTGCGCCGCCAGCCCCGAGTTTCCCGCTCGATTTTCGCCAGTGGCAACAAGAGCAGGAAGTTACCCTCATCCGCCAGGCGCTGGCACAAGCCCGGTTTAATCAACGAAATGCCGCTGAGCTATTGGGTTTAAGCTACCATCAACTGAGAGGCCTGTTGCGCAAGTACCAACTGGTCGGCATGACGACCCCGTGATCCGGCGGATCACACCCGGCGCACACCCTCGATAAAAAACACCGCGTTTTGGCAGGTTATTTCACGGCAATGCTTGGTGCCGGTGATGGATAATGATAAATTTAACCACTTGTTTTCCAAAAATACATTTCGATATGAGCGCCTCAACTCGTCTACTGCTTGCGTGCCTCAGTCTGGTTAGCCTGATAGGCTGCTCAGAGCCACAGCGAGATAGCACCATTCGTAGCCGTGGCTTCGTCTATTGCGGGCAAGATACGCCGACCACCTTCAATCCCCAGCTGATTGACGGCGGACTGACCGCCGATACGCTTGCTGCTCAAATTTTCGACCGCCTGCTGATGCTCGATCCGGTCAGCCACCAGCCGCTGCCTTCTCTGGCCCGCAGCTGGACCATCAGTGATGACGGCCTGGCCTACACCTTCCAGCTACGCAAAGGGATTGAATTTCAAACCACCGAATGGTTCAAACCCACCCGGCGCTTCAATGCCCAGGACGTGGTGTTCAGCTTCCAGCGGATTATTAACCCCAAACACCCGTTCCATGCGGTGTCCGGCGGACGCTATCCGTGGTTTGAAAGCCAGGGCTTCAGCGAACTGATCGATCATATCGAAATGGAAGATTCCCATACCGTGACGTTTGTACTGACGCGTCCGGACAACGCCTTCCTGTCGAATCTGGCGACCAGCTACGCGGTGATCCACTCCCAGGAATATGCCCAGCGCCTGCTCAAGGCCGGACAGCTTCAACAGCTGGATATGAAACCCATCGGCACCGGTCCGTTCTATCTCGCCCAGTACCTGCCCGACGATTTGATCCGACTGAACCGCCATTGGGGATACTGGCAAGGCGCCGCGCCGATGGAGCAGGTGGTGTTTGACATTTCAGCCCGCGGCACCGGCACCCTGGCCAAGCTGCTGAGCAAAGAGTGTGATGTGCTGTCGTCCCCGGTCGCCAGCCAGCTGCCGGTGATCAGCAACAGCGAAGAATTCGAACTCATGGCCCAAACCGGCATGAACGTTGCCTTTGTTGCCCTGAACAACGACAAAGTCGTCATGAAGGATCCGCGCGTGAGACAGGCCATCAATCTGGCCATCAACCGCGACAACCTGCTCAACTCGGTGTATTACGGCACCGGCACCAAAGCCAAAAGTATCCTGCCGCCGATGTCCTGGGCCTATAACCACGGTAGCCAGGCGCTGGATTACGATCCGCAGCAGGCACGCGCCCTGCTGGAAGAGGCCGGCTATGCCGATCATCTGATCCTGACAATGTGGGTACCGATCGAGCCTCGCCCGTACAACCCGAGTCCGCGCAAGACCGCCGAGCTGATCCAGGCCGATCTGAAAACTGTCGGGATACGCCTGATCATCCTGGCCCAGGAGTCCGTCAGCCGCCTCAGTTCGACCTCCGCTTCAAACAGCGACATGCAGCTGACCGGCTGGATTGCCGATAACGGCGACCCGGATAATTTCTTCCGCCCGCTGCTGTCGTGTAGTGCCAAAGCTGCCGGACTGAACGTGGCCAACTGGTGCGAACTCAGCTTCGATAATCTGCTGGAGCTGGCATCACGGACCACCCAGCTCGAGCAACGAGTCAACTATTACCATCTGGCTCAGGATATCCTCGACGAACAGGTGCCGGTGATCCCACTGGCGCACGGGGTCCATTTTCAGGTTCATCATCAATCCCTTGGCGGCCTGCAAATGAGTCCGTTTGGCACCCGCTCTTTTGCCAGCGTTTATCGCAGCGAGTAACCGCATGTTTATTTACACAATTCGCCGATTAAATCTGTTTTTGATCACCATGGCCATCCTGACGCTGGTCGGGTTCAGCATTCTGCGTCTGGATCCGAACCTGCAATGGAACCAGCAGCCGTTCTGGAGCGGCTGGTTCATCTATCTGGAAAACCTGCTGGCCGGGAACCTGGGCCTCAACACCAATGGCGAGCCAATTACCCAAGATGTGCTGGCCGCCTTCCCGGCGACCATGGAACTCTGTTTCTTTGCCTTTGTGTTGTCGCTGCTGGTCGGGATCCCGCTCGGAACATGGGCCGGGGTGAAACGCGGGCGCCTGATTGATACATCGATTTCTTCCTTGGCGCTGCTCGGCTACTCCATTCCGGTGTTCTGGCTGGCGGTGTTGCTGATCATGCTGTTCTCGCAGCAGCTCGGCTGGCTGCCGGTTGCCGGTCGCTACAGTCTGTTATATGAGATCAAGCCGGTCACCGGCGTGGCCTTAATTGATGTGATCTTGTCGGACAAGCCCTATCGCACCGAAGCACTGATGGATACAATTCGCCACCTGATCCTGCCGACCCTGGTGCTGGCGATGGCGCCGACCACGGAGGTGATCCGCCTGACCCGGGCATCGGTGTCAGAAATTATGGGACAGAACTTTATCAAGGTGGCCCAGACCAAGGGCCTGTCGATGTTTGAGATCATCCGCCGTCACGTGATGAAAAATGCCATTCCGCCGATCATTCCCAAACTGGGGATGCAATTTTCCACCATGATGACCTTCGCCATGCTCACGGAGTCGATCTTCAACTGGCCCGGTATCGGTCGCTGGCTGCTCAATGCGATTGCCGGTCAGGATTATGTGGCGATCCAGGCCGGGGTGATTGCCGTCGGCAGCTTTATTCTAATCGCCAACATCCTGTCGGATTTGGCCGGCGCGATCGCCAACCCGCTCGTCAGAAAGGAATGGTATGCTATCAAATAACATTTACCAGGAGCTGAAAATCCCGACCCAGTGGGAGCGGGCCTGGCAAAATTTCCGCACCAATTCGCTGGCGATGTTCGGCCTCTGGTGCCTGCTGTTCCTGCTCCTCATCACCGTGACCGCGCCGTGGATCATCCCGTATTCACCTTATGATCAGGTCGGTGAGTTACTGATGCCCCCTTCGTGGGATCCGACCGGTCATGTCGAGTATTTCTTCGGCACCGATGATCTGGGACGGGATATTTTCAGTCGCCTGCTCGTCGGCTCCCAGCTGACCTTCGGCTATGCGCTGCTGATTGCGCTAGCTTCGAGTGTGATCGGGATTGCCATCGGCGTGATGGCGGGGATGACCCAGGGCTTGAAATCCAGTTTTCTCAACCACCTGCTTGATACCGTGTTATCGATCCCGTCCCTGTTGCTGGCAATTATTGTCGTGGCCTATATGGGACCGGGCGAACTCAATATCCTGCTGGCGATCTGGCTGGCGCTGATCCCGCGCTTTATTCGCGCGGTGTATACCGCAGTGCATAATGAAGTGGAAAAAGACTACATCATTGCCGCGCGGCTGGATGGCGCCAACAATTTCTACCTGCTGTATCACTCGATCATGCCCAATATCCTGACGGTGATTTCCAACGAGCTGACCCGGGCGATCTCCATTGCCATTTTGGATCTGGCAGCGCTGGGCTTTCTCGGCCTCGGTGCCCAGGCACCCTCGGCAGAATGGGGCGCGATGCTGGGCGACTCGATTGAACTGATCTACCTGGCACCGTGGACCGTAACGTTGCCGGGGCTGGCCATCACTTTCAGCGTATTGGTTATAAACTTAGTAGGAGAAGGACTCCGCCAGGCCATTAATGCGGGGATAGACTAATGCCACTGCTCGATATTCGTAATCTCACCATTGAAATTGAAACCCCCCAGGGGATGGTCAAAGCGGTTGATCGGATGAGCCTGACGCTGAGCGAAGGAGAAATCCGCGGCTTGGTGGGTGAATCCGGCTCCGGTAAAAGCCTGGTCGCCAAAGCCATCGCGGGCGTCACCAAAGACAGCTGGCGGGTCAGTGCCGACCGCCTGCGCCTGGCTGATATTGACTTGCTGACTCTCTCGGCCCGTGAGCGCCGAAAAGTGGTTGGCCGGGAAATTGCCATGATTTTCCAGGAGCCTTCCTCCTGTCTCGACCCGTCCGAGCAGGTCGGCGAACAGCTTGAGGAAGCAATCCCAGCCGGCTCGTTCACCGGAAGCTGGTGGCAGCGGTTTCACTGGCGGCAGAAACAGGCGATTGCTCTGCTGCACAAAGTCGGGATCAAGGATCACAAGCGGGTCCTGAAAAGCTATCCGTATGAGCTCACCGATGGTGAATGCCAGAAGGTGATGATTGCGATGGCGATCGCCAACCGCCCTCGCCTGCTGATTGCCGACGAGCCGACCAACGATCTTGACCCCATCACCCAATCCCAGATCTTCCGTCTGCTGAGCCGGATGAACCAGCTCAGCAATACCACCATTTTGCTGGTCAGCCACGATTTGACCATGGTGACGCAGTGGGCGGACCGGATCACTGTGATGTACTGCGGCCAGGCGGTGGAGTCTGGCAGCCGAAAACAACTGCTGGAATCCCCCCACCATCCTTATACCGAAGCCCTGCTGCATGCCATGCCGGATTTTAACCTCGATGTCCTGCCGCATAAGTGCAAGCTGGAAACCCTGCCGGGCTCAATCCCGCCGTTACAGCATTTGCCGATTGGCTGCCGTCTGGGACCGCGCTGCCCGCATGCTCAGCGCAAGTGTGTCGAAGTGCCGAAGCGCCGAAAAATCAAAAACCATAAATTCAGCTGCCACTTTCCGCTGAATATGGAGGATACCCAGAAGTGAGTGCGCTCCTTGAAGTCGAACACCTGAAGAAAGACTATCATTACCGCTCCGGGCTGTTTCGCCGCCGGACCATTGAGGCCGTCAAACCGGTCTCGTTTTCTCTCGAAGCCGGGGAAACCCTGGCATTTATCGGGGAAAACGGCTCAGGTAAATCGACGCTGGCGAGAATGCTGTCCGGGGTGGTCGAACCGACCGAAGGTATCATTCGGGTCAATGGTGAGCCGCTGGCTTACCATGACTTCCAGACACGGTGTAAATTGATCCGGATGATTTTTCAGGATCCCAACACCTCGCTCAATCCCCGGATCCAGATCGGCCAGATCCTCGAAGGGCCGCTGAAACGAAACACCAACATGACACCGCAGGCTCGTGAGCAACGGATCATGGAAACACTGCGGCGGGTCGGGCTGTTGCCGGAGCACGCCTATTTTTATCCGCAGATGCTGGCCACCGGACAAAAGCAGCGGGTTTCCCTGGCCCGCGCCCTGATCCTGCAACCCTGCATTATTGTTGCCGATGAGGCCCTGAACGGCCTGGATATGTCGATGCGCTCGCAAATTATCAACCTGCTGCTCGAATTGCAGGAAGAGATGGGCTTGTCGTATATCTATGTGTCGCAGCACATGGGGGTGATTAAGCACTTCACCGATAAAGTGATGGTGATGCAAAACGGTGAGGTGGTCGAACAAGGATTGACTCAGGAAGTGTTTAACAACCCACAGCATCCCCTGACCCAGAAATTGCTCGACAGCCACTTCTCAGCCCACTCCCTCGACCGACGCAGCCGCCGCTCGGCCAAGGTTGAATGCTAACGAACTGAAAAGAGTTGTCCTAAACCGGGCTGCTGAACCCGACGACCACGGCGCCGAGCATCACGGCGCCGGCAATGGGAATGATCACGTATTTGCGCAGGGCCGGTGTCCCGATCACACTGGCCATGCCCATTTTCACCAGGCTATTGACGGCTGAAGCAATAAAAATCCCAAGCACGGCCGTCGAGAGCAACAGGCTGCCGGTACTTTGCCGCCCCAGCGCCAGGGTGATCGCATCCACGTCGGTGATCCCCGAGATCATCGCCAGCAGCAAGGTCCCGGTATCACCGAACCACTCCTGAAGCAGATTCGACAGCAGCATAATCACCAACAACACCAGACCGAAGATAAATGCAGAGGACAACGCCAGTGGATTTTGATTCAGCTCCGGCGCCTCACTGCCATCTAGGCGGTTATGACGCCATATCCAGTAAGCCGGGAGATAAAACCCCAGCATCATCACGACCATGGGTGGCCACAGCATCTCAACCAACTGATAGTTCACCACGGAGCAAACCAGGATGATCCGGGGAAACATGGTCCCGCAGCTGATCAGGATCCCACTCGCCAGCAAACCACTGAGCCTGGGTTGCTGCTTGGACAGATTGGCAAACTGGAGCGTCAGCGCGGTTGATGAGCTCAAACCAGCAAACAGGCAGGTAAACAGGATCCCTTTTTCAGCACCACCAATCTTAATGGCAAAATACCCGACAAATGAGATCCCGGCGATCAGCACCACCATCCACCAGATCTCATATGGGTTAATCGCCTGCCATGGCCCAAAGCCTTCATTGGGCAGCAGCGGCAACATCACCACGGAGATCAGCAACAACTTCAGGGCTGCGTCCAGCTCATACGCCTGCAGCTTCATCAGGGCTTCATGCAGCTCGGTTTTGTTATCCAGAATAATGGCCGTGATCACGGCTGCTGAGGCTGCAACTACCGGCTCACCGATCACCGCCAGACTGCCGAGCAGAAAGGTGATCAGCATGCCGACAATGCCAGTAATACTCAGGTTGGATTTCACTTTCTGGCTGTTGAGATAGGCAGCAATGATCAGCACCGCAAACGCCACCAGTGCAAAGCCCAGGAACAGTTCGGAAAACACCTGGGCCAGCCGACCGCTTAATCCCCCCATCAGTCCGATCAGAGAATAAGTACGGATCCCGGCAATCCGCGAGCCGGCCGCCTCATGGCGTCCTTCCCAGCCGCGCTGAATGCCGATAATTGCGCCCAGCAGTAAGGCAATGGCAAGCCGTACAAACGGGGAGGTGAAGTCCAGGTTCGGTTCCATCGCATATCCCTATCCATCTGAGTTACTGACAGTGTAGACCTCCCGGAAAGAGTCAACTGATTGTTCTGTCACGGATTTCAACTCTTACCAGAGACAAAGTAACCCGAATTTCACCCAACGCAGACGGCAAAGCCATTCTCTTCAAGGCGCACTACAACGAAAACAGGCCCTGAAAAGGGCCTGCTGAAAGATGACTCGTCCGAAGGGCTCAAGCTAAGATTACACGAGGCTCTGATTGATTGCCGCCAGGACGGCTGCCGGATCATCGGCTTGGGTAATTGGCCGACCGATCACCAGATAATCAGATCCCGCCTGAACCGCCTCAACCGGCGTCATCACCCGGCGCTGATCACCCGCAGCACTCCCTGCCGGACGGATCCCCGGTGTCACCAGTTTAAACTCGCGACCCAGTTCGGTTTTGAGCAATGTCGCTTCCTGCGCCGAGCACACGACGCCGTCCAGACCGCTGTTTTGGGTCAGGCGCGCCAAATTCAGGACATGTTCCTGTGGCTCGGCCGTTATCCCAATGCCACGTAGGTCCGAGGCTTCCATGCTCGTCAGTACCGTCACCGCAATCAGCAGCGGACGATCCTTGCCGAATGGCTCCAGGATTTCACGGGACGCAGCCATCATTCGCTCACCGCCACTGGCGTGAACATTCACCATCCACACCCCGAGTTCCGCAGCGGCAGCAACCGCACGTGAACACGTATTCGGGATATCATGAAATTTCAGATCCAGAAATACTGAATGGCCCCGATCATGCAGTTTACGCACAAAATCAGGGCCAAAATAAGTAAACATCTCTTTGCCGACTTTGAGTCGACAAGTTCCCGGCTCAATCCGGTCAACAAAGGCAAGAGCCTCATTCTGACTTGGATAATCGAGCGCGACAATGACTTTTGGATCCAACATGGCATCTCCTGCTTGGTAATGGGTAAAACTCGCCCAGCCCCCCTGAGCGCGGTCGGGATTGTACCGTAAAAATGTTTTTTTGCGAGTATTTCTTCAAATTTTGTTGTTAAGCGCTAAAAGGATGACTTTTCTGAGTTTGCCAATCGTTTGTCCGCCGCCAAAGCTCTCAGGAAATTCACCACATCAGCATCGGCCCTTCAAACCGCAGACAATAAAAAGCCCGCATCAGATATTGCGGGCTTCTTTCACAGGATTATTCGCCATCCAGGCCACGGATCGGCTTCACACCGCCCCAGCCTTTACAGGACGGACATTGCCAGTACAGCGAATGGGTAGCAAAGCCACACTTACGACAACGGAAATGGGGTTTGGCTTTCAGCTGTTCGCCGACCAAGGCACGCAGGGTACTCAGGCTTTCTTTGGCCCGGCCCTCTTCGGCTTCTGCAAGATGATAATCCATCAACTGATAAAAGCCTTTCATGGTCGGGTTTTTGGTCAGCTGGCGGGTCATAAAGGTTTGGGCGGGAACCGGCCCTTCCTGCTTGGCAATTTCGTCCGCCAGCATCAGCTCTGCTGTGGCACCGGCATTGAGTTCCACACAGTGCTGGAGGTACTTATACCATCCCGACTCGTTCCCGGTCGCCTCGTAGCATTGCAGCAGCAATGGCAGGGTTTCGCTGACGTAATCGGTATCCTGCTCAGCGACCCGCTCCAGTTGCTTCAGGGCGGCTTTATAGTCTTCTTCACTGATCAGGATCTTGGCCATCATCATGGAGGCCCGTACACACGCTTTGTCTGCTGACAGCGCCTTTTTCAAATACTGCTTGGCCTTATCCATGTTCAGGGCACTCAGCTCCAGCATCGCCGTCTCGCACCAGTAATGGGCTATGTCGTGCTTAAGCTTGGTTTTGCCCATCTTGACCAACTGGCCGGCCATCTCTATCGCTTTATCCCACTCGCGGGTTTGCTGATAGATGGTCAATAGTTGCTGCAATGCCCCTTTGCGATGCTCCGGCTCATCGAGCAACTGTTCAAAAATTTTCTCGGCGCGATCAAAGAATCCGGCAGCCATGTAATCCTTAGCCAACTGCTGCAGGGCCAGATTGCGTTGATCGATCGTCAAATTCGGACGCGCAATCAAATTCTGGTGGATCCGAATAGCGCGATCTACCTCACCCCGGCTGCGGAACAGGTTCCCCAAAGCAAGGTGAGTATCGATCGTTTCACTGTCAACTTGGAGCAGTTCAATGAACACATCCACCGCTTTATCTGACTGATCAGATAACAGCAGGTTCAAACCAGTCACATACTGGCGTGACATGTGGTGAGACTGCTCCTGTTGTTTATTACTAGCGCTCCTGTTACCCATGTACCAGCCGTAAGCGGCGGCAATTGGCAATAACAGGAACAACAGCTCTAGCATTAATGTTTATTCCTTCACAGGCTCAGCACGCAGCTGCGCTAGCTCTTGTTGCTGTTTCGCGACTTTCTTACTCAGACGATTTCTGGAGAAACGGGCTTTCAGATACAGCATACCGCAGATCAGCCAACCAATGGCAAAGCCACCGCCAAATGCAATGCCGAGCAGCGTCGACAACTGGAACTCACCCTGAGCAATCAGATAATCAAAATTCACTAACTGTTGGTTTTGCGCACCCAACGCCAGCGTAATAAGGAAGCAGACCACCAAAACAAGAATGCTTATTATCTTCATCGTAAATCCTTCTTACTTGATCGATAGTTGATGGGTTGATTATGCAAGATTTTCACACATCAGACCATGATCAATAGACATAAAAAAACGGCATACTTTCAGCATGCCGTTTTTTTGTTCTAATTGCGTTTAATTCGCTGCGAAAGCAGCGTTCACGCGATCACGTAATTCCTTGCCCGGTTTAAAGTGAGGCACGTACTTGCCGTCCAACTCAACTTTATCTCCGGTCTTCGGATTACGCCCAACGCGTGGAGCACGGTAATGCAAGGAGAAGCTACCAAAGCCACGGATTTCAATACGGTCGCCCTCAGCAAGTGTGGTCGCCATATGCTCAAGGATTTCCTTGATCGCATCTTCTACTTGTTTCGCAGAAAGATGTGTTTGTTGACTGCACAGCCTTTCAATTAATTCAGACTTTGTCATAAACACTCCGTTTTTAGTATGTTTCTCAATAGTATAACCGCTTAGGGGGAAAAGTGTTCCCCCTATGCTCAATTATTCGCCTTTAGCCGCTTTGAAAGCATCAGCCATTGCGTTACCGAACGCAGCGTCATCTTGCTTGTTCAGGGCAGCCATTGCTTCTTGCTCTTCAGCAACGTCTTTCGCACGAACAGACAGATTGATTACGCGGTTCTTACGGTCAACGCCTGTGAATTTAGCTTCAACAGAATCGCCAACAGACAGAACCAGAGTTGCGTCTTCAACACGGTCAACAGATGCTTCAGAAGCGCGCAGGTAGCCTTCAACACCTTCGATCAGCTCAACAGTTGCGCCTTTCGCGTCAACAGCAGTAACAGTACCAGTTACCAGAGCGCCTTTCTTGTTCATAGCAACGAAGCCGTTGAACGGATCTTCTTCGATTTGCTTAACGCCCAGAGAGATACGCTCACGCTCTGCGTCAACAGCCAGAACAACTGCAGAGATCTCGTCGCCTTTCTTGAAGTCACGAACAGCTTCTTCACCAGCAACATTCCAAGAAATGTCAGACAGGTGAACCAGACCGTCGATGCCGCCTTCAAGACCGATGAAGATACCGAAGTCAGTGATAGACTTGATCTTACCAGTTACGCGGTCGCCTTTGGCTTGCATTTCTGCAAATGACTGCCATGGGTTCGCTTTACACTGCTTCAGACCCAGGCTGATGCGACGACGCTCTTCGTCGATGTCCAGAACCATAACTTCAACTTCGTCACCCACATTAACAACTTTAGATGGGTGAATGTTCTTGTTGGTCCAGTCCATTTCAGACACGTGTACCAGACCTTCAACGCCTTCTTCGATTTCAACGAAGCAGCCGTAGTCAGTCAGGTTCGTTACGCGGCCAGACAGCTTAGTGCCTTCTGGGTAACGCTTAGCGATAGCAACCCATGGATCTTCACCCAGTTGCTTCAGACCCAGAGATACGCGAGTACGCTCACGGTCGAACTTCAGAACCTTCACGTTGATCTCGTCGCCAACGTTCACGATTTCTGATGGGTGCTTAACGCGTTTCCAAGCCATGTCAGTGATGTGCAGCAGGCCGTCAACACCGCCCAGATCTACGAATGCACCGTAGTCGGTCAGGTTCTTAACGATACCTTTAACTTCCATGCCTTCTTGCAGAGAAGCCAGCAGCTCATCACGCTCAACACTGTTCTCAGACTCGATAACAGCACGGCGAGAAACAACAACGTTGTTACGCTTCTGGTCCAGCTTGATTACTTTGAACTCAAGCTCTTTGTTTTCCAGGTGAGCAGTGTCACGTACTGGACGAACGTCAACCAGTGAACCAGGCAGGAATGCACGGATGCCGTTCAGCTCAACCGTGAAACCACCTTTAACTTTACCGTTGATGATACCAACAACAGTTTCAGCATCTTCGTAAGCTTTTTCCAGTTGGATCCAAGCTTCGTGGCGCTTCGCTTTTTCACGAGACAGCTTAGTTTCACCGAAGCCGTCTTCAACAGCGTCCAGAGCTACGTCAACTTCTGCACCGATTTCGATTTCAATTTCGCCAGCGGCGTTTTTGAATTCTTCAACAGGGATAGAAGACTCAGACTTCAGGCCCGCGTCAACCAGTACATAACCGTTTTCGATCGCTACAACAGTACCTTTAACAATGGCACCTTGGCGCGTTTCTACTTCTTTCAGTGACTCTTCAAAGAGCTGAGCAAAAGATTCAATCATTATTTAATCTTCAATGTGATAAACAACCATGGGTATCCTACCACATGGGGTTGGGGGTATAGTCAGTATTCATCCTTGGTACCGACGCCATCATGTTGATTACTCAACTGATAATTTCGTTTCAATATATGCCAACACTTCGGCAGTAACTTGCTCTATTGACATCTCAGTAGAGTCTAGCACCAAAGCATCGGCCGCGGGACGCAACGGGGCTACCGCTCGATTACGGTCGCGATCGTCACGTTCCTGAATTTCGTTCAAAAGACTATCAAAGTTAACATCTAAGCCTTTCTGTTGCAACTGGTTCATGCGGCGAATTGCACGCTCGTGCGCGCTGGCATCGAGAAAAATCTTCACTTCGGCACTCGGGAAGACCACAGTCCCCATGTCCCGTCCGTCAGCCACCAGGCCAGGCGCTTCGCTAAACGCCCGCTGGCGACGCAGCAGTGCTTCACGAACCCGGGGTAGCGCAGCCACCTTCGACGCCGCATTCCCCGTTTCTTCTTTACGCAGCTCTCCCGAGACATCCTCGCCTTCGAGGATCACTTTCACCAACTCACCTTCGGCTTTAAATTCCACATCCAGGTGCGCGGCCAACGGAACCAGAGCGTCTTCTGATTCAAGATCAACACCATGATGAATGGCTGCCAGGGCCAGGACACGATAAATCGCACCGGAGTCCAGCAGCTTCCAGCCCAGTTTTTCTGCCAACAGCATACAGAGCGTGCCCTTACCGGCACCGCTTGGCCCATCAACAGTGATCACTGGAGCATGTGTAGACATAGGTTTTCTCCGAATTGGTTCCAAATTAAGCTTCAATACCAAACACTTTGTCGGGGATGCCAACAGTATGTTTGGTATTCTCACTCTTAAACGGGGGCGTATTATACGAGAAAAACCACTTCAATTCTATCAAATCAGGGGGTTGAAAAGGCAGAATCGGCAGCACCCCCTCTCCGCTTGGCCGGAAATAAAAAAGCCCGCAGTGTGCGGGCTTGTTTATCTCCGACCAAGCGGGACCGTTCGGCGAACTTAGCGACTCAATAGCGCCAGTTTGTCGAAATAGTCCGGGAAGGTTTTGGAAGTACATTTCGGATCGTTGATCGTCACCGGGGTATCACTTAGTGCCACCAGCGAGAAACACATTGCCATGCGGTGATCATCATAGGTGTCAATGGCCGCATGTTTCAGCTGCGCCGGCGGGGTGATTTTGATGTAATCTTCCCCTTCTTCAACCTCAGCACCGACTTTACGCAGTTCGGTCGCCATAGCCGCCAGGCGGTCCGTTTCTTTCACCCGCCAGTTGTAGACATTTCGAATGACAGTCGTCCCTTCGGCAAACAGCGCCGTGGTCGCAATGGTCATGGCAGCATCCGGAATATGGTTAAAATCCATATCAACCGCTTTAAGCTCGCCGCGGCGGGCAATCACGTAATCATCGCCCCACTCGATCTCGGCGCCCATCGCTGCCAGCGCATCAGCAAACTGCACATCCCCCTGGATGCTTTTCTTGCCGATACCGGTTACTTTGATTTCACCACCTTTAATCGCGGCGGCAGCCAGGAAGTAAGAGGCGGACGAAGCATCCCCCTCAACCAAAAAATCACCCGGGGCCTGGTAAGTCTGGCCACCCTTCACCACAAAGACTTCATAATTGAGGTTTTCAACAATCACCCCGAATTGGGCCATGATGTGCAGGGTAATATCAATATAAGGCTTGGAGACCAGCTCCCCCTTAATGCGGATCACCGTATCCCCTTCCGCCAACGGCGCCGCCATTAAAAAAGCGGTCAGGAACTGGCTGGAGATCGAGCCGTCAATTTCCACGTCCCCGCCTTTCAGGCCGGTACCGATAATTTTCAGCGGTGGATAATTGTCGTTTTCCAGGTAAGTGATATCGGCTCCGGCTGCCCGTAGCGCATCCACCAGATGGCCGATTGGCCGTTCTTTCATCCGCGGCTCACCAGTCAGGATAAACTCGCCGCTCCCCAGACACAGGGCGGCAGCCAGCGGACGCATCGCAGTCCCGGCATTGCCCAAAAACAGCTCTAGGGCTTGCGTCGGTGCAAACGCATGACCTAATCCGTGGACTTCACACACGGTTTTATCTTCTGAAAGCTGATAGCTCACCCCCAATTGCGTCAACGCATTGAGCATATGGCGAATGTCGTCACTATCCAGCAGGTTGGTCAGTCGTGTGGTCCCTTGTGCTAACGCTGCCAATAACAGGGCGCGATTTGAAACACTCTTCGACCCCGGTAGATTCACTTCCCCATTCATCTGTTGTATCGGCTGTAACGTTAAACTGTCCATCTGTCTCTCTTCTATCCTGTTTTTTCGGCGTTCTCGCAGATTAGCGAATAATGCCCTCGTCGGCTAGTACTGATTAAACCCAATCGACATCACAAAAAATGGTAAGGTGAGTCAGCCGTGAATTCGCAGACATCCAGAAAGATTCTTCATAACAAGGAGCAAAATGTGGCAACAGAAACACCCAAAGTCGGGGTCGGAGTGATCCTTGTTAACGACCAGGGAAACGTATTGATTGGCAAAAGAAAAAATAGTCACGCGCCCTACTATTCGATCCCCGGAGGCCACATGGAAGTAGGAGAGACCTTTACCCAGTGCGCTGCGCGCGAGGTGGAAGAGGAAACAGGGCTACTGATTAAAAACCCGGAAGTCATTGCCGTCACCAACAACCTGCAAACCTACCATGAGTCCGGCAAGCACTATATCAGTGTTACGGTGTTGGCCACCGAATTTAACGGTCAGCTGGAGCTACGCGAGCCGGATAAGTGCGAGGGTTGGCAGTGGGTTAGTCCTGTTCACCTTCCTCTGCCACAGTTTGATGCCAGCGAGCAGGCTATTCGCTGCTACCTGGAAAAGCGGTTCTGCCTTGAGTAGGCCTGGCAAAAACAAGGCCGCAGCTGTCAGTCACAAAGAAGCGCTTCAGAAGGTTAGTCAGCAATAGAATATTGGCTTCTGGCTGGTCGTCGAGTTTACCGTCTGGCAACAAGATCAGGTTATCTGCGCCAGCAGGGAAAGCGCGCTTATCGAAATGATTGAGTTTTACAAATAAGTGTGAATTTTAGCGGCTGAGAAAAACATTAACGGCCGCTAAACTGTTGCTGCCCGTCCGATTAAAGTCATGACGGTCGTTCTAGTCCACATCTAACCTGCATAGCGTCAGATCACTGCTATTCGCACTGTCTGTACGTTGGCATTCAATATCTACCCACTGACCGTTAAATTGAGCAAGGCTATTATCCGAAGCGGTATAGCCCCAA
This sequence comes from Photobacterium sp. MCCC 1A19761, assembly GCF_037389125.1. Taxonomy (NCBI): domain Bacteria; kingdom Pseudomonadati; phylum Pseudomonadota; class Gammaproteobacteria; order Vibrionales; family Vibrionaceae; genus Photobacterium; species Photobacterium sp. MCCC 1A19761. Next base: position 150,148 of record NZ_JAZGTF010000001.1, read on the forward strand.
ATCGTATTATTCTCGACCAGACCTTCAAGGCTAATCTCACTGTCTTTGTCTTCAGTCCTGATGCGTTTAAGCACAAATTGGCTATTGATATGCTTCCCGGATAACTCCAGCCACTGTCCATTAAGGGCTCCCGAGGTTAAGGTCAAGCCATCTTCAAGTCGGATAAGGCTACCAGTCGTAAAAGAAATACCATTGACTGACAGCTCGCCATTCATAAAACTAGTTTCGCCTTCGACCTTAAACTCTAAATTATCGGGCGCATCAAGCTGGTTCTCAAAATCAACCTTGGTTGCTACCAGCAAATCACCGGACTGCACCAGATCCAGCTCTACAATAGCACCGATGATAAGATTGTTAATTGTGCCATCATCGAACAACGTGCTGCTATTGACGTTGACTAGTAGGTGCCCGGCCACTTCAAAGACGCTCTTATCGTCACTGACCCAAGTCACGATGCCTTCCAATTCCAGACCACTAAAATCTTGGTTGTCCCTGATATCGATGAACGAGGCGACAAAGACTCCATTAGTAAACTGGCCGAACACCTCCAACCACATTCCGTTAGCCAAAGTACGGCCATCTTCGATAGAGGCATTACTGAAATCAACCAGCACACTGCCCAGCATAAAGGTGCTATTGCCATTATCTCCCAATGCAGAAACCGCCCCTTCAATTTCGGCATTGAGTAGTGGCTCCACAGCCGTTATGGCACTAACAGCCCAACTTGCGTCAGGCTGGGTTTGGGCAAAAACCATCACCCAGTCACCCACTGACAACCCTCGAGTGGCGAAATTAAATGTCACCCCGTTCACGGTCACCTTATCGACAGACACAGAAGTTATCTGCCCGGCTACCGCAGGCTGCAAACCAATTGCCTGAGCTAGGCCGCTCAAGGAGCTTATCTCGACTCGAGCCCCCTCCACCACGGTATCAAAACTAAAACTCTGGTCATCATAGGTAACTGTCGCTTCCGAGGCATCCAGCTCATGGCCGTTTACCCCCAACTGGAGGGCTGAATAAGAAACAGTATCGACCGGACCATTGATTTTAATCATGGTACCGTTACCTGAGCCATCAGGATCCGATGGGCTATCCCCTCCGCAGCCAGCCATCAAACAGGCGTATATTGCGACACTTATTAATTTTCTCATGATAATACCTATGCCGTCAGACCAGTATTCATAACCAATAACATCAGCATTCGCGATAATTTCCCCAAACATAACAATCGTTGTTGGATGGACTAGATGGTGCTACTTGCACCAACCCAAGAGTTGAATTGGGCTGGTTAGAGCGTAGTAAACGATAGAAACGCCTTAAGAACTAGAAGTGAGACAGCAATCACCAGCAGTGCCTTGGCGTCTTTTTGCTCCCTCGGAGGGATGTGGTTTTTGATTTAAAATCAATAAGCAGGGAAGGAGTTCAACGTGATGTCAAATTAATGACAAAAAAGCCTCTCTATTGAGAGGCTTAAAGTTTATCTCTGAGAATGAATGCCTAGGCGTTCTCTTGCTCAAACTTCTGCATGAAGTCCACCAGCGCTTGGACTCCTTCCAGAGGCATCGCGTTGTAAATCGAGGCACGCATCCCGCCCACTGCACGGTGACCTTTGAGGGCTTTCAAGCCTGCCGCTTCTGCCTGCTCCAGAAACAGGGCATCAAGCTCAGGGTTTTTCAGCTGGAACGGGACATTCATCAGCGAACGGTTATCTGAATGCACCTCATTGCGGTAAAAGTCGGACTGATCGATATAGTCGTAGAGCACCTTGGCTTTGGCTTCATTGCGCCGCTGCATTTCCGCCACGCCACCAATGGATTTCAGCCATTTGAACACTTCACCCGCCAGGTACCAGGCAAATGTCGGCGGGGTGTTAAACATCGACTCTTTATCGACTTGCACCGTGTAATCCAGCACGCTTGGCAGGGCTGACTTGGCTTGACCCAGCAGATCATCGCGGACAATCACAATCGTCAGGCCGGCAGGACCAATATTCTTCTGCGCACCGGCGTAGATGACCCCATATTGAGAGACATCAATCTCACGGGACAGAATGGTTGAGGACAAGTCCGCTACAATCGGTTTGTCGGTCACGGGCAGATCACGAATTTCGATCCCGTCAATGGTTTCATTCGGACAGAAATGCACAAACGCAGCGTCATCAGACAACGGCCATTGCGCTGCCGGCAACACCGCACGTTTGCCGTTTTTTTCACAAGTAATATCAATGATATTCGGTGAACAGTACTTTTCCGCCTCTTCCGCCGCGCTGTGAGCCCAGTAGCCACCATCGACGTAGTCAGCACGATCCGCCTCACCCAGCAAGTTCAGCGGAACAGCCGCAAACTGGGCACGCGCCCCACCGTGACAGAACAGGACATGGTAATTATCCGGAATGGACAGTAGGTCACGCAGGTCTTGCTCGGACTGCTTGGCAACTGCAACGAACTCTTTACTGCGGTGGCTGATTTCCATCACCGATGTACCCAGGCCGTTCCAGTCAACCAGCTCGGCTTGGGCTTTCTTGAGGACTTCTGCCGGGATCATTGCCGGACCAGCACAAAAATTGTAAACCTTTTCCATGAGATAAAATTCGCTCCTGCTCAGCATTGGGGGAAGGGTTTGATCTTTACCAACAGAATACGGCTTCAGGCCAACTGTGACAGCGATCAACAAGTTCTGTTTTTACACCTTTATCCGTCGGCTGAAAACCCTTGAACACAGGTATTTTTAGAAAAAATGCTTGGCGGAGCAGAAATATACCGATCCCGGGTAAAACGATCTCTCTGCGCCGGAGCCCATTTTACCCGGACTTCACCGTGTTACTGAGTGCTCACGGCCAGCTTGGATTCTTTAACACCCTGCTGGCCGGTGTTTTCATCAACCAACTGGAGCTTGTTCCGGGCATACATGATCCCCATCTTCACTTCTTGCCAGATATAGTACAGGCGGCCCTTTTTCACATCCAGTTCCAGCTCAGAAGTGTTCTCCGCTTCTGATTGAATTGTATGTTTCCCTTCCGGCAGCTCCGCATACAAATAAGTGTGCGCCGCCGTCTGCCCCAGCGGCTGACCATTCACGGCAACATCCATGGTGACTGCGGCACCCAGGCCTTCATTGCGATAAATATAGACACCAGCGACATCGGGGTTGGTCTGAAAAGTTTTGAGCTGGGCATCTTGTGCCGAATCCGCCATCTCAACGCTGGCACATCCGGTCATTACCAGGGCAAGTCCGGCCGCAGCAAGTAGTCTTTTATACATAAGCAATCCTTCATGACATCAAAACAGACAACCGCCGGGCAGGCATTACTGCACTTCAACGGCAGGCTTCTTCAGAAAAGCCTGCGTATCATAAGCAATTGAACTGATATAGAGGACAATAATGCGTTGATTTTTCGAGTGAGCTCATGCCATTTTTTCATGATGAATATCATATCCTTAAGAGGAATCCCCACCATGCCGCCGGATCATATTAGCCCCGCGTTTTCCCTGACTTGGATGACAACCGGTTCGAATCACAAATGGTTCAGATAAAAAAAAGCGCAGTCCGGAGACTGCGCTTTTCTGACAACCATTTCAGCGATTAAGCATCATCGGAAGACTCAGTGTCATCCGCATCCGCTGTCGGCGCAGCAGGCAAGACGTTCTGTTCAGCTTGCTCGGCTTCATCCACCGCAGCTTCTACCAGCTCTTCATCCGGCTCGTCGATACGCTGCAGGCCGACAACCTGCTCATCATCCGCAGTTCGGATCAGGGTCACACCCTGCGTATTCCGGCCCACTTTGCTCACTTCCGCCACCCGGGTACGCACTAAGGTTCCGGCATTGGTGATCATCATGAACTCGTCACCTTCTACGACCTGAACCGCGCCGACCACAGAGCCGTTACGCTCAGTGACTTTGATCGACACAACACCCTGCGTCGCACGGCTCTTGGCCGGATACTCAGCCAGCTCTGTACGCTTACCGAAACCATTTTCAGTCACGGTCAGTACGTCGCCTTCGTTATGCGGCACAATCAGCGAGACCACTTGATCGCTTTCGGCCAGTTTAATGCCGCGGACACCCGCAGCCGTCCGGCCCATACCACGCACTTGCTCTTCAGAGAAGCGAACGACTTTACCGGCTTGTGAGAACAGCATGATATCGTCGCTACCGTTGGTGATATCCACCCCGATCAGCGAGTCGCCTTCACGCAGGTTCACGGCAATAATACCGGCACTGCGCGGACGGCTGAAATCAGTCAGCGGCGTCTTCTTCACGGTCCCGTCAGCAGTCGCCATGAAGATAAACTTATCTTCTTCGTACTCTTTCACCGGCAGAATCGCGGTAATACGCTCACCTTCTTCCAGCGGCAGAATATTCACGATCGGCTTCCCGCGCGCTGTCCGGCTGGCCAGCGGCAACTGGTAGACTTTCAGCCAGTACATCCGACCCCGGCTGGAGAAGCACAGAATCGTATCGTGGGTGTTTGCCACCAGCAGACGCTCGATAAAGTCTTCTTCCTTCATTCGGGTTGCGGCTTTACCTTTACCGCCACGACGCTGCGCTTCATAGTCGCTCAGCACCTGGTATTTCACGTATCCTTCGTGCGACAGCGTCACAACGACGTCTTCCTGGGTGATCAAATCTTCCAGGTCGATATCGTGGCTGGCCGCGGTAATTTCAGTGCGACGCGGATCGTTGAACTGCTCTTTCACCAGCTCCAGTTCTTCGCGGATCACTTCCATCAGGCGTTCGGAGCTTCCCAGGATGTGCATCAGCTCTGCGATCTCTTCCAGCAGCGCTTTGTATTCGTCGAGGATCTTCTCGTGCTCCAGACCGGTCAGCTTGTGCAGACGCAGATCCAGAATGGCCTGGGCCTGTTGCTCAGTCAGGTAGTACTGACCGTCACGGATCCCGTATTGCGGCTCCAGCCAGTCCGGACGGGCCGCATCGGTCCCGGCACGTTCCAGCATTGCTGCCACGTTCCCCAACTCCCAACCGCGTGCGACCAGGCCTGCTTTCGCTTCAGCCGGTGTCGGAGCATTTCGGATCAGCTCGATGATTTCATCGATGTTCGCCAGTGCCAGTGCCAGACCTTCGAGGATATGGGCACGATCACGGGCTTTGCGCAGTTCGTAAATCGTCCGGCGGGTCACCACTTCACGACGGTGGTTGACGAAGCACTTCAACATTTCTTTCAGGTTGAACAGCTTCGGCTGGCCGTTGTCGAGGGCAACCATGTTGATCCCGAACGTGGTTTGCAGCTGGGTTTGCGCATACAGGTTGTTCAGCACAACCTCACCCACCGCATCGCGGCGGCATTCGATCACGATGCGCATCCCGTCTTTGTCCGACTCATCACGCAGGGCCGTGATGCCTTCGACTTTTTTCTCTTTGACCAGCTCGGCAATTTTCTCGATCAGGCGTGCTTTGTTCACCTGGTACGGGATCTCGGTGACGACAATGGTTTCCTTGCCGTTCTTATCCGATTCGATCTCCGCTTTCGAGCGCATGTAGACCTTGCCGCGACCAGTTTTGTAAGCGTCGATAATGCCTTTACGGCCATTGATCAGGGCTGCGGTCGGGAAGTCAGGTCCCGGGATATAATCCATCAGCTGATCAATGGTGATATCTTCGTTTTCGATGTACGCCAGACAGCCGTCAATGACTTCGCCCAGGTTATGCGGCGGAATATTGGTCGCCATACCTACGGCAATACCGGAGGAACCGTTAACCAGCAGGTTCGGAACTTTGGTCGGCAGGACCGCCGGGATCTGCTCGGTGCCGTCGTAGTTCGGCACATAATCAACGGTTTCTTTGTCCAGATCCGCCAGCAATTCGTGCGCAATCTTCGACATCCGGACTTCGGTATAACGCATTGCCGCAGCGGAGTCGCCGTCGATCGAACCGAAGTTACCCTGGCCGTCTACCAGCATGTAGCGAAGGGAGAAAGGTTGCGCCATACGCACGATCGTATCGTATACCGCACTATCACCGTGGGGGTGATATTTACCGATGACGTCACCAACCACACGGGCTGATTTTTTGTATGCTTTATTCCAGTCATTGCCAAGCACATTCATCGCGAACAACACGCGACGGTGTACCGGCTTAAGGCCATCACGCACATCCGGAAGAGCACGACCTACGATAACGGACATCGCATAGTCGAGATATGAGCCTTTCAGCTCCTCTTCAATGTTTACTGGCGTGATCTCTTTTGCAAGATCGCTCATGGAGCCAATATCCCTCAGGTAATTTCTGTCGTATTTCTACGTGCAAGGTGCGAGAATATAGCACAAACAGGCCTCGATAGGCACACCTTTCACAATTTATGTTGTGAGTAATTTAGCGGATTTATCAAAATCCAGACACCAGATATCGGGCTTAACGTCTGGCCGCCCGGCCAAATGGTTATTTTTCCATCACTTCCTTTCCGCCGACTGACCGCCTATTTTTTAACCAACAAATCTTCTTTTTCAATCAACAAATAAAGTATGAGTAATTGTAAAAAGCCGATCCCATCGTGATTTCAACCTTGTAACGCTTCCGGCGCATTTTCATCACTTCAGACTCTGATCGGGGTCAAATTTCCCAATAACCTGAAGCGTAAAATAATAAGTGCGCCAACTGTTTAGCTGTATCAAACGGACCTGAATCTTTATTTTTTCACAGAAAAATAAGTGAGGTCACCATGTTAAGCCAAGCCATCAACACCATCGGACTCTGTATCATCGGCGGGAAATACATCCTGATGCTCATTCTTGCTGCCATGACGCTGTTCTCCGGCTCACTGGCACCGGAATTCATCACCCTGAGCCAGAACTGATGAATCCAGGCAGCAGCCTGCCGGAGTCTGCTGCCTGTTTCCTTTCCTGCCCCCCTGCTCCGGCCTTCGGTCTCGTCTTCTTTCGGACGTCCATTGATGCCAAGTGTGCTGTTTGTGCAGAAATTAATATTTCACTTTTGTGATTTCGTTATAATGCCGGCAACCGAAAAAGGAAAATGGCGATGACAATGACCAAGCAGTTGAATGTCGATCCGGCAGAAATCTCGAAATTTGAAGAAATGGCCTCGCGCTGGTGGGACCTGGAGGGTGAATTCAAGCCGCTTCACCAAATCAATCCCCTGCGGCTGAACTATGTAATTGATCATGCCGACGGCCTGTTTGGCAAAAAAGTTCTGGATGTCGGCTGTGGCGGGGGCATTCTGGCCGAGAGCATGGCCGTGGAAGGTGCCGAGGTGACCGGATTGGATATGGGCAAAGAGCCGCTGACCGTAGCCCGCCTTCATGCCCTGGAAACCGGAACGAAGCTGGAGTATGTGCAACGCACCGCCGAAGAACACGCCGAGCTATTCCCGGAAACCTATGATGTGGTGACCTGCATGGAAATGCTGGAGCACGTCCCGGATCCGGCCTCGGTAATTGCATCGTGTGCCCAAATGGTCAAACCGGGCGGCCACGTTTTCTTCTCGACCCTGAACCGCAACCTCAAAGCTTACCTGTTTGCCATCGTCGGTGCTGAGCAAATCCTGAAGCTTGTACCGCGAGGAACACACGATCACAACAAATTTATTCGCCCGTCAGAGCTGATGGCGATGATCGATCAGACCCCGTTGCAGGATCGCCACATTACGGGCCTGCACTATAACCCGCTGACCGATCGTTACTGGCTGGGCAAGAATGTCGATGTCAACTACATCGTCCATACCGTCAAACCAGTCTAATCTACACGGGGCGCCATCAGGCGCCCTTTTTGATCCACCCAGCAGAACTCACGTCCGGGCGACACGAAGAACCCGGGCTAAACTAAGAAACAGGATGACACGGGCTTCGCCAGGCATTGCCGGGCCAAATTCACCCATACCGGGCTCACCAGCGCCCGTCTCCGGTTTTATAAGGATATAAAGCATGAACTCACCGATCCGCGCGATTTTGTTTGACCTTGACGGCACCCTGCTTGATACCGCCCCCGATATGGCCGAAGCCGCCAACCGAGTACTGGCGGACTATGATCAGGCGCCGCTGACCGATGAGCAGATCAGAGCCAACACCAGCTACGGGGCCAGAGGGCTGCTCACCGCCGGCTTCGGCACCATTCCGGCCCACCTGGATGCGGCTCAGCTACGGCGGGAGTTTCTGCACTACTACCAGCAAAATATCTGTGAAGGGACGTCTATCTACCGCGGAGTCAACAAAGTGCTCGCTTACCTAGAAGCGCAGCATATTCCCTGGGGGATCATGACCAACAAGCCCGGCTTTCTCACGGAACTCCTGCTGCCGTTCTTCCCGGAGCTGCTGAAAGCCCAGGTGGTGGTATGCGGCGATACGCTGGCCGTTGCCAAGCCGCACCCCGAGCCGCTGCTGCATGCCAGCGAGCTACTAGGGATCCCACATACGGCCTGCGCCTACATCGGCGATATCGAGAAAGATATGATTGCCGCCAACGCAGCCCGGATGCATGGTCTGGTTGCCGGTTGGGGTTATATCGGCAAAGAACACCGCCCGGATGACTGGCTGGCCCGCGAAATTTTACCCACGCCGGAAGCCTTAATTGAGATCCTGGAGCTGCAAAGAAAGGGCGAATAAGTCATTTCTTAATCAATAAGTTCAGGGGAAATTTTGCGGTGACGGTCCGGCAAAAAATCAAGAAAAATATTTTTTTTCGGACCAATTTTTATCGACCGGTTTCGTTGATTTTTTCTATTATATTGGCGTATCTGCCTAAATCAGTTAGTAGGCACCAACTTTTTTCTTGCCATCCCCACGTTATCCACAGGTGACCAAAAATTACCACCTTGCAATACCCGCGCTTCATCACTATCTTGTAACGCCATAAGCTCAACACCCCAATATGTAGTGTTTTTCGACTAGACTTAGAGTTGTAACTAAGATCACAATCTTTACAACTTTTCACGAAAAAGTTGCAAAACACCCTGTTATTGGCGAATTTCTGGGAAAACGGTCAAAAATGAATCAACAGCTAACTGTTACCAAGCGTGATGGACGCAAAGAAAGTATCGATTTGGATAAAATCCACCGAGTGATCACCTGGGCCGCTGAAGGTCTGGAAAATGTTTCGGTCTCTCAAGTCGAGCTGAAATCCCACATCCAGTTTTATGACGGCATCAAAACTGAGGATATTCACGAAACCATCATCAAAGCAGCGGCTGATCTGATTTCAGAGGAAACACCAGACTACCAATATCTGGCGGCACGCCTGGCGATTTTCCATCTGCGTAAGAAAGCTTACGGTCAGTTCGAGCCACCAACACTGTTTACCCACGTCAGCACCCTGGTTGAGAAAGGGAAATACGACCGCCATCTGCTCGAAGACTACAGCAAAGAAGAATTCGACCTGATGGACACCTACATCGACCACTGGCGTGACATGAACTTTTCCTACGCCGCGGTGAAGCAGTTGGAAGGGAAATACCTGGTGCAAAACCGGGTGACCGGTGAGATCTTCGAGAGCGCCCAGTTCCTGTACATGATGATTGCAGCCTGTCTGTTCGGGAAATACCCGAAAGAGACGCGCATGAACTACATCAAGCGCTTCTATGATGCCGTTTCCCAGTTCAAAATCTCGCTGCCGACGCCGATCATGTCCGGTGTTCGCACCCCGACGCGTCAGTTCAGCTCTTGTGTGCTGATTGAGTGTGATGACAGCCTGGATTCGATCAACGCGACGGCCAGCTCGATTGTACGTTATGTGTCTCAGCGTGCCGGGATCGGCATCAACGCCGGCCGTATCCGTGCCCTGGGCTCAGAAATTCGTGGCGGCGAAGCCTTCCACACCGGTTGTATCCCGTTCTACAAATACTTCCAGACAGCAGTCAAATGCTGCTCGCAAGGCGGTGTCCGCGGCGGCGCAGCCACCCTGTTCTACCCAATCTGGCACGGTGAAGTTGAATCGCTGCTGGTGCTGAAGAACAACCGCGGGGTTGAGGAAAACCGCGTCCGTCACATGGACTACGGCGTACAAATCAACAAACTGATGTACACCCGTCTGATCAAAGGCGGCAACATCAGCCTGTTCTCACCGTCTGACGTTCCGGGCCTGTACGACGCTTTCTTTGCGGACCAGGCTGAGTTTGAGCGCCTGTATGAGCAATACGAGCAAGACGAGCGCATCAAGCGTAAGACCATCAAAGCGATTGACCTATTCTCGCTGCTGATGCAAGAGCGTGCCTCGACCGGCCGGATCTACATCCAGAACGTTGACCACTGTAACACTCACAGCCCGTTTGACCCGGCTGTCGCGCCAATCCGCCAGTCGAACCTGTGCCTGGAAATTGCGCTGCCGACCAAACCGCTGAACAACGTCGAAGACGAGAACGGTGAAATCGCCCTCTGTACGCTGTCTGCCTTTAACCTGGGTGCCATTGATACGCTGGACGACCTGGAAGAAATGGCCGACCTGACGGTACGTGCCCTGGACGCCCTGCTGGACTATCAGGACTACCCGCTACCGGCGGCTTACAAAGCCACCATGAACCGTCGTACTCTGGGTGTCGGTGTGATTAACTTCGCCTACTACCTGGCCAAGCACGGTGTACGTTACTCAGACGGCAGTGCCAATAACCTGACCCATGAAGCCTTCGAAGCCATTCAGTACTACCTGCTGAAAGCATCGGTCGGCCTGGCGAAAGAGCAAGGTGCCTGCCCGGCATTTAACGAAACCACGTATGCCCAAGGTATTTTGCCGATCGATACCTACAAGAAAGATATCGATAACATCTGCAATGCTGAGCTGCGTTACGACTGGGAAACGCTGCGTGAAGAGATCAAGACCCACGGTCTGCGCAATTCGACCCTGTCGGCCCTGATGCCATCTGAGACTTCGTCGCAGATCTCGAATGCGACCAACGGCATTGAACCACCACGCGGCTATGTCTCGGTAAAGGCGTCTAAAGACGGCATCCTGAAGCAAGTTGTGCCTGAGTACAGCAAGTACAAAAACAACTATGAGCTGCTGTGGAATATCGGCAGCAACGACGGCTACCTGCAGCTGGTGGGTATCATGCAGAAATTCATCGACCAGGCGATTTCTGCCAACACCAACTATGACCCAAGCATTCAGCCAAACGGCAAAGTGCCAATGAAACTCTTGCTGAAAGACCTGCTGACAGCGTATAAACTCGGCGTGAAAACCCTGTACTACCACAACACCCGTGACGGTGCTTCGGATAGCCAGGGCGATGTTTCCGCGGACGACTGCACCAGCTGCAAGATTTAAGTAACAGCACAATTTAGAGAGGGAGCTTCGGCTCCCCTTTGAAGTTGAGGATAAGATGGCATACAGCACTTTCTGTCAAACCAATAACAATCAGCTCCACGAGCCGATGTTCTTTGGTCAGCCCGTCAATGTGGCGCGCTATGACCAGCAAAAATTCGAAATTTTTGAAAAGCTGATTGAGAAACAGCTTTCGTTCTTCTGGCGTCCGGAAGAAGTAGACGTCTCCAGCGACCGGATTGACTATAACAATCTCCCGGACCACGAGCGCCACATCTTCATCAGCAACCTGAAGTACCAGACCCTGCTGGACTCGATTCAAGGCCGTAGCCCGAATGTAGCCCTGCTGCCAATCGTCTCGATTCCGGAGCTGGAGACCTGGATTGAAACCTGGTCGTTCTCAGAAACGATTCACTCCCGCTCTTACACGCATATTATCCGCAATATCGTCAACAACCCGTCTGTGGTCTTTGACGATATCGTCGATAACGAGCACATCATCAAGCGGGCCGGCGATATCTCCAAGTACTACGATGATCTGATCAACGCCACCAGCGACTACCATCGCCTTGGTGAAGGGACACATACCGTGAACGGTGAAACCATCACGGTGAACCTGCGTGACATCAAGAAAAAGCTGTACCTGTGCATGATGTCGGTCAACGCGCTGGAAGCGATTCGCTTCTATGTCAGCTTTGCCTGTTCGTTTGCCTTTGCCGAGCGTGAGCTGATGGAAGGCAACGCCAAGATCATTAAGCTGATCGCCCGTGACGAAGCCCTGCACCTGACCGGCACCCAGCACATCCTGAACCTGATGCGTACCGGCCAGGACGATCCGGAAATGGCTGAAATTGCTCAGGAATGTACTCAGGCATGTTTCACCCTGTTTAAGGAAGCTGCCGAGCAGGAGAAAGAATGGGCGGAATACCTGTTCAAAGACGGTTCGATGATCGGGTTGAACAAAGACATCCTGTGTCAGTACGTCGAATACATCACCAACCTGCGTATGGCTGCAGTGGGTCTGGAGCATGCCTACCCGGGCGCAACCCAGAACCCAATCCCTTGGATCAATGCCTGGTTATCTTCTGACAACGTTCAGGTGGCACCACAGGAAGCAGAAATCAGTTCATATCTGGTCGGTCAGATCGACAATGACGTCAGCTCTGACGATCTGGGTGATTTTGAGCTATGAGTCGATTAACCTTCAAGGTTAACGGCCAAACGGTTTGCGGCAACAGCCGCGAACCGTTGCTGGTTCAGCTCGAAAACGCCGGTTTTCAGCCTGAGTACCAGTGCCGCAACGGCATGTGTGGTGCTTGTCGCTGCAAACTCAAGGTCGGCGCCGTCGATCAACAAGACGCCATGGCCTTTGTCGGCCCCAACGAAATCCTCGCCTGTTGCGCCGTGCCGAAAAGTCATCTCGAACTCGAGTTTGACTACCAGCTCGCCCCGGTCGAACTGCAAAGCAGCGACGTCGTCAACCGCTAAGCCATTCCTTTACCGCGCCCAAACAACGGCAGAGCTATAGCGCCACTGCGCATTTTTGCGACTAATTATTGCGACTAATTGTTGCGACTAATTGTTGCGACTAAGGGCTGGCTTGTGTCACCACCGCTTGCTGCTGAATCCTCTTCATCCTCTTCTTTTTTATTTTTACAACGTATCTTCTTAGGCTTCTGCGGCCATCACGACCACCGGTTTACCGACACCAACGGTGGCCAGCCAGGATAACAAAGCAGACTGCGGCATGGGTTTGGCATAGTAAAAGCCCTGATGATGATTCACGCCCCGCTGGAGCAGGCTATCCGCCTGCTGGGCAGTTTCGACCCCCTCGGCAATCACCACCATCCCTAAGCCGTCCGCGAGGCCAATCATCGAATCGAGCAAGGCCACGGCATTGCCTTCCGGCAGCAGCTCTTTGATAAACACCTTGTCAATTTTCACCACATCAAACGGAAACCGGCGCAGCAAATCCAGCCCCGAATATCCGGTGCCGAAATCATCGACGGCGATCCGGAACCCGTGCCGTTGCAATAGATGAAGCTGGGTAATCGCCTGATCCATCTCCTGATCGGAAAACGCCAGATCTTCGGTCACTTCCAGCAACAAATGGCGGATCAGGTGCTGGCTACGCCCACAACGACGACAAACCCGCTCAGCAAAATGCGCATCGAGCAAGAGCTGGCGGCTCACATTAATCGCCAGATAGCGCGACTTCATCAAGCCCGGATTTGTCTCAATAAACCCGATAGCGGTGTCGATCACGAAATCAGTCAGGGCGCCAATCTTACCCAGTTGCTCGGCGAGCGGAATAAAAATCATCGGCGAGATAATCCCATGCACCGGATGGTGCCAGCGCAACAGGAGCTCGAACCCCAGCGGACCGCCGAGATCCGTATCCATGATCGGCTGGAAGAAGACTTCCAGCTCCTTGTTTTTCAGCGCCCACTCAAAGGTTGCCGGTAATGACTGCCGGGCAACCCGGCGACGGCTGATATACGCATAAATGGCACTGAACAGGCTACCCAGCACCAGCGAGATCCAGCACTGCTCCAGCATATAAGCGCGCTGAAATGCCAGTGTCACCAGAAACTGCAACTCGACCGGGTTTTGTGTGGAATGAAAGCTCAGAGTATCCGGATCCATCTCGCCCGCTTCCAGCGGCGCATTCACCACGCCCGCGAGGGCGTTGCCGGCCACTTTAACGGCAAACGGCAGCTCCGGGAACGGGAAGCCCTTGCCAACCAGCTCATTAAGGACATCCGGTGGGATCAACGCATTGGCCCCCATTCCATGGGGACCTTGCAGGTAAACAAAAAGCGAATGGGTTCGCCCGGTTTTGGCCCGCACCAGCGCCAGAGTCCGGCCATCTGCTGCCTGATGCCATCGGCTGAGGGTCTCGGCATAGATTTGAATCGAGGTCGGCCCGAGGTTACTGGTACAGAACACCTCTCCTTTCGGGCGGATCAGGCCAATTTCTTTGACGCGGTAGGAACGAAAAACCGTTTCTCTGAGCTGTGCCACTTCAGATGTCGAGCAGGTTTTGGGTTGGCTGACCAGCGGTACCAGGCTATTGGCTGTTTGATCAACAAATTGATCGATTCGGGCCAGTGCTGACACGCCCAGGCTGGTCAAATCAGAATGAAGCTTCCAGAAATAAAAAGGCACGCTGACCAGAAACGTCAGCAAATAAATCACGGCAATATCACGCAGCAATATCCGGTTCAAACCAGCGCGTTTTCCATGATCCTGCGGTTTTGTTCCCATACGAAACCGATATCTCATCATCAGTTAAACAATTATTGAAATCTTGCAGCAACGCTGAAAGAAACTTGGAAGCCGTATCAAATTTTAAAGTCGTGATGATGTTACCCAGATTCATAATAAATAAAAAGAAACCCATGAAAATAACATCACAAAATCAAGGGAATTTTTCGGTTGCACGAAATGTTTCACACAAATTTGTTTAATACGCCAGTAGTTGCAAATAAAAGCCGGTACTGTCGCATCAGCCCAACGGGCCTCGTGGGCACGAAAAAGCCGCCTGACGGCGGCCTCATTCAACCTATCGCGCGATAACTGCTTAGGGTTTACTCTGCGTAAACCGCCTGCACCGGAAGCTGAAGCTGCTCTGCACAGGTCAGAAACTCATACTGGCCAATCACCGGTTGCGTGTCCAGATAACGCCGCAGCATATCCAGCATCACTGTGGCGACAATCGTGTGCTGTGCCTGATCGCTATACTCCCGTCGGGTCGCAACCCACTGGGCCCAGCAACCGGTCGGGGTCACCAAGCCGACCTGGAAACCACGCTCGCTCCACGCCCCCGAGATCAGCGCCAGTGCCGCGCCGGACTGCGCCCACTCTTCCGTCGCATAAGCCATCATTGCAGCCAGTGAGCGTTCCTGCTCTCCGGGATCCGCCGCCTGGGTTTGGCCAATCCGCAACGCCTGACGACAAAGGGGATCACTGTGTAGCCAATTCGTCAGCCAGCCGCCGGAAGATCGCTCAATCACCATTAAATCCAGGGCTAAAGATTGCAGCTGCTGGCCTACGTGCGTGACCAATGGCTGATCCACACTCACCACGTTGTCACCCAGACACGCCACCAGTTGCTGCTGAATATTCCGTGCCTGAGCGTCATGACGGGGAGCGAACAGCTTCACCTCAATAAATGGCAGAGAAGAGCGATAACCGAGCTGGTAGCCCGCCGGTAATTGAATCGCAGCCAGTGTCTGGCCAATCCCGGATTCAGACAGGCCGAAGGTATAAAAACGATGACAATCTAATGCCGCACCCTCCCCAAAACGCTGTTTCAGCCGGGGTAGGATCTCATGCTCTACCATACGTTTGAATTCGCTCGGGACACCGGGGGTGAAGTACAGCCAGGCCCGGTTCAGCTTCATCGCAAACCCGCAGGCTGTTCCGATCGGATTATCCAGCAGCTCCGCCCCTTCCGGCAGCATGGCCTGCTTCAGATTGGTGGACGGCATCTCCCGCCCCATCGCCTGGTATTTGGCTTCCATCTGCGCCACCCAGTGGTCCGATTGCTCCAACCCGCTGTCCGCTGCAATGGCCGCGGCCTGCGCCGTTAAATCATCAGTGGTCGGGCCCAGCCCGCCGTTCACCACCACGATATCAGCCGTCAGGCTGCAGTGCTCGATCTCCGCAGCCAGATCAGCCAGCTGATCTCCGACGGTTGTCCGACGGGACAAAGGGAAACCGTGTTGAAAAAACAGCCGCGACAACCACGCTGCATTGGTATCGACAATATCGCCATGCAACACTTCTTCACCAGTACTGATCATTGCTACCCGCACACGCTCTTCCTCATCATGATTGTTATCGAACTGTTATACACCTTACACCAGTTTCGGCTGTAAATGACATAAGTATGAATCCGGTTGAGCAGAGAAAGTACAATTGCAGCTCACCCTGCCAGACAGAAACGGTCCGCTTCTCAGAGAAACAATCACCGCAAATCGTAATCATAAGTTTACATGCTGTATCTTTGAGGTTGACAGAGGAGACATCCATCTTTAAGGTAGCAATCCAGAGATTAAGGTGTGACACCTAATCAAACCAGATTTTATCACTAAAGAAATACGGACATCGCATGAATAAGCACCACCGCAATACCTTCTATCGATAGCCACAATGGCTCGATCGGGTGTAAAGAAAAGTTACCATTTATGCCCTATTCATCTTCATCGTGCGATTGTGGCCGCCCCCCCCTTGAGGCAAAAGTTGGAGACCCAACTAAACTCAGTCCTCAACCCAAAAACCGGGAGAGTACAACCACAGGCAGTTTGCACGCTATCTCCCTCATAAAACAAAAGAAAATAACCGGGAGCTTCAACCCAATGTCTATGAACAAAACCTTCGGCAGTACCCTGATCATCGCCGGGACCACCATCGGTGCCGGCATGCTGGCACTTCCCCTGGCCTCAGCCGGACTCGGCTTTGCCACCGCAACCCTCACCATGCTCGGGATCTGGGCGCTAATGATTTACACCGCACTGTTAATGCTGGAAGTCCATCAGCATGAGGATCATGATGCCACCTTACACACCCTGGCGCTGAAGCTGCTGGGCCGTAAAGGTCAGATTGTTGCCAGTTTTGCCGTGATGTTTCTGTTCTACTCTCTGTGCGCGGCCTACATTGCCGGGGGCGGTGCCCAACTCAATGACAAGCTGAACAACTGGATGGGGCTGGAGATCAGTGCGCAGGCCAGCACGGTGATGTTTACGGTGATTTTCGGCGCGATTGTCTGCGTCGGCACCCACTCGGTGGATCTCGTCAACCGTGCCCTGTTCACTCTGAAGCTGGTTGCCCTGGCGACCATGCTGGTCTTGCTGGCGCCGCACGTTCAGAGCGTCCACCTGGTTGAAATGCCGGTCCAAAAAGGACTGCTGCTGTCTGCCCTGCCGGTGATTTTCACTTCGTTCGGGTTTCACGGCAGCATTCCGTCGATTGTTCGCTACGTGGGTCTGGACATGAAGTCCCTGCGTAAAATCATGATCCTCGGTTCGGCGACACCGCTGGTGATCTACGTCCTGTGGCAAGTGGCCAGCCAGGGCGTGCTGAGCCAGCCGGACCTCATGGCCAGTACCACGCTGGGTGCCTTTATTGCGACCCTGAGTGAGCTGCTGCACAACCCGACCGTCAGCCAATCCGTCTCTATTTTTGCCGACCTGGCCCTGGCTACGTCCTTCCTCGGTGTGAGCCTGGGTCTGTTCGACTTCATGGCAGACAGCTTAAACCGCGGTACCACTGGATCCGGTCGACTACAGACCGCCCTGATCACCTTTGTCCCACCGCTGTGCTTTGCCCTGTTCTACCCGCAAGGCTTCATCACGGCGCTTGGCTTCGCGGCCATTGCTCTGGTGATCCTGGCGATTTTCCTGCCGGTTGCGATGGTGAAAGCCCAACGCCGCCAGCGTCCGCTACAGGACGACAGCTACCAGGTCCGTGGCGGCTCAGTGGCCCTGCTGGCGGCAACAGGTGCCGGGATCCTGATCATTTCCGCACAGTTTCTACAAATGGCCGGGGTGATCCCTGCGGTGGGATAACTGCGACCTTGCAAAGGTTTGATCCAAAGGCTTGCTGTGCAAGCCTTTTTTCTTGGGTGGGTTTTTCCCTTGTTTTCACTGATACTTAAGGGCACTGACTGATCAACCCCTCAGGTAGGAGCCCCGATTGCGACTCAGCCGGATCCTTTACCCGATATGTCTGTCGCTGAGCACGTTTCTCAGTTTCTCCGCCTCGCCCGCCGACGGGCCCGCATCCGTCCCGCCGACACCCGATCTGTTTCTGTACCACCTCTCCGCTTCCCCGCCCGTGACTGTTCCCGCGCCATCCGATGATGCCCCCGCAACATTGCCACGATACAGGGTATCGGCCGAGGAGAAAGACTGGCCGTACCTCAAAACCCAGTCCTATACCATTCTGGGCCTGAGCGTCGCGACCGCAGGCCTGATGACCCTGCTTCCGGAGAGTATTACCCACTGGGGAACGCAAGAGCGCAGCCCCGATAGTGTGGCGCAAAAATGGCTCGATAATGTCACCTCTGGGCCGGTGTGGGATGAGGACGACCACTTTCTGAACTACGTCACGCACCCTTACTTCGGCGGCGTTTACTACACGACGGCCCGTCATGCCGGTTTCGATATCTGGGAGTCATTTCTCTATTCTGCGGCCCTGTCGACGTTTTATTGGGAATACGGTATTGAGGCCATTGCCGAGCGACCCTCGATTCAGGATTTAATTGTCACGCCCGTCTTCGGCGCTGCGGTGGGAGAATGGATGCTCCAGACGGAGACAGAGATTGTGGCAAACGGCGGTCGCGTGATGCATTCGGCGTTTTGGGGTGACGTCAGTTTATTCTTACTCAACCCGGTCGGACACATTCATCATTGGGTCAGTAACTGGTGGGATCAGGGGGTACACCTGCAGCTCACCACGACCCCATGGCGCGTGATGCCCTCACCCCAGTTGCACAATCCGGTGCAACCGAGCCCATACGCCGACCCATTTATTGGCCTGCGCCTGTCCGTCGAGTATTAACGAAAAAATCATTATACTTTTTTCATCTATGCTTCAATGGTTTAATTTACCAACCTTCCTGTTCATGAATGCATATCACGCTTTTTTCTTCTCTGCGTACTGAGCGCGACCATTTTCATATAACCTGTTGTTACTATATATATCATTAACATCCAGCCTTGGTCATGAACCATACTTTTTCGCTTTTTGAGCGCCTTCAGTCACCCGTTTGGGTGTTCGATATCCAGCAACAGAAAATTCTGTGGGCCAATCCAGCCTCACTCCCGCTTTGGGAAGCGGGATCCCTCGACGAGCTGACCGCCCGGGATCTGGGGCTCGATATGACCCAGGCCGTCCGTGCGCAGCTGGAAGTCTACCAGCAACGTTTTGCTGCCGGGGAAGCCATCAAAACCTGGTGGTCTTTCACGCCCAAAGGCCAGCAGAAAAAAGCCCTGTGCCATTTCTCCGGCATCCCGCTGCCGGACGGCAGGCTGGCCATGCTGGTTGAAGTGATCGATGAAGAATCCACCCTCAGACGGGAGCTGGCCTTTTCCGGCTGCACCAACCTGGCCCTTTTGTTCTCTGCTGACGGTACGCTTCTCAGCGCCAACACCGCCTTTGAGCAAGCTTTTGGCAGCCAGTTATCCTGCCTGGCGAATTTTCTCGGCGACACCGATCTGGCTGAGCGCTGGTTAGCAGAAGCCCGTGAGCAGCAAACACTACAGCTGAAGAAGTTATGCTGGACCGGACGTAGCCACTGCTGGTTTCGGATTCAAGGCCAATGGCTGCAGGATAAACACCAACTGCTGCTCAGCCTGATTAACATCAACCAGGAAAAAGAGCAGCTCAGCAAGGCTCGCTATAACGCCGAACATGACTTCATGACCGGCCTGCTCAACCGCCGTGGCCTGACGAAAGCGATTACCGAATACCAACACGCCTGTCAGCCGTATAGCCTGTTTTTCCTGGATTTGGACGGCTTTAAACTGGTGAACGACACCTATGGCCACGCAATCGGAGACAAATTGCTGCGCGCCGTTGCCATCCGGATCTTAGATTGCGTCAAAAACAAGGGATTACTGGCACGATTTGGGGGAGACGAATTTATCATTCAGGTGGAGCACCGCAATATCGACTCGCCCGCCCGGTTCGCCAAGTCAATCATCGCCGCGCTGAACAAGCCGTTCCACATCAAGGAAGTTGGCGATCTCTCGGTCGGGTGCAGCATCGGGATCGCCAGTTTCCCTGAGGATTCACAAGAGATTGATACCCTGATCATCCAGGCCGATATGGCAATGCACCGGGCCAAGCTGCGTGGCCGCAACCGCAGCCATCACTTCTCGCCGGATATGGCTGATGCCCTGTATCGTAAAATGACCCTGCGCCATCATCTGACCCTGGCTCTGGAAACCAGCAATTTTGAACTCTACTATCAACCTATTGTGGATTTGGCCAACCACCAGTTGAGTGGATTTGAAGCGCTGATTCGTTGGTATGACGAGGAGTTGGGCCAGGTCTCCCCGGCCGAATTCATTCCCCTGGCCGAAGAAACCGGACAGATTGTCCCGCTCGGCCACTGGATCCTCAAAAC
Organism: Photobacterium sp. MCCC 1A19761; assembly: GCF_037389125.1. Classification (NCBI taxonomy): domain Bacteria; kingdom Pseudomonadati; phylum Pseudomonadota; class Gammaproteobacteria; order Vibrionales; family Vibrionaceae; genus Photobacterium; species Photobacterium sp. MCCC 1A19761. The sequence continues at coordinate 170,504 of NZ_JAZGTF010000001.1, forward strand.
GGCCTGCCAGCAACTGGCGGCCTGGTCTGAGAAATATCAGCGCCGGTTTGTTATCAGCGTCAACCTGTCCCGGGCACAGCTCCAGGCCAGCCTGGCACCGTCGATCGAAGCATTACTGCTCCAGTATGATATCCATCCCTCGCAACTGGCGCTGGAACTGACGGAATCCACCATGCTGCAGGACTACGACGAAGCCAAACAATGTCTGGATGCGCTGGCCGGGTTGGGACTCGAGCTGTATCTCGACGATTTCGGCACCGGGTATTCATCGCTGTCCCAGTTGCAGGATCTGCCGATCAGTACCGTCAAGCTGGATCAGAGCTTTGTTCAGGGGGAGCACAAAAGCAGCCAGGCGATCATTGAAGCGACCCGGGCGATCTGTGAAAAACTGGAGTTGAAGGTGGTCGCCGAAGGCGTCGAAACCCTCAAGCAATTACAGTACTTGCAGCAGTGTCAGTTCGATTACTGCCAGGGATATTACCTGGGCAGACCGATGCCGCCGGCCGAGCTTGAGGCCAGCGATTTCAAGTTGCTCAACAGCATCCCGGCCAGCCCCCGGTCCCCGGTGGATATGCTGGCCAGCTAGGCCCAGTACGGACTGACACCCTGCCAGATGGCGATGACACCGGAAACAGAACACAGCACCAGCAAGGCATAGCGCAGCCACTCAGCCCGGATCAGATGCTGGATCCGGTAGGCCAGCCAGGTTGCCAGGATTGGCGCCGGCAGGATCATCACGCCATATTGAAAATGCCACCAGCTGAAGTGGTTGGTGGCACTCAGGGCGATCAGCGACAGCACACAGCTAAAGGCAAAATAACCGGCCAGGTTCGCCCGCAGCTTCCCGGCTTCGGCATGTTGCAACACTAACGCCATCGGCGGGCCGCCGATGCTGGTGCTGGTTCCCATCAGCCCGGAAGCAAACCCGGCCCAGAAGAGAGCTTTACCGGTCGGCTTGATCCGCACTTTCATCAGGCTGATCACCACCGCCAGCAATACCCCAACGCCGAGTACCAACGCCAGTGATTCGGCACTGATATAGAGCAGCAGGAACCCGGCGGCAATGGTCCCGGGTACCCGACCGATAAACGCAGCCGACAGCCCCTTGAACGAGAGCATCCGGCGATATTGCCACATGTTGATCAGCGCCAGCACCAAACCGACCAGAGTAATCGTGCCCGGGACAAATCGCGGCTCGAAGAAATAGACAATCGGCGCGGCGACAATCGCCATCCCGAAGCCGACGGTACTTTGTACAAAGCAGCCCGCGGCCAATGCCAGGGCACAATAGACCAGGGTGCTGGTTTCCATCCTCAGTAATCCTTTCGTTCGGCGTGGATCAGAATATTGCGGGGGGTGACGGGTTTGTCACAAAACGTCCCGACCGTGACCTGATAGCCGGCCTCGGCCAAAAATTCGGCCCGATCTTCAATCAGCCACATTTCCAGCGGCCGACGGAACAGCTGGCGTACCAGCTCCATCCGCTCGACCCGGGCAAAACGTTGCTCGCCCAAGTGTAACCAGTGCTCAAAATCAATCGCAGCCGGGAGCTCAAGTTGCTTCTTTTCGGCCGCCCAACGGCAGAAGCTGGCAAAACCCTCGTTCAACTGGGCTTTTTGCACATTCGGTACCGGCAGATACGTATCACTGCCGCGCAGATGGCGTTGCAGGCTGTCGAATCCCAGCCGGAAACTCACCTCAGTCCGACGCTGACGGCGAACCCGCTGCCCGGCAGTGACCGTTTCCTGCAACGGCAACCGCAGGTCATGTTTGCTCAGCTGTAACTGACTTTCCCGGCCCGCCTGAGACAGCGGCTGGTAGTGACTATCGCGGATCAGGTGATAACAACACGGAGAAATGGTTACGGCTTTTCCTTGACGCGCGGCCACCTGCTGCAGCAGCGACACATGCAAGTCACCGCAGGCATGCAGCGCTACGGCATGTTGCTCGGCCACCACATGCGCCGCACTGGCCGGATCAAAGGCATCGGCATGAACGAACCGGATCGGCAATTGCAGCCGTCGTGCCGCCATCTCCCCGTCTTCGCATAAAGATTGCTGCCACTCCAGGCTGACCACCGGCATCTGATGACGGACCGCCAACACCCGCCCCAAGTGCCCTTTCCCGGCACACCACTCCAGCAAAGGCAGCTTCAGCATCGGAATGGCCTGGTTAAACGCAGTGATCTGTTGCCATTTTCGCCCCGGGATCCCGACCTCCAGCCCCTTGGGCCAGGCGGATTCTGGACCGCAGTCGGTCAGATCGACCAGAGATTCAAGCTGTGACAGGTGATACAACTCCGGCGCATCCGGCAGCCTGGGGGACAAGGCTTGCGCCAGCGATTCACCATTCTGCAGGTATTCGGCGATCGCCGCATCGCTCAGCCCGTCCAGCCATTCACACAGCGCTGGGTGGCTGTGTTGCCAAACCAGCTCGGGCGAAGCAAACGGCATGAACTGCCAGAACGCACGATTGTCTGTCAGCAGCTTGTCCAGACGACAAAACCGCGGCGAAATTCCTGTCATGGGTAGAACTCTCAGGGGGATAGTAGCAAGAACGGTATTTTATACCAGTGAAGCACTTCAACCTACTCCGTTCTGGCGCAGGCAAACAAAAAGGGCTGTCGTGTGACAGCCCTGGGTCAAGTTCGTCGATTTTTGCGGGGCGGCCCGTCAGCGGACCGGCAATGCCATGTTGGCAAACATGGCTTCAATTTCGGCATTGGTTTTCAGCGCCACGGCCTGATCTACCACATTGCGGGTCAGGTGCGGGGCAAAGCGCTCCATAAAATCGTACATGTAGCTGCGCAGGAAGGTACCTTTCTTAAAGCCAATCTTGGTCGTACTGGCTTCAAAGATATGGCTGGCATCAATCGCCACTAAATCACCATCCCTCTCCGGATCCATCGCCATGCTGGCAATCACCCCGACACCAATTCCCAGGCGGACATAGGTTTTGATCACATCAGCATCGGTTGCAGTAAAGACGATACGCGGCGTCAGGCCGGAGCGGTTAAACGCACTGTCGAGCTCGGAGCGGCCAGTAAAGCCGAAGACATAAGTCACCAGCGAATACGCAGCCAGATCATGAATGGTAATTTCAGACTTCTTGGCCAGCGGATGATCGGCTTTCACTACAATCGAGCGATTCCAGTGATAGCACGGCAGCATGATCATATCCTGATACAGATGCAGGGCTTCGGTGGCAATCGCAAAATCCGTGGTTCCTTTGGCCACGGCATCCGCAATCTGAGAGGGTGTCCCCTGATGCATATGCAGGGACACTTTCGGATACCGCGCGGTAAATCCCTGGATCACGGAAGGCAGCGCATAACGCGCCTGAGTATGCGTGGTCGCGATATTCAGCGTCCCCATCTCCGGATGGGTATGCTCGCCGGCCACGGCCTTAATGCTTTCAACCCGCGACAGGATATCCCGCGAGATGCGGACAATTTCTTCCCCGGCCGGCGTCACCTTGGTCAGGTGTTTGCCGCTGCGCTCGAAGATCTGGATACCCAGCTCGTCTTCCAGTAAACGAACCTGTTTACTGATCCCCGGCTGAGAGGTATAAAGGCTTTCTGCTGTCGAAGAAACGTTGAGGTTATGATTCACCACCTCAACAATATATCTTAACTGTTGTAATTTCATGGTACCGCCCAACTTATAGTCCGTTACATCATATCAGTGCAACCATGTATTTCATCATGTTATATATCGAATCCCGCCACTTTCCTAGCATTTCTTTGGCGAAACCGCCCGGACAAGCCCGCTTTTTGTTCAGAAAAATGGCGGCCGATTGTTGACCGAGGCAGAATGATACCTGAGATGTTCCCGCAAGTAAGCCAGCGCCATCAAAAGCTGCAGATAAACAGATAAAGCTAGCAAAAATCACCACTGCGCTATCCCGGGATTCACAGATAGTGTATCTTATGAAGCTCGTTCAAACGCACGGAAGACAGACGTATCTTATGAGTATCCCTTTAATGATTGGCCTGATTTCACTATTGCTGATCTTGGTTATTGGCTACAACGTGATCGTTCAATATCGCCAACGCCTTGAAAGTGCAAAGAATCAGGAACTGGCCAAATTCATTGCCACCATTGATGCGACGGAAGAACTGATTGGAAACGCCCATCATCTGCCTTACAGTAAAGAGCTTCTGGTGTGTCTGAACCAACGTGTTTTGCACTCTCTGGAAAGCATGAGTGAGACCGATCCGTCCGACAAAAGCCTGCCGCCGCGGATCCGTAATGTGAATGAACAAATTCGCCAGTTGCAGGAAAACTATTCTAACGCCGACATTACTCCGTTCAAGGTGCCAAGCACCGATAAACAGGCCATTGGGATGTTGCAGTTGGTGAAACGCCTGAAAACCGTGATCCGCAACGAACACAGTAAAGGCCGCTTCCCGACCCAGTCCTTTGTGACTGAGAATGCCCGCCTGGAAGGGATCCAGCTCCGGATCAACATTGAAAACGTCATCAAGCGTGCCAACGATGCCAAGGCCAAGCGCCAGTTAGGCACGGCCAAGCAGTTGCTGAAAAAAGGCATTGATGTACTGGCCAGCAAGAACGATGGTTATGCCAATCAGGCCCGGGAAAAGCTGCAGACCATGCTGCATGAAATTGATGACAGCCAGAATCAAAGCCATGAGCTTGAGCGTCAGCAAATCATCAAGCGCGAGCAAGATGATTTGGATGTGCTGTTCCAACCGAAGCGCAAATGGTAACCCGTAGCATGAACTGATAAAGAAGGCCGCCCTCGCGGCCTTTTTTGATCCCTCAGCCGCCGTTGTGCGCCGACTGAGACGCAACCGGCAGAACTTGCTATACTCCCCGCCTCATTTCCTATTCACTGAATATCTGACGCAACGCGAATGCCCATGAACGACACTCAGCGCATGATTGACGAGCTGTTATCGCCAATCAAACAATTCCTTCAGTGCGACACCCCCGACAGCTGGATCCAGGAAGCCCGGAAACCGGAGAACCTGACGGCCCTGCTGGTCGACCACTGCAATTGTGAACTGAAAGCCAGCCAAACGGCCATGTTCCTGATCCGCAAGTACGCCGTTGATGCCGACAGTGGCCAGGCGCTACTGGCCTGGGCCAAGCCTTATGAAGATTTCGTTTATGGCAAGCTGCGCGATACCCGCACGTTTCACGGTAAGAAAAACGGCCTGTCGGCGCCGCTGACGCCCCGCAGCGATTTTGCCCATGGTCAGGAGCTGATTGAGAAGATGGTTCGCCTGATCAAAGAAGAGTTCCATCACTTTGAGCAGGTGCTCGAGATTATGGAAAGCCGCGGGATCCCCTACAGCAGCCTGCGGGCTGGCCGCTACGCCCGGGGGCTGATGAAAGTCGTCCGCACCCACGAGCCGGGCACTCTGGTCGATAAACTGATTGTCGGCGCGTATATCGAAGCCCGCTCCTGTGAGCGATTTGCCAAGCTGGCGCCCTTTCTTGATGAAGAGCTGAAGAAGTTTTATATCTCGCTGCTGCGCTCCGAGGCGCGCCATTACCAGGACTACCTGACTCTGGCTGAAGCGATTGCCGGAGAAGACATCACGGCGCGGGTGAAAGCCATCGGTGCCCGGGAAGCCGAACTGATCACCCAGCCGGATAACACCTTCCGCTTCCACAGCGGTGTCCCGCTCGAAGGCTGCCAGGTAGCTTGAGCGATTCAGCTTAGCGGTGACATCATCACCCGATGTCACCCGAGTCTGATAAAGCCCAGATTGGACCGTGGTATTCAGCCGTAAAAAAACCGCCTTTCGGCGGTTTTTTTGATGTCGGATTAGTCTTCCGATTTTTCAGCTTTCGGCTTTTTACGCTTGTCGGTAATTTCCCATTTCCCGTCAATAAACAGCCCGGTCCAGCCGGAAGGCTTGCCGTCGATTTCCGAACGAATATAGTTTTCCTTCGTTTTGCGGCTAAAGCGCACCACGGTCGGACGACCATCCGGATCGGCCTGCGGCGCATCGGCCAGATAAGCAAACTTCGGCGTCAGACGCTCTTTAAACCGGGCCAACTCGGAGACCAGCGGCGCACGGGTTTCCCGGGATTTCGGGAACGTACTAGCGGCCATAAACAGACCGGAAGCACCGTCACGCAACACGAAGTACGCATCCGGATCCTGGCTGCACGGCAGTTCCGGGAAGTGCACCGGATCTTCTTTCGGCGGCGCAATTTCACCGTTTTTCAGAATCTTCCGCGTATTCTTACAGCCTTCGTTGGTACAGCCCATGTACTTACCGAACCGACCGTTCTTCAGTTCCATGTCCGAACCACATTTATCACACTCAATCACCGGGCCCTCATAGCCCTTGAGCTTGAACTCCCCTTTCTCGACGATATAACCGTCACAGAGCGGGTTGTTACCGCAGACATGCAGTTTGCGCTCCTGGTCGATCAGGTAGGCATCCATCGCCGTATCACACTTCGGACAACGCTTCTTGGCGCGCAGGGCTGCCGTTTCCACGTCTTCCTCAAGGACATTGACGATCCCTTCTTCATCGCCCAGGTTAATGGTGGTCTTACAACGCTCTTTCGGCGGCAGCGCGTAACCGGAACAACCGAGGAACACCCCGGTCGATGCCGTACGGATCCCCATCGGGCGACCACAAGTCGGACACGCGATATCGGTCAGCACGATCTTATTCGGCTTCATGCCGCCTTCTTCTTCATCGCACTCTGCTTTTTCCAGCTCGGCAGAGAAATCGCTGAAGAACTGATCCAGTACGCTCTTCCAGTTCACCTGGCCTTCGGCAATCTTGTCCAGGTTGTTTTCCATCCGGGCGGTAAAATCATAGTCCATCAGATCCGAGAAGCTCTCATCCAGACGGTCAGATACAATTTCACCCATTTTCTCGGCATAGAAACGACGCTGGTCAACCCGCACATAACCCCGATCCTGAATGGTCGAGATAATAGACGCATAAGTCGACGGGCGGCCAATGCCGCGCTTTTCCAACTCTTTGACCAGCGCCGCTTCGGTAAAGCGTGCCGGTGGCTTGGTAAAGTGCTGTTTCGGCTCCAGGCTCTCGAGCTTCAGCGTCTCACCGACATGCACCATCGGCAAGGTCGTATCTTCGTTCTTCCCGGACGGGCGCTGAACCAGAGTCCAACCGGCAAAACGCAGCGTGCGTCCCTTGGCTTTCAGCGTGAACTCGCCCGCTTCCACCGTAATGGTCGAGGAGTCATATTTTGCCGGGACCATCTGACAGGCCACAAACTGGCGCCAAATCAGGTCATACAGCTTGACGGCGTCCTGATCCATGCCTTCCAGGTGCTCCGCTTTCACTTCCACGTTGGAAGGACGGATCGCTTCGTGCGCTTCCTGAGCGTTGCCTTTGCTGCCGTACACATTCGGCTTAGCCGGCAAATAGTTCTCGCCGTACTCGCTGCCGATGTACTCGCGTGCAGATTCGACCGCTTCCTTGGACAGGTTCGTCGAGTCGGTACGCATATAGGTAATATAACCGGCTTCATACAGACGCTGGGCCAGGCCCATGGTCCGTTTTACCCCGTAGCCCAGGCGCGTACTGGCCGCCTGCTGCAGCGTCGAGGTAATGTAAGGTGCAGAAGGCTTACTGCTGGTCGGGCGGTCTTCACGTTCCACCACGGTGAATGCGGCCTGCTCCAGCAGCGACTTGGCTGCCATGGTATCGGCTTCATTTTCCGGACGGAATGTTTTCCCCGCCTGCTGCGCCACCATCAGGCGCAGGGCATCACTGCCCTGCGTGTGAGTGTTGGCGTGCATGTCCCAGTATTCTTCCGGAGTGAAGGCTTTGATTTCGCGCTCACGCTCAACAATCAGCTTCACGGCCACGGACTGAACGCGACCGGCGGACAAGCCACGGGCGACTTTCTTCCACAGCAGCGGCGAGACCATGAAGCCGACCACCCGGTCCAGAAAACGTCGGGCCTGCTGTGCATTCACGCCGTCGATATTGACTTCACCAGGCTGCTCAAACGCCTGCTGAATTGCATTTTTGGTGATCTCGTTAAAAACCACGCGCTTATAGCGTTCCTCATCGCCACCGATGAGCTCACGAAGGTGCCACGCAATTGCCTCTCCCTCGCGATCCAAATCGGTCGCGAGGTAGACATAGTCAGCATCCGCTGCCAGCTTCTGTAGTTCATGGACTACTTTTTCTTTCCCCGGCAGCACTTCATAGTGCGCTTCCCACTCCTGATAAGGGTTGACCCCCATCTTGTTAATCAGCGCCTTACGTTCTTTTTCTTTTTTGATGCGGGCTTTCTCTTCGGCGCTCAACCCTTTGGTAGAGATCGGGGCCGCTTTTTTACCCGTGCTTCGTGCACCCGTCGGCAAATCACGGACGTGACCCACGCTTGATTTAACAATGAAGTCCTTACCCAAGTACTTATTTATAGTTTTCGCCTTGGCTGGTGACTCCACGATAACGAGAGATTTACCCATAATGACTCAATTACGTCCTCGTGCTCGCAAAACTTTATAATTAAACAAATAGTTGCACGTAAATTTTACCCAGTGGCACGGCAACGCTAACTAACCAATCTGATTAAATAACTATTCCTAAACGGTCGTCACGCAAGACAAAACCAGCATTCAGGACAGATAGTTACTTAATGTGACTGGTATTTACATATTGGGCTACATTCCGGGAAGGTCAACTGCTTTTTGCCGAAAACGAATTGTTTGCTCGTCCCTTCCCCACTTGTTAAATACAGGTTAAACCCTTTATCCGACTGTATTTGTGGTCGTACAACGCCGCCTCATTTCCAGTTCCGCTTTCCGGAAAGGGGCGATGGGCGCTAATGATTACCACCTCGGCACTGCTTTGACTATTCAAACCCATGAATTTTTGTCTTGGCTCACAGAAATCGTGGATATTTTCACCAAACCCACACACTCTTTAACCAATTCTCTTAATTCCCTCTTTTATCTATGGATTTGAGTTCTGCGGCGAACTTCAATACACTGGCGCCATCGAGCCCGGGCGAACGGCCTGATGTTCAGTGCCGAGTTTCAATCGCCCAACATCAAGACCTGATGCAAGGTCTGGCCGCTACAAACAGAGGAACACCCATGAGCGAGAAAAAAGCCATTGCTGCCGCAGACTTACTGATGATCGCCAACCAACTGATCCAGGACCACGAGGCCTACCAGGAAGGCATGCGCGCTACATCGGTCGAAGAAAAAGACGAGGTCCTGATCTTCCGTGGCGAATATTTTCTGGATGGCCGCGGCCTGCCGACCGAAAAAACGACCGCCGTGTTCAATATGTTCAAATATCTGGCCCATCAGCTCTCGCCGGAATTTACCCTGGCCGACTAACCGGCCGCCGGGTCAACCATGCCAGTGCGTCAGAAAAATGACAGCCCCGCATGGCGGGGCTGTGATGCTTTCACCCGAAGGTAAAATAATAAGCTGCCAATGGCTCAGACAATCGGGCGCTGGCCACGGCTGATCCACTTCAGCAACAGGCTGTCTGCGGCTTCGCCGGTCGCACCGGCCAGTTTCTCAGCCAGCTTTTTCCGCTGAACATAACGTACGGCCAGCACTTCCCGGTCCTGACACGCAGCGGCGATCACATCGTCACTGGTGCCGATCTCATCCACCAGCCCCAACGCCAGGGCCTGCTTGCCAAACCAGTGTTCACCGGTTGCCACCGCACCCAGATCCAGGGCCGGGCGATGCTCGGCAATGAACTGCTTGAACAAATCGTGAGTTTCTTCGATCTCAGACTTAAACTTATCTCGCGCTTTATCTGTGTTTTCGCCGAACATCGTGAGCGTTCGTTTGAATTCACCCGCGGTGATTTGCTCAAATTCAATGTCGTGCTTTTTCAGTACTTTATTAAAGTTCGGCAGTTGGGCAATCACCCCGATGGAGCCCACCACGGCGAACGGGGCCGAGATGATTTTATCGGCAACGCACGCCATCATATAACCGCCGCTCGCCGCCACTTTATCAACGGCGATGGTCAGAGTGATCCCGGCTGATTTCAGGCGATCCAGCTGAGAAGAAGCCAGACCGTAACCGTGAACCATCCCGCCACCGGTTTCCAGACGCAGCAGCACCTCGTCGCCTTCCATTGCCACGGCCAGGATGGCGCTCACTTCTTCCCGGAGTGCCGACACTTCCCGGGCGTCGATACTGCCGTGGAAGTCGAGGACAAACAACCGCGGCTCACGAGCCTGTGACAGCTCCCCTTCCTTGGCCGCTTTTTTGATTTCGCTCTGACGGGCCTTGTTCTTTTCTTTATCCGATTTTTTCGACGCTTTTTCCCGTGCTTTGAGCAACGGCTTGTCATACAGGTGGGCTTCCAGCTGGTGGACCGTGTTTTTATACTGCTCGGTCAAATCCGTCACTTCCAGCTCGCCTTTTTGTCCGCCCTGGCGGCCGCTCAGCCCTTTGACCAGTACCAAAATACTGACAATGGCGATCACAACCGTGGCAATCTTGGCCAGGAACAGCCCGTAATCAAACAAAAAATCCAATGTTGAGTCCTCATTTTTGGCATTTTCTTCATTGTAACCAAGTTGTCACCCATACCGCTATCGCAATACAATAGGAAAACGAAAAAACCAATAAGGAAGTTACACGTGGAATATCAAATTGCTGCCGATTCGCTTAAAGATCGCGTCATTCTGGTAACTGGTGCCGGTGAAGGTATCGGTCGTCAGGCTGCCATCAGCTACGCAGCTCACGGTGCAACTGTTATTTTGCTTGGCCGCACAGTGGCAAAGCTTGAAGCCGTATACGATGAAATTGAAGCGCTGGGATACCCGCAGCCCGCGATTATCCCATTGGATCTGATGGGAGCAACCAAGCAGAACTACCAGGATATGGCAGAGACCATTGAAGGCCAGTTCGGTCACCTCGATGGGGTCCTGCACAATGCCGGTCTGCTGGGCGTATTGAGCCCGTTCGATCAACTGGGTGAAGATACTTTTGACGACGTCATGCAGGTCAACGTCAAAGCTCAATTCCTGATGACTCAGGCATTGATGCCGCTGGTCAAGAAAGCCCAGGACGGCCGTATTCTCTTTACCTCGTCTTCCGTCGGCCATCAGGGCCGCGCATTCTGGGGCGCTTACGCCATCTCAAAATTTGCCACCGAAGGCATGATGCAGGTGCTGGCCGACGAGCTGAGCAACACCCATGTCCGGGTCAATGCCATTAATCCGGGCGGTACTCGAACCGGCATGCGGGCCAAAGCGTTCCCGGCTGAAGATGCTTCCCTGCTGAAAACCCCGGCAGATATTATGCCGCTCTATCTCTACCTGATGGGGCCGGAGAGCAAAGACGTGCACGGTCAGTGTATTGATGCTCAGCCAAAACGTCAGCCGGGACCGGCAAGTGCGGAAAGCTGATCTTCTGGCTTCTGGCTTGAGAGGTCGAGGGTAATCCCGCCTTCCTCTCAAACCGCAGCGACAAAAAAAGCAGCCATTGGCTGCTTTTTTAATTCGTATGGTCCCGGGAGAACCCCAGTTTTTTCGAAAGGATTACTTCCGTGAACGCGGCTTCGCCGGCTTGTTTTTCAGCGGATTGCGACGGTTCGCCGCATTTCCGGACGGCTTGCGGCGACGCTGCTGGGCATTGTCACTTTCCGTTTCCTGGTGACGGCTGGTCGTACGACGCTGATCTTTACGACCACGACGTCCCTGCGAATCATCGCTGACGCGCTCTTCATGACGACGCACCGCACGACGGATCTGACGCACGCCTTTCTTGCGCTTCTGGCCTTCCACGGTCAGCATGGTTTCTGACTCCGCTGGCAGGTCAACCATTTCACGCAGGTAGTTCACTTCCTTCAGTTCCAGTTCCATCCAACCGCCGCGCGGCAGATCTTTGGTCAGGAAAATGTCGCCGTAACGCACACGCTTCAGGCGGCTCACCGTCACCCCTTGTGAATCCCACAGACGGCGCACCTCACGGTTACGACCTTCGGTGATCACCACATAGAAGGTATGGTTCATGCCTTCGCCACCCGCGTAGACCACGTCTTCGAAACGGGCCTTGCCGTCTTCCAGCTCCACGCCACGCACCAGGTTACGGACCATCTCTTCCGTCACCTCGCCGAACACGCGAACCATGTATTCACGCTGCACGCTGCGGCTCGGGTGCATCAGGCGGTTCGCCAGCTCACCATCGGTGGTAAACAGCAGCAAACCTGCGGTGTTGGCATCCAGACGACCGACAGACACCCAGCGGCCTTCTGTCAGGCGCGGCAGGCGATCAAAGACCGTACGACGTCCTTCCGGATCGTGACGAGTACATAACTCACCTTCCGGCTTGTTATAGGCCAATACGCGACACACTTCGTCAGAAAGTGCCACCAAATCAACTTTATGGCCATCGATACGAACCAGGGCATTCAGATCTTCCAGGCGATCACCCAATTTGGCAACCTTCCCGTCGATACTCACACGCCCGTTCTGGATCATCAGTTCGATCTCGCGGCGGGAACCCTGGCCGGAACGGGCCAGCACTTTCTGTAATTTTTCACTCATCAGACAAACCTTTGTCGCCTTCACAGGCGTCGAAACATCATCAATACTTGCTTTAAGCAGGCTTAAAGCGACGGCGAATTATGCCAAAATCGCGCCGAAGTTACCACCGATAAACACCGTCATAACCACCGAAAGCCCCCTTTGTCGTAGGCAGCCCCACCAGGATAAGCAACCCGGCGATTATTGAGGTACGGCTCAGCTGCGCCGTTACAGAAACGGCGCCGGATCCCCGGCACCCTGCCGGGCGATTTCTACCGTGTCATTGCTGAAGTCAATCACGGTTGTCGGCTGCTCGCCGAGGAAACCGCCATCGATGATCAGATCCACCGCATGCTCCAGCTTATCGCGGATATCATCCGGGTCGGATTCTGCCACCGTATTGTTCGGCAGGATCAGCGACGTCGACATCATCGGCTCCCCCAACGCTTCAAGCAGGGCCAGGGCAATGGCATTGTCCGGCACCCGGATCCCGATGGTTTTCCGTTTCGGGTTCATCAGCCGGCGCGGAACTTCTTTGGTCCCTTTAAAGATAAACGTATAAGCGCCCGGCGTATTATTGCGCAGCAGGCGAAAAGCCGTGTTATCGACCCGGGCATACAACGACAGCTCCGATAAGTCCCGGCACAGCAAGGTAAAATTGTGCTTATCATCCAGGCGGCGGATGCGGCAGATCCGATCCAGCGCCTGTTTGTTTTCCAACTGGCATCCCAGCGCATAGCCGGAATCGGTCGGATAGACAATCACCCCACCGTTGCGAATGATCGCCACCGCCTGGGTGATCAGGCGGTTTTGCGGCGTTTCCGGGTGAACGTAAAAAAATTGACTCATTCTTCCTCCTCACTGGACTCCGCCGAGGGCGCAGTCGCTTCATCCACTTGCTTCTTCTCGACTTGCCAATCCTGCCAAACCTCCGTCACCCCTTTGGGCAACCAGAGATTACGGCCCAGCTCTGTCCATGGTGATGGATAATGAAAATCAGAGCCTTGCGAAGCAAGCAAATTATATTCAATGGCGTAATCGCCCAACAAACGGCGCTCCTGCGGTGCCTGTTGCGGCTGAGCCACTTCCATTGCATCCCCGTTGGCCTCAACAAACGAGGTCAGCAAACGCTTGAGCCATTTGCCGTTGAACTGATAACGCCCGGGATGGGCCAGCACTGCCTGCCCCCCGGCCGCATGGATCGCAGCCACAGCCTCGGCGATTGAACACCAGTTCGGCGGCACATACCCCGGGTTATTGCGGGTCAGGAACTTTTTAAACACCGCCTGCATATTCTTGGCATAACCTTGTTCCACCAGCCACTGGGCAAAGTGCGCCCGGGTCAGGGTAGCGCCGCCCGCCAGGGCTTTGGCACCGGCAAGTGCACCCGGCATCCGGTGTTTCGCCAGTCGCTCGGCTATCAGGGCGGCTCTAGCTTCCCGACGCTCTGCCTGCTCCGTAATCAAAGCAACCAGTGCCGGGTGTTCCGGGTCGATATTCAGGCCGACAATGTGAATATCAAAATTTCGCCAAAGTGTCGATATTTCAATCCCTTTGATGAGCGTCAGCGGTAGGTTTTCTGCGTCAATCGCCTGCTGCGCTGGCGCAAGCCCAGCGACGGTATCGTGATCCGTGATCGCCAGCACATTCACCCGATGCGCCACGGCGCGTTTCACCAACTCTTCCGGGGATAAGCGGCCATCCGACGCCGTCGTGTGGCTATGTAAATCAAATAACATAAATGAATTTCTTGACATTGAATTTATGAACTAGTTTACTAGTACGCAGTTACCCCGTATTCAACTTACAGGATATTTACATGGTACAGCAATTTCATCATCAGCTCTGCGCTTTCTTCTCCTGGTGGTGGCACTTCCGTTCGCGGGTGGTGTGATTAGCTGTGCCTGATGGCCAAACACACAAGCCCGCAAAATTGCGGGCTTTTTTATACCGATTCATTCAAAAAATATGCAACGCCGTCGACCCGGCTGAACCCAACTCAGGAAAGAGACGACCATGATTATTGTACTGAAACCCCAAGCCAGCGAAGCGCAAGCCCAAGAAATTCTGAACCGTATCGAAGCTGCGGGCCTCAAGCCGCTATACATGCCGGGGGTCGAGCGCATCGTCCTGGGCGCACTGGGCGATGAGCGCATTCTGCAAACCCTGCATTTTGATGCCTACCCTTGCGTGGAAACCGTCAAGCCAATCCTGACCAAGTACAAAATGGTCAGCCGGGAAGTCCAGGCACACAATACCGTGGTTCGCTTCGGCAATGCGGCCGTCGGCGGCGATAAATTTGCGGTCATCGCCGGCCCGTGCTCGGTCGAATCGGAAGCCCAGCTGATGGCCGTCGCTGAAATGGTGAAAAAGCATGGCGCCGTTGCCCTGCGTGGCGGCGCTTACAAGCCCCGAACCAGTCCGTATGACTTCCAGGGCCTGGGCGTGGAAGGGCTGAAACTGCTTCAGCAGGCAAATCTGCAGCTTGGACTGCCGACCGTCTCCGAAGTCATGGAAGTGGGCCAGGTAGATACCCTGTGCCAATATGTGGATTGCCTGCAGATTGGCGCACGCAACATGCAAAACTACGCCCTGCTCAAAGCGGTGGGAGAAAGCGGCAAACCGGTCTTGCTCAAACGCGGACTTTCCGCCACTATCGAAGAGTTGCTCCTGGCTGCGGAATACATCTTTGATGCCGGAAATCCGAACATTATCCTGTGTGAACGCGGGATCCGCACCTACGAAACAGCGACAAGGAATACATTGGACCTCAATGCCGTCGCCTACCTCAAACAGCGCACGCACCTGCCGGTCGTTGTCGACCCGAGCCACGGCACCGGGGTACGCGAGCTGGTGATCCCCATGTCCCGCGCTGCTGCCGCAGTCGGCGCCGACGGGATCATTGTGGAATCGCATCTCAATCCGAGCGAAGCCCTGTCTGACGGCCACCAGGCACTGACCGGTCCGATGTTTGAGCAGTTAATGCAAGAGTTAAAACCGTTTGTAGAAGCGGCAGGGAGAGCGCTGTGAAAACGACCTCAATTGAAATCGGCGAACTGGAGCTGCTGAGCCTGGATGTGCCCTATGTCGCCGATCCGACGGAGCTGTACTACTCCGTCTGCGGGGATCGCCCGCACAACCTCTTGCTGGAGTCGGCCGAGATCGACTCCAAGGAAGATTTAAAAAGCCTGATGTTGGTCGACGCCGCCGTGCGGATTGTCTGTCGCGGCCATCAGGTTCGCCTCGAGGCCCTGAGCGATAACGGCCAGAATGTTCTCAGCACTATCGCCAAAGCACTACCCGTGGATGTGCGCCACCAACGTGAACCCCAGTGCCTGACTCTGGACTTCCCGTCAGCCGAACGTCATTTGGATGAAGACAGCCGGTTGCGCCAGACGTCATCTTTTGATGCGCTGCGCCTGATCCAGCACACCTTCAACACACAGGGACATCCGCGCGAAGCCCTGTTCCTCGGCGGCCTGTTTGCCTATGACGTTGTCGCCGGGTTTGAACCCCTGCCCGACGTCCCGGCCGATAACCAGTGTCCCGACTACCTGTTCTATATTGCCGAAACCCTGCTGGTGATTGATCACCAGAAACGCCGCGGCAAACTGCAGGCGACCCTGTTTGGCGGCGACAACTACACCGCCAGCTATTTCGAGCTCAGCCGCCGGTTGCAACATATTAAAGAAGCGTGTCTGGAGCCCAAGCCGCTGCCGAAAGCGGCGCTGCTCGATACCTGTGAGCCGTTCGCCAGCGTCAGTGACCCAGATTTCTGCCAACAGGTCGAGGATCTGAAACAGCATGTAGTCCGCGGTGATGTCTTCCAGGTGGTTCCGTCACGCCAGTTCACCCTGCCGTGCCCGTCGCCGCTGGTTGCCTACAAAGAGCTGAAAACCGGCAACCCGAGTCCGTATATGTTTTACCTCCAGGATGCCGATTTCATCCTGTTCGGGGCCTCGCCGGAAAGCGCGCTGAAATACTGCACCGACAGCAACCAGGTCGAAATTTATCCGATTGCCGGCACCCGCCAGCGCGGCAAGAACCCGGATGGCTCGATCAACCTCGATCTCGACGGCCGCATTGAGCTCGAGCTGCGCAGTGACATGAAAGAGAACGCCGAGCACATGATGCTGGTCGATCTGGCCCGCAACGATGTGGCGCGGATCAGCGAGCCGGGCAGCCGCTACGTTGCCGACCTGCTTCAGGTTGATCGCTACAGCCATGTGATGCATCTGGTGTCCCGCGTGGTCGGCCAGCTGCGCGGGGATCTCGATGCCCTGCACGCCTACCAGGCCTGTATGAATATGGGCACCCTGACCGGCGCGCCGAAAATCCGCGCGATGCAGCTGATCCGCGAAGTGGAGCAACGTCGCCGCGGCAGCTACGGCGGTGCCGTCGGCTATCTGACCGGCCAAGGCGATATGGATACCTGTATCGTGATCCGCTCGGCCTATGTCGAAAACGGCGTCGCCAGTGTCCAGGCCGGGGCCGGGGTGGTTTACGATTCTGTCCCGCAAGCCGAAGCCGATGAAACCCGCAGCAAAGCGCAAGCGGTGATCAACGCCATCCGTCAGGCACATTGTGCCTTAACCCCATCTGCCTAAGGAGTCCGTCATGAGCCCAGCCCATATTGTATTACTCGATAATTTTGACTCCTTTACCTACAACCTGGTGGATCAGTTCCGCGCCCTCGGCTGCCAGGTGACCGTTTACCGCAACAGCCTGAGTGCCGAGCAGATTGAGCAGGCCCTGGCGGAGAAAGGCAACCCGGTGCTGGTCCTCTCCCCCGGCCCCGGCGCACCGTCAGAAGCCGGCTGTATGCCGGAACTCATCCAGCGCGTGCGCGGCAAAGTGCCGATGATCGGCATTTGCCTGGGTCATCAGGCCATCGTGGAAGCCTACGGTGGCACCGTCGAAGGGGCCGGTGAGATTGTCCACGGCAAGGCCGCGACCATGACCCACAACGGCCATGCGGTCTTCGGCGACCTGCCGAGCCCGCTCACCATCGCCCGCTACCACTCGCTGGTCGCGACTGAAGTACCGGAAACACTCACCACCGTCGCGGATGTCGATGGCCTGGTGATGGCCGTGACCCAGGACGCCGATCGCGTGTGCGGTTACCAGTTCCACCCCGAGTCCATTCTCACCACCCAAGGCGCCCGGCTACTCACCCACACATTGGACTGGGTGATGTCAAAGCCGGCAAATCATGCGGCATAAGCTGACGGGATAAAAAATGCCGGCTTGGAAATGGCCCCATCATCATGAAGTAAGGAAGAGAGACCATGGACGCAACAATTTATACGCTGGCTGACAAGCTGTACCAGCAGCAGCCACTGACCCAGACCGAAAGCCAGACCTTGTTCGATGCCATCATTAAAGGCGATGTCGAGCCGATCTTGCTGTCAGCCATTCTGACCGCGCTGAAAATCAAAGGGGAAACCCCGGCCGAGATCGCCGGGGCAGCTAAGGCGCTGCTGGCCAACGCCAACCCGTTTCCCCGCCCGGACTATGATTTTGCCGATATCGTCGGCACCGGCGGCGACGGCCATAACACCATCAATATTTCCACCACCGCCGCCTTTGTGGCCGCGGCGTGCGGGGTCAAAGTCGCCAAGCACGGCAACCGTGGGGTGTCGAGCAAATCCGGCTCTTCCGATCTGCTCGACAAGTTCGGGATTAACCTGGCGATGGACGCTGACCAGACCCGCACCGCCCTGGACGACCTCGGCGTTTGCTTTTTGTTCGCGCCGCAATATCACGGCGGTGTTCGCCATGCCATGCCGGTACGCCAGTGCCTGAAAACCCGCACCATCTTTAACCTGCTCGGCCCGTTGATTAACCCGGCCCGGCCGAACATCGAGTTGATGGGCGTCTATGACCAGGCGCTGGTCCGCCCAATCGCCGAAACCATGGCAAGCATGGGCTTGAAGCGCGCCGCCGTGGTTCACGGCAGCGGCCTGGATGAAGTGGCGATCCACGGCCCGACCACCGTGGCTGAAATCATCGATGGCGACATCCGGGAATACACTCTGACCCCGGAAGATTTTGGCGTCGCAAGCTACGATCTGGAAGCCATCAAAGGCGGCGAGCCGGAAGAAAACCGGGCGATCATCACCCAGATCCTGACCGGGAAAGGCACCCCGGCCCAACAAGCAGCCGTCGCGGTGAATGTCGCACTACTGCTGCGCCTGTTCGGTAAGGAAGATCTCAAAGCCAATACCCGGCAGGCGCTGGATGTCATGCAATCGGGCAAGGCCTATACTCTGGTCGAACAACTGGCAGCAAGAGGTTAATCATGGAAACCGTACTCGCAAAAATTGTCGCGGACAAAAAACAATGGGTCGCCGCACGAAAAGCGCAGCAACCACTGGACAGCTTTATCGACCAGTTGCAACCGAGCGATCGTGACTTTTACACCGCCCTATCCGGCGAACAGAGCGCCTTTATTCTGGAATGTAAAAAGGCATCCCCCTCAAAAGGGCTGATCCGCGAAGACTTCGACCTCGACTACATCGCCGGAGTTTACAACCGCTATGCCAGCGCCATTTCCGTCTTAACCGACGAGAAATACTTCCAGGGCAATTTTGATTTTCTGCCCCGGGTGCGAAGCCAGGTCAGCCAACCGGTGCTGTGCAAAGACTTTATGATTGACCCGTACCAGGTGTACCTCGCTCGTCATTACCAGGCCGATGCGATCCTGCTGATGCTGTCGGTCCTCGATGACGATCAGTACCGCGAACTGGCCGAGGTTGCCGACCAGCTCAACCTGGGGATCCTGACCGAAGTCAGCAACGACGCTGAGCTGGCACGGGCCATTGCGCTCAAAGCCAGAGTCGTCGGGATCAATAACCGCGACCTGCGGGATTTGAGTATCGATCTCTACCGGACCAAAAGCCTCGCCCCGCGACTTCCGGAAGACACCATTGTGATCTCCGAATCCGGGATCTACACCCACCAGCAGGTGCGCGAGCTGGCCCCGTATGCCAACGGCTTTTTGATCGGCAGCTCGCTGATGTCCGAAGACAACCTGGAGCTGGCGGTGCGCCGCGTCCTGTTTGGGGAAAATAAGGTCTGCGGTCTGACCCATGCCGATGACGCCGCAGCAGCTTACCAAAGCGGTGCGGTCTTCGGCGGCCTGATTTTTGTCTCCGGCTCACCGCGCCAGGTGGATATCGAACAGGCACGGATGATCATGAGCGGTGCGCCGCTCAAGTATGTCGGCGTGTTCCGCAATGCCGATCCTGACGCAGTCACCAAAGCAGCCAAGGCCCTGTCGCTGGCAGCGGTACAGTTGCACGGCGACGAAACCCCGGAATACGTCCAGGGCCTGAAGGCACAACTGCCGACAGACTGTGAAGTCTGGAAAGCCCACGGCATCACCGACACGATGCCGGATCTCAAACGATGGAACGCCGACCGTCACCTGCTCGACAGCAAGATTGGCAACCAGTCCGGTGGCACCGGGGTTGCTTTCGATTGGCGCCTAATCCCCGATGAGCAAAAGCAAATCACCATGCTGGCCGGCGGGCTGAACCCGGACAACGTCTGCGAAGCGGCGCATCTGGGCTGCAAAGGACTGGATTTAAACTCTGGTGTTGAAAGCGCCCCCGGCAAGAAAGATCCTGAAAAGTTAAAAGCGGCCTTTGCGGCAATCAGAAAATATTAAGGACAGATGTAATGAGCAAACTTGATGCCTATTTTGGCGAATTCGGCGGTCAGTATGTGCCGCAAATCCTGGTCCCGGCATTGGACCAACTGGAAGCCGCTTTTGTAGAGGCCCAGCAGGACCCGAGCTTTCAACAGGAGTTTCTCGAGCTGCTGCAGGAATATGCCGGTCGTCCGACGGCGCTGACCCTGTGCCGTAACCTGACCAAGGGCACCAAAACCAAACTGTATCTCAAGCGTGAAGATCTGCTTCACGGCGGTGCCCACAAAACCAACCAGGTACTGGGTCAGGCTTTGCTGGCCAAGCGCATGGGCAAGGATGAAATTATTGCCGAAACCGGTGCCGGGCAGCACGGGGTGGCAACCGCCCTGGCCTGTGCCCTGCTGGGCCTGAAATGCCGGGTTTACATGGGCGCCAAAGACGTCGAGCGCCAGAGCCCGAACGTATTCCGAATGAAACTGATGGGCGCCGAAGTGATCCCGGTTCACTCCGGCTCCGCAACCCTCAAAGATGCCTGTAACGAGGCGATGCGGGACTGGTCGGCGACCTACGACAAGGCCCACTACCTGCTGGGCACGGCCGCCGGGCCACACCCGTTCCCGACTATTGTCCGTGAATTCCAGCGCATCATCGGCGAAGAAACCAAAGCTCAGATCCTGGAAAAAGAAGGTCGTCTGCCGGATGCCGTGATCGCCTGTGTCGGCGGCGGCTCCAATGCCATCGGCATGTTTGCCGACTTCATCGACAACCCGGAAGTGGGGCTGATCGGCGTCGAGCCGGCCGGGAAAGGGCTGGACACCAACATGCACGGCGCACCGCTCAAGCACGGTAAGCTGGGGATTTTCTTCGGTATGAAAGCGCCGCTGATGCAGGATGAGCACGGGCAGGTTGAAGAGTCCTATTCCGTCTCTGCGGGCCTCGATTTCCCGTCAGTCGGACCGCAACACGCCCACCTTAATGCCACAGGCCGTGCCGAGTATGGTTCGGTCACTGATGATGAGGCACTGGATGCGTTCCAGGAACTGGCCCGCAGCGAAGGGATCATCCCGGCGCTGGAGTCCGCCCACGCGCTGGCCTATGCCCTGAAACTGATCCGGCAAAACCCGGACAAAGAGCAACTGCTGGTGGTCAACCTGTCCGGCCGCGGTGACAAAGACATCTTTACGGTACATGCGATTTTAGAAGAAAAGGGAGCGCTGTAATGGATCGGTATCAAGCACTATTTGAACGCCTGGAAGCACAACAGGAAGGCGCTTTCGTTCCCTTCGTGACCATCGGGGATCCAACCCCGGAACAATCCCTGAAGGTGATTGAAACCCTGATTGAAGCGGGAGCTGATGCCCTGGAGCTGGGGATCCCCTTCTCCGATCCGCTGGCAGACGGCCCGACCATTCAGGGCGCCACCATCCGCGCCCTGGACGCCGGAACCACCCCTGCCGTCTGTTTCGACCTGCTGGCTAAAATTCGCGCCAACCACCCGGACGTGCCGATTGGCCTGCTGATGTACGCCAACCTGGTGTTTGCGGCGGGGATCGATCGCTTCTACCAGCAATGTGCTGAAGCGGGCGTGGACTCCGTCCTGATTGCCGATGTCCCGGTCGGTACCTCGGCGGAATTTCGCAAGTCAGCGCAAAAGCACGGTATTCACCCGATTTTCATCGCCCCGCCCAATGCCGATGAAGCCACCCTCAAAACGGTCTCGGAGCTCAGCGGCGGTTACACTTACCTGCTGTCCCGCGCCGGGGTGACCGGCACGGAAACCCAGGCCGGGATGCCGGTTGATCACCTGCTCGAGAGCCTGCGTACCTACAACGCGCCACCGGCACTGCTGGGCTTCGGGATTTCCAAACCCGAACAGGTCTCGGCGGCTATCCGAGCTGGGGCGGCCGGGGCAATTTCCGGCTCTGCGGTCGTGAAAGTGATTGAGAACCATCTGGACAACCCGCAGGAAATGCTCAGCCAGATGCATCACTTCATCCGGGAGATGAAAGCTGCGACCCGGCTCGGTTAACCCATTCGCCTCGGCTATGCCGGGCGTCCTGACCGGGTAAACAAGAAAACCATGCAAGCCGCATTCACCTGCGGCTTTTTTCTGCCCGCAGATCCGGCGGCGGCACCATCATCCTCGCTATCTTGATCGCCCGAAAAAACTGTCTATTTTTCGGCCGAAAAAGCCGACTGAATACGGATGAGATCAAAGATCTCCCCCCGCCCTCGCCTTAAAGTAGCCGGTGACAAAGTCGCCGGAATCAGCCAGTTATTCCGGCGTGCTATGCCATGAGATAAAAATATCGAAAGGAATGATTGAACAAACGAAAAATTGCGTGTAAAAACACATCTTCAAAAATATTGGGTTAACATTTACAACAATTACAACACTTAACCCCAACCGAACTAACAAGCACAACAGAGGTATCTAAAAGTGTTCAAAGAAAAAGGACTGTTCAGCAATATCGGCGTCCAGGTCGTCATTGCCATGTGTGTCGGGACGCTGGTCGGGGCCATGATGGGCCACTCAGCCAGCATGTTTGCACCGCTGGGCAGCATTTTTATCCACTTGATTAAAATGCTGGTGATCCCACTGGTCGCCGTCGCTATTATCTCCGGTGCCGCGGGTCTGGGCAGCAGCCAGTCGGCCGGTAAAGTCGGCTTTGCCACCCTGGGCTTTTTCGGCTTCACATCAGCCGTGGCGGTTGCACTGGCCCTGTTCATGGGCGAAGTCTTCCAGCCGGGTGTCGGGGTAGACCTGACCGGGGTTGAAGGCATGTTCTCAAACGCCTATGCGGACAAAGGGGACCTGCCGTCATTCTGGGCAACTGTGCTGGGCATGATCCCGACCAACGTCTTCCAGTCTCTGAATGAAGCGAATATCCTGCAAATTCTGGTGTTCTGTCTGTTCTTTGGTATCGCTTTATCCAAAATTGAAAAAGATCGTCGCGACCCGCTGATCAATGGTGTGAATGCCATTGTCGATGCCATGGTGTGGATGATCAACGTGGTGATGAAAATCGCGCCGCTGGGTGTCTTCGGCCTGATGGCCGATGCCGTCGGTACCTTCGGCTTCAGCGCCCTGATGGTGGTCTTCAAGCTGTTTGTGGTCTATGTTGCCGCCATTCTGATCTACGGCTTTATCTTCTACCCACTGATGCTGAAACTGTTCAGCAACACTTCGCCGATGAAGTTCCTGTCGGTGATGAAGAAGCCGCAAGCCGTCGCCCTGTCGACTGCATCATCCATGGCCACCCTGCCGGTCACCATGGAAGTGTGTGAAGACGAGCTGAATGTGAAAAACTCCACCGCTTCTTTTGTCCTGCCGCTGGGCGCGACCATTAACATGAGCGGAAATGCGATCTACTACGGCCTGGTTGCGATCTTCTTCGCCCAGATGTTCAACATCGATCTGAGCATGGGCGCTTATATCGCGATCATCATCACCTCGACCCTGGGCGCTGTCGGCCAGGCCGGGGTGCCGGGTCCGTCATTCCTGGTGGTTGCCGTACTGCTGTCCGCCGGGATCCCGATCGAAGGCCTGCCGTTGCTGTTCGCCCTGGACCGTATCTTCGACATGATCCGGACCGCGCTGAACATCACCGGTGACGCCGCCTGTGCCGTGATCATTAACGACACCATTGATAAAGTCACTGAGCAACCGGCCGAAAAGGCTTCAAACGCCTAACCCGCTTGCAGTCAGTGATCTGTTTGGCTGCGGCTTTGTCCGCAGCCTTTTTCGTTGCACGGCCCAGTGATACCCATCGCAGTAAATAAGGGGTCATCCTAGCTTGTTAAAATGCTCGATAACTGCGTTAGAATTTTTGATTGTAGAATAACTACTTATCTAAAAACTCTGCCTTGTTCTCAAACATTTTTCCTGCGCTATTTCTGCTCATTTACTTACTTTGATGGGTATTACCCCTTGCCAGCCGCGGTGATATTGCCCACCATATGGCACTCAAACCTGTTCCCAACCAATAGTAATACCGAACCATGACCACAGAAAACCATGTTCCTCGCGGACAACTGCTGCTCCGTACCCTTGCCATGCCAGCCGATACCAATGCCAACGGCGATATCTTCGGCGGTTGGATCATGTCCCAACTCGATTTAGCCGGTGCGATTCTGGCCAAAGAAATTTCCGGCGGCCGTGTCGTGACAGTCTCCGTGGACAGCATTGCATTTAAAGCGCCGGTCAGTGTCGGCGATGTCGTCTGCTGCTACGGCGAGTGTACCCGCATCGGGAACACCTCGATGAGCGTCGGCCTGGAAGTCTGGGTCAAGCCGGTTGCGGTCGACGGCATCGGCGAGCGATACCGGGTCTGTGAAGCGACCTTCAATTATGTCGCGATCAACAGCGAAGGTCGTCCGCGCCCGATCCAGAAATCGTAAGCTTGAGCGCACAATGAGCCCCCGCCACTGGCTGGGGCTTTTTTTTTACTTTAAGATAACCGCCAACCCGAAAGATGCCTGTATCTCACTGAAACAGCTTCAACTTCATTTTTCACAGGGAGAATTCCTAAGATGTGGTATGTCATTTTTTCTCAGGACGTTGAGAACAGCCTGGAGCGTCGCCTGAGCGTGCGTGAAAAACACCTGGCCCGCCTGAAAGATCTGCAAGAACAAGGCCGCCTGCTGGTTGCCGGCCCGATGCCTGCGATTGACAGCGACAATCCGGGAGAAGCCGGTTTCACCGGTTCAACCGTCATTGCTGAATTCAACTCGCTGGAAGAAGCCAAAACCTGGGCCGATGCCGACCCTTACATCGAAGCCGGGGTCTACGAGAAAGTGATCGTCAAGCCGTTCAAAAAAGTGCTGCCGTAATCGCGCCGACTCTTGAGATAACTGATGTTTAAAAAGATTTTTGCTTCAATCGCCATCCTGATGTTAGCGGGCTGTGCCTCCAACCAGGATGATGTTGCCAAAGCGCTGGCCAAGAGCCGGGCAACGACGATTAACAACAAAGCGCCGTACAACAGCATTGGCCAATACCAGGTCATGAAGGCACAGGCTCGGGAAAAAACCGTTGAGCTGACCATTCTCTATGGCGGCGGCGGCAAAGTGGCGCCGTCCGTCGCGGCCAAGAACGCAGCAGCCAGTTACTGCAGCAATGAAGAGCTCACACCGCTGTTTGCAGAAGGGTTGAGCTATCGCATTCTGATCATAGATATGCGGGGCCGGACCATGGTCGAACAACCGGTGTATGCCGAGTACTGCCAGTCACTGACCAAATAAGACGGGCCATCCGACTTGATGGAACCCGAAAACCGCCGGCAACGCCTGGCGGTTTTTTTATCAGTCTCTATTATGCTTCGCGACGCGCATGGTCGCGCGCCTGACCGCGTGTAAAGCGCAGCACCTTGAGTCCCCCTTCGGGCTCAATATCACGAAACTCCGGTGGGTTTTCCAGCCGTTCGACAAACGTCAGCTCCGGTGCTTCTGCGGCCATGCCGTCAATCAGGAAACGCGAAGATACCGCCGGATCATTGACGCAGGCGAGTACCTGGCCCTGCTCGGTCAGCAGCTCCGGCAACCGACGCAGAATTTTCTGATAATCCTTGGTGAGAGCAAAACTGCCTTTTTGGAACGACGGCGGATCGATAATGATCAGATCATACGGCCCCAGCTTGCGCACCTTGCCCCAGGATTTAAACAACTCATGGCCGAGAAAGCTCACCTGGCTCAAATCATGTTGGTTGAGGTGATGGTTCTCACGCCCGCGGCTCAGGGCGGATTTGGCCATATCCAGGTTCACCACATGAGTCGCGCCACCGGCAATGGCCGCCACCGAGAAACCGCAGGTGTAGGCGAACAGGTTCAGCACCCGTTTCCCTTCCCCGTGACGTTTGACCCAGTCCCGGCCCAAACGCATATCCAGGAACAGGCCATTGTTTTGTTTGCGGCCCAAATCCAGTTTGAACGTCAGCCCGTTTTCGACTACCTGCTGATATTCCTGATGCTCACCCCACAAGACGTCTAGCGGCGCGCCCGGGCGATCCCGGTGTTGCAGCAGCAGCGACACGGCCCCGCTTTGTTGCCATACCGGCGTGTTGGTCAATGCCGTCAGTTGGGCAGTCAGTGCTGTCAGAAAAGCCTCATCCGGCTCCTTAAAGAGTGACACCAAGACCTGGCCGGACAGCCAGTCAACCGTCAGTTGCTCCAGTCCCGGCCAGCAACGACCACGGCCGTGAAAGAGCCGCCGAACTTCTGTTGGTGGTGTTGTCAGTTGATTGAGCAGGTGTTGTTCCAGCGTCGGTAGCGCACTTAATTCCATAATTGATCAGGCTTAGTGAAAGAAGGGCGCTATTTTATACCTAAGCCAGCGTGAAATGCTCGTCTGGGGAGGACATTTAGGCAAGAAACGTTATGAAGGATGCCCACCCGACAAGCGAGAGATAACGGTGGGCTGATCTGGTGTCATTCAGGGAGGAGATTCAGGCGACGAGTTTAAACTGCTCTTCCGCCTGACGGTGCGTGGCCAGCACCACATATTCGGCATGCACGCGCGCCTGTTGCTGGCGTTTGACACGGAACGTCATTTTTTGCTGGCTGCGTCGCAAGGATGCCAGCCCCCAGAATCGCGAAATCGATTTTTTCTTTTTCAGTCTCAGGCGGTGCGATGCGGAGCGGGTCAGGCGCATGATGTTCCTCAGTCTAGGTGAAATCCCAGGACGCCATTTTATGTGATCTGCCTCTGGGAAATAACCGACATTGGCTAAAGTACAACCACTTAGCACCAATTATTTCAAGTTATACCGATTTCTGTGGATCAATGGGTTGTTTTGCAGCCGGTTCCTCGGGTCGCAGTGTCCTATGATTTCAGCGCCACTTTCGGCCAGCTCAGCTCCCAGGGCGCTGACCACGTCAGCAGCGCCGACTGAACGTCCGGGGATTGCCACAAGTCACCGGATGTCGGCGGACAGATGAACTGCCGCAGGACGCCCTGATAAGGAAAGCGCAAAGCATAGGCATGAAGATAGCCGCGATCGGCACTTTCGCTCCCGTAAATCTCATCGCCGGTGATCCCGGAGCCGACACTGCGCAGCGCCACCCGGATCTGATGGGTCTTACCGGTATACGGCTTACAGAGGAACAGACGCCGCCCCTCTCCCACCGCGGTCGAAAAGAACTGCGTCACCGCCGGATTAGTTTTCGTGCTCTCCAGTTTCCAGCTGCTACGCCGGGAGCGGGTCATATCGCCAATCACCACGCCCTGTTTTTTCTTCGGTTTTTTGCTGCCGATGGCCAGATAAAATTTCTCCACCCGGCGTTCGGCAAAACAGGCCGACAGTTCAGATGCCGCCTGACGGTGCCGCCCCAGCAGCAATAATCCGGAAGTCATCTTGTCCAGGCGATGGATCAGATACAGTTGTTGATCCCCGGTCTGCGCCGCAACGGCCGCCAACAGTGGCTGCGCGTTGTCATCTTTGTGCACACTCACCCCCGGATGCTTATGGATAACCAAAAAGTCAGGATCTTGATAAACCAGTGTGAACATGCCCAAACAACCTTGTGAAACAACCAAACAGGATGCGCAGTATAAAGCTTTACCCTCCAGATGCCAGTGCTTCGGCGAGCACGCACAAAAAAGCCGCTTGCGGGATGCAACCCTGCAAGCGGCGCTGTCAGCATCGGGAGCGTTAGGCGAAAAACACCATCAGCATCAGGATGGGGCACACCACCCGGACATACCAGGGCCAGATTTTCCAGAACAGGCCCTGCTCCAGCTCAGGATACCCTTCGCGGATCTCCTGCAGCACTTTGTCACGCTTCCAGACCCACCCCACCAGCAGGGCAAACATCATGCCGAGGATCGGCTGGGCGTATTCCGTCGTCAGGGAAATCACCAGCCCGAACAACTCACCGAAGTTAAACACAATCAGGGCAGAGAACAGGGTGATCAAGCCGCCGATCCACCACACCGCCACTTTCCGATCTTGTTTGAGCTCTTCCGTGGCACACGACACCGGGACTTCCAGCATCGAAATCGACGACGTCAGTGCGGCAATCACCATCAGCACAAAAAACAGCACCCCGATAAACAGTCCCGCCCCGCCCATGGTCTCAAACATCGCCGGCAGCACACTGAACACCAGGGTATCAGAAGACAGCAGCGCGCCGGATTCACTGTAGATTTCCACCCCGTTATGCTGCGCAACGAACATAGCCGGCAGGATCAGCAGACCGGCAATAAAAGCCACCGCGGTATCCAGCAGCGCCACCTGGGCAGCCGTTTTCGGCAAATTCACATCTTTCTGGATGTAAGAGCCGTACACCATCATGGAGCATACGCCCAGCGACAGAGAAAAGAAGGCCTGCCCCATGGCACTGACCACCAGCTTCGGGCTGAAATGCGACGGATCCGGTACCAGGAACATCTTCAGGCCGTCCATTGCCCCCGGCTGGGTCAGGATATAACCGACCATCACCACAAACAGCACCAGCAGGAGCGGCATCAACCGGGTTGACCAGCGCTCGATCCCGTTCGCAACCCCGTTGCGCACCACTAAAATGGTCAACAGCATAAAGCCGATCATCAGGACCAGATTCCGGCTGGCACTGAAAGATTCCAGCCACTCAGCCGCCTGAGTCATGCCAATCGCATCCAGCACCGGCCCCACCAGAAAGCCGAACAACCAGCCGGCCACAATGGCGTAAAAACTGAGGATCATCGACACCGCGATCATCCCGGCAATCCCCATCAGCGTGGCGATCCCCCGCTGCTGCGGCCAGACCGCCCGCAGCGATTTAATCGGGTTGGCATTGCCGTAACGGCCAATCGTCAGCTCGGCCACCAACAAGGGATACGCCAGGGCAAACACCATGATCAGGTAGACGAATAGAAACACCGCCCCGCCGTTACTGGCCGCCTGTGTCGGAAAGCCCCAAATATTCCCGAGACCGACCGCAGAGCCGGCTGCTGCCAGAATAAAACCGAGACGTGAACTGAAATGCGCTCTTGATCCACTTGCCATACCGCTTCTCTTTTGCTTAAACAATCATCGTGCTTGTTGTTTCAATGGTTTGCATTGCCAAAGGTGTAAAATATTTTGTACAGATTAGAAGTATCTGTCACACCCTGAATATTGGCAAGTAAATCAGTAAAAGAATAAAATGTCAGACCCGCAGTTTAAATTTTTGATCTATCACTAACCTTTTCCCGTCTTTGCCGTTTTTTTGAGCAAATAAGCGCCATTTTTGACCGTTTTATGCGGAAAAGTCATTTCATCCTCCTTCATCCGCACCATTTGGCAATTCCACTGGCATTCTGACCGATTCAATGCAAAATAAGCTTCATATGAACTCCCAATTTGGCTGATAAAACACTTACATGGAACAATTTTACCAAGCACTCGCACTGGCTGGCGTCCTGCTCTACTGGCTGGCGGTTGCAGCGGTCACGCTTCGGATCGTCTTCAAGCGCCGGGTGGTCGGTGTCTCACTGGCCTGGCTGATGATCATCTATATCGTCCCAATTGGCGGGGTCATCGCGTATTTGCTGTTTGGTGAGCTGAACCTGGGGAAAAAGCGTGCCGAGCGAGCCCGGGAAATGTTTCGGCCTTTTGGGGTCTGGTTCCGCAGCCTGAATGATTGCCCCGGCCACCAGCCGCAATCGATCAGCACCCACGCAAGCCCGATCAGCGAACTGTGCGAAAACCGCCTGGGGATCCCGGCTCTTTCCGGCAATACCCTGAGCCTGCAAAACAGCCCCAAGCAAATCCTGCGCTCACTGGTCGAAGACATCAATCAGGCCCGGGATGCCGTCCAGCTGGAATTTTACATCTGGCATCCGGGCGGCTTAGCCGATGAAGTGGCCACCGCACTGATCATGGCGGCCAAACGCGGGGTCTCCGTACGGCTGCTACTCGATTCCGCCGGTAGCATGCGATTTTTCCGCAGCTACTGGCCCAAGCTGATGCGCCAGGCCGGGATTGAAGTGGTCGAGGCGCTGGCCGTGTCGCCGCTTCGGATGTTCCTCCGTCGGCTCGATTTACGCCAGCACCGTAAAATCATTGTGATCGACAACCAGATCGCCTACACCGGCTCGATGAATCTGGTCGATCCCGAGTATTTCAAAACCGATGCCGGTGTCGGCCAATGGATTGATGTCATGGTCCGGGTCACCGGCCCGGCCGTCGCTGTCCTGAGCGGCATTCAGGCCTGGGACTGGGAAGTGGAAACCGGCCAGCGTTATTTGCCGCCGCTGCCCCAGTGTGCGCCGAATCTGCCGGATCATGATTCAGATATGATCCAGGTGATCCCGTCCGGTCCGGGGATGCCGGACGAAATCATCCACCAGGCGCTGTTGCTCAGTATCTATCAGGCACGCCGCAGCATTGTGATCACCACGCCCTATTTTATCCCGAGCGAGCACTTGCACCATGCATTGATCAGTGCCAGCCAGCGGGGGGTTGATGTTCATATTGTGATTCCGGACAAGAACGATTCGCTGATGGTGGAATGGGCCAGCCGGTCATTTTTTACCGAGCTGCTCTCGGCCGGGGTTCACATTCACCGCTTCCATGGCGGCCTGCTGCACACCAAATCTGTGGTGATCGATGACAGCCACTGCCTGATCGGCACGGTCAATCTCGACATGCGCAGCCTGCGGCTGAACTTCGAGGTGACGTTGACCATTGATAACCCGGCATTCACCCGCCAGCTCAGCCAGCTTCAGCAGGACTATATTCAGGATTCCAGCCATATGCGGCTCAAAGAGTGGGAAAAACGCCCGGTGATCCAAAAACTGCTTGAGCAATTCTTTTATATGTTCAGCCCGCTGCTTTGACGGATTGGGCTTTGATGGATCGAGCTCTGACGGATCGTGCTCTGACGGATCGTGCTCTGGCGAATATATGCACATTCGGCATATGAAAATATTTACCACCAGGGTTGACGTATTTTTAGATCAAAAATATCCATAAAAATACGTCAACCAGTTCATTCAATAATAAAAATGTTTTAACGCTTCCGTAAAAGTCTTGCTTTCAACACTTGTTCCCACCGCGAAAAAATCCTTATTAATAAATTTATCAAGCTACAATATACAGACAACGTCACGCATATGACGTAATGACAACATTAGTTTATCGGCTGAATTTAGCAGCTCCCGTTTGAATAGACTTCGTATTCATAATCGCCACTATGGGGTTTCAGGATGTCCGTCAGATTGTCATTTTATTATGGAAAAATATTAATAATATTTTTATTACTTTCGAACTCATTGAATGCTTACTCATATGAAAATTCACTCACCATAGAAGGGGTCAACACAGCCGGTGAAAAAATCGCTATCGTTTTAAGCCGCAACCAAATAGAGCAATTACCTCAAACATCCATCACCACCCACCTGCCCTGGGTTAAAGAACAAACAACATTTACCGGGGTCAAACTCACCACGTTATTGACCGCTTACCAATTACAAACAGAAACCATCCACCTCAAGGCACTCAATGATTACTCGGCTACAGTCAGTTGGGGTTACATCCGAAAATATGAGCCTATCGTCGCGACCCGCAAAGACAACCAATGGCTGCGCATTCGCGACTACGGGCCTTACTGGCTGATTTTTTCGCTCGATCAGTTTCCGGAACTGAATCAACGAAAAAGCCTGGGCAAAATGGTCTGGCAACTGGCAACCATTATCACTGAGTGACACAAGGAGTGTGAGCGATGTTTCGATGTGATCGCATTCCCCGTTCGGGAAACTGGATCAAACGAGTCCTGTATGTACTGACGCCGATCTTGATCCTCAGTACCTTGATTGCTGTACATCATCTCAAAGACAACGCCAATATTGTCTCGATGAGCCAGAATGAAGCCATTTGGTTTATTCTGCAGTTAACCAAGGAATATTCAGAATTTATCTACCAGCTGCAAAACTATCAGTTCGGCAACACCAGCCATGCTGACATGATGGTCCAGTATGAAATTCTGTGGAGTCGCTTTAACACCATTACCCACAATGACCTGGTGGTTCATCTCAGTCAGTTTAATGGCTTGATTCCAGAATTTACCGCCCGGTTTGAGCAAGTTCAAGCCATCGAACCCCAGTTGCTCAGCCTGCCGGTCTCCGGGGAATTTGAGCCGGTCCTCCACTACATCCGTACCGACTTCGAAAGCCTGGCCGCTTTTCTCAACGAAAAGTTCCGGCTGACCAGCGGTGATATGAGCTACCGAATACAGGCCATCACACAAATTGAGCAATTAATCCAGTTTCTGCTGTTTACCACCTTCCTGATGGGCAGCGTGATGGCATATGTGTTACTGCGTGAATCGAAAACCCATTATTCTCTGGCGATGAACGACTCCCTGACCGGGATCCGTAACCGCTTGTGGCTCAACCATAAGCTACGGGAGCTGGAAACGCTCAACCAGCCATTTACGTTTTACCTGATTGATCTGGATGGCTTTAAGGGCATTAACGATACGCTCGGCCACCAGGCCGGTGATGAGCTGCTCAAAGTGGTGGCGACCCGGCTGTCCCGGCTCAGTTGCCAGCATTATTTTGCTGCCCGGATGGGCGGGGATGAATTTGCCGTGATCGAGTTCTGCGGGCCCGGCGGCGCCTGCCATCATCCCAGCTGTATCCCTGAGCAGCTGGCTGCCGTGTTCCGCCGACCTGCCCGCTATGCCGGTAAACGCCATAGCATTTCCGCCAGCATCGGCGTCAGTCAGTTTCCCGACGGCGCCCGCTCGATTCCTGAAGTCCTGAAACAGGCCGACTTTGCCATGTACGAAGTCAAGCAGAGCGGTAAAGACGGGTTACGCTATTTTCAACCGCCGACCGTCCCGCCGGTCACGCCGGTCACGCCGCTCACTCCGAAGGAAGTTGCCCCGCCCCAAACTACCGGCATCCCCCAATGAATGAAGCGCTGGTTCAATCCCCATTTGCGGTTCAAGGCCAGGTGCGGTTCAACACTCGGTGGCGATTCAATAAAAAAGCGGCCCCGTCATCAGACGGGGCCGCGGGTACAAGCGATGGTATTTTAGGTCACGGGAGCGTTTCAGCGCCCCACGTCACAGGTCACAGGTCACAGGTCACCGGATCACATCGCCGCAGCGAAGATCGCGGTAATTTCTTCATGTGTAGCTTGTTTCGGGTTAGTCAGGCCACACGCATCTTTCAGTGCATTATCAGCCAGCACCGGGAAGTCATCCGCTTTCACGCCCAGTACTTCCAGACCCGCAGGGATACCCACATCCTGAGACAGCGCCTGAATTGCAACCAGCGCCGCTTCCGCACCTTGCTCAGCCGTCATCTCAGTGACATCCACACCCATGGCTTTGGCAACATCACGCAGACGCGCCGGACAAACCTGGGCGTTGTAACGCTGAACGTGCGGCAACAGGACGGCATTACACACACCGTGTGGCAGATCATAGAAACCACCCAGCTGGTGCGCCATCGCATGAACATAACCCAGTGATGCGTTGTTGAACGCCATCCCGGCCATGAACTGGGCATAGGCCATTTGTTCACGGGCTTCCAGGTTCTGACCGTCTTTCACAGCTGTACGCAGGTGCGCCTGGATCAGTTCAATCGCTTTAATCGCAACCGCATCAGTAATCGGCGTTGCCGCCGTCGAAACGTAAGCTTCAATCGCGTGCGTCAGGGCATCCATCCCGGTCGCAGCGGTCAGCGACGCCGGTTTCGCCAGCATCAGTTTCGGATCATTGACCGACATCAGCGGGGTGGTGTTCTTGTCGACAATGGCCATTTTGATGTGGCGCGCTTCGTCGGTAATGATACAGAAGCGAGTCATTTCAGACGCCGTGCCGGCAGTGGTATTAATGGCAATCAACGGCAGTTGTGGCTTCGCGGAACGATCCACCCCTTCGTAGTCGGCAATTTTGCCGCCATTCGAAGCAACCAGTGCAATCCCCTTCGCACAATCGTGCGGTGAGCCGCCACCCAGAGAAATCACGAAATCACAACCGTTGTCTTTCAGCAGTGCCAGGCCCGCTTCGACATTACCAATGGTCGGGTTCGGCTGCGTGCCGTCAAATACAACCGAGGCAACATCACGCTCCGCCAGCAGATCAGCCACCTGCTTAACCATACCGATATCGTTCAGAATACGGTCGGTTACGATCAACGCTTTTTTGAATCCATGTGCACGAATCGCATCAGCGGCTTCAGTCAGACAGTCCGCACCCATCAGGTTTACAGTAGGGATAAAAAATGCACTACTCATCAATATGCTCCATTATTATGTATGCTTCCAGCGGCAAGGCACCACTTCAGGCATGAAACCTTTCACCAGCGAACAAATCACCCGTACCCCATTCGGGGTATCCGGTCCAGATACGCATATCTAACACTGTTCTAATGTGCAACAAATTGATCTCGGACAATTTATTGAAGAGGTCTGATGTCTTTGCCGTGTTTATTTGAGTTGAGTCACCTTTTACTAAGAAAAACATTACCTTAGCGTTGATGCCTGGAAACAGACTATTTCCCTCTGTCATCAAATGAAGGGAGCTGATGACGTGTTTCATCCACCATCGGACCGGGCCTCACCCGCCCCCCCTGCTGAAACCGAATATGTTATCAATTGCATTGATTTCGCTAACGCAGCAGTAACCAGGTTTCCACCAGCACCACAATGGCCATAAGCCAGGCCAGCCCCTGCCAGAACCTCACGGGGTTGCGCTGGAGCAACGGGGCACGCTTCAGGGTATTCAGCAATTGCGGGTTCGGGGCAGACAGGTCCTGAAGCAATTCCGACATCACCTGATAACGTGCTTCTGGCGCCGGGTGACAGGCTTTTTTTAACACCAGGTCGAGCCAAACCGGTAAGTCCGTCCGGAAGCTCAACACGGAGCGGTAGTTGTAATGGCGCTTAAATTGGGGATCAAACACCGGCGATACCGCTGCATACGGCAGCTGACCAGTCAGCATTTCATAGACGATGACACTGACAGAATAAAGATCGGACAGCGAGGTCGCGCGGTTCCCGGCAAAATATTCCGGCGCGATATAATCCGTCGCCCCGACCGGGATCTCTTCGCTCAGCACCTGGTGGATCTCTTCGAGCCCGGCCACCTGGGCCGTACCGAAGTCGATACAGACGACCCGTCCATCGTCGGTCAGGATCAGGTTTTCCGGCTTGAGATCCCGGTGCACCATACCCATGCGCTGAAAATAGCGGATCGGTTTGATGAGCTCTGCCGCGATGGCCCGCACCTGCGACAGGCGGGGTAATGGATGGTCCAGCATCCACTGACGCAGGGTGATCCCCGGAACAAAATCACAGACATGATAGAGGAAGGGTGACGACGCTGCCGGCGGATGGATCTTCATCACCGACGGATGGCTGAACTGCCGACCCACCCAGCCTTCCCGGGCAAAGCCCTGCAGATAGCCCAAGTCCTCGGCAAAGTTCGGTGACGGACATTTGAGGACATAGTCCTGCTGATCAAACTCGCTGCGCGCCAGGTAAACATGACTGCGGGTGCCGCTATGGAGGACCCGGCGGATCTGGTAGTGATCCAGCCGCTGCCCTTCCGCCAACACCGGCGGGATCACCCGTGCTGTCAAGGCCCGGCTGGCTTCCGCCAGGGTTTGCTCCGGCAGCGCATCGACCCGCACCAGCAGGCAAGTCAGGTTATCATCGCTTCCCTGCGCCCGGGCACGTTGCAGAATGTTCCGGGCCAGCGCTTCCAGCGCGGGTTGGGTTAAAACGTCGGTGCCGGTCAGCAACACTTCCAGCTGTGAAGGCGACAACCAGTCGTGCAGGCCATCGGTGGTCAGCAGCAGCACATCCCCGACTGCCAGCGGCTCCGGGTGATAATCGACCTCCAGTTTGCTGTCCATCCCCAGCGCCCGCAGTAACAAGTGCTGATCACCGCCCTGGCGTCGGCGATGATCCCGGGTCAGTTGTTCCAACCTTCCCTGACGAAACCGGTACACCCGGCTATCGCCGACATGGATCACATGAGCGGTATTGGACTTGATCACCACACTACTGAAGGTGGTCACCAACCCGTTGTGGCGCAATTCGCTGTGCTGACCATGGTGATACAGCCAGCGGTTGAGCCCGGTCAGCACCTTGGCTGCGGCCTGACGCACGGTCCAGCTTGCCGGGGTACTGTAATAGTCTTCAATAAACTGGGTCACGCAGGTATGGCTGGCCTGCTGACCTCGGGCGCTGCAACTGACGCCATCGGCGATACAAGCCACAACGCCATGATGTTTCAGCACCTGCGGCCGCGGCGGCTGATACAGGGCAAATGCATCCTGATTTACTTCCCGGCACCCGGCACTGGAAAACCCGCCGCAGGTTACCCGTAAGCCGGGCTGCTGCGCTTGCTGTATATCGGCCGCCATTGTCATCACCATCCCTGCTCTCCCTTATTTGATCCCGGGTTAAACCGCCGGTACGAACTGCCAGCACGACCCGCCAAGGCGATCCGCGGGGCAATTCAATTTCAGGCGGCCAGGTGCGCTCACCCGGCCGCCGTGCGCTGTCCCTGACTTAACTTTTCGCCACATCAATCAGGGTCACACTGCCGTCTTCGTTGATTTCAGCAATCTGGCCGGACGGCTCTTCCATCATCAGCAGGGTGACAAACCCGATCACCGCCGTGGCTGCAATCACATAGAAGAAGGTGCTGTAATCAACGAACGAGAGAATCGTCAGGTAACAGACCGCTCCCACATTGCCGTAAGCCCCGGTCATCCCGGCGATCTGGCCGGTCATGCGACGCTTGATCAGCGGCACCGTTGCAAAAACCGCCCCTTCCCCGGACTGGACGAAGAAGGAGCAGGCCATTGCTGCCGCCACCGCCAGCCACACCGGCCAGCTGCCGTCGACCTGGCCCATCAGAAAATACCCGGCTGCCAGACCGGCCGTCAGGATCAACAGGGTCGGCTTGCGACCGAATTTATCCGAAATCCAGCCCCCGCCCGGACGCGACATCAGGTTCATAAAGGCATACGCCGAGGCCACCATCCCGGCAACCACCGGCGTGAGCTCAAAGGTTTCCGAGAAAAACAGCGGCAGCATCGACACCACCGCCAGCTCCGAGCCGAAGGTGGCAAAATAAA
The DNA here is from genome assembly GCF_037389125.1 of Photobacterium sp. MCCC 1A19761. Taxonomy (NCBI): domain Bacteria; kingdom Pseudomonadati; phylum Pseudomonadota; class Gammaproteobacteria; order Vibrionales; family Vibrionaceae; genus Photobacterium; species Photobacterium sp. MCCC 1A19761. The sequence goes on from NZ_JAZGTF010000001.1 coordinate 207,702, forward strand.
GCACATTTAAAATCGCCACCTGCTTGAACTTGTACTGATGAATTTCCGGCACCGGCGCCTGAAATACGTTCCGGTTCACTGTCCAGGTTTTCTGCACTTCATACAGATACAACACGCTGAGCAGCACATAAATTCCGTTCACCAGGCTATCGCTCAACATGCCGATCCCGGTCGGCGAAAGTTTCCACGCCAGCAGCGCCAGGGCGCCGTACATCGGCAGCTTCATCACCAGCAGCAGGAAAAAATCACCTTTTGAGGTGACTTCCATTGCTCCCAAATTCTTGGGCCTGAAATAAGTCGCGCCCTTGGGCGTGTCGGTGACATTGATATAGAAGATATAGGAGAAGATCAGGCTCATGGCCCCGGTGATCGTCATCGCATAGCGCCAGCCGTCTTCCCCGCCGAACATCACCGCCAGGGTCGGTAATGTAAACGCCGCGGCAGCTGAGCCGAAGTTCCCCCAGCCGCCGTAAATCCCTTCTGCGGTGCCGAGTTCATTGTGCGGAAACCATTCCGACACCAGTCGTATCCCTACCACGAACCCCGCCCCAATCAAACCGAGGGCAAAACGGGCTATCGCCGCCTGGACAAAGTTATCGGCAAAGGCAAAGACAAAACAGGGAATGGCACAGATGGCCAGTAACGCCGAATACACCCGCCGCGGACCATATTTATCGGTCAGCATCCCGATAATCACCCGGGCCGGGATCGTGAAGGCCACGTTCAAAATCAGTAAGGTCTTTACCTCGGCGGTGGTCAGGCCCAGGGACTCTTTCACCGACTGTAGCAAAGGCGCAAAGTTGAACCACACCACAAAGGTGATGAAAAACGCAAACCAGCTTAAATGAAGGATCTTCATCTTGCCGGTAAAGGACAATAGATTGAACTTATCTGTCATGGGGTCACTTCCTTAGTTGACGAACTGATAGGCTCATTGCATCTGTCATGCCAAAATTTAAAACATATTTAAAACAACATCTTATTTGCAATAAATCAAATTAAAACCTATTTAAAGACAACTAACTCATCAATCCGGTGCAATGATGCACCAATACATACGTAAAACACTCCAAATCGGATAATTTGATGATTATTTAAAAAATCAACACTAACACTAAATTGGTATTCTGATGGTAAATAATAAAAAAGGAGCCATAACAGCTCCTTTTTCATCAAAACAGAAATAACCGATCAGTTTATTCGCAGTTGCACTTTCCCCTGATTAAGCCGGACATCATAGGTTTTTAAGCGATATTCGGGGGCTTCCAGACACTCACCACTGTGCAGACTAAAGTGCTGTTTATAGAGCGGGGAAGCCACCACTTTCTGGTCACCCAGTGAACCGATGATGCCTCGCGACATCACATTGGCCTGGCCAATCGGATCGTAATTCGACAGCGCATAGAGCTGCCGACTGTGGCGACAGAAAAAAATCGCCACCTGCTCGTGATTGAGCAGGGCGCAGATCCCGGTATCCTGGATCAAATCACTTTGCTGACACACGGTTTGCCACTGTTTCATCTCGCTTCCTCCTATTCCGTCACATCGACAATTTCAATCCGCTCACCGCGCAGCACCGGCCGCCGCTGACCCCGCTCCAAGACATAGCTGAGCTGGCGATCAGGCTCCGCACTGTTGACAAAGTGCTGGAATCGCTTGAGTTTCTGCGGCGATGCCAAAGTGGTTTTCCATTCACACTGGTACTGACTGAGGTTATAGGCCATGTCGCGTTCCAGCTCGCCGACGATACCCAACTTATCCTCGATCACCACCTGCTTGAGATAATCCAGTCCGCCTTCGAGGTTTTCCAGCCAGACCGACGTCCGCTGCAGCCGATCGGCGGTTCGAATGTAGAACATCAGGATCCGATCAACATAGGCGAGCAGGGTGGCATCATCGAGATCAGCGGCAAACAGATCGGCGTGACGCGGTCGCATCCCACCATTGCCGCAAACATACAGGTTCCAGCCATTTTCCGTTGCGATCACCCCGATATCCTTGGACTGCGCCTCGGCACATTCTCGGGTACAGCCGGAGACCGCAAACTTGAGTTTATGCGGGGCCCGGAGCCCTTTGTAACGGTGTTCCAGATCAATGGCAAAACCGACACTGTCTTTCACCCCGTACCGACACCAGGTACTGCCGACACAGGATTTCACCGTCCGCACCGATTTCCCGTAGGCATGACCGGTTTCAAACCCGGCAGCAATCAACCGACGCCAGATCAGCGGTAGTTCATGCAGCTGCGCCCCGAACAGGTCGATCCGCTGTCCTCCGGTGATCTTGGTGTAGAGGTCAAACTCTTTGGCCACTTCCCCCAGCACAATCAGTTTCTCCGGGGTGATCTCCCCGCCCGGAACCCGGGGCACCACAGAATAAGTACCGTCTTTTTGCATGTTGCCGAGGAAGATATCGTTGGTGTCCTGCAAGCCGATATGCTGATCGTCAAGCACGTAATCATTCCAGAATGAAGCCAGAATCGAACCCACCGTCGGCTTACAGACATCACATCCCAGCCCCTGACCGTGTTGTTCCAGCAGCGCATCAAAGGTTTTGATCTGTTTCACCCGGACGATATCGGCCAGCTCCTGGCGCGAATAAGCAAAGTGCTCACAGACATGGTTGCTGACTTCATATCCCAAGCTGGCCAGTTCGGCATCCAACACCTGCTTGGCCAGCGCCGAGCAGCCGCCACAGCCGGTAGAGGCATGGGTGCTGGCCTTCAGGGCGGCCATATCGGTGCAACCGGCCGCGACCGCCTGTTTGATATCGGCTTTGGTGACGTCAAAGCAGGAGCAGATCTGCGCAGTGTCCGGCAGAGCCTCGACGCCCATCGCTCCGCCGCCCTCACCTTCCCCAATCGGCGGCAACAACAGTACCGCCGGATTGTCCGGCAACGGCAGGTCATTGAGCTTCAGTTGCAGCAGCTGGCTGTAGGCGTCAGCATCTCCGACCAATACCGCACCCAGCAGGCGCTGACCGTCTTCCGACACCACCAGGCGCTTATACACCTGCTCAATCTCGTCATGCAAGGTATAGGACTGCGCGCCCGGCGTAGTGCCATGGGCATCGCCGATACTGGCGACATCCACGCCCAGCAGCTTCAGCTTGGTACTCATGTCCGCACCGGTAAAAGCTGCCTGCCCGTCACCACAGAGATGCGAGACCGCCACTTTGGCCATCTGATATCCCGGCGCAACCAGGCCGAAGATTTTCTCCTGCCACAGCGCACACTCGCCAATGGCATAGATATCCGGCTCGCTGGTCCGACAGTGATCATCAATCACAATCCCGCCCCGCGCCCCGACTGCCAGACCGCTCTCGCGGGCCAGCGCATCCTGCGGCCGGATCCCGGCTGAGAACACAATCATGTCCGTTTCCAGATGGCTCCCGTCAGCAAAGTTCATCCGGTAGCGGCACTGCTCACCAGCGACAATCTCGGTGGTCGCTTTGTCGGTATGCACGCACACGCCCAGTGACTCGATTTTTCGCGACAGCAACTGGCCACCGCCCTGATCCAGCTGCACCGCCATCAGGCGCGGGGCAAACTCCACCACATGGGTTTGCAACCCGAGGTTTTTCAGGGCATTGGCGGCTTCCAGGCCGAGCAGCCCGCCACCAACTACCACGCCGACCTGGCTGTGACGGCCGGAGACTTCAATCGCTTCAAGATCTTCAATGGTGCGGTACACATGGCAATGCGCCTGATCATGGCCGGGGATCGGCGGTACAAAGGGATATGACCCCGTAGCCAGCACCAGCTTGTCATACGGCTCCACCCGGCCACTGGCGGTCACCACCTGACGCGCTGCGTGATCAATCGCCGTCACTCGCTCATTCAACACATACATCACCCCGTGCTCTTGGTAATACCCTTCATCGGTCAGCGCCAGCTCCCGGGCAGGGGTGCCACTGAAATACTTGCTGAGCTGGACCCGATCATAAGCCAGCCGCGGCTCTTCGGAAAAGGTAATCACCTCAAACTGATCGCGCTCGTCGCGCTGAATTAAATCGTCAATAAACCGGTGTCCCACCATGCCGTTGCCGACCACGACAATCCGCTGTTTTCTCATATCACTTCCTCACTGTTCTAATCTGTTACGCCTGTGATTGCTTGCGCTGACTGATTACTTGCGCTGACTGATTACTTGCGCTTATCTGTTTTCCGGTGGCCTCAGGCGATTAGCCGACGCGCTTGAGCGCTGTCTGCACGCTGCTGTCTGCGGCCAGGGCTGTCTCCTGGGTGGCGGTTACTTCCCGGGTAGCAATTGTTTCCTGGCTCGCAACTGTTTCCCGGGTAGCAGTTGTTTCCTGGGTGGCAGTTGCAGTCTGAAACCACTGCAACTGCTCGGCCAATGACACCACCTGACCGACCACAATCAAGGCAGGTGACTGCACCTGATGGCGACTGACCAGGATGTCCAACTCCGACAAAGTGCCCCGGATCACCCGTTGCTGCGGGCAACAACCATTTTCAATCAGCGCCACCGGGATCCCGGCACTCATTCCGGCCCGGGTAAGCTCCCCAGCGATGAGGCCGGCTTTGGTCAGGCCCATATAAAACACCAGGGTATGATCGAGCCGGGCAAGCGAGGCCCAGTTGAGGTCGAGCTCTTTCTCCGCATGGGCGGTAACAAAGGTGCAGCCTTGCGCCAGACCGCGGTGGGTGAGTGGGATCCCGGCGTAACTGGTACAGCCCGAAGCAGCAGTGATCCCCGGCACAAGGCGGGTCTCAATACCAGCCTGATGCAGTTCGAGCATCTCTTCCCCGCCCCGGCCGAAGACAAACGCATCGCCGCCTTTGAGCCGGCAGATATCCAATCCTTGCCGGGCTTTGGCGATCAACAAAGCGTTGATCTCCTGCTGTGGCACGCTGTGTTGATGCTTGGCTTTACCGACATAAATGGTGGGGGTGGCGATCGGAAACAGGGCCCGGATAGCCGGGCTGACCAGCCGATCATAAACAATCAGGTCGGCTTGCTGGATGGTGCGCAGGGCTTTCACGGTCAACAGATCCGGATCCCCCGGCCCGGCACCGACCAGACTCACCCGCCCGGCAGACGTTCGGGCATTTGCGGCGTTCAGGCGCACGATTTCTGACGCACTTGCGGTCGCGGTTGCGGTTGCTTTTGGTGCTGGTATGTATGGCATCGTTCATCCTTACGTACAGTCCGTGTACGTGCTCTAGACATTTGAAGCTGTCATAGCAAGGAGAGTGCCAACTGAGAGGATGAACAATACGAATGAAACATAACAAATTGATTTTAAATGGTATTTATATAAATTCGATCGACTTTGCCACCATCTCACTCGATCCAACTCTGCCGAGAGATTTCCCTCTCTTGGTGCACAAGACACCAGAATAATGCACGGATTTATTCATTTTCATAACATCAAACACCAGCCCGCATACCACTTTAGTGTTATGTATAGTCAGATTCACTAATTTCATCCAGAACCGATTCCGCCTGCAGCAGCCTTTTATCCTGGATTTCGGGATCCCTGGCGTTTTCTGTGGTGAAGCTGCGTCCCCGAAGATTTGGCTTACTTATTGCTGTGTTGTTTTTCAACATACATTTTGCTCGCCGGGAAACGGCTTCGGATGAAGTCTGCTCCGCCATTCATACAGTGATGACGGCGAGCCACTGAGAGCTGTTTTCGGCTCAGGAGGGAGACATTGAGCACGACAACACAAAACACATGGACGAAAACGACCTGCGCCTACTGTGGTGTTGGCTGTGGCATTGAAGCCCGGCCGACGCGCGACGGGGCGCTGGAGATCCGGGGCGATCAGAGCCATCCTGCCAACTTTGGCCGGCTGTGCTCGAAAGGTCTGGCACTCGGCGAGACCATCGGCCACCAGGGACGACTGCTGCACCCGTCGATCGCAGGAACACAGTGCGACTGGGCACAGGCGCTGGATACGGTCGCCAGCCGGTTTACCGAGGTGATCGCACAACACGGGCCGGATGCGGTGGCGTTTTATGTCTCTGGACAGCTGCTGACCGAAGACTATTACGTCGCCAATAAGCTGATGAAAGGGTTTATCGGCAGCGGAAATATCGACACCAACTCCCGGCTCTGTATGTCCTCCAGCGTCGCCGGCCATAAGCGCGCCTTTGGTGCCGACTGCGTGCCCGGCTGCTATGAGGATCTGGAGCTGGCGGATTTGGTGATCCTGACCGGCTCGAACCTCGCCTGGTGCCACCCGGTGCTTTATCAACGCCTGAAAGCCGCCAAGACAGCGCGGCCTGAGCTGAAGGTGATCGTCATCGATCCCCGCGCCACCCCCAGCTGTGAAATTGCCGATCTGCACCTGGCACTTCAACCGGGCAGTGATGTGGCGCTGTTCAACGGGCTGCTGGCTTACCTGGCCCAACATCAGCACCTGGATCCAGCCTATATCGCGGATCATACCGAAGGGTTTGAAATGGCGCTGGCCAGCGCCCAGCGTGACGTCGGGGATCTTCGCACTCTGGCGACGATCACCGGGATCGACCGCCGACAGCTCACCACCTTCTTCAAGTGGTTTGCCGAAACCGACAAAGTGGTCACGGTCTATTCGCAAGGCGTGAATCAATCCAGCCAGGGCACCGACAAGGTGAACAGTTTGCTCAACTGCCATCTGGCGACCGGCCGGATCGGCAAGCCCGGCTGCGGACCTTTCTCGGTGACCGGCCAGCCCAACGCCATGGGCGGCCGCGAAGTCGGCGGACTGGCCAATACGCTGGCGGCACATATGGAGTTTGGCAACGACACCCAGGCTCAGCTGGTTCGTGACTTCTGGCAGACGGACACGCTGGCGCGATCACCCGGGCTCAAGGCCATCGACCTGTTCGATGCCATCGACAGCGGCCGCGTGAAAGCAGTGTGGATCATGGCGACGAACCCTGCGGTCAGCCTGCCCGATAGCGAGACAATCCAACAGGCACTGGCGAAGTGTCCGTTCGTGGTGGTGTCTGACTGCATCGCCGACACCGATACCACCCGGCTGGCTGATGTCTTGCTGCCCGCCCAGGGTTGGAGTGAAAAATCCGGCACCGTCACCAACTCAGAGCGACGAATTTCCCGCCAGCGCCGCCTGCTACCGACGCCGGGCGACGGAAAACCCGACTGGTGGATCATCAGCGAGGTCGCCAAACGAATGAGGTTCGGCCACGCGTTTGATTATCGCCACGAAGCCGATATTTTCCGCGAGTACAGCCGCATGACTGCGCTAGGCAATACTACAGCCGCCAGCCCGGAACGGCGGCTGCTCAATTTGTCCGGCCTGTCCGACCTAACGCCCGAGCAGTACCACCAGCTCGCGCCTCAGCAATGGCCGGTTCTCGATCAACCAGCCTCAACGTCGGAGACACCGATTTCCAAGCGCCTGTTTGCCGATGGTCAGTTTGCTACGCCGTCCGGCAAGGCGCAGTTTATCGCGGTAAAATATCAGCCGCCGCGAAGCCAGATCAGCACGGCCTACCCACTGGTGCTCAACTCAGGGCGGATCCGCGATCAGTGGCACACCATGACCCGGACCGGCCTCTCCCCACGGCTGGGCGACCATACGCCGGAGCCCTGTGTGACACTCCATCCTGACGATGCCAGGTGTCATCACCTCACCTCCGGTCAACTGGCCCGGATCACCAGCCGCTACGGCGAAGTCACCGCTCGGGTAACCCTCAGTCGCAGCGTTCGGGCTGGTGACGTGTTTGTCCCGATCCACTGGAACCAGACCACCGCCAGTGCCGGGAAGGTCTGCCAGCTCATTGGACCACAAACCGATACCCTGTCTGGGCAACCGGAATTTAAGTTTACCCCGGTCGCGATTACGCCCCTTGAATTTTTCAGTGAAGCGATTGTGCTCACCCACAGCCCGCTGGCGCCAGAACTGTTAAGCGACTGCGCTTACTGGAGCCGCCAGACCATCAACCAGGGTTATCTCTATCGCCTTGCCAGTGATACGCAGCCGGATGCCTTGTTCGCCCGGCTCACGCACACCACAAACCATATGGGCCGACAGCTGAGCTTCAGCAGCGCCAACGGCCTCTATCGACATGCGTTGATTGAAAAAAGCCAGCTTAAATCTTATGTGTTGGTCGCAAAGAGCCTGCAACACCATGACATGGAGTGGCTCTATCCGCTGCTCGGCGAGCCGCTGGATGACAGCATTGAGCGTGCGCTGATTTCCGGTCAGCTTGAAGGCAAATTGGCGGGCGGCAAAACAGTGTGTGCCTGCAAGCAGATCGGGAAGAACACTCTCTGCACGGCGATTCGGGAGCAGCAACTGACCACGGTGGCCGAAGTGAGTGCCTGTACCCAAGCCGGGACCGGCTGCGGCAGCTGTACGGGGGAGATCCAGCAGCTCATTGATGACATCATGGTACAGAGCCAACAGACGGGCTAACCCGCATGTCTCCGGCTTGATCCCCACTCTCCACTACCCACTACCGCCTCCTTCCAACATCGAAAAGGCCTTTACGCGTCCTGTACCGGCGCGTGAAGGCTTCCGAATCCCCCATCATCCACGGAGTTGCGTCACGATGATCTATCGCTGATGAGCCATTGCTGACGGGCAACAGACCGATGCTGTCCTGATCCAGGTTCTCCAATCCTGAGTGAAATATTTCTAACGTATTTGAATCGCAGCAAAACTTATTTTTGAATAATCCTCAGAAAAATAACCACTTAAAACACGCTATTTCTCCGGGCATAAAATAACACTCCTGAATGTCCAGATTTTTATACATATTGATTTGTTTCAAAAATGAGACGCTGACAAATAAGTCCTATTAAATATTCGCTAATCCGGGCAATGATGGTGAATAATTAGCGAGATCCACAAAATTAATCAATAAAAAACAGTTAATTAAATCGATAGCACATGAAACTTGACACTATGCGTTGGCAAAAAAATATTTTTGGTAATTTTTTATCGACTCAGCTAAGTTTAAATTGTCTTAACCACAAGGCATTCATGAGTTGTCTCATTAATGGAATTAGGAGTATTGAGCATGAAAAATCTGAAGCAGCACGTTATCAATTTCTGGAAAGATGAAGAGGGACTAACCACTGTAGAATATGCTATTGCCGGCTCTCTTGTTGGACTAGGGGTGGTTGGTGCATTTACTGCATTAGGTGACAAAGTTGATGCCGCAATTGATGCAATCACTAGCAAAATTGCCACGACTGACACAAATGCCTAAGGGGCATAACAATAATGCCCATTTCCTCTCCGGAGGATAGCACCAGTAAAAACATTATTTACCCCATTAATCATGGTGGTCGACATGGATGTAGTCATTATCTCTGTTTTATTTTATGCAGCTTTATATGATATTCGGGAAAATAAAATCCCAAATTTATCAGTCGTTGCCATTATAGCCCTGAGTTTATTACAACCAATCTACCAAACCATGATTAGTGGGACATTTAACTTCAGTGTTTTGCTCGATCCAATATTCGGGCTATTCATTTCTTTCACCATCTGCTTCTTACTTTATTTGACAGGGCTGTTTGGTGCCGGAGATGCAAAGCTTTTAGCATCACTTGGCGCTACAGTTGGATTTCCTCATCTATTGCTATTAGTTGCAACAGCCATATCAATCGCAGGAATATTATCTTTACTTCGTGTGGCCTGCTACGGCGAGTTATTTGATTTATTAAAACGGTGGTATCAAACAATATTTTATAACGTTTACCAACCACCCGAAATCAACTCCGTTGCCTCCAGTGCTATTCCAATGGGTGGCGCAATCTTATTGGCAACACTCTACTGTCATTTTTATTTGTTCTAACGATAAGGGTTTACCATGCTAAACTCAACCAACACCGCAAGCAAAGATTGCCAGCAAACACATGGCAATCACTGTGCCCTCGATGAAATTTTGGCGAAACCCAAAACTTTAGAACAAACCGGTGTGCCAACGCGGGTGCTTGAATCTTTACTGATTAAACATTTATCACAAGCCACCGACCTCGATATCGTCACCTTAATTGATAAACTGGGTTTACCGGGCAACCTCATTGAACAATTGCTGCAAAAGCTTAAAGCAGAAGCGCTGACCGAAGTCCGAACAGATGGTCGCTTTCACACCGGCATGCGTTATGGACTGACCCAAAAAGGGATGATCATGGCGCAACATGAGTTGCAACGGGATGGCTATCTCGGCCCAGTGCCCATCACCATCGACAGTTACAAAAAGCTGGTTTGCGAGCAGTCGTCAAAACGAGAAACCATCACCCCCGAGCGCATGAAACAGGGGTTGAGCGATCTGATTTTGTCCGAGGAAGTCATCAGTCAGGTCGGGCCGGCGCTGAATTCCGGCCGGGCAATTTTCATTTACGGTTTACCGGGCACCGGAAAAACCTATATTTCCCGCCGGTTAGTCCGACTGTTCGAATCAAATGTCTATATTCCTTATGCGGTCTGTATCGGGAATCAGGTGATCCAGGTCTTCGATCCAATCATCCATACGCCGATCAATACCCGGTTACAACGTTCGCTGCATCTCAATGAAGGCCACGATAACCGCCTGGTGTTGTGCCGCCGCCCTGAAGTCGTTGTCGGAGGGGAACTGACCGCTGAAATGCTGGAGGTCACCGTTGATCCAACGTTTCGTATTAACCGGGCCCCGCTGCAGATGAAGGCCAACAACGGCATTTTTCTGATTGATGATCTTGGCCGCCAGAAAGTCTCTGTCGATGCCATTCTGAACCGTTGGATTATTCCGTTGGAAGAAGGCATCGATTATTTATCCTTACCTTCCGGCGAGCATTTCGACATTCCGTTCGAGCAGGTTTTGGTATTTTCTTCCAATATTCATCCGGCCAAACTCGCGGACGACGCTTTCCTCAGACGTATCGGCTACAAAATCAGCTTCGGGCCGATCACTCAGGACGACTATTGTTATCTCTGGCACAGCGAGTGTGAAAAGCACGGGTTGACCACCGCGCCGGAAGGGCTGGATTTTGTGATTGGTCACCTCCATCAGGTGAATAATATTCCTTTGCTTCCTTGTTACCCCCGCGACCTGGTCGCGATGTGCAGTAATCAAATCAGTTTTTTCCAGCACCCGCCTCAGATCAATCATCAGTTGATCGAGGTCGTCTGGCGTTGCTATTTCGTCGACCATGACCAAGCAGGAGGTAATCATGGCGAAGGGTAAACTCATTCTCATGTTATTCATTTCCGTACTCATGGGCTCAGGCGCCTTAGTACTAACCAATAACTGGATTGAAAAAAAGCAATCTTCCTTGACCCCACCGGAGGCGGAGGAGACCGTCGTTGAGGTCGTTAAAGAAGAGCCGAAAGTCGCCCGGGTTGTTGCCCAACAAAACCTGCCGCTCGGAACCATGCTCGAAGCCAAGCATGTCAAATTGGAGTACTACCCGAAAGACCTGGTACAGGGAACCGGCTATAGCAGCGCGGCACAGGTCGTCGGCATGCTGACCAAGAACGAAATTTTTGCCGGCGATCTGCTGCGGGAAGAGCGCCTGGCACTCCCCGGCCAGGGGACCACACTGGCGGCTCTGATTTCGCCGAACATGCGTGCTGTCACCATCCGGGTGAACGATGTCATTGGGGTGGCCGGCTTCTTGTTACCCGGTGACTATGTCGATGTCATTTACGCGCAGGAAAAAGCCTACAAAGCACAGACCGTGTTGAAAAAAGTCAAAATTCTGGCCGTCGATCAAACGGCACGAACCGATGATTCCAAACCGGTGATCGTCCGCGCCGTCACGCTGGAGCTGACGCCAAAACAAGTGGAATCACTCATTACCGCCAAATCCAAAGGTGAATTACAGCTTGCGCTACGCAACCCCAATGAACCGGAACAAAAGGCACCACAACGGACTTATCGCCGGACCACAGATACAGTCACCGTGATCAAGGGTACTGATGCCAGCCGTGTCAAGGTCAAGATCTAAATTCAGGGAGTTCATGACATGGAATATTCAACCAGAAAAAATTATGTTCAATGGATCGCCGCCTTGATAACGCTATTGCTGTTCACTACGGTGAGTTCCGATAGCTTCGCCGCGCGAGCCCAAAGTATTTCAGTGCCACAAAATAAATCCCGGTTAGTGGAGATCCCGGGGGCTGCCAAAAAAATCTCGGTCGGTAACCCGAATGTCGCGGACATTCTGATCCTCCGCTCCAACAAGATCTATGTGCTGGGTAAGCAGTTGGGCACCACCAATGTGATTATCTGGGATTCCAGAGACCGGCTCATCACGGTGCTGGATGTCGAGGTAACTCATGACCTGAATGCCCTCAAAGCCAAGCTCTATGAGTTTATGCCCAGAGAGAAAATCGCCGTCTATACCAGTCAAAACAAGCTGGTGCTGAGTGGCGAAGTCTCCAGTGCCGAAAAAGTTGCCATGGCGGTCGAAATTGCCAACACCTTTACCGGCGAGGATACGGGCATCATCAATATGATGACCGTCAGCGGCTCGCACCAAATCATGTTGGAAGTAACGGTCGCCGAAGTGCAGCGTTCTCTGGTCAGAGAGTTTGATTCCAAGTTCATCTTTGCCCGCAATGGCAGCAACTGGACCTGGGGTGGTGTCAATGGCGGTGCCAGCTTTCCGGATGCTGTGGGCGTCGATGGGACCCGAGTTCCTGTATTTAACCCAGCCGCCGGCAACGGTGCCGTCATTGGCCCGGTGATTGATGAAATTGCCCCGAACCCGCTCAATATTGATGACAACGGACTCTTCGCCAGCTTCCTGAGTGGCAATACGCTCTTCACGGCCGCGTTTAACATTGCCAAAACCAATGGCATGGCCAAAGTTCTGGCCGAGCCCACCCTGACCTCACTCAGCGGTGAGCAGGCAGAGTTTATTTCCGGCGGGGAGTTCCCGATCCCGGTGCCGAATAACGACAACGTGACCATTGAGTTTAAAGAGTTCGGGGTGGGACTGAAGTTTCTTCCCACGGTAGTGTCGGAAGACAGCATCAACCTGGCTTTAAATATCGAAGTCAGTGAAATTGCCAATCAAAATGCCGTGACGCTGACCCCGACAGGCACAGGCTCGCAATTCTTCATCCCGGCACTGACCAAACGCGGGGCAAAAACCACGGTTGAACTGGGGAACGGTCAGACCATTGGGATTGCCGGCCTGCTCAACGAAAACATTACTGATGTGGTCGATAAGCTGCCGGGGCTGGGTGATCTTCCCATTATCGGCCAACTGTTCCGCAGCCAGTCGTTCCGCAAGGGCGAAACAGAATTAGTCATTCTGGTCACCCCTCGGCTCGCTAAGCCTATCCGCCGTCAAGATGTCACTTTGCCCACTGACAATTTTGTCGAACCGAATGACTGGGAATATTACCTGCTCGGCCGGATGAGCGAATTAAAAGCGAAAGAGACAACAAACACCAACAATTTGCAAGCATCACGGCCGGCACCCACCACGATTTCACCGAATGCCGGTGCTGAAGGTCAGTTTGGGCACAGTTTATAAGGAGTACTGATGATGAAAACTGTCTTAGCCGTCGCTTTGTGGCTCTTGTTCTGTTCAACCGCCACCGCAAAAAGTGACCCCTTCGGACAAAGTAAGCACCAACTCATCCGGATGCAAACAATTGATCCTTTAGCCGAGACTCGAGTGCCCGAGGGTCCGCCACGGTTTAGTGGTAAAAAAGCCAGTAAATCGATTAATACGGAACAAAAAGGCTTGAAGTCGGAAAAAGTCAAAGAGAAAAACATGATTGTCAGCAAGTAAACGATTGTAATGATTGCTCCCTGAGCAGAGGTATCACCATGGCTTTACAACGAAACATGACCATCTCACCACGCCGGCAACGAGGCGTTGTTGCCGTCTTTGCAACCCTCGCGATGGCGGTGCTGATCGGCGCCGGCGCAATGGCCATGGATGTCGGCAACCTCATCCTATCGAAAGGGAAACTGCAGAATCTGGCTGATTCTGCAGCGCTCAGTGCCGCCAATACCATCGATCGGGGCGGCGATCATAACGAAGCAATCATTGCGGGCAAGCAAACCATCACCCATAACCTCGACCTGGACGGTTTTGCGAATATTTCCGTCAGCGATAGCAATATTACCGTCGAATTTTCGGAAACCTTGCCCTTTGACCCAAGTACCGCCACCGCGACGTCCCCCTACGTCAGGGTGCGCATTGAGAATGTGGATATCCCGGACTTTCTGGTCAAAGTGTTTAGCATTGATTTCAAAGCCAGAGCCTCTGCCGTTGCCGGGCCAAGCACAAGCGTCGCTCGGGCCTGTAACGTGACACCGCTCAGTATTTGCGAAGGCGATGAAGACCCGTCATCAGCCTCCGGCTATGCGGCGGGCTCCCTGCATGTCCTGAAAGCATCCTCCTCAAAAGACTCCAGCATCGGGTCCGGGAACTTTCAACCGGTAGCCCTCACCGACAGTGACGGCAATCCAATGTCAGGGGCCAGTACCTACCAGGACGCGCTTGCCGGTAGTTTCAATGCCTGCATGGGTCTGATTGAAGATACACCGATCACAACTGAACCCGGAAATATGACGGGCCCTTCCGAAGGCATTGATACCCGATTCGGGATTTACAAAGGGGATCTGAAAAAAGATGCCGATTTATATCCCGCTGATATTGATTCGAGTTACGCCGCTGACTATGTCCAGGTCACCACAGAAACGCAGGTAGATGCCGAGGGCAACACTGTGAGCCGGTATGTGGCGAACAAAGACTACAGCGCGATGCACAATTACAACACCTACAAACAGAGCTACAGCGATATCGACTATGAAACCTGCCTGGCCTCGGAGTCGTGCCAAAGCAAAGGGTATTACCGTCGGGTGATTGCCACGCCGGTGTTGAAATGCGACCAAGCCACAAAATCAGGGGGACGGATGGATATTCCGCTGAAAGGACTCGCCTGCTTTTACCTGGTGCAGCCCATGAGCGTCACAGAACATGTCGACGATTCTGGAAACGGTGGTGATGGTACCTGGTTAATCGGCGAGTTTATCTCAGATTGTCGAATCAATAACGGTAATCCGGGACTGGTTCCAAATGACAAGGGCCCGTACAAAATTGTGCTCTACAAAGACCCGGCCAGCGAGGATTCCTAATGAAAAGATCAGAACATGGACTCGCAATGGTTGAGTTTACCATACTACTCCCGCTCCTATTATTGATATTGATGTCAATCCTTGAGCTGGGACGCGCATTTTACACTTACACCGAATTGGAAAAATTAACCCGGGACTGTACCCGATATCTGTTGAACGAAATCAGTAAAGACACCACCACAACCTATGCGCTGACACAAGATCAGATCGATGCTGCCAGTAATCTGGCTGTATATGGTTCCGTCAACGGCGGCAGTAACGCAGCGCTGCCAGCGCTCAATACAGATCAGATCAGCATCACCCAAAAAAGCAATCATATTCAGGTTGAAATCACTTATCCGTATCAACCTGTACTGGCTTCAATTCCCAGCTTTTTCAGTACAGACGCTATATCGCTAAATTTTAATATGACCTCAAGCTATACCATGAGGACACTGTAATGAACCATCAACCCCAAAAACAAAGCGGCGTCACTATCGTTGAATTTACGATCATCGCTTCGCTATTTTTCTTACTGATATTCTCGATCATCGAGTTTGGTCGGTTGATGTTTACCTGGCATACGCTCAATGAAACCAGTCGACGGGTCGCGAGATTAGCCAGTGTATGCCAGATCACGGCAACCGAGCAGGCCGATGCACTGAACGCTGCAATTATCGATAGCGTCCCGCTACCCAACTTTTCAGCAAACAATATTCAGGTGAAATATCTCGACAGCGACGGGGGGGAAGTTTCTGAGCCGCTTACCGATCCCAGTAATCACATGAAAATCGAGTTTGTGGAAGCCAGCATTATTAACTACAACCTGGAGTTACTGATCCCCCTGGCGACTTTCGGCGTGAAATTCACAGCCCCTGAATTTAAAACAATCCTGCCTCGCGAAAGCTTGGGTGTGACCAGAACCGGATTCACAGATTGTTGAGGTGATGTATGAACAATATCTGTACTCTGTCAGTCAATGACACAAGGACGAAACGCCCCCTGTCAACCTATCTGGATGGTTGGATCCTGAGCAATAACCCGGCGTTCGTCACCCCTTTGGCCAATTACGTTCAGCAATGGCCCAATACGAAATTTAAGTCGGTCGATGAACATACTTTTTTCACCCAAGGGAAAAGTGGCGGTCAAGCGGCGCCGGATATGATCCTGCTAGATGGTAATACGGACTGGGTCACCATAGCGAAAGGCATCAAGCAATATCATGGCGATCAACCCCAGGTTATTTTGCTGACAGAGAAAAATGACACTCAAATTCTTCGCCATGCGCTGAAATCCGGGATCAAAGATGTGTTAATGATCCCCTTCGATGAAGAAGAGCTCGAGCAACTGTTTCACGATTGTGCTGCGGAAAAAAGAAACAACTGCAAACAAGGCAAAGTCAGTGTTGTTATGAACGCCAAAGGGGGAATGGGTGCCACCATTATTGCGACTACCATTGCTCATTTAATTGCGTTAGAGAAAACAACCCACCCGGTTCTCATCGATACCGATGCACAATTCGGTTGTTCTGCCAACCTGCTGTCGACCAAGCCTAAATTCACCTTAGGGGAAGCGCTAGATCAAGTCGATGAGCTGGATGAATACGCACTCAGCGGCATGCTGACCAAACATGAATCCGGGCTGAAATTTATCCCCAGCCGTTCGCAGGAGTTGCTGGATAACCTGCCGGAAATGAAATCTATTTCATTTAACCGCTTCTTGCTTCAGGTCAAAAACAACTTTGATCATGTCATTGTGGATCTGTCGCGGGGTCTCGAAAGTACGACCCTGCCGGCCATTGCTGAAGCCAGCAATATTTATATTGTGGTTCAGCAGTGCATCCCGGCCATCAGTGAAGCTGCGAACCTGATCAAGCAACTGAAACACCTGATGGGGATTAATCAGCAATCCATTCAAGTGATCGTCAACCGGTATTCAAAAAACAATGAAATAAAACCCGATGAGATTAAACGCTCATTGCATGTTGATAAGCTGATTCTGATCCCGAACGATTACACCTCAGTCAATTCATCAACCAATTTAGGGGAACTGCTGGCAACGCATTACCCTCAAAAACCAATCGTAAAAGCGCTGACGCAGGTTTCCGATGCCATTTTGGAAAAAGAGTCGGAGCAAGTTCACGGCCTGAAGCGTATTTTTTCGTTTCTAAGGAGCTAGTATGTTTTTGAAAAAAAATTCAGCCCCCCAGGAATCCATCCAGGGCAAGGTGAAGTCTGAAGCTGTAAAGGAACAACCTAGCTCCCATGTTTCGGCCAACAGCGGTGAGCGCAAGGTGAAACAGCAACTCTTGGATGCGTTGTTTAATGCGTTGGACCTGTCCCTGCTGGAATCGCTCCCCGACCATGAAGCCCGGATCCAGGTTGCCGAAACCGCAACCATGCTGCTGCTTGAACAGGATGTTCCCCTGAACGCCGAAAGCAGAAGACGCGTGGTTGAAGAAGTCGGGGATGAAATCCTCGGTTTAGGCCCCCTGGAGCCTTTGCTAAAAGATAAATCCATTTCGGATATTCTGGTCAACTCCCATGATCGGATTTACGTGGAGCGCGGCGGGAAGCTGGTCGCAACCGATGCCAGTTTCCGCGACGACAGCCACTTGCTCAACGTCATCGACAGAATTGTGTCTCAGGTCGGGCGTCGAATTGACGAAAGCTCGCCCATGGTTGATGCCCGGTTGAAGGACGGCTCCCGGGTGAACGCGATCATTCCTCCCCTGGCAATTGATGGCCCTTCACTGTCGATCCGGCGCTTTGCCGTCGAACGGCTCCAGGTGGATCAACTCCTTGAGTTCGGCACCCTGAATCAAGAAATGGCGCATTTTCTTGAAGCCATTGTGAAAGGTCGCCTGAATATTCTCATCTCGGGCGGGACCGGTTCCGGTAAAACAACAACATTGAATGTTTGCTCCGGCTTTATTCCCGAAAATGAACGGATCATTACCATTGAAGATTCAGCGGAACTGCAACTGCAACAGCCCCATGTGGTGCGGCTTGAAACTCGCCCACCGAACATTGAAGGCCGCGGCGCAATCACCCAACGGGAGCTGGTGATTAACTCGCTGCGGATGCGCCCGGATCGAATCGTGGTCGGTGAGGTTCGTGGCGGGGAAGCCGTCGATATGCTGGCCGCGATGAACACCGGCCATGATGGTTCCATGACCACCATTCACGCCAATACCCCGCGTGATGCTTTAGGGCGTATCGAGAACATGTTTGCCATGGCCGGGTGGAACATGCCGATTAAAAATGTGCGGGCTCAGATTGCTTCGGCCTTGCACATTGTCGTGCAGCTACGACGGATGGAAGACGGTAAACGACGTATCACCAGCATTGTTGAAATAAACAGCATGGAAGGTGATGTTATTACCATGACGGAGCTGTTTCAGTTCAAACGACGCGGCATTGATGCCGAAGGTCACGTTCTTGGCGACTACCAGGCGACAGGGAATATTCCTTCATTTATGGAAGCCTTCAAACATATGGGCATTGAGCTTCCCTATACCTACTTTTCGGCAGATAAACGGGGGCTGTAATGGATCAGAATTTACAGATGTACCTGATTGTTCTGTTTCTGGCCGTGGTCGTGATCTCGCAAGCGCTGATGATTTCGACCACAGGGACGCGCGCCAAGCGTTCACGGTTACTCAAACAGCAGCTTGAGTATATTGCGGAATCAGGCAATACCAACCAGAAGTCTCTGCTCCGAAAACAATACCTCGATCAGCTCTCCGCAACGGAACGCTGGTTGGAAAACAACCCGCTGGGAGAATATCTGGCAGAGAAGCTCTCCCTGGCCGGGCTGGAGTGGAAGGCCTACAAAGTCGTCTTTTGGCTTATGGTCGCTGGTTTCGGTGCCAGCTTGGCCGTATTAGTCTTTACCCTGAACCTGCAAATGGCACTCCTCTCCCCGCTCGCCATCCTCATCGGGTTTAGTCTTTGGCTCAGGAGCCAAGCCGAAAAACGCCTGAACCTGTTTGAAGAGCAGTTTGTCGAAGCGCTGGATGTGATGAAAAGGGCACTGTTGGTCGGTTACCCCTTCACGGATGTGATGAAAACGGTCAGCGAAGAAATGCCGCCGCCGGTTTCGACCGAGTTTGGCAAAACCTTTGTCGAGCTGAATTACGGGGTCGACCTCAGGGTTGCATTAACCAATCTTGCGCATCGCAATCCTTCGGTCAACGTACTGGCCTTTAACAGTGCCGTGATCATCCAGAAAGAGACCGGCGGCAACCTTGCTGAAACCCTGGAAAAACTGTCCGAGGTAATTCGAGGACGTTTTCGCTTAATGCGAAAAGTACGGACTTTATCGGCAGAAGGACGCATGTCAGCTTGGATCTTGATGCTCGTCCCTTTTGTTCTTTTTCTTATTTTATATATCAGCAACCCCGATTACATTTCTCCCCTGCTAGAATCAGAAAGAGGATCAACTGTACTGACCGTCACCGGGATCAGTATGTTTCTGGGGTTATTGTGGATACGTAAAATTCTGCGTATTGAGGTGTGACATGGACTACATCATCACCCTGATCAACGGTTTTATTGATAATGAAGAATATGCGCGATGGCTGGTTCTCGGCATGGCCTTTTTCAGTGCGGTTGCCTTTACGATTTGTATCGGCATTCTCCTGCTCAATTTGTTAAGCCCACTCAAAAAGCAACTCAATCTTATCTCCGGAGGCCAGTCCGGTAAAAAGGGGCAAGAATCCAATCAATTTGATAAAACCCTTGAGTCACTGGAAAAATATGTCACTCCTAAATCCATCAAGGAAAGAAACAGCACAACCCAGCTTTTAATGCATGCGGGCTACCATGAAGAAAATGCACTCACGTCATTTTATGCGATTAAAATAGCCTTGGTCATTATTACCTTCTTTGCTGCGCTCGTCGTGACCCGGTTTATACCGGAGTTAACTTCTCAGAAAATTATCATCTATACCCTTTTTGCCATGGGGATTGCCTCATTTATCCCCAATTTCATTCTGAAGAGAATGGCGGAAAAACGAATCAAGTCGCTGAAGAACGCTTTTCCGGATGCCCTCGACCTACTGGTCGTCTCATCCGAAGCCGGGTTGGGATTTCTTGCAGCACTTAATCGTGTGTCCAGTGAAATCAGTTCAATCTCTCCGTCACTCAGCCATGAACTTCAGCTGATTTGTCAAAAAGTCAGGGTCGGTGTACCCATGCCAACGGCGATGCATCAATTCATTGAACGGACTGGGCTGCTCGAGCTTCAAGGCCTGGTCAGTATTATTACCCAATCAGTCAAGCTCGGTTCCAGCATGGGGGACACCCTCAGAGAGTATGCCGAAGAATTTCGGGATCGCCGCATGCAAAAGGCCGAAGAAGAAGCGGCAAAAATCGGGACGAAAATGATTTTCCCGCTAGTCACTTGTATCTGGCCAGGCTTTTTTGCCGTCGCCGTTGGACCAGCAATTATCGCTGTATTAGACGTTTTTTCCGGCCGATAAATCATTCCAGTATAAGGATGTGGGAGTAAATTATGCGCTATCTATCTAATCCGCGAAGTGGTTCGCTGGCCCTACTTTGTTTGACCCTGTTCTTCACGGGATGTAGTTCAACGGAGCAAACAGCCGGGCAACAAGTCAATTTTGATCACGAACTTTACGATGGAAAGCCAACGTTGGGTTTAACCAATGAGTTTCCACCGGAAACACCGGAAGAGGCCATTGTTCGCGGCGATAAAGCATATATGGGGAACAACCCGGACCTTGCCCTGTACGAGTATATTCGCGCGCTCAGCTTCCCTTCACAGAAAGATGCTGACCAGGCCTACTATAAAATTGGCTATATTCATCAGCAGCGGAATAATTTTGAACTGTCCAAACTGGCCTATGGCCGGGCAGCTTTAATCAAAGCAGATAATATTCAATACGCGGCGGCATTGGGTGTGGTACAGCTCAAACTCGGTGAGCACAAAAATGCGGAGGCCCAGTTATTACGCGTCGCGAGAATGGATCAGGACAGACAGAATAACAAAGACTGGCTCCCCAATAGTCAAGGTCCGGCAAAGCAACTCGCTTTAGACAAGCAATCGCCACTGAATGCCTACATTGGCCTCGGGATACTGGCTGATCTGGATGCCCGCCACAAAGATGCACAAGCCATCTATCTGGCAATCCTCAAGCTGGAGCAAAAATCGCCGAAAGCGCTGATGAACCTGGGCTACTCCTACTATTTGGATGGCAATTTGCCTCAAGCGGAAATTATCAATCAACGCACCACCCTGCTGTACCCGAACAATAAACGCGCCTGGTCTAACCTCGGACTCACCTATATCAAAGCCAAACGCTACGATGATGCACTGGACGCGCTTTCCAAAATCATGACGCGGGCTGAAGCCCTCAATGATATCGGCTACTTCTCCATGCTGAGCGGCGACTATGAATCTGCCGTTTATCACCTGGAGCAAGCAATCAATGCCAGCCCGACATACTACGCCAAGGCCTACCAGAACCTGGACCGTGCGAAGAAATTACAGCTCAATGCCCCGGCGGTAAAACTGTCGAACAAGATGAATGACCCGATCAATAACAGCCAAATTCAGGCGACAGTGTACTCAATCACGGATACGACCCATTAAGTCCGTTTTCACGATTAAGCCTCCGGGCCTCAGTCCCAGCGGCTAAAACGAAAAAAGCCCTGTCTGACGACAGGGCTCTTCGAATGTGGCGGAGCGCTTCGGGTAACAGCGGATTTACTTCGCCCTTCGGGCCGTTGCCTGAAAGCGCCTTCGGCTGGCAACGTTGTCTCGCTTCGCTCGGCTGAAGACACGCCGTCCGCCCCGCTAGGATTCTTCACCCTATCTCATCATCACAAATTTCAGACATAAAAAAACCGCTGAGAGTTCAGCGGTTCTTTTATGTGTGGCGGAGAGATAGGGATTTGAACCCTAGATACGCTATAAACGTATGCCGGTTTTCAAGACCGGTGCTTTCAACCACTCAGCCATCTCTCCGAAATATGGCGGTGAGGGAGGGATTCGAACCCTCGATACGTTGCCGTATACACACTTTCCAGGCGTGCTCCTTCAGCCACTCGGACACCTCACCAAATTGTTGTCGGACGCTTTGCGTCTCAACGGCGGCTAATTTAATGGCTTAGCGCATCAGGGTCAAGCGCTTTTCTTGAAAATCGCCACGAGTGTTGAGGAATAGTGCAAATTGCCTATGATACAGTCCAATCGCTTGTTTTTATTTACTGCTACACTTCAACACAGCACTGCTGCTGCACCACAACCAGGAATCGGCCATGATCAAATGGGCTTCATTGATACCGTTATTCTTGCTTCTTCTGTCTTCTTTCCCGGGCCTCGCCGACTCCGAAGAAACACAGAGTCGTTTGCAGCTGCTGACGCAGCAGATTGACGTGTTAGAGAAACAAGATAATACCCCGGAAGTCATCAAAGCCCTGGACACCCTGACCCAAGCCAAACGCCAGTTGGAAAAAACCGCCGAGTTTAAACGTCAGACCCAGCAATACCGCGATTTAATCACTAACTTTGATCAACAAACCCAAGCGCTCGATGAGCAGATCAACGCCTTTTCTGCCACCCAATTTCCGGACTTCGGCGCATGGGATCAGGAGCAGCTGACCCTGGAAGTCGCCGAGCAGGACAGCCGCTTAGAGCAACTGGAGCAAAGCCGGAACGATGACAAGAATGATCTCCAGGCCATCGAACAGGGCATTGATGATTTTTCCTATCAATCGGAGCTGCTGCGCGAAAAGATCAAACGGACTGAAAAGCAACTTAAACATGAACGCCAGCAAGAAGCGGCGCCGGAGGTGCTTCTGCCGCTGGAGATCGCACACGAATACTATGTCAGCCAACTCTATGCCCTGGAAGCCAAACAGCTCAGTGCCGGGAACCGACGTACTCTGGCCAAACAACGGATTCAACTGAGCAACTCAGAAATCGAAGCCCGCCAGGCTTACCGCAATAATCTGGAACGCCGGCTCACCCGCCTGCAACGCGCAGAGATCGATGAACAAACCGAGGAGCAGGAACCCCCTAAGCCTGAATCAGAACCCCTCCCCCAGGCTTTGCAGACACGACAAGCGCAAAACGAACGCTACAGCAAAGCCCTGGAAACGCTGGTCAATGAAATTGATCAGGTCCGGCAACAACAACAAACCACTGCCGAGCAGGAAGAAGTGGTCAACCAGACGGCATCGGATCTTGAAGCCATGGCTGAATGGCTGAAGCTGAGTCCGGCCTTCAGTGAGAACCTGCGATCGCGGATCAACCGCCTGCCGGACAATCCTCCTATCGAAACGCTGGATCGCGACATTGCCCGCAACCAAATCCAGAAGTATGAATACCGCCAACAGCTGGACATATTAAAGAATGAAGTCACCCGACCGAGGCCCGGCAACCTGACCCCGGCCCAGCAGCAACAAGCCCAAAGCTTGCTCGAGAGCAACATCGCGCTGCTGGAGCAACTGCTCAATACGTCAGACACTCTGATCTATCAACAAGCGACACTCAAAGTTGCCTATGAAAACCTCAACACCAATTTAAACGAACTCGAAGCGCAAGCCATTAAGCGCCTGTTCTGGGCACCGGATACTAATCCCCTCGGTCTGAATGTGATCCTAGGGACCTGGGAAAAATTGAAGTGGTTCTTTTCACCGTTTCAGTGGGTGAATTTATTGAAGATCCCCACAACCGTCGACAAAACCACTCAGATTTTTGTCTTCACGACAATCGTCTTTTTGCTCCTGGCCTTAAGTCGGTTCAGAAAACGCTGGAAGAAATATCTGAAGGCCACCAGCCAGAAGATCGGCAAAGTTACCCAGGACAAATTTCGCTTCAGTATTTATAACGTCTGTATTGCATTTCTGCTGGCCTGGCCGTTCCCGTTTGCGGTTGGTTTACTGGGCTATTTACTCAGCGATGCCTGGCAATATCCCTTCATCCATCACCTGGGCCAGGCACTCGCGATTCCGGTCTCGCTGGCGGTGTACTGCTTTATGCGGGAGTTGGTGCGGGATGACGGGATCTTCATCAGCCACTTCGACTGGGATCAATCGCTGGTCCAACGCTGTTTTGCCCATTATCGCCGGTTGATTTGGATCTACCTCCCGCTGGCGATTGTGCAAAACTTTGCCAACCTGTACAGCGATATTGATGTCAATGCGACACTGGGGCGGCTGGCTTTCCTAATCAGCAACCTGGCGGTCAGCTTTTTCCTCTGGCGCCTGTATCATGAAAAAATCCCGATGACCTATCGTGATTTGCCCGCCGGAAAAGCCCATATCGGCCATAACCTGTTCTGGTGGACGCTGATTCTGATCCCGCAGGTGCTCAACTACACCGCCCTCAGCGGCTACCTGACCTCTTCGCAATCGGTGATGACCAAGCTGGAAATCTCCGCGGTAATTGGGGTCATCACCCTGCTGGTGTACTACCTGATCAAACGGTTGATGCTGATCCAGAAAAGACGACTGGCGTTTGAACGTGCCAAAGCCAAGCGCCAGGAGATTCTGGCGCAACGACTGGCAGAAGTGCAGGTCGACAAAGAAGAGAGCTTTGCCAGCAGCGAAATGCAGATTGAAATCGAAGAGCCGGAAATCGATCTGGAAAAAATCAGCGCCCAGTCGTTGCGGCTGCTGCGCTCCCTGTTGCTGCTGATCTACTTGACGATGGTCGCCGTTGTCTGGTCCGATTTTTATCAGGCGATCACCTTTCTGGAAGACATCACTCTGTGGGATGTTTCCACAACGATTGACGGCATGGAAGAGCTCAGCGCAATATCCCTGAAAAGCGTCCTGCTTGCCGGCTTGGCCTTCTGGCTCACGGCCATCATTACCCGGGACTTGCCCGGGGCCATGGAGCTGCTGATCCTGCAACACCTGGATCTCTCCCCTGGCACCGGCTATGCCATCACCTCCCTCACCCGTTACACCACCATTTTCCTCGGGATCATCATCGGCTCCGGACTGATTGGCTTCGACTGGTCAAAAATGCAATGGCTGATCGCGGCGCTCGGAGTCGGTTTAGGCTTTGGCTTGCAGGAAATTTTCGCCAACTTCATCTCCGGTTTGATCGTTCTTTTCGAGCGACCCATCCGAATTGGCGATACCGTCACCATCCGTGATCTGACCGGCGTTATCGCCAAGATCAAAACCCGCGCCACGACGATTGTAGATTGGGATCGTAAAGAGGTGATTGTGCCGAACAAAGCATTCGTGACTGAGCAGTTTATTAACTGGTCACTGTCTGATCCCATCACCCGCGTCACGCTGGTGATCAGCGTGAAATACCTGGATGATACGGAGCTGGTGACCCAGTTACTGTTTGATGCGGCGGAAGAGTGTGAATTGGTGCTGGACAATCCGGCACCCGAGGTCTTCTTTCTCAGCCTGACAGCGGACAGCCAGAACTATGAGGTGCGGGCCTATGCCGCCGAAACCGCCCATCGTCTGGCCCTGACCCATGACTTGCACAGCCGCATCAAACGCAAATTCGTCGAGCACAACATCACAATTGCTTCGCCACAACTGGAAGTGACAGTGAAGAAAAGGCAAGGTCGCCCCGGCGCCAAATAAAAACAGCTCCCGTCGGGAGCTGGTTATCTCATCAGGCCGGGGGAGACTCTCAGGCTTGTTGGTAGTAGCCCGGTACCCGAAACGCGCGACGGCAGATGTCCAGAAACACGCCGTAAACCACACCCAGCAGGCCGGACACAAAAGCATTACTGGTGACCGCAGTCACGATCTGATCGACATCGGCCCCGACCACCCACAAGATACCGGCATAGACCGGTGACTGGAACAGGACGTAAGCAACCATATCAGACAGCCCTTTCATCCAGCTGCTCGGCGACAGTCGGTAACCGCTGCGCAAGATATAATCACGGAAGACACCATACGGCCAGGCAATGGCGATATTTACCGGAATTGATAAAGTTCGCGAAGCCAGGGATTGCTCAAACGTCATCCCTGAGATGAAGATTTCGATCATCATGCCGGTGAAAAAACTAAACACAACCATGGCAAATGTATCTGCTGCTGCATTACGCACACAAAATTGACCTTTCACCGACATACCGCAAATCTCCATAATATAAAATAAGGCCAAAAAACTAGTTAATCATTAAAAAATCTGGATTCAAGCAAGAACACCAGTTGATTTGTGTATTAGAACAGGTTTTTATTAAAATTAATCACCAAAGTTTTATTTTAGTTGTTAATTTACAACCAAATTTTGAACTCATGTTGAAATAATTCACCACAAAAGCGGCAGTGCCGTGCTGCAAAGCAGTCTGACCTAAGTCACAATTACAAGATAACTATGGTTGAACGTGCTAAATATCGCGAGAATACATTACCTTTTAGATCGATTTGAGTTGATGAGCTCAAAGGCGCCTATAATTACAATTTAACAACATGAACTTTATGACCTCATCAGATGCAATTACAAACAATTGTTTTTATTAGACTTAATCAGTAAATAGATTGAACATGAAAATACCTCATGATTTAAATTCACTTTAATCATTGTTTCAGACGTCATTTACAGCTTTAGAGTGATAATTTTACTAAACAACCACCTCTTGCGATTTCAGTAAGCAGTTAATCACCATAAAGTCAGAGCATCTATTGCGTAAAGTTCGTGCCTCATGGGCAGATCAGTTCGACCACGCAGGAAACTTCATCGAAAATCAGGGAGTGAATGAAACTTTCTTACACAGCATCATTGTCTCCCGGAGTGTATAGCATGCACCAACAGGGCAGCAGGTTGAGTTGGGTTAGCATTAGCGTTGGGGAAACTCAAGGTCCTGGCGACATCATAGATCCCGGGTAAATCGTGAGACACACGGATTGGCTTTATGGATAAGGGGCATTTCAGATCCGCACACTCAGCCTTCATGGGTCAAGGCGTTCGGTTCGGTATCCAAGACAACAAACCGCCACTCAGTACGAACGAGCGAACAGCAAACAAACGGATAAA
Source organism: Photobacterium sp. MCCC 1A19761 (assembly GCF_037389125.1). Taxonomy (NCBI): domain Bacteria; kingdom Pseudomonadati; phylum Pseudomonadota; class Gammaproteobacteria; order Vibrionales; family Vibrionaceae; genus Photobacterium; species Photobacterium sp. MCCC 1A19761. Next base: position 234,743 of record NZ_JAZGTF010000001.1, read on the forward strand.
TAGCAGAACGGTAAGAAGGGAAAAAGACAAGCTAAACGAAAAAGACCGCCTTGTAGGCGGTCTTTCGGGAAGATGGCGGTGAGGGAGGGATTCGAACCCTCGATACGTTGCCGTATACACACTTTCCAGGCGTGCTCCTTCAGCCACTCGGACACCTCACCAATCAGATTGTTGTTGGCAACAACGGTTTATGGTTGTCGTCTCAACGGGGCGTAACTATAGTGTCCGCTCTCAACAAGGTCAATAAAAAACAAAAAAAATCGGCCCGCATGCTTAATATTTCAGCAGCTCCGGGGCCAAAACCATGGTTCCGGCCCTGATGTTACTGTGCTGCCCGGCCCTGGCTGCTACAATGCAAACTTTATACAGACGTCATGCGGCCCGGTTGAATCCATCCGGCAGACATGACGTACACATACCCTGTTCAACGAGATTGTATTATGTCATCCCCACTAAGTGAGTTACTGCAAGACCGCCAGCTGGCCGAGCAACTACTGTCTGAATCACAAACGCGTGGTTTTATCACCGCCATGGCAGCAGCGCCGCATCTGATCAACCCGTCTGAATGGTTGGCCTTTATGTGGGGCGGCGAAGAAACATCACCTTTTGCCAGCCATGAAGAGCTGGAAACTTATGCCAATGCGATTGTTGAGATTTGGAACCAGACCCGCGAAGCGCTACTGACAGGGACCTGGCAGTGGCCGGCAGATTGCGCCCTGGACGACAAAGAGCTGGTCAGCGAAGCGACCCGTGAGTTTTCCGAAGGGATGTTGCAAGGCTGGCAACTGGCGCGTGACGACTGGGAAACCTTGATGCCGGAAGACAGTGAGGACAATGCCCTGCTTGGCGGCGTGTTGCTGTGCTTCAGCCTGCTGTACGATCCGGAAAATGCGATGGAAGCTCTGGCTCAGGAAGGAGCTGACAACCTGGCGCAATTTGAAGAGATCTTTCACTCCGTGCCGACCATGGTCTGTGGCCTGACACTGCGCGCCCAGGCGCTGGTCGAAGCGCAGCAATAACGCTGCAACGGCTAGTGGACAAACAACAATGGCGGCCAATGGCCGCCATTGTTGATGATGCCTGCGTATAACGGCGATAAAGCACGCGTCGGTCAGGCGTTGCCTTTGACTTTCAATTGCAGCGCTGCGGCAAAGTCGAGCATCCGGTTCAGCGGGATCAGCGATTTCTCACGCAGGTCCGGGTCGACGAAAATCTCATGCTGCGCGCCCCCTTCGCGTAGCCCTTCTTCGATGGCCTTCAGGCCATTCATTGCCATCCACGGACAATGGGCACAGCTACGGCACGTTGCGCCGGCCCCGGCGGTCGGCGCTTCCACCAACTCTTTTTCCGGCACCATTTGCTGCATCTTAAAGAAGATGCCCTTATCCGTCGCGACAATCAACTTCTGATGCGGCAAGGTTTTCGCGGCCTTGATCAGCTGACTGGTCGAGCCAACGGCATCGGCAAGCGCGACCACGCTGGCCGGTGACTCCGGGTGTACGAGCACGGCGGCGTCCGGGTAGAGATGCTTCATCTCCCGCAGGGCTTTGGCTGAGAACTCATCGTGCACCACGCACTCACCTTGCCACAGCAGCATGTCTGCACCGGTTTGCTTCTGGATATACGCGCCCAGATGGCGATCTGGCCCCCAGATGATCGGCTTGTCTTCCGCATCCAGGTGCTCGACAATTTCCAGCGCAATACTGGATGTCACCACCCAGTCGGCACGCGCTTTCACCGCCGCCGAGGTATTGGCATACACCACCACGGTATGATCCGGATGGGCATCGCAAAACTCGGAGAATTTATCAGCCGGACAGCCCAGATCCAACGAACACTCAGCCTCCAGCGTCGGCATCAACACCCGCTTCTCCGGGGTCAGGATTTTGGCTGATTCCCCCATAAAGCGCACCCCACAGATCACCAGGGTCTTGGCCGGGTGCTGGTTCCCGAACTTGGCCATTTCCAGAGAATCGCCGACGAAACCGCCGGTCTCTTCTGCCAGGGCCTGAATTTCAGGGTCGGTGTAGTAGTGGGCAACCAAAACCGCATCTTTTTCCTTCAGCAGGGCTTTGATTTTTGCTTTGTATGCCAGCTGCTCGTCGACAGTCAACGGCGTCGGCTTCGGGGGAAACGGGTAAATCATTTCAGAGGGATCAAATGTCAGGCTCATGTCTCGAATTGCTCTATCAGCTCGTCCTTACTCGTCCGGGCATTATACACCGCCGCCGCTGAATTTATACACAGCCCCACAAAGTTCTGACAAGTCTGTAACATGATTGGGATTTCAGATAGCAAAAAGGCCAGTAAAAACTGACCTTTAGCGAATTTTCTTTTTATTTGGCAAGCTTTTTCAGCTGTCGCTCGGCCTGGCTGGAGCTGGTCGAGTCCGGATAGAGTTCCATCACTTGCTGATAAAGCTTTTTAGCCTCATCCACTTGCTTGCTTCGCTCGGCAATCACGCCCAGTTTCAGCATCGCATCTGCCCGTTTATTGGAATCTTTAACGCTGGTAACGGCTTTAAACTGTTCAGTGGCTTCCGGCAATTTATTCTGAGTGAAGTACAACTGCCCCAGCCAGTAATGGGCGTTCGGCAGATAAACCGATTCCGGGTAAGTGCTCAGGAAAGACTGAAACGCAGCCACGGCACCGTTGTAATCCTTCTCTTTGAGGATCAGATTGACGGCTTTCTCGTAGGCATCGTTTTCACTGACATTGGTGCTGTACGTCTCCGTGGACGCAGGCTCGTCAGACTCAGGCTTGGCTTCCATTTTCGGCTGACGGCTCAGCGTATCCAGCTCTCGATAGAGCTCACGCTGGCGTTCCAGCATCTGGTTGAGCTCATAGGTATTGCGCTCTACGGCACCGCGCAGTTCGCTGACCTCGGAACCCAGTTGATCCAACTGACGCTGCATCTCCAGCTGAATTTGATTTCGCGCCTCAATCATCCGCTCCAGGCGGGTCAAGCTGTCATCACGCTGCTGGCTGTTGCTACCAGCGCTATTCAGCTCGGTAACAGGTGCAGGCGCGGCGACCACTTGGGTCGCCGCACCAACCAGCAACGTAAATGCGAGGCGACGCATCGTGTTACTGTTCATAGTCGTTTCCTACAGATTAGTAAACCAGAACCGAACGACGGTTCTTCGCGTAATCTGAATCAGTGTGGCCAAGAACCAATGGTTTCTCTTCACCATAGCTCACAATCGAGATTTGGCTTGCAGAAACACCCAGCGCCTGCAGGTATTTCGCAACCGCATTGGCACGACGCTCACCCAGCGCAATGTTGTACTCTGGCGTACCACGCTCATCCGCGTGACCTTCAATAATCACTTTCACTGCACCGTTATCACGCAGGTATTGTGCATGTGCTGTCAGCATGTCCTGGTAATCCGGCTGAATTTCAGCGTTATCAAACTTGAAGTAAACGGTCTGCTCCTGGCGCAGCTGCTGGTTACGCACTTCCTGCTCAGACAGGGCTGCATCGCCTGCTTCTACTGGCGTTGCAACTGTAGTTTGATCAGCAGGTGTTGTCACTGCTGTGCCCGCACCGGCGTTGGTCGTTTCTGATGCCGCAGCGCTATCAGTGCTTTCGTTCGAGCTACAAGCAGCCAGAGTGATCATTGGCAGCGCAATTGCCAAACCCTTTAAAACTTTATTCAGTTGCATTTTATTTTCCTTTTATATCGCTATTTTTTTAGGTGAACGTTATAAGAACGGCCCCCAGGATGGAGCGCGAACCCGCCCGTTCGTCGCAGGTAATCGTGCTTTAAAGCGCCCGTCAATCGACACAAGTGACAACTCATTCGATTTATCATTCACAGAGCTGTAAATCACCATGCCACCGTTGGGGGCAATACTTGGCGACTCATCCAAAAACGTCTTCGTCAATATCTGAACCGCACCGGTTTTCAGATCTTGTTTAGCAATGTTATACCCAGAGTCTGATCTGTGTACCATTACCAAGAACCGTCCATCAGGCGTCAATTGACCACCCAGGTTCTGACTTCCTTGCCAAGTAAGACGCTTAGTCGAACCGTCTGCTAAATTTACTCGATATATCTGGGGTTTACCACCTCTGTCTGAGGTAAAGATCATAGACTGACCATCTGGATCCCAAAATGCCTCGGTGTTATTCGCACGACCATCCGTAACTTGGGCGAGTTTCTTCGTTTCCAGATCCAGCACATAAATCTGTAAACTGCCGCTTTTCGAGAGCACTAAAGCAAGTTTTTTACCATCTGGTGAAAAACGTGGTGAACCATTATGCCGCGGGAACGACGCAACCATTTCGCGGGTGCCCTGGTAAATGTCCATCACAAAAACTTGGGCTTGCTTATTTTCAAAGCTGACATAAGCGAGCTTACTACCATCCGGTGACCAGGATGGCGACATCAACGGCTGCTGAGATTTCAGCACCAGCTGTTCGTTGTAGCCGTCATAATCAGCAATACGTAACTGGTACGGATACTTGGCTTTGTCGTCAATCACGACATATGAAATTCGGGTCAGGAAAGCCCCTTTCTCGCCGATCAGCGTCTCATACACGATATCGGAAATCCGGTGCGCGTACTGACGCAGACGGCTCTTTTTCACCGTCGCCGTGCGGGTAAACAGCACGTGATCTTTGGTCAGCACCAGTTTGCCATTATCCAGCCCCCGGCTTTCGCCACTGGTCAGCTGGCCGCGAACCACATCCACCAACTGGTATTTGATGACATAGTTGCCATCGGCATTCAGGGTGACCTGACCGGTCACCAGCGCATCCACCCCGAGCGAAGTCCAGGCGGTGTAATCCACTTCTTCATCGCTGTATGGTGTTTGCGGCATCTTGCTGGTTGCCACCGGGCTGAACTTGCCACTGCGACGTAAATCGGAGGCAATCACCGCCGCAAGATCGGTCGGCATCCGGCCCTCGCCTTCCCACTTGAACGGCACCACACCAATCGGACGGGCAGAATCAACCCCTTCGGTGATCACCAGCTCTAATTCAGCTTGTGCGATTTGGCTAAAACTCAACAGAGCAATACACAAGCCCATGATCCAACGTTTCATCACTACTCCTCAATCATTGTGGGCTTACGGTTAATCTAATATTACGCAGTTTCTCAACCACTGCCGCATCTTCCGGCATTGGGAACTGGCTGACTTTTACCACCGCAGCTTTTGATGCCCGGCACAAGGCGCCGTCACCACCAACTTCCGATGCATCCAGCAGTAATCCGTTCGCAGCCAACCGCATCCGGATCACGCACTCTTTGCCATAAAAGCTCTCATCTACTAAGAGCTTCTGTTGGATCAGATCCTGGAAAATCATGGCGTATCGCTGGGTTTCGTCCTCGATAAACTGGCCGCGGGCACCGCCGCGCTGCTCAGTTTCCGCTTCCAAACCGGCAAACATATCGTTCAGTGCCGCTTCCTGCTGGCGCTGAAGTTCGCGGGCTTCCGCCGCTTTGCGCTCAGCTTTCTTTCGAGCAGCTTCTGCTTTACGCCGCTCTTCTTCGGCCTTTTTCTTCGCTGCCAGCTCAGCCTTGCGTTGCTCTTCCGCCAAACGCGCTTCTTCTTCAGCTTTGCGTTTCGCTTCCAGCTTCGCCTGACGTTCTTGCTCGGCCTTGCGGGCTTCTTCTTCCGCTTTCTGCTTCGCCGCTAGCTTGGCCTGGCGTTCCTGTTCTGCTTGGCGGGCCTCTTCTTCGGCTTTACGCTTCTCGGCCAGTTTTGCCTGACGGGCAACTTCGGCCTGACGCGCTTCTTCCTCAGCCTGATGCTTGGCTGCCAGCTTAGCTTGTCGCTCCTGCTCCGCCTGGCGGGCTTCTTCCTGGGCGCGACGCTTTTCCTGCTCGGCCTGACGCTTGGCCTCGGCGATCCGCTTCTGCTCTGCTTCCGCTTCACGGGCCGCTTTTTCCGCTTTCAGCTTGTTGGCTTTCAGCTCACGCAGACGCTTTTCTTCCGCCAGTCGTTGCTGCTCCAAGGCTTCCGCTTGCTGTTCAAGGCGCTTCAATCGCTCTTGCTCAGCCTGCTGGGCGGCTTCACGCTGCCGACGGATCTGCTGCGCTTGCTGGTTGACCAACGCCGGGTCCACCACTACCGCTTTAATCGTGTTGCCTTGCGGCTGGGGCTTACTCATGGAGAAATCCGTTCCCCATAACAGCGCCGCTATCAGTAAACCATGAAGAAGTAACGAAATAATGACGGCAGCACTGTAATTGTTATCTTTCATCCTGCTCGCCTACTGCTCCAAAGGTTCCGTCATCAGACCCACCGAACCGACCCCGGCCTGATTAAGGGCATCCAGAGTCTCAACGATGAATGAATACGGCACACGGCCATCCCCGCCGACCAGCACCGGTGAGCCCGGGTTCAGTTGCAACTCAGCACGGATCCGGGTCAGCAGATCATTGAGCGGCAAACCACGCACCATATCGGCATTGTTGACACTCAAGCCCAGGTTGCCGTCACGGTCCACCTCGACAATGATCGGCGAACCGCTGTTGTCGTCACCCATCAGTTCAGCCGCGGTTTTCGCACTCTGGGTGGCCGGTAACTCCACATCCACACCCTGAGTCACAAATGGTGCGGTCACCATGAAAATGATCAGCAGCACCAGCATCACGTCAATGTATGGCACCACGTTGATTTCCGCGGTCATTTTGCGCTTTTTTGGTTGATAAGCCATGGCTTATTACTCCTGATTTGCAGCAAAAGCCTGGCGGTGCAAAATGCTGGAAAACTCTTCCATAAAGGTGGCGTAGGTATGTTCCAGCTTGGTGACTTGGTTGGTCAGCCGGTTGTAGAACATCACCGCCGGGATCGCAGCAAACAGACCCATCGCCGTCGCGACCAGGGCTTCTGCAATCCCCGGCGCAACCATCGCCAGTGTCGCTTGCTTCACTGCCCCCAGGGCAATAAAGGCGTGCATGATCCCCCAGACCGTGCCGAATAGGCCGATGTACGGGCTGATCGAGCCCACCGTAGCCAGGAACGGCAGATTGGTTTCCATTTCGTCCACTTCACGGGACAGCGCAACACGCATGGCACGGCCGGTCCCTTCCATCACCGCATCCGGCACCTTGCCGTTGTTGCGGTGCAGGCGGGCAAACTCTTTAAAGCCGGCATAAAAAATCTGTTCAGAACCGGTCAGGTTGTCTTTTCTCGCCTGTACTTCCTGGTACAGCTGAGACAGATCAATGCCCGACCAGAAACGATCTTCAAAGCGTTCTGCTTTGGCTGCCGCATGGGACAGGACCTGAGAGCGCTTGACAATCATCGCCCAGGAGACGATCGACATACCCAGCAAAATAAGCATCACGATCTTTACCAGCAGGCTCGCCTGTAAAAAAAGATCTAAAATGGATAGTTCAGCAGTCACTTCGATATCTCCGACTTAATATATTCTGGGATCTGGGTTGGCTTCATCGTTCCAGGATGGACACAGGCTACCTGAACCAATGCTTTACACAAGGTTTCGCCGGTATTGTTTACTAAAACCTGACAGAATTCGATGGAGGCGCGGCGGATTTTAACCGGCCAGGTCCGGACAACCAGACGATCGTCCAGCCGGGCACCTTTATGAAAATCAATGTCCATATGACGTACCACGAAGCTGATTTGCTGCGCAAACAATGCCTGTAAACTGACATCGTGGCTCCGGAAGAGTTCCGTGCGGGCACGTTCAAAGAATTTTAAGTAATTGGCGTGGTAGACGATGCCACCCAGATCGGTATCTTCGTAATAAATGGTGATTGGCCATTCAAAGGCATTTTCTTCAGTCATCGGTATCCCATGCAATCACACCTCGGCCAGTGTCTGTCCTGACCTCGTTTCACTAGTCGCTTACTATACCTAAGTTGCCTGTCATTATGAAATGGCGCATTTACCAACCGTCACAAATCGTCAGATTTTTTTGCCAAATCAAATAACGGCCCATAAAAAACAGCCCGTTACCGAAGTAACGGGCTGTGATATTCAGCGCTTCGCGCCTGGCGCTCGATGGGCTCTGTCAGATCAGAGCAACCGGAGCCAGAGGATATATGCCAGTATCGGCAGTGCGGCATAAGGGGTGAAGAACAGCTGCCAGTACCAGCGGACCGGCACAAAGCCGACACCGTAAACCATGGCAGCGCACGTTGCCCAAATCAGGGCCGGAGAAATAACCGGCCCGAACCCGCCAATCGCCTGGGCGAACAGTGTCGGCTCCCACACGACCAACGCCGCGGTGACAATCGACATCAACAGCCCGAGCATCCGCAGCACGCTGACATTCAACGGCCGGTGCACCAGCTTCACCCAGTGATCGAGATTACTCACTGTCGGCATCCATGTTTTCGGTTGTTTCCAACCACAGCGCATTGATGATGCCGAATGAGCAGGCCAGCAGCACACCCAGGATCCAAGCGAAATACCACATAGTCTGTCTCCTTAGTACAGTGAGTTCTTGTTGTCTTCGATGTATTGCGTATCCAGGCGACCAAACATCTTGTAATAACACCAGGAGGTGTACGCCAGGATAATCGGCACCATCACGGCGGCAACCGCTGTCATGATATTCAGCGTCAACTCAGAAGACGTCGCGTCCCACATGGTCAGGCTGTGGTTTGGCACCAGGCTTGACGGCATGATGAACGGGAACAGTGCGAAACCGAAGGTCAGCACCACACCTGCCATGGTCAGGCTGGAGGTAATGAATGCCAGCGCGCCACGGTTGGCACGAGACGCCAGTACCGTCAGCAGTGGCATGAACACAGCCAGCGCCGGGGCAATCCACAGCAGCGGGTACGCATCATAGTTGGCAAACAGTGCCCCGGTCTGACGCATCACTTCTTTGGTCAGTGGGTTTGACGGTGCATTGGTCACGATCTCAGAAGTAATGATGTACCCCTCAATGCTTTGCGCCATGAAACCAGCCATCACGAAACAGGCCGCCATCGCCAGTGACGTCAGCATCGCCACGCGACGCGCACGCTCACGGATCTCAGCCGTCGTTTTCATCTGCAGGTACGCGGCGCCTTGGGTCACGATCATCAGCAGGCTGATGACGCCACACAGCAGGGCAAACGGGTTCAGCAGACCGAAGAAGGTGCCTTTATAGGTCGGGATCAACAGATCGCTCAGCTCAAACGGCACACCTTGCAGCAGGTTACCGAAGGCCACACCGAAGATCACCGGTGGTACAAAGCTGCCGACAAAGATTGCTTTGTCCCACATTTCACGCCACTGCGGGTTTTCAATTTTTGAGCGGTAGTCAAAACCGATCGGACGCAGCCACAGTGCAGCCAGGGTCACAATCATCGCCAGGTAGAAGCCGGAAAACGCTGTCGCGTATACCAGCGGCCAGGCTGCAAACAGGGCACCACCGGCGGTGATCAGCCACACCTGGTTACCGTCCCAGTGCGGGGCGATCGAGTTAATCATCACACGGCGCTCGGTATCTGTCTTACCAATAATTTTAGACAGCACACCCACACCCATATCAAATCCATCGGTGATGGCAAAACCGATGCAAAGCACACCGATCAGTAACCACCAGATGAATCGCAATACTTCATATTCAAACATTGCAGTAATCTCCCTGACTTATGCTTCGACCTGACGCGTCACCACATTTTGTGGGGCATCAGTGGTTTCAAAGTGGTAGCGGCCGGTTTTCAGGCTGCTCGGACCCAGACGAGCGAATTTGATCATCAGGTACAGCTCAGCAATCAGGAACACGGTGTACAGTGCAATAATCGCCACCATTGAGGTAATAATGTCAGACGCAGCCAGATTCGATGCGGCCATAGATACCGGCAGGATCTCACCCACAGCCCATGGCTGACGGCCATACTCAGCAACAAACCAACCGGCTTCGATCGCGATCCAAGGCAGTGGAATACCATACAGCGCGGCTTTGAGAACCCATTGCTTCTCGGTGATTTTGTGACGGCAGGTCTGAACGAACGCCGCAGCAAAAATACCCAGCATCAGGAAGCCACAGGCGACCATGATCCGGAAGCTCCAGAACAGCGGCCAAACCGTTGGGATTGAGTCATCAGCAGCTTGAGCAATATCGGCTTCTGTTGCGTCAACCACGTTATCGGCATAAGGCTTCACCAGCAGGCCGTAACCCAGATCTTTCTTCACCGCGTCGAAGGCTGCGATGTTTTCCGGCGTTTTCTCACCGGCACGCAGTTTTTCCAGCAGGCCGTAAGCAACCATCCCGTTGCGGATACGCACTTCGTGCTCCGCTTTCAGGTCGCGCAGACCGGTCACTTCGGTATCGAATGAACGCGTCGCGATAATCCCCATCACGTATGGGATCTTAATCGCGTAGTCGGTGTGCATGGTTTCCTGGTTTGGCAGACCAAACAGGGTAAATGCCGCCGGTGCTTCTTCGGTGTGCCACTCAGCTTCAATCGCCGCCAGTTTGGCTTTCTGAACGTCACCCAGCTCATAGCCAGACTCGTCACCCAGAACGATCACAGACAGAATCGAGGCCATCCCGAAAGATGCCGCAATCGCGAAAGAACGGCGGGCAAACGGGATATCACGGCCTTTCAGCATGTAGTAAGCACTGATCCCCATAATGAACATCGCGCCACACACATAACCGGAAGCAACGGTGTGAACGAATTTCACCTGGGCAACCGGGTTAAAGACCACTTCGGCAAAGCTCACCATTTCCATACGCATGGTTTCGAAGTTGAACTCTGCACCCACCGGGTTTTGCATCCAGCCATTCGCGATCAGAATCCACAGGGCCGAGAAGTTAGAGCCAAGCGCCACCAGCCAAGTCACCGCAAGGTGCTGACGTTTAGAGAGGCGGTCCCAGCCAAAGAAGAACAGGCCGACCAGAGTTGATTCCAGGAAGAAGGCAACCAGAGCTTCAATCGCCAGCGGCGCGCCGAAGATATCACCTACATAGTGGGAATAGTATGCCCAGTTTGTACCAAACTGGAACTCCATGGTCAGGCCGGTGGCCACACCCAGAGCAAAGTTAATGGCAAAAAGCTTACCCCAGAACTTGGTCATGTCCTTGTAGATTTGCTTTCCGGTCATAACGTAGACCGACTCCATGATGGCAAGCAGGAACGCCATCCCCAGAGTCAATGGGACGAACAAAAAGTGATACATCGCAGTTAATGCGAACTGTAACCGCGATAGTTCGACGATATCAGTGAACATTGAGAACTCCTTTTTTCGCCAGGCTGACTGACGACAGTACGACACAGTGTACCGATGGTTGGGCTTAGCAAATCGTAGCCAACAAAACCGCAAATTCAGTCACCGTCCTGGCAGCCATTTATTTTTATAATCAATGGCGCTCTTCATGTTGCAGTTGTGTACCAATCCGGTTAACTTATTGTTAAGCTACAGCTAATAAAGTCATCGCTAATATTACTGATAATATTCGCCTGGCTCAATCGATTTATCGCACAATTTGCCTTGATAAATATCAACAAATTCCGCTCATTTTTTAATCAGCTGCTTTTGGGTTGATATAGATCAAATTTAACGAAATTCGTGATTCCCGCCGAAAAAGCTCAAAAAAACACTGTCTCAATGCAATTTATCGACTCATCACCCCATCAGGGAATGTTGTTTTCCCTTTGAATATGGTGTTGTCTCTCGCGTTAGAAAAACCCGTTTGCTTGCCCATAAGAGCAATAGGGGTTATTGCCCCCAACTCACTGCTGCCCGGATAAAATCCCTGCCAAAAAAATGGCACCCAACTCAAAATTGATTAGGATAACTAATCTGAAATTCAAATTTATATCGCTTCATCCAAGAGGAAAATTATCTATAATCCACCCGAAAAGATGAGTGAGACACCGAGTCGGTAAAACTCAATCTTTCAATGAATTTTCTGTTTCCATTCCAAAATGAGTGAGTCACCCGCAATGAGCCGTTTGCTGAAAAAAATAATTGCAATTTACCAACCTGCTTTTGCCGAGCTGGCAAAAAATAACTGCTGAAACACGGTTATTTTGTGTTCAAACGCGGTTCGTCCGGTTTCAGATGCCCGGCATGAACCCGGCTAAGCCTGTGTAATTTGTCAACAAATTGTGAATGGATTCCAGCCGTTGGCGGCCGCAAAGCCTAAAAAGCTTGCTGCCGACGGCGTACGAAAAAACAAAACGGGTCTGCCCTTTCGGTCAGACCCGTTTTTCATTCCATCAATGCAGGGGGACCATTCAGCCCAGCGCATCTTCCAGTTTGGCTTTCCAGATCGCCAGCGCCAACGCCGGTGTCCGCAGCACTTGCGGGGTCGGGATCCAGCCTTGCTTGATCCGCGCAAACACATCAAAGCGCTCTGACTGGCCCGCCATCGCTTCTGCCACAACTTTCCCGGCAATATTGGTCAGCCCGACGCCGTGCCCGGTATAGCCGTGTGCGACATAGATATCTTTCCCCAGATGCGCAATGTGCGGCATGTACGAGCGGGTCACGGCAAACAGGCCGCCCCAGTGATAGTCCATTTTGACATCCGACAGCTGTGGGAACACGGTGATCAACCGTTGGCGCAAGCGCTCCATCGAGTCTGCATATTCGCCGTTAAACGGATGATTCACCCCGCCAAACAGAATGCGGCCGTCCGCCGTCGGGCGGTAGTAGTCCAGACAGTTGTTCAAATCCGACATCGCCATCTGATTACTGATCGGCTGGCGCTCCCCCAGCGGCTCAGTCACTGCAATATAAGAAGCCACCGGCAGCACCACACTCTGCGCTTTGCGATCCAGACCGTCGAGGTAGGCATTACACGCCAGCAGTACCTGGCGGGCTTTCACTTGTCCCTTGGTGGTATGGATTACATGGGGCTGTCCTTGTTCAATCTTGACCGCCGCGCTGTGCTCATAAAGCGAGGCCCCGAGGTCTTTCGCGGCCTGCGCCAGCCCCAGCGTGTAGTTCAGCGGATGCAAATGAGCACTGTTGGCATCATACAACCCGCCCAAATAACGTTCGGTATGCGCCACTTCATGAATTTTTGACTGATCCCACCAACTGGCACTCGGATAGTCATAACGGCTCTGTTTCAACTCGAGCCAGGATTGAAGCTCGGTTTCCTGGCCAGAGTTCAGCGCCAGCTCGATATAGCCTGGGCGGAAGTCACAATCGATATTGAAACGTTCTATCCGCTCACGGGCAATATCCACCGCTTCACAGGACAGATCCCACAGTTGCTTCCCCCACGACGGGCCGTAGGTCTCATCCACCTCGCGCAGCCCCAGGCAATAACCGACCAGGCACTGCCCGCCATTGCGGCCCGAGCCGCCCCAGGCCAGACGGCGGGACTCCAGCACCACCACCGAATACCCTTTCTGACGCAATTCAATCGCCGCGCTCAGGCCGGTCATGCCACCGCCGATAATACACACATCCGCTTCAACACTCTGATCAAGCGAAGGTTGCTCGGGAAACGGGTTCACCGTCGCCTGATAATAGCTCTGGATATAATCACTGTCTTTGAACATGCAGAGTTGCTCTTACAAATAACCTGAAAAAAAACGCGCGAATGTTGTCATGGGTGCATATCGGAGACAAGCCTTTTATTATCGAGACTCGAGTCAAATTTATGAAATGATTGTTTTGACAGCGCCCCCCCCTTTCCTATGATTCGCAATCCATTTCTGACTACCCGTCACAGGATGACAAACCATGACAAATTATCTCAAAGGGGTGACCGCACTTACACTTGCACTATCCGCATTTCCTCTCTCGGCCGCAGATAAGGTGCTGAACGTTTACAACTGGGCGGAGTATATGCCGACCGAGGTGCTGGAAGCATTCGAGAAGCAATACCAGGTCACCGTGAACTATTCGACCTTTGAAAACAACGAAGGGATGTACACCAAGCTGAAGTTACTGGATAACAAAGGCTATGACGTGGTTTTCGCATCGACCTATTTTATTGAGAAAATGGCGCGCGAAGGGATGCTGGCAAAAATCGATAAATCCAAAATCCCGAACCTGGCGGATGTCTATCCCGGCCTCCTGAAGCAGGAATTTGACCCAAGCAATGACTATTCCCTGCCGTATGTCTGGGGTGTGACGGGCATTGCCTACAACACTGAAATGGTCAAAGCCGGCCAAGTGAAAGGCTGGCGTGATTTGTGGGCCAAAGACTTTGCCCTGCAGGTGATGCTGCTTGATGACGTCCGGGATGTCTTCGGCATGGCGCTGAAAGCCCAGGGACACAGCATCAATACCCGTGACGAGTCAGAAATTAAGCAAGCCTACGAGTCCCTGCAACAACTGCGCCCGAACATTGTCGTCTACAACTCCGATGCCCCGCATGTCCCTTATGTGACCGGCGAAGCCAGTGTCGGCATGCAATGGAACGGCAACGCCTATCTCGCCAAGCAGGAAATGCCGGAGCTGGAGTTTATCTATCCGACCGAGGGTTCAATCCTGTGGATGGACAATTTCATCATTCCGGCCGGCAGCGAGAATAAAGATCTGGCACACGAGTTTATCAACTTTTTTTATCAACCTGAAAATCAGGCAAAACTCGTCGAAGAGTATGGCTTCCCGGCCCCGAACAAGAAAGCCAAGCAATTCCTGCCGCAGGCTGTGCAGGACAACCCGACGATTTTCCCGCCCGAGGAAGCTATCAATAAAGGGGAATTCACCAACGAAGTCGGTGATGCCATCCAGATCTACCAAAAATACTGGCAGATGCTCAAAAGCTGATCGGTTTGCCGACCTAACCTCAGCAGACAAAAGCACACCCAACGCCCGGGTCCGTTACCGCCCGGGCAGTTTTTCCTGCTTGGCTGCCATCACCGTAACCATCCCACGCCCTGTCGTAACTTTTCTTCAACTCAATTACATATTTTTCTAACTTCGGTTCCAGGTTTATAAGTCCGGCGTGATAAACCTGCACCCCGGCTTGTCGCACCCGACATCTGTTCTAGGGTCAATGAAGAGTCAAGTCCGTCACCTGAGTCTAACTTGGCAGACTTTCGCTCCGTAACACTACAAACCATACGTGCGTTGTGTTCAGCCGTCTTTCCCGTGGCTGTTGCTTTGGTTTCCGGCCGATGTCAAACAGCACCACCCGGCCCTGCCCGAGCGTCAGTCGCAATGACCGAGACCGATAAAAGGACTTCCTATGACTGACGTCACTTCCCTTGCAGATGAACTCCACGGCCTGCTCCCCTATGAACAGGATGAAATCAGCCAGGCCTACATGCACTACTTGCAACATGGCTTACCCGGCGCCCAGGTGGTGCCGAAAAATATTCTGATCGTCGGGTGCGGTATCGCCGGTATGGTATCCGCCACGCTACTCAAACAGGCCGGACACAACGTCACCATTGTCGAAGCAGCCAACCGCGTCGGTGGACGGATCAAAACCTTCCGCAATACGCCGGAAAAACGCTACTTTGAAGATGACAATCTGACAGGAGAAGCCGGTGCCATGCGCATTCCGGATATGCACAAACTGGTGCAATTTCTGATAGAAGACACCGGCGTCGACAAACAGCTGTTTCTCAACCGCGCCGTATCCAAAACCGATGCCACCTCAGACAAACTCACCCACCCGATGTGTGACAACGACGGCAATGTCGATTTAAGCAACCTGCCGGCGACCGGCAATAACCTCATTCATGTCAACTACGCCCATACCACCCGGGCCGAGTACGAGCACAGCGAAGATGTCAGCCAACTGCTGAACTACGCACTCCAGGACGAGGAAAACCGGCAAGCCAGTCAATTACTGGAGGCCGCGATCGGCGAGCTGCGCCGGGAAGTGGCCGAAGACCCCAAATCGGCCTGGCCGAGAATTATCCAGCGCTATGGCGAGTATTCCATGCGCCGCTTCCTGAAAGAGAAACTGCCGGATCTTTCGGAAAATGCCATTGAGATGATTGGGGTGTTGGAGAACCTTGAATCACGGATGTCCTATTCTTTTATCCAGAGCTTTATCGAGCTGGCTATCATTACCCCCGATACCCCCTTCTGGCTCATCAAGAGCGGAACGGACAAATTCACCCAGGCCTATTTTGAAAAACACCATCTGGACGACATCACCTTTCTCAACCAGACCCTGACTGACCTCTACCGCTGTGAGCAAACCGGCAAGGTCAAAATTACGACCGAAGTATCTTCGGAAGTGAACCAGCAAACCACGCGCGATCAGGAAATCGCGAAAATGCTGGCAAACCGCAGCTGGGATGAAGCTATTGTGACGATCCCGTTTTCCAGTTTGCGGATGGTGCACATCTGGCCACAAATGAGCCAGGAAAAGCACAAGGCGATCCGGGAGTTGCACTATGATGCTGCGACCAAAGTGCTGCTGGAATTTCGCGAGCGTTTCTGGGAAACAGAAAACCAGATTTACGGCGGTGGCTCAGTCACGGATCTACCGAACCGATTCATGTACTACCCGAGTGAGCGCATGGGCTCAGGCAAAGGTGGCGTGATGCTGGCCAGCTACTCCTGGGCCGACGATGCCCGAAAATGGGATTCCATGACAGAGTACGAACGCTTCTGCTATGCACTGGAAAATGTCGCCATCACCCACGCCATTCATGAGCCGAATGCCGATTACGCCACCCGGCGCAAAGCCCAGCAGAAAATCCGGGATCTCTGTGTCTTTCAGCCCGAGCGCTATCGCCATGCTCAGGACCAGATTGTTGGCGCCGCGACCGTTAGCTGGATGAACAACCCCCATGCCTTCGGCGAAGCCGCCATCTTCTATCCGGGACAACTGGAACTTCTGCACCACGCCATCATCCGTTCCGAATGGGCCGATCCCCAGACTCAGCGCCCAATCCTGCACTTTGCCGGCGAACATGCCTCGCTGAAACACGCCTGGATTGAAGGTGCTATTGAATCAGCGGTCAATGCCGCGCTGCTGGTCAATGAAGATCCGCTCCCGACACTGACCCCGGGGGTGAACGCATGAGTCCACGCTTACCCTATTTCGACCAGCCCGAAGGACTTGACCCGGCAGGCTGCCGGATCTACGACCAGATCCACCAGAGCCGCGGCCATGTGGTCGGCGTTTTTGCCCTGCTGCTCAACAGCCCGCCGCTGGCTGAATATACAGCGCAGTTGGGAGGCTATTTACGCTTTGAGACTCAGTTACCCCCACCCGTCAAAGAGCTGGTGATCCTGACCACGCTGCGCGAGCACCTGTGCCAGTTTGAATGGGCTGCCCATGAAACAGCAGCCCAGACCGCCGGGATCCCCATCTCACTCATTGAGCAGATCAAAGCCAAAGCGCCGATCGCCCCGGGGCAGCTTGCCGGGGTCAATGCCGCAGTCCTGATCCACAGCATTCGTGAACTGATTGAGCAGAAACGGATCAGCGATGCCAGCTACCGCGCACTGACGGCAGATTTTAGCGCCCGCGAGATCACCGACATTGTCGCCCTGGCCGGCTATTACGCCATGGTGTCGTGCATCTTGAACGCTGCCGAGCTGGCCGCCCCGGCAAACCAGCCGCATCTGCCGGAACCGGATCGCCTCGCTTCCCCCAGCAACCTAACCCTGACGGAGTGATCCTTATCGCCGGTGCCGGGCACCGGCGTATCCGAACCCAAGCTTCACCTGTTTGCCAACACCAAAAACAAATTGATCAGGAGACACGCAATGTCGGCCAACCTCAACCAAACCAATATTGAAATTGATGACCCCAACTTCCGGGCCGTGTTTCACAATCTGCAAGGCAACATTCTCAAAGGCCATGGCCGGGAGCATTCGCGCCACCTCTTTTTTGCACTCCGGGGCGACGCCCGCCAGAAGCGGCAAGTGATCCGCCAACTGGCTGAGAAAGTCACCTCCGCCCTGGATCAACACCAGCAACAAATTTCATTCAAGCAAACCGGCCAGGCCCACCTGTTTGTCAACCTGATGCTCAGCGCCAGCGGTTACCAGCAGTTAGACATTGACCCACAGGACTGGCCGGACGATCCGGCTTTCCGGGCCGGGATGAAAGATCTGCAAACCCCGTTCGATACCTTGCCCCGCGGCGATCACACGCCGACAGCCAATCCACTCAACGATGATACCCGCCAGTGGGAAACCGGCTTTCAGGGCCGTATCGACGGGATGCTCCTGCTGGCGCTCGGTGGCGTGGATACCGAGCATGCCGAACAAGCGCTGGACGCAGAAATCCAAGCGTTGCAACACACCTGCGGCGACACGCTGGGCATTGTGCTGATCCAGCGGGGCCATGTGATGCGCAACGACAAAGGTCAGGTAATTGAACATTTCGGATTTGTGGACGGTGTCAGCAACCCGAAGTTCCTGTTCAGTGATCTCAATGAAGAATTTCGTAACGGCGGTTATAGCCGCAATGATCCCAGTGCGCCGCTGAACCTGGTGCTGGCCAAAGATCCGGGAGGTGATGCCGACAGCTACGGCAGTTATGTGGTCTACCGCAAGCTGCAACAGAACATCAAGGGATTCTGGGATCACCTGACCCTGCTGGCCAATCACCTGTCAGAAAACAGCCCGACTCAAGTGGACGCCGAATATGCCGGCGCCCTGTGTGTCGGACGCTTTAAAGACGGAACCCCGATTTCCGAGCAGGGCAATGATGGCTGGAGCAACCTGTTTAACAACTTCAACTACGACGATGACGTCGATGGCCTGCGCTGCCCGCTCCACGCCCACACCCGCAAAACCAACCCGCGCGGCGACACCGTACGCCAGTTTAACTCGCCGCCCACCATTGAGCGCAGCCGCCGGATTGTCCGGCGCGGGATCAGCTACGGCGATACCGAGCTCAATCCAACGCAGGAATGGACCGATGCCGGCCTGCTGTTCCTGTGCCTGCAAGCCAGCATTGTCGATCAGTTTATCTTTATGCAGCACACCTGGTGTAACAATGCCGGATTCGTCCGCCAGGGAACCGGCATCGACCCGCTGGTCGGCCAGGCCCCGGCTAATACTGCACCTGCGCCCCAGCAATGGCGCGCCAACTGGAGCAATCCGAACGCCGATACCACTAAGTTCTCATTCGCCGGCTTTGTCAAAAACCGCGGCGGTGAATACTTCTTTATGCCGAGCCTGGATTTCCTGCGCCAGCTCGCCCCCCCGCAAGGAGCGTGATATGACCATCCAACCTGAGCATCAATCCGGTCCGACAGCGGCCCGCTACATCCTCGATACCCTGCTCCGACACGGCGTTGAGCATCTGTTTATGGTACCGGGTGGCGTTGTCGATCCGTTTCTCGACGAATTCGGTGAAGGTGAGCAGCAAATGAAAGCCATCGTCGCAGCCAATGAAGCCGGTGCCGCCTATATGGCGGACGGCTATGCCCGGGCCAGCGGTAAGTTCGGCGTGTGTATGGGGATTGGCGGCCCCGGCATCGCCAACATGGTCGGCCCGCTGGCCGCGGCCTACAGCGATGAGTCCCCGCTGCTGGTGCTGGCCGGTGAAATCCCCACTGAATGGATGGGCAGAGGCGGCTTCCAGGATGCCAGCGCAGCCGGGATCAACGATATCGGATTTCTCGCGCCAGTCACCGCCTCAGCCCAAACCATTCCCGAAGCCCGGATGGTGCCCCACCTGCTGGATATGTCCCTGCGTACCATGCTCGGGTGCACCCCGCGTCCGGTCAGTCTCAGCCTGCCGAAACAAATCCAGACCCAGCCCGTGACCGTCGACACGCAACCCAGGTTCCATAAACCTCATCCGCTGGTATCAACCCAGTGTCCGCGAACCCTGGATCCCGGGGCCACACAAAGCTTATGCCAACTCTTGGTACAGGCCTGCGAACAAGGCGCTCCGCATGTCACAATCCTGGCCGGTAGCGGCGCCCTGCGCTCCGGCGCGACGCAGTCACTGATCCGCTTTGCTGAGCGGTATCAGATCCCGGTTGCGACCACGCTGAAAGCCAAAGGCGTTTTTCCGGAAAACCACCCGCTCTCGCTCGGCGTCTTCGGCTATGCCGGCACCCGCCACGCCACCCTGGCCCTGCTCAACGATGCGCCGGATGAAGCGACCGCACCGGATCAGGCCATTGCCGACAACCACCTGTTGCTGGTGCTCGGCTCCAGTCTCAATCAGCGCGACACCATGCGCTGGGATGGTCACCTGACGCCGAAATGCGGCATTGTGCAGGTCGATATAGAACCGACCGCATTTTCGCGCAACTATCCAATCGAAGTAGCCATCAACGGCGATATCACCACTGTGCTGGAGTGGCTCCTTGCCACCGGTCAACAACAGCAACTCACCCCTTTGCTGGCCTCCAATGCCAACCGGCAAGCCTGGCTCGATAGCATCACTCGGCAGCCGCGGTTTTATGACGAGGCAAACCGGCGAAGCGATGCCTCACCCATGCATCCGGCCCGGGTGATCCATGAGTTACAGCAAATCGCCCCACCCGAAACTGTGGTGATCGGCGATTCCGGCGCGCACCGGGCATTTCTCGGCCATTACTGGCAAAGCCAGGGGCCGCGCCAGTATTTAACCGCCACCGCACTGGCACCGATGGGCTGGGCCATTCCGGCCGGGATCGGCGCCAAAGTTGCAAATCCCAACCGTCCCTGCGTGATCGTGACCGGCGACGGTTGCATGCTGATGAACGGCATTGAGATCCAAACGGCTGCCCGCCACCAGCTGCCGCTGATTGTGGTGGTGATCAACAACAGCGCCCTCGGCAATGTCTTTCTCCGGGCCCAGACCCCGATCGCCAAAACACTGACCACCCTCACCACCCACAACTGGGCCGAGTTTGCCCGCGCCCTGGGGGGCGACGGCGTCGTAGTCGATGATCCAGCCGATCTGGGCCCGGCGCTGGATCGCGCCTTTGCCGCCAAAGGCCCTTTTGTGATTGATGCCCGGTGTGATCCGTCTTTCCCGACCCCGATTAACCCGTGGCGCACAGAAATCGAACACCCGAGCTGGGCTGAAGATTAATCCGGGCCGATGCCCCTTTGAATCACGACAAGGAATCCATCATGGCAAGTCTTCCGTTAATTGAACGCAGCGATCTGGATGCTCAGGGCCAGCAGATTTACGACACCTTAATCGGCCCGCGCGACGGGCTGTCCGGCATGTACCGTACCCTGATGAACCACCCCATCCTGGCCCAGCATGTCGGTCAACTGGGCACCTATGTTCGCTACGAAAGCCGCCTTGCCGGCGACTTAGGAGAGCTGGGGATTCTCGCCACCGCCCGAGAGCTGGGCGCACCGTTTATCTGGGAAAAGCACCTGCGACCGGCCGAACGGGCGGGCCTGCCTGAATCGGTAGTCGAACAGGTACTGACCGGCGATCTCGCAACCGCCGACATGGAGCCGCGCTACCGCTATACCTGGCAGGTCGCACAAGATGTGGTCCGCCAGCGCAGCATTGCCCGCAAAACCCAGGATGCCCTGATCCATGACATCGGCATAGAAGGTTTGCTGGATCTGGTGGTGGCCTGCGGTATGTACCGGATGATCAGCACCGTGGTGTTCTCCTTTGATGTACCCCGCCCGGATCCGGACACACCACCCGAGTTCTAACCGGGGTAACCAATCGCTGCAACCTACCGCATCAACTAACGCGGCTACCGACCCAAACAAAACGCCCGGGGCGATCATCGCTCCGGGCGTTTTTAAATTTCGTATTTTCGGTACGGGGTAGATGATTCATAAAGCCCCGCCGCGCGACATTCGCTGCGGCTTTGTCAAGATTCCGGCAGATCCAGCCCAAAGTGGAGATAGGCACGCTGGGTCGCAATCCGGCCCCGCGGGGTGCGCTGCAAATAACCCTGCTGGATCAGATACGGCTCCAGTACATCTTCAATGGTATCTTTTTCTTCACCAATCGCCGCGGCCAGGTTGTCCAGTCCAACCGGCCCGCCCATAAACTTGTCGATAATCGCCATCAGCAACTTGCGGTCCATATAGTCGAATCCGCTGCTGTCAACGTCCAGCATATCCAGGGCTTTTGCCGCGATATCCGGTGAGATATGGCCGTCTCCTTTGACTTCGGCGTAATCCCGAACCCGACGCAGCAAGCGGTTAGCAATCCGCGGTGTGCCCCGCGCACGCATCGCCACTTCCATCGCCCCGGCTTCTTCCATCGACAGGCCCAGACATTTTGCACTACGATTGACGATATCTTTCAGATCGTCCACCTTGTAATACTCCAGACGCTGGGTGATACCGAAACGATCCCGCAGCGGCGAGGTCAGCGAGCCGGCCCGGGTCGTCGCGCCAATCAGGGTAAACGGCGGCAGATCAATTTTAATCGAACGAGCGGCTGGGCCCTCGCCGATCATGATATCGAGCTGATAATCTTCCATCGCCGGATACAGCACTTCCTCCACCTGCGGGCTCAGGCGGTGGATCTCATCAATAAACAGCACATCGTTTTCTTCCAGGTTGGTCAGCAACGCCGCCAAATCCCCGGCTTTTTCCAACACCGGCCCGGAGGTGGTGCGGATGCTGACGCCCATTTCGTTGGCAACAATGTTCGCCAGGGTCGTTTTCCCCAATCCCGGCGGCCCAAAAATCAGCAGATGATCCAGCGCCTCATCCCGCAGCTTGGCCGCCTGGATGAAGATTTCCATCTGCCCCCGAACATGATCCTGACCCTGATAATCCTGTAACAGCTTCGGGCGGATCGCGCGGTCGATAACCTCTTCCTCGCGGGTGGTCGGAAAATCACTGGCAACCAGTCGATCGGCTTCAATCATGGTCCATTACCTTTAACCCATTCACCTTCAATCCGTCCCCTTAAACCATCGAGCGCAGCGCTTCGCGGATCACCGCCTCGCTGCTCATGTCCGGCTTAGCAACCTGCGAGACCACTTTCGAGGCCTGCTGCGGTTTGTAACCCAGCGCAATCAGGGCGCTGACCGCTTCGTCTTCCGCACGCGCAGCCGAATCATCGACCACCGGCGCATTCGACGCGGCGGTATCCAGGGCCGGGGTAAACAGGTCACCCTCGCCCCAGCCTTTCAGGCGGTCTTTCATTTCAACCACCAGACGCTCAGCGGTTTTCTTGCCAACCCCGGGAATTTTTACCAGGGTGCTAATATCTTCATTTTCAACACTGAGCACAAACTGGCTGGCCGTCATCGCCGACAGGATCGCCAGGCCCAGCTTGGGACCGACACCATTGGCTTTAATGACTTCGCGGAACAGCTGGCGTTCGCTTTTCTTGTTGAAGCCGTACAGCAGCTGCGCATCTTCGCGCACCACAAAGTGGGTAGAGATCACCACTTCCTGACCGACTTCCGGCAACTCATAAAAACAGCTCATCGGCATCTGAACTTCATAGCCAATGCCACCCACCTCAAGCAACACTTCAGGCGGTTGTTTTTCGATAATGATTCCACGCAGTCGGCCTATCACAGCAACATCTCTTTATTGATTCACAAAATAGGCTTTAGGATAGTAAAGAGCTGGATGTATATCCAGCTCTTTTTTAGGGGGGGTGTCAGCAACTCAGGCGAATGTCGATCGCAGAGACACGACGGCATTGAGGCTGTCGGCGAGCGCTTTGAGGGTTTCGACCTGTTCCGCGAGCTGGGCGCCCTGCACCGCCACGGAATCCGAGACCTGGTTGGTCTCCACCACACTGCTGGCCACCGCGCCGCTGGCACTGTTAAGCTCCTGCAACGCGCTGACCTGCTGGTTCATAATCTCAGCCAGGCGACGAACATCAGCGGAAATGCCACCCACCTCATCAATGATGCGGGTCAGCTCCGAAGCACTGGCCTCGATCACCGCTTGCCCCTGCTGCACTTCCAGGCGGCTTTTCTCCAGCAAGGCACGGATTTCGACCGCCGAGCTGTTGCTTTTCGCCGACAACTCCCGGACCTGATCGGCAACCACGGCGAATCCCCGGCCTTGCTCACCGGCACGGGCAGCCTCAATCGCCGCGTTCAGGGCCAGCAGGTTGGTCTGCTCGGCAACGGACGTGATGAGACCCGCCACGGACATGATTTCATCGTTACTGCTCTGGATTTTGGCAATCGCCTCGGTCGAGGCGCTCAGTGAAGCCGAGCTTTTCTGCGCCTGTTCGCGGATCGCCTCGCTACGCGTGGTCAACTCGGTGACAAACCGATCTGATTCCTCGACCCCGGCCGTCATCTGCGCCAGTTGCTGGCTCATCTGCTCGGCCGCACTGGCCTGAGATTCACAGTTCACGTTCAGATCCGTCACCTGTTGGTGCAACTCCCCGGATTGTTGCTCCAGCTGCTCAGCCACCTGACCGAGCTGGACCGCATTGTCGCTGGCCTGCTCCAGTACCGTGGAGAGCTGGCGTTCGCCTTCTCTGGCCTGCGTGGCAATATACTCACTCGATTGCATAGCCTGCTCGGAAGCCTGAATCGCATCCTGGCGCTGTTTCACCGTATACGCCTGCGCGATACCGATCACAACCAAGGGCAGCAGCACCCCGGACCAGATTTCCATGGCCGCAGCGGATTCCGTCAGCACCAGCGTCGGGAATGACTGCCCGGACAGGTGATGAGTGATCATCCAAGCGGACACACACACCACTGCAACACTCCACAGCGCGGCCATCAGTGGCCGGGCGGCCAGGAAGAAGGCCACAATCAGCAGTGGCATCCAGAAGGATTGGGTCGAGACCACGATCCCGCCACTCTGATAAACGATATTGGCGGCGTGGACCACCATCCCGAAGAACCCGATATTGAGCGCCAGCTCCGGCGCGCGGAACACCCGGAGAATCGCCCCGGCAAACAACTCACAGCCGATAAGCACCAGCGATGTCATCACCAACAGCTGGTGATCGTGGCTGAACCACTTGATCAGGCTGTAAGCACCGACGAAAAAAGACAGGAGGGTGAAGAACAGTAAGGTGTCCACATAGCGGGCCTGCTCGCCCTGCCATTCGGAGGCCGCAGGCAGAAACAAGCCCCGCCATATTGCCAATGGGGTCATTTTATTATCCTTTCCAGAGAGTTGTTAACTTGTATGACCTCTGACCAATATAGTCATGAAACATTGTATTAACAAAATAAAAAAGCAGCTCGGGGCTGCTTTTATGATCGAGGTATCATTCTGCTGACGCACAAAAATGCCATCAGCGCATGCCCAGAGCCCTCAACGGTAGCGGCCCCGACGGGCACCACTGGCCCGGCCTGCCATCGCAATCAGGGTTTTATGGGTATGAGCGTGACAAATCGCTACCGCCAGTGCATCCGCCGCATCGGCCTGCGGTTTTCCCGGCAAATTGAGCACCGAGCACACCATATGCTGGACCTGAGCCTTATCCGCCCCGCCCTGACCCACCACGGCCTGTTTGATCAGCCTCGCCGCATACTCGCTGACCGGTAAGTCAGCATTAACCGCGGCAACAATCGCACTGCCGCGCGCCTGGCCCAGCTTCAGTGCCGAGCTGGCATTTTTGCCCATGAAGACCTCTTCAATGGCAAAAAAATCCGGCTGGAACTGGGTGATCACCTCCGACACCCCCGCATAAATCTGTTTCAACCGGCCCGGGATATCCTCGACCGAGGTGCGAATGCAGCCGCTGCCCAGATATTCCAGGTGTCTCCCGGCCTGGCGAATAACGCCGTAACCGGTGATCCGAGAGCCGGGATCAATCCCTAAGATGACTGACATTCAGTCACGCTCCTGTATTGCATCGCCACCCTGGGTCTCCTCCAAAATTGCCGCTACTGTCGTTTTCTGCAAAAAACATCCAGCTACTGCGCAAGTACACGGTTCCGACTCAAGCATATTGTTACCGCTCAAGAACACCATTGCCGCTCAGAGCACATCGCCGCACATGTACACTGTCGCCACTCAAGCAAAACGGCGGCAGTTTTTTCTGTCACAAAGGCAGGAAATCGCTCGATAATGGGCAACATTTTCACACTTTTTCAGCGTTGAATCCATCGCGCCCCCGTCAAGCGCCTTAAATAGCAGCAACCTTGAATCAAACCGCAAAGATTCCAATCGATACGTTGATTCCGGTCCCCCTGAAGACATGCCGTGCCCCAGGGCTCAGAACACCTGCCGTGCCCCCATCTGCTGATCAACCACATGGCAATAGTGATCCAGAAACTCGCGCCAGGGCGCCAGCAGCTGTTCATCTTCAACCGTCTGTTGCAGACTCAGCCAGGGTTGCAGACAAGTTTCTTTCGACTCAGATTCAGAGAGCCGGATAAACAGCGACTCTGACGGCACTACTCGGAGTAAGGCGACCATTGACTCTAAATATTTCAATCGAAACTGTTCAAACTTCCCCTGCTGATACGCAATCTGGGAGATCAACATATAAATCAGCGTGTTCTGGATCCGGGCACTTCTGACCGGCACGGTTAACAGCTCATACGCCATATCCAGATTTCCGAGCCGGTAATACAGGATCCCCAGCCACATCGACAACTCATCCGGCAACGGCGTGAACTGCGTCTGGATCCGGCTCACGGCTGTTTGCAGCACTTCGGGGTCATGCTCCAGCAGCGCCAGCCGACGGGCCAGATAAACCGCAGAAAACTCATCCAGCACTGACGCCGACAACACCGCCTGCGCGTCGTTCAGGCGTATCACCTCTTCCCGCTGCCTGGCTTGCCAGTCATAGCTAATCGGCAGCGGCAGATTGAAATAACGGGCCAAATCCTGATGAACAGGGAGCAGACTAGCGCTGAGATCGGCGGGGTCGATTTGATAGGTGGCATCAAACACCTGCTTCTCGGTGCTGGCAAATAACAGGCGCACCTTGGCCTGAAGAAAATCGCTGTTCGGAATGTCTTTCACCCGCATGTCCAGGGTGTAGTCACTGGTCTGGATATGCCTCGCCCCCGGCCAGTACATGGAATCATCAATCAATTCGGCAAAATAACCCGGCACATCCTGATTGGCGATATCCGTGTACGGATACTCAATTTGCTGCTCCAGCATAATGGCTTTGATGCTCTGGCGATGCACCCGGGCCTGATCCCCCACCGCGTCAATCCGGTTGAGTAACAGCTCGACCTTAGGGATCCATTGCTGCTGCCGTGATTTTTGCGCATGACTTTGCGTTTCGTGCCAATAGAGCAAGGCAAATCCGAGTGCGCAGCAAGCCAGCAACAGGCAAAGCCCGTGGATCAGTTGAAAGCGGGGCCATCGCCCGGACCGGATCGGGGCGCTTGAATCGCTTTTGCCCCGAACCGCCCGGGGCTGGGTCTCAGCCCGTAGCTCATTTACCTGTGGCTCTATTTCCTGTCGCTCAAATTCCTGCGGCGCATGAAGCACCGCCTCCGCCGGAGCGTCGCATTGTGCGGTGTCCAGCCGGATATAGCTCGAACTAAAAAAGTACCCCTTTCTGGGATAGGTGACCAAAATCTTGGTGGCATCTTCATCCGGCAGGTGTTTTTGCAGCAACGCCCGCAGGGTAGAAATCCGGTTCGTCAGCACATTTTTCGAAATATAGCGACTGTTCCAAATCGCCTGGATCATGGCTTCGGAAGACAGCGGCGTGCCGACACTCGACAACAACACTTCCACCAGCTCGGCCGTGCGGGGCTCCAGATCAATCGGCGCCGATCCTGAAAAGAGCTGGCGTGAGGCGGGATCGTACTGCAGCCCCGCGATCCAAATCCGCTGCTGTGTTGTTTTTGCGTCGTGAATGATGTCATGCATGAGGAGAACTAAATATAGGGTGAAAGTCGCTGCCGGATTGCCCGGCTCTGGCCGATTCCAAGTTGACTTGGAAGCGTCAATATTATGTCACTTTGTCGTTTTGGTGCATACCCCGGAAGGGCTGTTCCCGGTGTTGTACACGTCGCCGGATCAGTTTCGCTCACTCAAACAGGCCGCATCCCAGTATCAAACCCGCACGAGAAAAACAAACAAAATACTTATATTTCAATCAATTAAACATTTATTAAGGAAACATGTGTGTTTGTGTTTTCACCTCCCGCCCGGCCCTGGCTAGTCTGCCCATCCTGAACCGATATTCACCCCAGGCCACCGAAATCTCGCATCGGCGCTGCGCACGATTTGGGTGACCCCTTCAAATAATCACGAACGGAACCGAACAACAATGAAAAATATCACCATGGCCCTGCTGGCTGGCCTACTTCTCTCAGGCTGTGCCCGGCACATGATTCAGCAAGCGCAACTCGATCAGGTCAACTCGGTCGCAGTCGTCATGTATGCGGTCCCGCAAACCATCATTGCGGATGAGCGCAAGCCAACCGACATCAACGGCGACAAAGACATCGGCATCGCCGTCGACCCGTTGGCCATTGCCGGTCAATTGCTGGGCGGAACCACCCAAAAGGTCTTGAATGTTTTCGACAACATGGCAGACATCCAACAGGAAATCGACGGCAACGAAGCGGCCAATCTGACCCTCGCCGCCATGATCGCCGAGCTGCATCAGCAGCAACCATGGCAGTTCCTGACGCCCGAACAGGTTGCGGCAAACCCTGAGTACCAAAGCCTGAGCGCCGGCTTGCTGCAATCGCAGAGCATCCAGCTTCAGCAGCAAATCCGTCGAGACGCCGGTGTCCCGGACGGCTACCTGAATCTGGGTCTTCCTTACAGCCATGGTGAACTGATCAATTATTATGATTATCCGGAGTTTCGTCTGTGGGTAGAGAAAACTGCCCAGGCCCTCCAGGTTGATGCCGTCATGCTGGTCCATGACACCGGCTTTGCCACCGACCAACAGAGCCTGTTTCGCGGCGGCGATTGCTTCACCAAGTCAGCGTTCCACGTCGCGATGTTCAACCGCCGGGGTGAGCTGATTGTCGACACCCGGGGCTCGTTTGAGGAAGCGCCGGAAATTCCACAGCAAGGTTGCGTCAACGGAATGTTCCACAAAGCGGATTATAAGGCAGCATTGTTTGAACACGGCACCACGCAAGCCCGGGTGATTACTGAGCGCCTCAAGTCATCCTGATCCCGATAAAAAACACCGCCTCTCCCCAAGGCTTGAGGGGCGAGGCGGTGTTTGGACGCGGCTCACAAAGCGCAGGCAAATCGTGCCGGTTACAGCTGCGCTGCAACCTCATCTGAGATATCGCCGTTGTGGTAGACTTCCTGAACATCGTCCAGATCTTCCAGTGCGTCAATCAGGCGCAGCAGTTTCGGTGCCGTGTCTACATCCAGATCCGCTTTGGTTGAAGGCACCAGAGTCACTTCTGCGTTCTGCGCTTCAAAACCTGCCGCATCCAGCGCATCTTTCACCGGGCCGAAATCAGCCGGCGTGGTGTAGACATCCATGGAACCGTCATCATTGATTTCAACATCATCCGCACCGCCTTCCAACGCCGCTTCCATTACCGCGTCCTCATCCAGGCCCGGTGCATATGAAATCACCCCTTTCTTGTCGAACAGGTAATTCACGCTGCCGTCGGTACCCAGGTTACCACCGGCTTTGGAAAACGCGTGGCGCACACCGGAGACGGTACGGTTGCGGTTATCGGTCATACATTCAACCATCACCGCCGTCCCGCCCGGCCCGTAACCTTCATAGATCACGGTTTCCATGTTTTCGTCACCCTCACCACCGGCACCCCGGCCCACTGCGCGGTTTACCGTGTCACGGGTCATGTTGTTGGACAACGCCTTATCAATCGCAGCACGCAAACGTGGGTTGTTTTCAGGTTCGCCGCCGCCTTCTTTGGCAGCAACCACGATTTCACGGATCAGCTTGGTAAAAATCTTACCGCGTTTGGCATCCTGTGCTGCTTTACGGTGTTTGATATTGGCAAATTTACTGTGACCAGCCATGTCATTCTCCGGATTAAATTGGGCAATCTCTTGACCAAGTTTTACAACGTTAAGGTTTATACCCAAACCGCCTCAGATGGCACATTTAATGAGTTTGCTTGGGTATACACGTTAGAAACATATGCACGTTAGAAACGAAGACTGGCCTTTCGGCCAGTCTAAAATGAGATGTCGTGTTAAATTACACGTTTTCCTGTGGTTTCTTTGCTTCTTTCACCGCAATCGCCAGCTCTTCCAGTGCCGCTGGGTTCGCCACGCTTGGCGCGTCGGTCAGCAGACATGCCGCCGCCGTTGTTTTCGGGAATGCAATCACGTCACGGATGTTCTCGGTGCCGCACAGCAGCATCACCAGACGGTCCAGACCGAAGGCCAGACCGGCGTGCGGTGGTGTCCCGAACTTCAGGGCATCCAGCAGGAAGCCAAACTTCAGACGTTGCTCATCCGCTGCGATACCCAGGATGTCAAACACCGCAGACTGCATCTCAGCATTATGGATACGGACTGAACCGCCACCCACTTCGTAACCGTTGATCACCATGTCGTAAGCATTGGAGTTCGTTCCTGCCGGGCTCGCTTTCAGCGCTTCCGGCGTCACGCCCAGTGGTGAAGTGAACGGGTGGTGCATTGCGTGCAGGTTGCCTTCGTCGTCTTCTTCGAACATCGGGAAGTCAACGACCCACAGTGGTGCCCAGGCTTTGGTGTCGGTCAGTTCCATATCATTGCCCAGCTTCAGACGCAGTGCGCCCATCGCTTCTTCCACGATACGTTTCTTGTCTGCACCGAACAGGATGATATCGCCAGATTGCGCCTGCGTGCGATCCAGCAGCTGTGCAACCACCTCTTCATTCAGGAATTTGGCAACCGGTGACTGAACCCCGTCAAATCCGGCGTCGCGGTCGTTAACCTTCATCCACGCCAGACCTTTGGCACCATAGATACCAACGAACTTGGTGTATTCGTCAATTTGCTTACGGGTCAGCACAGCGCCGCCCGGTACACGGATCACCGCCACACGGCCTTTCGGATCGTTGGCAGGGCCGGAGAACACTTTGAAGTCCACATCTTTCAGGATATCGGCAACATCAACCAGCTCCAGCGGGTTACGCAGATCCGGCTTGTCCGAACCGAAACGACGCATGGCTTCGGCGTACGGCATCACCGGGAAAGTGCCCAGATCCACGTCCAGCAGCTCTTTCCACATTTGTGCGATCATGCGCTCAGTCACGTCACGGACCTGATCGGCACTCATGAACGAGGTTTCGATATCGATCTGGGTAAATTCAGGCTGACGGTCAGCACGCAAGTCTTCATCACGGAAACATTTGACGATTTGGTAGTAACGGTCAAAACCAGACATCATCAGCAGCTGTTTGAACAGCTGTGGTGACTGTGGCAGCGCATAGAAGCTGCCTTTATGTACGCGGCTCGGTACCAGGTAATCACGGGCACCTTCCGGGGTCGCTTTGGTCAGAACCGGCGTTTCGATATCCAGGAAGTCGTTGCTGTCGAGGAAGCGACGCACGAAGCTTGACGCTTTGGCACGCAGCTTGATGCGATCGCTCATTTCCGGGCGGCGCAGATCCAGGTAGCGGTATTTCAGACGCTGCTCTTCAGTGTTCTTCTGGTTGAAGTCCAACGGCAGAACATCAGAGCTGTTGATAATTTCCAGACCTTTGGCCAGCACTTCAACTTCACCGGTGGCCATGTCTTTGTTGATTTGGCTTTCCGGGCGAGTGCGTACTTCACCGGTCAGGCGGATACAGAACTCGTTGCGCAGGTGGTTTGCCACGTCGAAAACATCTTTCATATCCGGATCGACGACTACCTGAACAATACCTTCACGATCTCGCATATCAATGAAGATAAGACCGCCTAAATCACGGCGACGGTTAACCCAGCCGCATAACTCTACTGTTTGTCCTGCAAGGGACTTGTTCAGGTGACCACAATATTGGGTGCGCATATGAATTTCCCGATCTGTTTACTTAACTCTCCTGTGCGCGCCTTCGCTCGGCGAATTGGATTTGGGGCACAGGCTGGTTCAATCCCCGGCCGCTTTGGTTAATCTTTATCCGAAATAAAGCTTTGAGGCCGCCGGGAGGCGAAAATAACGAGCTATTATAAAGCAAAAACGTCACTGTAGGAAAAACCCCGGGCGGAAATCAAGCAAAAATACACCGCTTGCGTCGCCGGATTTGACCTGGCCCGGCCGGACTCTTCACAATAAGTCCTTCACGTCCGGGCAAAGCCAAGCCACGGACCCGTGCGTACGGTCAGGGTTTCGCCTGAGTGCGCGTTATCCACTGACAGGAACATCGATCATGCCTGCAGCTTCCATCCGCCCTTTACGTCTTGGCCTGGCCATGTGGTCACACAGCCACTGGCAGCACAGCCTGTACGGTGCGGGCTGCAAAAGCGGCGAGCGCCTGGCCCGCTATGCCGAGGTCTTTGATACCGTCGAAGGCAACACCACCTTTTATGCCACGCCGGCCATGACGACCGTACGCAAATGGGCGGCGGCCACCCCGGATGACTTCCGGTTTACCTTCAAGCTGCCTTCGGCCGTCACCCACCAGCACCAGCTGAGTCACTGCGATCAGCTGCTGGCCGATTTCTTCTCGGTAATGGAGCCGGTGGTGCACAAAGTGGGGATCTGGAAAATACAGCTCCCGGCCAGTTTCGGCCCGGCCGCCCTGCCTGCACTGGAGAAGTTCCTGCGCCGCCTGCCGACCCGGTTTACCTGTGGCGTTGAAGTGCGCCATCCGGCATTTTTCGCCAAGGGGGAGGACGAAAAAGCCCTCAACCGCCTGCTCATCGCGCACCAGGCCAACCGGATCATCATGGACAGTCGCCCGGTGTTCGCGGCCCCGCCGACCTCCGAGGCGGTGATCGACGCCCACCAGAAAAAGCCGCAGGTGCCGGTGCATGCCATTGCCACCGCCGACCAGCCGGTGATCCGCTTTATCGGCCACCCCGACGATTTGAGCAACGATCCCTTCTTTGCCAACTGGCTGGCCCGGTTGCCGCTGTGGCTGCGCGAGGGCAAACAACCTTACCTGTTTATCCATACCCCGGATAACAACCAGGCACCAGAGCTGGCCGTTCGGCTATACGCCCAACTCCGGCAACAAATGGCGCAACAGATTGCCCTGCCCGACATCGCGCTGCCGCCTTCCGCCGACAGCGCACAATTTCAGTTACTCTGAGCGAGCGAGGCCGAGCGCACAATTGGCTAAAGACAAATGGCCGCATTTTCTCTACAATACGCGGCCTTTCCGCCAGTGACGGAGCACACGGCGTCACTTCAGGGTTCCCCGTTCGGGATCCGGTTCGTATATAGTTAAGAGGTTCGTGATAATGGCAGGCCGCGATAACATTTTTGCTGCGCCCATCGACAAACTCGGCGATTTCACCTTCGATGCGCGGGTGGCCGAAGTTTTCCCGGATATGATCCAGCGCTCGGTGCCGGGCTACAGCAACATCATCTCGGCAATCGGGATGCTGGCTGAGCGTTTTGCCAAGCCACACTCCAACATTTACGACCTGGGCTGCTCCCTGGGCGCCGCAACCCTGTCGATGCGCCGCCACATTCAGCAAGAAGGCTGCGAAATCATTGCGGTCGACAACTCCGCCGCCATGGTCGAGCGCTGCCGCCTGCATCTCGACGCCTACCGCTCCGATACCCCGGTCCGGGTGATTGAAGCCGATATCCGCGATATCGAGATCAGCGACGCCTCCGTCGTGGTACTCAACTTCACCCTGCAATTCCTGGCGCCGGAAGACCGCCGCACCCTGCTGGAAAACATCTACGCAGGATTACGCCCGGGCGGTATTTTAATCCTGTCGGAAAAATACGTGTTCGAGAACGAGCAAGCCCACAAGTTGCTGATTGATCTGCACCACGACTTCAAACGCGCCAACGGCTACAGCGAGCTGGAGATCAGCCAAAAGCGTAGCGCGATTGAAAACGTCATGCGTCCGGACAGTATCGACACCCACAAACAGCGCCTGACCGAGATCGGGTTCAGCAGCACAGAAGTCTGGTTCCAGTGTTTCAACTTCGGTTCCATGTTCGCTATCAAATAAGGTTATTGCTTCACTATGTTCAGTTTTTCCGAGTTTTACCAACTCATCGCACAACATGACACCTTGCGCCCATGGCTTAACATCCTGCCGAAACAGCTCAGCGACTGGGAAACCGCCGAGCACGGCGACATGGGCCGCTGGCTACGGGCGCTGAAAAAGTTCCCGACCGACAAACCGGACACGATTGATCTGAAAACCCAGGTCAGCGTCAGCTACGAAGAAGGCGTGGCCGACGGCGAGCAAAAACGCCTGGAGAGCCTGTTGCGCCTGCTGCACCCGTGGCGTAAGGGGCCATACCATATGCACGGTATCCATATCGACACCGAATGGCGCTCCGACTGGAAATGGGATCGCCTGCTGCCGCATATCAGCCCGCTGCACGGCCGGAGCGTGCTGGATGTCGGCTGCGGCAACGGCTACCACATGTGGCGGATGCTGGGCGAAGGCGCCAAGCTGACGGTCGGGATCGACCCGTCGAACCTGTTCCTGATCCAGTTTGAAGCCATCAAGCGCCTGATGGGCCAACAGCACCCGGCTTACCTGCTGCCGCTCGGCATCGAGCAACTGCCGGAGCTGAAAGCCTTTGACACCGTCTTCAGCATGGGCGTGCTGTATCACCGCCGCTCACCGCTGGATCATATTGTTCAGCTGAAAAACCAGCTGCGCAAAGGCGGCGAAGTGATCCTGGAAACCCTGGTGATCGACGGCGATGAAAATGCCGTGCTGGTCCCGACCGGCCGCTACGCCCAGATGCACAACGTCTTCTTCTTCCCGTCCGCCAAGGCCCTGAAGGTATGGATGGAGAAATGCGGCTTTGTTGACGTACGAATTGTCGATGAATGTGTCACCACCACCGACGAGCAGCGCTCGACCGACTGGATGACCAATAATTCATTGCCTGAATACCTCAACCCGCAGGATCCGTCCAAAACCATTGAAGGCTACCCGGCGCCGAAACGGGCCATCCTCATTGCCACAAATCCTGACTGAGGATTGACAAGGGATGCTATTCGCATCCCTTTTTGTAGGCTAAAATAACCCGCCATGTAGTTGAAATATCAAATAACAGGCGCTCCCGAGAGCAATTCAAAAACCCGCATGCCGCGTCACGGACCACAGCGCCCCTGCACCCTTTTTCTGCTCTGCGGCCGCATTGGCCCACGCCGGTAGCGATATTTCAACAACACAATACTCGACTGTTACTCATAGAAATAATAAAACGCCCAGGAGTTCTCATGTTGCGCCGCTATGTGCCTTTGTTCACCGTCGCCCTGCTTTCCGGCTGCACACTTACGCAGGCCGATAATCAACACGAAAAAACCATGCAGGCCATCAACACGATGGAAAACCGGGTGAACTATCAGCTTGCGACCATGATCCAGCAAATTGACGAGCAAAATGAGTACATTGCGAACCTGGAAAAAGAACTTTCTGCCATTTCTGAAGAGCTCTCCCGCCCGCCGCAACCACAGCCTGCGCCAGCCCCGGTCTATCAAGGTAAAAAACAGGACTCCGTCAAGCTGACCGACCCGGCCCGGGAAGCAAAAGTGGCTCATGGAAAAGTGATTTTGGGCGAAGAAGAATGGGTTTGGCTAGACTCAATACAATCGTTCTTTAAAGCCAGAGTCGATACCGGTGCCACAACGTCATCGCTCAATGCCGTTGATATCCAGGTGTTTGAACGGGACGGAAAAGAGTGGGTTCGCTTCAATTTAAACCATGCTGAGGATAACCCACACGCCAAGCCGGAAATCATCGAGGCACCGATTGTCCGCTGGGTGAAAATCCGCCAGTCCGCACTCGAGGAGCCGACACGGCGGCCGGTGATCGAAGCCTGGCTCAAACTGGGACAGTTGCATGAGAAAACGCAATTTACCCTCGCGGATCGCAGCCAGATGACTTATCCGGTCCTGTTAGGCCGCGAGTTCTTCAAAGATATTGCTTTAGTGGATGTCGGCAAAAAATTTGTCCAGGGAATGAACGAACAGAGAATACCAACAACAAATTAAGAGGCTGTCATGTCGTCTAGAATCCCGTTTTATTTCTTAATCACGTTACTCGTTATTGCGGGCGCGGCGCTGAGCCTGTATCGCCATGACGTGTACGGCGTGCCTTGGACGCCGGGTGAAAAACGTGCGCTGTGGGAACTGGAAGCCCGGATCGAATTCGATGCCATCGGCGATCCGGTCAAAGTCTCGATGGCCGCCCCGGAAACCCAGCAGGGATTTACCCTGATTGATGAGAGCACCTCCTCGCCGGGTTACGGTGTCGCCCTGATTGATACCGATATGGGCCGCCGGGCCGAGTGGTCCATCCGCGAAGCGTCCGGCAAGCAAGTCCTTTATTACAAAACCCAGATGCTGGTAGACCGTCAGGCCAGCTTCAGCATCGAGCCCCCGAACAATGATGTGCCGTTGTCGGTCAGCATGGACAACCCGCAGCAGACCGCCGCGGCTGCCCTGCTGAGCCGCGCCCGCAGTCTATCGGCCGATAACGTCACCCTGACCCGGGAGCTGATCAAAGCCCTGAACGACAAATCCAACCAGAATGCCTCGCTGCTGCTCAACAGCATGAGTCGCGAGCAGGCTCTGATGAACCTGCTGTCGCTGGAAGGGATCTATACCCGGATGGTCGGCGGCCTGCAGCTGGAAGACGGTCGCCGTCGCCAGAGCATCAGCCCGATGCTGGAAGTATGGGACGGTGAGAACTGGAACCTGTTCGATCCGCAATCCGGCCGCGAAGGCCGACCGGAGAACATCCTGGTCTGGAACCAGCACGGCCACTCCCTGCTGGATGTGATTGGCGGGCGCAATTCCAACATCAGCTTTTCGATCATCGCCCAGGACATTACCCCTCAGCAGGCGACCCGGGATAAAATTCAGGCCGAAGATCTGCTGAACTTCTCGATCCACAGCCTGCCGGTTGAAGAGCAAGCCATGTTCAAGACCATTATGCTGATCCCCATCGGGGCCTTGGTGGTGGTCTTCCTGCGGATCATTGTCGGCCTGAAGACTTCCGGGACCTTTATGCCGGTGCTGATCGCCGTGGCCTTTGTCCAAACCCAGTTGCTGCCCGGGATTCTCGGTTTCCTGCTGATTGTCGGTACCGGCCTCATTATCCGCAGCTACCTTTCCCGACTGAACCTGCTGCTGGTGGCCCGGATTTCGGCGGTGATCATCACAGTGATCCTGATCATCTCCGTCTTTGCCGTGGTCGCCTTTAAGATCGGCCTGGTCGAAGGCTTGTCGATCACTTTCTTCCCGATGATCATCCTGTCCTGGACCATCGAGCGGATGTCGATTCTGTGGGAAGAAGAAGGCGCCAAAGAAGTGCTGATCCAGGGCGGTGGCTCCCTGCTGACGGCTGTGCTGGTCTACCTGTCCATGACCAACGGTTTGGTCCGCCACCTCACTTTCAACTTTATCGGAATTCAGCTGATTGTGCTGGCGTTGATCCTGATGCTGGGGAACTACACCGGCTACCGCCTGAGCGAGTTGCGTCGCTTCAAACCGCTGGCGGAGAGCTAAGCCATGATGTCATCCTTCTTTTCCCAGTTCACGTCACCCTTCAAGCTGCGCCAGCGCGGCATCATGGGCATGAACCAGCGCAATCACAGCTATATCGGCCGCTACAATGACCGCAGCCTGTATCCGCTGGTGGATGACAAGCTGAAAACCAAACGGATTGCCCAGCGCGCCGGCGCTACGGTGCCCG
Organism: Photobacterium sp. MCCC 1A19761; assembly: GCF_037389125.1. NCBI lineage: Bacteria > Pseudomonadati > Pseudomonadota > Gammaproteobacteria > Vibrionales > Vibrionaceae > Photobacterium > Photobacterium sp. MCCC 1A19761. The sequence continues at coordinate 272,171 of NZ_JAZGTF010000001.1, forward strand.
AGCTGATCGGCGTGATCGACAGCCAGGTATACGTCAAACGCATCCATGAGATGGTCAAGGACTGGCCCGGCTTTGTGATCAAACCGGCCCAGGGATCCGGCGGCAAAGGGATCCTGGTGGTGGTCAAACACAAAGACGGGATTTATGTGAAACCGTCCGGGGTCGAGATGAACAAGCAGGACGTGGAGCGGCACATCACCAATACCCTGGCCGGTCTGTTCTCTCTCGGCGGGAAAAACGATGTGGCCATGGTCGAGAACCTGATCCAGTTCGATGACGTTTTCGACGGCTTCAGCTTTGAAGGGGTGCCGGATATCCGGGTCATCGTGTTCAAAGGCTATCCGGTGATGGCGATGATGCGCTGCTCCACGGCTGCATCCGACGGCAAGGCCAACCTCCACCAGGGCGCGGTGGGGGTCGGGCTCGACATCGCCACCGGCAAAGCCGTCCGGGCGGTCCAGTTTGACCATCCGGTCGAGCGGCATCCGGATACCGGTCGGCTGCTGAGCGAGCTGGTGGTTCCGGAGTGGCACCGGCTGTTGACCCTGGCCGCCAGTGCCTGGGAAATGGCCGGGCTGGGCTACATGGGCACCGATATGGTGCTGGATAAAGTCAAAGGGCCGATGGTGCTTGAGCTGAACGCCCGTCCGGGATTGGCGATCCAAACCGCCAACGGATGCGGCCTACTGCCCCGGCTGCGCCATATTGAGAACCTCGGCACCCCCAATCTGCCGTTGACCCCGGAGCAACGGGTCGACTACGCTGCCGAGCAGTTCGGGAGCCATCCTCAGTTCGAGTGACTTTTTCTTTTCGTTTCTGCCCCGGCTCGCCCGGGGCTTTTTTCGGCACCCATCTCCCCCAGATACGCATCCGGACGCATTAAATCCGTCAATCTCGCGCCGGATTGGTATAAAATGGACCATCATCACCGCCACCGATGGGACCTTCAGGATGACACCAACGCCACACCCTCTTTTCGATCAGCCGGTCGATCGCCGCAACAGCAACAGCGTGAAATGGCAAAAGTACAAAGACCGGGATGTACTGCCCATGTGGGTGGCCGACAGCGATTTCAAAGTCCCGCAAGCCATTACGGATGCACTCCACCGCCACGTCGACCATGGTGTGTTTGGCTATGGCCGGGCCCCGGAGCGACTGACTGAGTTGCTGATCGATCGGATGTGGCAGCGCTATCAGTGGCGCATTGAGCCGGATTGGATTGTCTATTTGCCGGGTCTGGTCTGCGGCATTAACCTGACCGTCCGGGCGCTCACCCAGCCGGGAGAAGGCGTGATCAGCCCCAAACCGATTTACCCGCCGTTTCTCTCAGCCGCCAAGCTCGCTCAGCGGCCGCTCGGTATCGCCCCGGTTACCTTGCAGGATAAACGCTGGTTGCTGGATCTGAACCAGACCGATGTCACACCGGATTCGAAACTCCTGTTGCTGTGTAATCCGCTCAACCCGGGGGGCACCGTGTTCCGCCGCGAAGAACTTCAGGACATCCTGGCGTTTGCCGAGCACCATGATTTGTTTGTCTGCGCCGATGAAATTCACAGTGATTTGATCCTGGACCCTGACGCCAGGCATATCCCGTTCGCCAGCCTCAGCGACAGTGCCGCGCGACGCTCGGTCACCCTGATCGCCCCGAGCAAAACCTTCAACATTGCCGGACTAGGCGCATCAATGGCCATTATTCCGGACCCGGCACTGCGCCGCCGTTTTCTCAAGGCCAAGGCCGGCATCGTCCCTGATGTCAACGTGCTGGCGTACACCGCGGCCCAGGCGGCCTACGAAAGCTGCCAGCCCTGGCTGGAGCAGCAGCTGGCGTTTCTGCGCCAGCACCGGGACCGGCTGACCACACGCATCAACGCCATGCCCTATCTCAAGCTGCACCCGATTGAGGCCACCTACCTGGCCTGGATTGATGCCTCGGCCCTGCCCGTCCCCAGCCCGTTCAAGTTTTTCGAGCAGGCCGGTGTCGGGCTGTCACCGGGCGCAGATTTCGGAAACCCCGGTTTTGTCCGACTCAACTTCGCCTGTACCAGCCAGACCCTAAATGAAGCTCTGGATCGGATGCAAGCGGCTATCGACGCGCTCGACTAGCACCGGCTGACCATCCCGGGTAAAAAAAACTTAAAGTTCCGACGCTTCGCTCCGATACATCAGGTAAGACTCATTTCCTGTTGAACCCTGATTTACCGGAGCAAAACCGTGTCATCCATGCAGGTCCATACCCTCGACAAAGCACTGCTCATCCACGAAGGGCAGCTGGGCAGCCACCTCAACCATGCGGTTGAAGGCGGTCGCCGGGCTGACTTTGCGTTGATGCTGGCCATGCTGTCGCCGGATCGGCTGGAAACCGTGCCGGTGGATGCCCCCCCAGCCCCGGGGAAAACCGAAGAAGAGCTGCGAGCTTACTTTGAGCTTCAGCCGCCACCGCCGCTCACGGTCTCAGAGCACTGCTACGAGAACAGCGCCGCGCAGGCAGCCACCTTCCATCGAAGCGGCTTGAGTGATGTCCGCCTGCTTCAGGGCCTGCAACCCATTGCCCTCGACTTTCCGCCGCAGGGGACCAAAGGATTTCCCGAAGAGGTTTACCACAACCTCTCCGGCCATGAACGCCGGATGCTGCCGCCCAAAGAAGAAGCCGGCATCCAGGCTTCCCCGCAGGATCTGTACCTATCCCTGATCCAGGCCAAGCGCTACGCCGAAATGCAGCGAATCGCCTAAACAAGACGTCCCCGTGAACCTGCCATGACGCCCGCTCTTTTCGTGATAGACGTCATAGCTTTGTGATGCCCGAAACGCACCCTGCTCACACTTCACTAACATTGTTACGGGACGTGGGGGAATTGGGCACTTTTTCACAGTTCACAACCCGGGTCAGTGTCACGATGCCAGCCATATCGTGGCAGTGATCGGTTCCGTGCCGGCCTGCGTATCCTGATCACTACCAATCGTTCTCAAAACAACTGTGAATCAATGAAACAGTGAATCAAAGCATCAGTGAAACAAAGCAACAGTAAAACAAAGCAACAGCGGCGCAACCGCGATAACGCACTGGGCATCGAACAACTGACAGTTGTGCCCGTTGAATTCAAATGATGGCCCGAAACGTCAAGGGGAAGACAGGTTATGAATATCGCGCAATCAGTTATTGTCGTCACGGCTGCCGGATGCCCGATGGGCAAAGCGATTTCACTTCACTTTGCTTCCCTCGGTGCCAAGCTGGCACTGGTCGATATTGAGGCGTCGCGACTGGCGCAAGTGCAGCAGGCATGCCTGTGTGCCGGCGGAGATTCCGATACGTTTTTGCTCACGGCCCAGGATGAAACCTCGATCGCACAGCTGATCCGGGATATTGACCACCGATTCGGGGCCATTGATGTATTGATTAACTACTGGCAGAACGCGGAACTGCCTTCCTTGCTGGAGCCGACCTCCGTCGACCGCTTTTGCCGCTCGATGATCGAAGGTGCGACGCCTTTTTTCATTTTCGGGAAACACACCGCCAGCTACATGCGCGAACACCACAGTGAAGGGGTGATCATCAACCTGGCCGCCAGCTACCTCAACCCCGACCAACCCGCCAACAGCAGCTCAAAAGCCATGATCTCCGGGCTGACCCAAAGCTGGGCCAAAGAGCTGGCCGAATTCAATATCCGGGTCGGTGGCGTCGTTCCATTGTGCCTGGAGCGCCAACCTTGTCAGACCGACTGCACCCTCAGCCTGCCAATGCAGTATGAAATTGTCCGCTGCGCCGAGTATATCGTGGCTAATGATTACTTTAACGGCCGGATGATTGAAGCCGAGGCTGGCTAACCTGAAATCACAGGCCGAAACCTGAGACCGAGCGCCTGCCTGAACACCAGTTTGAACACCTGACGACCACACAACCCACCATCGCTGTTTTCACCGCAAAAAAAAAAGCCCGCCATATTGGCGGGCTCGTAGTGCGTTGTACAGCAAGTGCGCTAGCTATAACAACTAATTTTATGGCTTAAGCGGTTGTCGCGGCTTTTTTCGCTTTCGGTGCTTCAGTCGGCTTCTGATCGGCTTTCTTTTTGATCACCGTGGTGCCTTCGAAAGTTTCACCTTCCACGTAAGCCTTCCCGTAGTAGGAAGCAACCAGCACATCTTTCAGTTCGCTGATCAGTGGGTAGCGTGGGTTCGCACCGGTACACTGGTCATCGAATGCTTCGACAGACAGCTCATCCAGTTTGGCCAGGAAGTCAGACTCTGGTACACCGGCAGCCTGAATTGACTTCGGAATTTCCAGATTTGTCTTCAACTCGTCCAGCCATTCCAACAGACGCTCAATTTTCTGTGCTGTACGGTCACCCGGCAGAGACAGACCCAGATGGTCAGCCACTTCCGCATAACGGCGGCGAGCCTGTGGACGGTCGTACTGCGAGAACGCCGTTTGCTTGGTTGGGTTGTCGTTCGCGTTGTAACGCACCACATTCGAAATCAGCAGGGCATTCGCCAGGCCGTGCGGCAGGTGGAACTCAGCACCGATTTTGTGCGCCATGGAGTGACATACCCCCAGGAAGGCGTTGGCAAACGCGATACCGGCAATGGTCGCGGCGTTGTGCACTTTCTCACGGGCAATCGGGTCGTTGGCACCGTTGGCGTAGCTTGAAGGCAGATATTCTTTCAGCATCTTCAGCGCTTGCAGTGCCTGGCCGTCAGAGTACTCGTTCGCCAGGACTGAAACGTATGCTTCCAGCGCGTGCGTCACCGCATCGTAACCACCAAAAGCAGTCAGTGACTTCGGCATGTTCATCACCAGGTTGGCATCAACAATCGCCATTTGCGGCGTCAGCTCGTAGTCTGCCAGCGGGTATTTCGCACCCGTTTTGTCGTCTGTTACCACCGCAAAAGGTGTCACTTCTGAACCGGTACCGGAAGTCGTGGTGATACATACCAGCTCGGCCTTCTGACCCATTTTCGGGAACTTGTAGATACGTTTACGAATATCCATAAAGCGCATCGCCAGCTCTTCGAAGTGTGTTTCAGGATGCTCGTACATCACCCACATGATTTTCGCGGCATCCATTGGTGAACCACCACCCAGCGCCAGAATCACGTCAGGCTGGAAGCTCTTCATCGCTTCAGCACCTTTCTCAACCACAGACAGGGTTGGATCCGCTTCAACATCAAAGAACGTCTGAACTTCCATGCCTTGTGCTTTCAGCAGGCTGACCACTTCATCAGCATAACCGTTGTTGAACAGGAAGCGGTCTGTCACCAGGAATGCACGTTTCTTACCTTCCAGATCGCTCAGGGCAATCGGCAGACTGCCGCGACGGAAGTAAATTGATTTCGGTAGTTTGTGCCACAGCATATTCTCAGCTCGCTTCGCTACTGTCTTCTTGTTGATTAGGTGCTTCGGACCCACGTTCTCAGAAATTGAGTTACCGCCCCAAGAACCACAACCCAGCGTCAGTGATGGCGCAACGTTGAAGTTGTACAGGTCACCGATACCGCCGTGCGTGGTCGGGATGTTGATCAGAATACGCGCTGTTTTCAGCTTGTCACCGAAGTAACGGATACGGTCTTGGTTCACATCCTGGTTGGTGTACAGACCTGAGGTGTGACCGATACCGCCGATCTCGACCATGGTGACCGCCTGAGCAACCGCATCTTCAAAGTCAGTGGCACGGAACAGGCCCAGTGTCGGAGACAGTTTCTCGTGTGCAAATGCATCATCGTAAGAAACTTTGCCCAGCCCTTCACCGATCAGCACTTTGGTATCTGCCGGTACTTTCACGCCAGCCATCTCGGCGATCTTGGTTGCAGGCTGACCCACGATGTTGGCATTCAGGTTGCCTTCAATCAGCAGCACATTACGCACTTTCTCGGCTTCGGCTTTGTTCAGGACATAACCTTTGTGCGAGGCAAAGCGCTCTTTCACTTCGTCATACACAGAATCTACGACAATCGCTGCCTGCTCTGAGGCACACACGACACCGTTATCGAAGGTCTTCGACATCAGGATAGAAGCCACCGCACGTTTGATATCGGCAGTTTCGTCAATCACAACCGGCACGTTACCCGCACCAACACCGATCGCTGGTTTACCGGAAGAGTAAGCCGCTTTCACCATGCCCGGGCCACCGGTGGCCAGGATCAGGTTGATATCATCGTGCTTCATCAGGGCATTGGACAGTTCAACCGATGGCTGATCGATCCAGCCGATAATGTCTTTTGGCGCACCTGCCGCAACTGCCGCATCGAGGACCAGTTTGGCTGCCGCGTTGGTTGATTCTTTGGCACGTGGGTGCGGCGAGAAAATAATTGCGTTACGGGTTTTCAGCGAAATCAGAGATTTGAAGATTGCTGTCGACGTTGGGTTGGTGGTTGGTACGATACCGCAGATGATGCCGACCGGCTCTGCAATCGTCATGGTGCCCAGGTTATCGTCTTCGTCCAGGATCCCGCAGGTTTTCTCGTCCTTGTATTTGTTGTAGATAAACTCGGAGGCAAAGTGGTTTTTAATCACTTTATCTTCAACAATACCCATTCCTGATTCAGCTACAGCCTGTTGGGCCAGAGGAATACGTGCATTGTTCGCTGCCAGAGAAGCGGCACGGAAGATTTTGTCAACTTGCTCTTGAGAGTAAGTTGCAAACTCTTTCTGAGCAGCTTTGACGCGCGCAACCATTGCATCTAATTCAGCCATATTTGTGACAGGCATAGTTAACTCCTAACTTAATATTGAAAACTTTTTAATAAGGATACGTCTTCATTCCTTCAGGTTACCGGGTTCAGAAAACACGCTTTTTCTACAATCCGATAACACACATACTTAGTAAATTGCTTTCAAAACTGATTATATTGTTTCACTGCGTGAAAAAAATTGATTTAGATCAGTTGTCCCTCTAAAGGAGGATACAAAATCAACGTGCCACAATAAACCCAACAAAAACAATCATCTATAATTAACATGGATTAGTTTCATATGTATTTTATTGAAGCACGTTAGTTCCCTGATCATCATGGCGGGCAGCCGCAGAATAATATTTCGTAATAAATCTACATTTTTACTCATATGTTTCCGCCGCTGTTCGGTCAGCCCGCCATCAAGTTTGCAACAAAATCAGCCTTGCTTGCACATCAACTACCCATTTAGCGTAATTCATATTGCAACCGCTTTACAGCTAAGTAACACAATCTTCACTGATAATTATTCGTAAGGAGAGAAATAATTTTTTTTTATTGGAGCTGGTTAGAACTTTGCCTTAAAGTAGCGCCGATTTTCAGGCTCAGCCCTTCCCTATCTGGTAAATGAACCACCATGCAAACGATCGATATCGCGATATTTTTACAGTTCTTTGTCGGCCTGATCGCCGCCGTCAACCCGATCGGTATCATGCCGGTCTTTGTCTCACTGACCGGCCATATGAATGCCGAGGAGCGGAGCAAAACCGCCATTACCGCCAATCTTGCCGTCGCCGTGATCTTGACGGTCTCACTGCTGGCCGGCCAGTTTTTGCTGGATATGTTCAGTATTTCCCTCGATTCATTCCGGGTCGCCGGCGGCCTGCTGCTGCTCAGCATCGCCTTCTCGATGATGAGCGGTAAGCTGGGTGAGGATAAACAGAACAAACAGGAAAAATCAGAATCGATCAGCCGTGAACAAGTCGGGGTGGTTCCGCTCGCCATGCCGCTGATGGCCGGACCGGGTGCGATCAGCTCCACCATCGTCTACGGCTCGCGTTATCCGGGTATCGGCAGTACGCTGGGGATCATCGCGACTATCGCACTGTTTGCCCTGGGGTGCTGGCTGCTGTTTCGGGCCGCACCGATTATTGTCCGGTTTCTCGGCCAAACCGGTATCAACGTCATCACCCGGATCATGGGCCTAATCCTGGCGGCACTCGGCATCGAGTTCATCGCCAACGGCCTGCGCGCGCTCTTCCCCGGCCTTGCCGCCTGACCCCAGATTGAAGGCGGACTGGAATTGTCCGCCTTATCCTTTCAACACATTGTTTATCCACACGTTCCCTTATATGCTATTGAAACAATGCAATTTGAAGGGCGCAGGCCGGTGGAAACACTTACCCGTAAACAAAAACTGTTCGAGATTATTTTTGGTACCCAAACCAAGGCCGGCCAGTATTTCGATATCGCGCTTATCCTCGCCATCCTCTGTTCCGAGCTGATCCTGATTTTAACCTCAATGCAGTCGGTCTCAGCGCCATACGGCGACAGCCTGCTGGCTCTGGAGTGGGTGTTCACCGCCCTATTCACCATCGAATATGGCTTGCGTCTGTATTGCTCGCCCAAACCCTGGGCTTATGCCCGAAGCTTTTACGGCATTATCGATCTGCTCGCCGTTTTGCCGAGCTATCTTGCCTTCCTGTTCCCTGGTTCAAACTACCTGTTGATTATTCGTCTGATCCGGGTGATGCGGATCTTCCGAATCCTGAAACTGGCGCGGTTTCTAAAAGACTCTAACATCCTGCTGCGCTCGCTCATCATGGCTCAGCGCAAAATATTGGTTTTTTTCAGTTCGCTGGCCATTCTGGTGACCGTTTTGGGCTCACTGCTGTTTATTATTGAGGGTCCTGAACATGGCTTTACCAATATTCCAGCCGGGATCTACTGGGCCATTGTGACCATTACCACGGTCGGCTATGGTGACATCGTGCCGCACACCGCACTCGGCAAAGCCCTGGCTGCGTTTACCATGCTGCTGGGTTATTCCATTATCGCGGTTCCGACCGGGATCATTACCGCCGAGCTCAGCCAGGAAATGCGCACCCAACGTAGTTTAATCCGTTGTACTAACTGCTCCGCCAGCGGCCATGAAACCGATGCCCACTACTGCCGAAAATGCGGCACGGAATTACCGGAACAGCTGTGATCCTCCCATCAACCGCCCATACGCAAAAAGCCAGTCGACAGCGACTGGCTTTGGTTTTCTGGGGGCAACTCGACCCGCAGCGGGTTATTTGGCTTCCAGGAAATGGACTGCTTTATCCGGGAAGTCGGTAAACACGCCGTCAACGTTGGCAGTGTTATAGAAGATATCCAGCATATCGCTGAAATCATTCGCATAAGCCGGGATCCGGCCGGTGTCGCTACGGAAAGTATACGGGTGAACCTGCATCCCCTGCTCATGCGCCGCTTTCACCAGGCCGGTTAGCTTGATATTCCCTTTGGTCGACTCATCCGAAACCACCATAGGTTTCCACGGACCGATCCCGTCGGCGTATTTGGCCAACACTTCCATCCCGCCTTTAGCGAACATCCAGTCATAGTTATACGGCTGGGCCTGGTCGTTTTTGTCATAGACCATGGTTTCGTTCCAGTCGGTATAGGCCATCAGCTGAACCAGCTTCACATCCATGCCCATCGCCGGCATCAGCTCATCATGAATGCGCTTGAGTTCATCAAAATCAAAAGTCTGCAAGTACACTTTGCTGGCTTTTGTGGTGTAACCGTATTGCTTGAGCACCTTCAGCACCGCACGGCTGATATCTTTGCCTTCATGGCGGTGGAACCAAGGTGCCTTAATTTCAGGATAAATACCAATATCGTAACCCAGCGTCTTGTTCAGGCCCTGGATCATTTCGATCTCTTCTTCCAGTGTCGGCACTTTGAAATCAGACTGCCACATCGGGTAACGGTCCGGGAATCCCTGAACCTGCTTCCCGTCTTTGATATTAAAACCTTCGGTGACGCTCAGCTGTTTGATTTCAGCCAGGGTAAAGTCGATTGCGTAATAGCGGCCATCCTGACGGGCACGATCCGGGAACACTGCAGCGACGTTGGTCACGCGATCCAGGTAATGGTCATGGAGCACCACCAGGCGATCATCTTTTGTCATCACCACATCCTGCTCGATGTAGTCGGGCTTCATGGCATAGGCCAGGGCTTTTGCCGGCAGTGTGTGCTCCGGCAGGTAACCGGATGCGCCGCGGTGAGCAACGACAATCTTGTCATCTGCGGAACCGGCAACGGAGGACTGGGCTTGAGCCAGCATCGGGGTCAACAGGCTGGCGCCAATCAGCGCAGCAATAGCGTGCTTTTTCATTATTATCACCAAATACCAGAGCGATTAACGTTGAGTGATTGCGAAACAAACACTCACAAACGCTCAACATAATAATGATTTGCGAAAAATTCATGACAGAAACATGGCATAAATGTGATCTTTTCTGTACATCGGTGACAACGTTTACTTTAAATGGTGATCTAGTCCACACTTTTGGATCAGGTAACCGGGACCGGCATAAAAAAACCGGAGCATTTGCTCCGGTTTTCAAGACGATAGACTGTTTATGACTGAATCACTTGCGACGCCAGGTCGTGCCCTGCGGGCCGTCTTCCAGGATAATCCCCATCGCGGTCAGTTTATCACGTGCTTCGTCGGCAGCCGCCCAGTCTTTGGCCGCACGTGCATCCAGACGTTGCTGGATCAGCGCTTCAATTTCAGTCACATCCTCTTCGACGCCCGCGCCACTTTGCAGGAAGGCTTCCGGCTCCTGGCTCAGCAGACCCAGGATATCCGCCAGCTCACGCATTTGCGCGCCCAGTGCTGAAGCCGCCGCCATATCTTCTGCTTTCAGGCGGTTGATCTCACGGGCCATATCAAACAGCACCGAGTAGGCTTCTGGCGTGTTGAAATCGTCGTCCATCGCTTCTTTGAAGCGTGCAACAAACGTTTCCCCGCCTTGTGCGGCCACGCTGCTATCCAGCCCGCGCAGCGCCGTGTACAGGCGCTCCAGTGAAGCACGCGCCTGCTTGAGGTTCTCTTCGCTGTAGTTCAGCTGACTACGGTAGTGACCGGACATCAGGAAGTAACGCACAGTTTCGGCATCGTAATGCGCCAGCACATCGCGGATGGTAAAGAAGTTCCCCAAGGATTTGGACATCTTCTCGCGATCGACCATCACCATGCCGCTGTGCATCCAGGTATTCACATACTGAGCACCGCTCGCACAGCAAGACTGGGCAATTTCATTTTCATGGTGCGGGAATTGCAGATCGGAGCCACCGCCGTGAATATCAAAGTGATCGCCCAAAATGGCGGAGTTCATCGCTGAACACTCAATGTGCCAGCCCGGACGGCCCGGTCCCCAAGGTGATTCCCAGGTCGGCTCACCCGGCTTGGACATTTTCCACAATACGAAATCCAGCGGGCTGCGCTTGGCCGTTTCGATATCAACCCGGGCACCGGCTTGCAGTTGCTCCAGATCCTGTTTCGACAACTTGCCGTACTCGTCGTATTTGCTGACTTCGAACATCACATCGCCGTTGTCAGCCACGTAGGCAAAACCGCGTTCGATCAGGCGCTCACACATGGTGATAATTTCAGCGATATAGTCGGTCGCACGCGGTTCGATATCCGGGCGCTGCATGCCCAGAGCATCAAAGTCGGCATACATTTCGCCGATCAGACGCTCGGTCAGGGTGTCACAACTTTCACCGTTTTCCGCCGCACGTTTGATGATTTTGTCGTCAATATCAGTGATATTGCGCACAAACGTCAGGTCGTAACCGGAGTAGCGCAGGTAACGTGAAACCACATCGAACGATACGAAGGTCCGGCCATGGCCGATGTGACACAAATCATAAATAGTAACCCCACAGACGTACATGCCTACTTTGCCAGGCTGGATGGGTTGAAATTCCTCTTTCTGTCTTGTGAGCGAGTTATAGATCTTTAACATGTCTCGTAATTACTCATTTTATGGGGTTACATTCAGACAGGTAATTACACCCGTTATAACCCGTTATGGCAAGGAAAAATGCGGCAAATCGGTGTTCATCGCCGATGGTAATCCACGGAAACGAACGCCGGCTCGATTCCCCTGCCAAGCTGGTTCCCTTCACCCCATCCTGCACAGCAGCACGCGGTGCCGTGATTGCGGAATTTCCCGTTTCATCCCCGAGTCACCTATAGTTATACCAGATGACGCGTCATCAGGTTGATATTCAACCACAATGATTCTGGCACCCGATAACTGACGAGAAAACCTCCACTTCGGTTCTCAGCACTAAGTGATTGATCGCAGATCATATTGACGCTTTGCCTTAGTCAGTTAGAATCCAATGTTTAAAACAGTAGACTTCCATAAAGGACAAGCTCATGGTAACGCTTCACACCACCTTCGGTGATATCAAAATTCAGCTTAATACAGAAAAAGCGCCTGAAACATGTGCGAACTTCCTCCAGTACTGCCGTGACGGTTTTTATGACGGTACCCTGTTCCACCGCGTGATCGACGGTTTTATGATCCAGGGCGGCGGCATGGCATCTGGCATGGTTGAGAAAGAAACACGCGCGCCAATCAAGAACGAAGCGAACAATGGCCTGAGCAACAAAGTCGGCACCCTGGCCATGGCTCGTACCATGGAGCCGCATTCAGCCAGCTCTCAGTTCTTCATCAACGTCAATGACAACAAATTCCTGGACTTCAAATCAGAGTCTCCGGACGGTTGGGGTTACTGTGTTTTCGCTGAAGTGGTTGAAGGCATGGACGTTGTCAACAAAATCAAAGCCGTTGCAACCGGCAACTGGGGTTACGTTCACCAGGACGTTCCGGTTGAAGAAGTTGTGATCAACAACGTGACCATCGAAGAGTAAACCCTACTCTCAGGGCGACCTTCCGGTCGCCCTTCCTTTCTTATGACGACATTATTTATTTCTGATCTGCACCTCAGCGCCGAACGCACCGATATTACCGACTGCTTCTTGACCTTTATGAAAGAGGAAACACAGGGGATCGATGCGCTGTATGTGCTGGGCGATTTATTCGAAATGTGGGTGGGTGACGATGACCACTCGCCGTTTCATCAACAAATCAAAACCGCCTTCAAACAGCTGACCGATTCGGGCATCCCTTGCTATTTCATCCACGGCAACCGGGATTTTCTGGTTGGGAAACAGTTCAGCCGTGAGACCGGCGTGACGCTGCTGCCAGAACATACGGTCATTGATCTGTATGGTCAGCCAACCCTGATCCTGCATGGCGACACCCTGTGTACCCTGGATGAGGGCTATCAGGCATACCGCCGGAAAGTCCACAATCCGCTGATCCAATGGCTCTTCCTGCGCCTACCGCTGGCACTGCGCCGCCGGATCGGCAACCGGTTACGCCAGAGCAGCAGCACGGCAAACCAAGAAAAACAGCAAACAATCATGGACGTGACCCCGGCCGCCGTCGTGGACGCCATGGCAGCGCATCAGGTGAGCACCATGATCCACGGCCATACCCACCGGCCAGCCATCCACCAGCTCACAGTGCAAGGCCAGCCCGCCCGGCGAATCGTCTTAGGCGATTGGTACGATCATGGCTCGGTGTTGGTCTGTACCCCGCAAACATGCGAGTTGCAAACCCGCACGTTTGCGCCGGCATAACCTGTCGCGAAAATTGCCACACCCTATTTGTTACCCCGTGATCACAAAGGTACCGGAGACACGTACCTTTGTGGTTCACGACCATCACTGTCGCCCGAATGCCTCACCAAGCTCACGCAGCCGAATCAATTCACGCAAGCCAATTGCGTGTGAATGGCGGTTTACATCACAAACCTTGTCACAACTGGGAGCGTAAGGGATAATTTATGCGGAAAAAGGCTGATAATCGCGTTAGCCTGTATTTTCAGTTTGCTAGTTTTATCACGACGTGGCAGCCAAAACTTTTGTAGTATGGTTTATGCAAATGCCATTATCCTAAAAATCACCGCAATCATCGGTATAACACAATTATTCAAAAACGTAGATGCATTCATACCTCGCCCGACAACCTGTGCTGAACAGAAACAAAGAAACCGTTGGTTACGAATTGCTGTTTCGCGATGGTCCCGACAACTGCTTTCCGGAAATCGGCGATGAACAAGCAACCAACCGATTATTAGCGGATAATTTCTTTACCCACAGTGCCAAGAAAGCCACCGGGGGCAAACTCGCGTTTATCAATTTCCCCTATTGCAGCCTGATCCAGCGTACCCCGCTGATGTTTTCCAAAAAAAGCTTCATCATTGAAATTCTGGAAACCTGCGAGCCGACGGATGAATTGTTAGAAGCCATCATGGAGCTACATCAGCAAGGCTACCTGCTGGCACTGGATGACTTTGTACCCAGTGAAGCTTGGAACCGCTTCCTGCCGTATGTACATTTCGTCAAATTTGACGTGCAGGCGACTCCCATCGCCAAAGCCGGATTTTTTATTCGTCGCCAGCGCGAGCGGGTCGAGCACCTGAAATTCCTGGCCGAAAAAGTTGAGACCCATGAGGAATTCGAGGCCGCCCGAGAAGCCGGATTCGACTTTTTCCAGGGTTATTTCTTCAGCCGGCCGGAAATGATCCAGCGAAAAACACTCACGCCCTGCGCGCTGACGACGCTGCGACTGTACCAGGAAATCAGCCAAGATAACGTCGACTACAAGAAGGTCGAGACCATCATCGCCAATGATGTCTCTCTCTCCTACAAGTTGCTGCGTCATGTCAACAACATGACCTCTTCGCTGGCCAAACCCATCACCTCCTTCCGGCAGGCTTTGGTTTACCTCGGCGAAGAGCGGCTGCGTCGCTTTATCAGCTTTGTCGCCACGGCGCATGCGACGGAAAGAAAGCCCCGCTCTCTGTATGGCCTTTCAGTTCAGCGTGCCCAGTTTTGCGAGCGGCTCAGTAAAAAACTATCGCCCGCGGTTTCGGGCAGCCAAGCGTTCCTAGCCGGGCTCTTTTCTCTGCTCGATTCTCTGCTCGATCAACCCATTGAAGAGCTCATTACCCAACTGCCGCTGAGCGAAGAAGTCAAAGATGCCGTCATCCACCAGCAAGGCCAGCTCGGCGCACTGCTGAAGCTCAGCCAAGCCTATGATCAAGCCGACTGGGAGCAGGTCACCGAGCTGTGTAAAACCCTGTCGGTTGCTGAATCTGTCGTTGCAGAACTCTATCTGGAATCTTTACAATGGAGTTCCTTTATCGAGAAAGCATCCGCCGAATAATACATGACCACATCCACCCAACTTTGTCCTTGTGGCAGCAAACAACCGCTATCGGCTTGCTGCCGACCTGTCCATCTCGACCCGTGTCACGCACAGCACCCGGAGCAACTGATGCGCGCCCGATACAGCGCCCACGCTCTGGGTTTGGTTGATTTTGTCGTAGCGACCTATCATCCGAGCTGCGAGGCTGAACAGCACCGGGACGCCATCGCAGAGTCTGTTCACAGCGAGTGGCTGGAATTGGCAGTGATCAGCAGCGAAATTGCTGACAACGGCGAGGGATTTGTCGAATTCAAAGCCACTTATCGTGACGGTGACGAGACCTATTGCCTCCATGAAAAATCCCGCTTTGTCCGCGAACCTGTCGAAGAGCGCCTGCAATGGTTTTACATTGACGGTGACTGCCCGCACGCTGATGAACCAGAGATCCCGGCCGCCACAGCGCCAGCCGCGAGCAACAAGGTCGGACGCAACGATCCCTGCCCGTGCGCAAGCGGTAAAAAATTCAAGAAGTGCTGCGGCTAAGTTAGCCTTCGGCACGATCTGGTGCCTGCGGGATCCCGTCAGGCGCCATCAACATCTCCCTTCATTTCCCTTCCTTAGCCTACACATGCTTCAATCGCCAACGCGATATGACATTACATTCACTTTCACCCGTTTTTACGTCCCATCTCAGAGTTCTCCCTTCAAACCCAGTCCATTGATTATTTTTCACTCAATTCCTCATCCACATTGTCGATAAAACAAGCAAGCCCACCACAAGAGACTGTGAGATGATTCACCCTAATCAACGACTGCCCCTGACGGCGCAAAAACAACTGAAGAAAGTTACGCAAGCCTCCCTGATTGATGAGCGCAAACAAAAAGTTGCCGAACCGGAGAAAGAAACCCAGAACAATCCGCATGACCCACCGAAAAAACGTCGCCGCAAAGGACTGCTCGATATCTATGTCTAGCTCCAGGCCCAACAGAATCGTAACCTGCTCCCGTAGCCTTGTTTCCGGCAACTGTGCAATATTGCCGGAGACCTGGCCCCGCCCTTCCACCCTGAATACATGCCCCGGGAAGTTCCTCCAGCGCAACAGAGATTTCACTTAATTTTATCTTTCGGCAAAAATCCTGTTGCAAAATGAAATCAGCTTGGTTAGTGTGAATAACAAGCAACGAGTAAATAACGATTTAATCAGAGTAAATATTTATGCGTATCAATATGGTTAGCCTACATCATCACCATCATCATCCTGACTAGTCTTTCGGGAGGATACGCCTCACTCTGGAAGACGACAGCACCCTCTTCCAGCGCTCAATCGAAGCCACCAATTTCAGGGCCCTTGGAAGAACTTTCTTCCGAGGGCTTTTTCGTTTTCAGGCCATAAAAAATTATTGAATACAGGGATATACCAATGCAGACACAACGACTACGAATTGCAATTCAGAAAAAAGGACGCTTGAGCAAAGAGTGCCAGGACCTGCTGCGCCGCTGCGGTGTGAAGTTCAACCTGATTGGGGAGCGCCTGGTCGTTCACTCCGAAAACATGCCGATTGATCTGCTGCTGGTCCGTGATGACGATATTCCTGGCCTGATCATGGATGGCGTCGTCGATCTAGGGGTCATTGGCGAAAACGAGCTCGAGGAAGTCGGCCTTGAGCGCGCCGCTCTGAATGAACCGTGCGACTATGAATTGCTGCGCCGTTTAGACTTCGGCGGCTGCCGCCTGTCGATTGCGATCGACAAAGACGCCGAATACACCGGTCCGCAAGACCTGCAAGGCAAGCGCATTGCCACCACCTACCCGCAGTTGGTCAAGCGCTACATGGACGAGCAGGGCGTGAAGTTCAGCCACTGTCTGCTGAACGGCTCGGTGGAAGTTGCCCCGCGAGCTGGCCTCGCCGATGCCATCTGTGATTTGGTCTCGACCGGTGCCACACTTGAAGCCAACGGCCTGAAAGAAGTCGAAGTGATCCTGCGCTCCAAGGCCGTGCTGATCCAGCGTCCCGGCGCGTTCAGCGCGGAAAAGCAAGCCCTGATTGAGCGCCTGCTGACCCGGATGCAGGGCGTGCTGCAAGCCAAGGAATCCAAATACATCATGCTGCACGCGCCGACCGACTGTCTGGAAAAAATTATCGCCCTGCTGCCGGGTGCGGAAGACCCGACGGTTCTGCCGCTGGCCGCCGACAAACAGCGCGTTGCCGTACATCTGGTCAGTGCCGAGAACCTGTTCTGGGAAACCATGGAGCAGCTCAAAGCACTCGGCGCCAGCTCAATCCTGGTGCTGCCGATTGAGAAGATGATGGAGTGATGTGATGAAAACTGTAGTCTGGCAATCCCTCAGCGACGCGCAGCGCGAGTCACTCCTGCAGCGCCCGGCCATTGCCGCCGGCGCTGATATCTCTGCTACCGTGGCCGGCGTCATCAATGATGTCCGTCAGCGCGGCGATGAAGCCCTGCTGGATCTGACTGAAAAATTCGATCGGGTGCGCCCGGCGAACATCCGCGTCAGCCAGGATGAAATCGAAGCCGCCGCAGCGCGCCTCAGCGAAAATATGAAGCAGGCGCTGCAACAGGCATACCGCAATATCAAGATGTTTCACAAGGCGCAAAAGCCAGCGCCACTCAGAGTTGAAACCCAGCCCGGTGTGATTTGCGAGCAGGTCACCCGTGCCATCAACTCGGTGGGCCTTTATATCCCGGGCGGCAGTGCGCCGCTGCCGTCCACCGTGCTGATGCTCGGTGTCCCAGCCCAGATTGCCGGATGCCGCAAAGTGGTGCTGTGTTCGCCGCCCCCGATTGCCGATGAAATCCTGTATGTCGCCCAACTGTGCGGGATTGATGAAGTCTATAATGTTGGAGGGGCCCAGGCTGTGGCTGCCATGGCTTACGGGACGGAGAGCGTGACCAAGGTGGATAAGATCTTTGGCCCTGGCAACGCCTATGTCACCGAAGCCAAACGCCAGGTCAGCAACGATTTTCGCGGCGCGGCGATCGACATGCCGGCCGGACCGTCCGAAGTGCTGGTGATTGCCGACGGCACGGCTGATCCGGATTTCATTGCCGCCGATCTCCTGAGCCAGGCCGAACATGGTCCGGACTCCCAGGTGGTGCTGGTCACGCCGGAGCCGAGCCTGGCCGATCGGGTCGCCGATGCCATTCAGCAGCAACTGAAAGCGCTGCCCCGCGCCGACATCGCCCGCCAGGCTCTGGGATCAAGCCTGCTGATCATTGCTGATACCCTGACCCAGTGTGTGTCGATTTCCAATCACTATGGTCCGGAGCACCTGATTGTACAGACCCGAAACCCGCGTGAACTGGTGTCTCAGCTCGACAATGCCGGTTCCATTTTCCTCGGCAGCTGGTCGCCGGAATCCGTGGGCGATTACGCCTCAGGAACCAACCACGTGTTGCCGACTTACGGGTATACTCGCACTTACTCCAGCCTCGGGCTGGCAGATTTCTCGAAACGGATGACCGTTCAGGAATTGTCGGCCAGCGGCTTGCAGCAGTTGGCCCCCACGGTCGTCACCATGGCTGAAGCCGAAGGCCTGGATGCCCACAAACGCGCGGTGACGATTCGGATTGAAAAATTACAACAAGCTCAGCCGGACGATTTGTCGCCGGCCAAGGAAGCCTAACCATGACGATTGCAAAACTTGCCCGTAAAACGGTCCGCAACCTGACCCCGTACCAATCAGCCCGTCGCCTCGGCGGGAGTGGGGATATCTGGCTCAACGCCAATGAATCGCCGTTTGCCAATGAATACAAGCTGCAATGCGATCGGCTCAACCGCTACAGCACCTGCCAGCCGCAGGAACTTATTCAGGCGTATGCCGACTATGCCAGGGTCTCGGCCGAGCAAGTCCTGACTTCCCGGGGTGCCGATGAAGGCATCGAGCTGCTGATCCGTACCTTCTGTGAGCCCAACACCGACAGCATCCTCTATTGCCCGCCGACGTACGGGATGTATGCCATCAGTGCTGAGACATTTGATATTGAAACCAAAGCGGTGCCGTTAACCGAAGATTGGCAGCTCGATCTGCCGGCCATCCGGGACAGCCTGGACCGCGTCAAACTGGTGTTCGTTTGTAGCCCCAACAACCCGACCGGCAACCTGATCGACCGTCGCGATATTGAAGCCCTGCTGGACATGACCGCCGACAAAGCCATTGTGGTGATGGATGAAGCCTACATCGATTTCTGCCCGGAAGCGTCCACCGTCGATCTGCTCGAGCGCTATCCGAACCTGGTGATCCTGCGCACCCTGTCCAAAGCGTTTGCTCTGGCCGGGCTACGCTGCGGCTTCACGCTGGCCAGCCCGGAAATTATCGAGCTGATGCTGAAGATCATCGCCCCTTACCCGGTGCCCGTTCCGGTCAGCGACATCGCTGTGCAAGCACTTGCTCCGGCCGGGCTGGCAAAAACCAAATTCCAGGTCCTGGATCTGAACGCCAACCGCGCTTACCTCCAGGCCGGGCTCAGCATGCTGGACGGCGTGACCGTCTTTGAAGGCTACGGCAACTACCTGTTGGTGAAATTCCCGGACGGCGACAGCCTGTTTAATGCCCTGTGGGAACACGGCATTATTCTGCGCCGCTCACCGGTCGAAAACTGCATCCGCATCAGTGTCGGTAACCGTGATGAATGTGAGAAAACCCTGGCCTTTATTCGCAAGCAACTGAGCCAGTGCTAAGCCGGATTAACATCGAAGGAAAAGATTGTGAGCAAGGAAAAAATACTCTTTATCGACCGCGACGGCACCCTGATTGTCGAGCCGCCGGAAGACTTTCAGGTCGACCGGCTGGACAAACTCCAGCTGGAGCCTTTCGTCATTCCGGCGCTGCTCCAGCTTCAGGAGGCTGGTTATACGCTGGTGATGGTCACCAATCAGGACGGATTGGGAACCGACAGCTACCCGCAGCCCGACTTTGATGCGCCGCACCAAATGATGATGGCGATCTTCTCCTCGCAAGGGGTCAAATTCGAAGACGTGCTGATCTGCCCGCACTTCGAGGAAGATAACTGTAGCTGCCGCAAACCCAAGCTGGGCATGGTGAAAGATTACCTCCAGAAAGGCCGGGTTGATTTCGCGCACTCGGCCGTGATCGGCGATCGCCCGACGGATCTGCAACTGGCAGACAACATGGCGATCCGCGGGATCCAGTACAACCCGAAAACCATGGGCTGGCCACAGATCGTCAAAGATCTCACCACCAACCCACGGATCGCCGAAGTGGTCCGCACCACCAAAGAGACCAACATCCGGGTGAAAGTGAACCTGGATGAAACCGGCGGCAATCAGATCCAGACCGGGCTGGGCTTTTTTGATCACATGCTGGATCAGATTGCCACCCACGGCGGTTTCCGCCTGGAGTTGAGCGTTGACGGCGACCTCCACATCGATGATCACCACAGTGTCGAAGATACGGCGCTGGCCCTGGGCCAAGCACTGAAAGAAGCGCTGGGTGACAAACGCGGCATCGGCCGTTTCGGCTTCAGCCTGCCGATGGACGAGTGTCTGGCCCAATGCGCGCTGGATCTGTCCGGTCGCCCGTACCTGAAGTTCGAGGCCGAGTTCAGTCGCGATCAGGTCGGCGATCTGTCCACTGAAATGGTGTCACACTTTTTTCGCTCACTGACCGATACACTGGCCTGTACCCTGCACCTCTCATCAACCGGTGACAACGATCACCACATTGTGGAGAGCCTGTTCAAAGCCTTTGGCCGTACTCTGCGTCAAGCGATCCGGGTTGAAGGCAACGAGCTACCGAGCAGTAAAGGAGTGCTGTAATGGATACCAATTCTCAGCGTATTGTCATCATCGATACCGGCTGCGCCAACGTCTCCTCGGTACGCTTCGCCATTGAGCGATTGGGCTACCAGGTGACGGTCAGCAAAGATCCGGAGGTAGTGCTAGCGGCAGACAAACTGTTTCTGCCCGGCGTCGGTACCGCCAGTGAAGCAATGCAGAATTTGCGCGATCGCGATCTGATTAAACTGATCAAGCAGATCAAACAACCAATGCTCGGGATCTGTCTGGGAATGCAACTGCTCGGGGTATTGTCAGAAGAACATGGCCAGAGCGGGAGCGAGCTGGTGACCTGCCTGGGTTTGTGTGACGCATCGGTGAAAAAAATGCAGACCGGCGAGTTGCCACTGCCGCACATGGGCTGGAATACCGTCACCCCGGTCGCCGGACATCCCTTGTTCAACAATATTCCGGCAGGCAGCTATTTCTACTTTGTTCACAGCTATGCCATTCCGGTATCTGATGAAGAGGCCCCGGCCGGATACACCATTGCGCGCTGTGAATACGGGCAGCCATTCAGTGCCGCCGTACAAAGCGGGAATTATTACGGCGTTCAGTTCCACCCGGAGCGCTCCAGTAAGGCCGGCGCCCAACTGATCAAAAACTTTTTAACGATGTGACTGAGTGACACAGCGCGATATCAAAAGGATTGAAGATGATTATTCCCGCACTTGATTTAATTGATGGCCAGGTTGTTCGCTTGTTTCAGGGCGACTATGGCCAGGTCACAGAGTATAAAGTCGACCCCGCCGAGCAGTTCCGGCACTACCATCAGGCTGGCGCCAACTGGCTGCACCTGGTGGATCTGACCGGGGCGAAAGATACCTCGGCCCGCCAGCTGGATCTGATCCGAGCGCTGCTGCAAAGCACCCCGGCCAACATCCAGATCGGCGGTGGCGTTCGCACCGAGCAGGACGTGGCCGACCTGCTGGATGCCGGTGCCCAGCGCGTGGTGATCGGCTCCACCGCGGTCAAACAGCCGGCGCTGGTCAAAAGCTGGATGGCAAAATACGACCCGGAGCACATTGTCCTGGCGCTGGATGTCAACATTGACGAAGCGGGTAACCGCCATGTTGCCGTCTCCGGCTGGCAAGAAGATTCCGGCGTCACCATTGAAGCGCTGCTGGAAGATTTTCTGACAGTCGGCCTGAAACATGTCCTGTGCACCGATATTTCCCGCGACGGCACGCTGGCCGGCTCCAATGTCGATCTCTATATCGACCTGTGTGCCCGCTACCCGCAAATCGATTTTCAGTCTTCCGGCGGCATCGGCAGCCTGGACGACATCGCCGCCCTCAAAGGCAGCGGGGTCGCCGGGGTGATCGTCGGCCGCGCCTTGCTGGATGGTAAATTCAGTGCCGAGCAGGCATTCCAGTGCTGGAACAGCTAACCAACGGAGAGAAGTCACATGTTAGCCAAACGTATTATTCCTTGCCTGGATGTCCGGGACGGCCAGGTCGTCAAAGGCGTCCAGTTTCGCAACCACGAAATCATCGGCGATATCGTCCCGCTGGCCAAACGCTATGCAGAAGAAGGTGCCGATGAGCTGGTCTTCTATGATATCACCGCGTCCAGCGACGGCCGGGTGGTCGATAAAAGCTGGGTCGCCCGGGTGGCTGAAGTCATTGATATTCCGTTCTGCGTTGCCGGCGGGATCAAATCCGCCGACGACGCCAGCCGGATCTTACAGTTCGGTGCCGACAAGGTGTCCATCAACTCCCCGGCCCTGGCGGATCCGAACCTGATCACCCAGTTGGCAGATAAGTTCGGCGTCCAGTGCATCGTGGTCGGCATCGACTCCTACTTTGATGCCGAAAGCGGCAAGTATCAGGTCTACCAATTCACCGGGGATGAGAAACGTACCCAAGCCACCCGCTGGGAGACCAAAGACTGGGTCGAGGAAGTTCAGCGTCGCGGCGCCGGTGAGATTGTGCTCAACATGATGAATCAGGACGGGGTCCGCAACGGCTATGACCTTGATCAGCTCAAGATGGTGCGCGAGGTGTGCCACGTGCCGCTGATTGCCTCCGGCGGGGCGGGAGAAATGGTCCATTTTGCCGAGGCCTTCCACCTGACCAATGTGGACGGCGCGCTGGCAGCATCAGTCTTCCATAAACAAATCATCAATATTGGTGAGCTAAAGACTTATTTGAAACAACAAGGTGTGGAGATCCGGCAATGAATCAGACGGCAAACATTAACTGGGAAAAAGTCGGTGGCCTGGTCCCGGCCGTGATCCAGGATGCGACCAGCGGACAAGTGCTGATGCTGGGTTATATGAACGATGAGGCCCTGGCCAAAACGCTGGAAACCCGTCAGGTGACCTTCTGGTCCCGCTCTAAAAATCGTCTGTGGACCAAGGGAGAGAGTTCAGGCAATGTGCTCCAACTTGACAGCATCCGGGTCGATTGCGATCAGGATACTCTACTGGTGACAGCTACCCCGGTCGGCCCAACCTGTCACCTGGGTACCCCGACCTGTTTTGACAGCAATGCCCCTTTGGTCGGCAGCGGGGAACAACCGGCACTGGTCTTTCTTCATCAACTGGAACAGGTGCTGGCAGCGCGTAAGCATGCCGATCCTGATTCTTCCTATACAGCCAGCCTCTACGCCCGTGGCACTAAGCGTATTTCGCAGAAAGTGGGCGAAGAAGGGGTTGAAGTCGCACTTGCGGCGACGTCGGGTGACAAGGCGGAGCTAGTATGTGAATCGGCCGATCTGCTGTATCACCTGATCGTGCTACTGCAGGATCAGGGCTTGTCCCTGTCTGATATCATGGCCAAGCTGCAGGAGCGCCATCAATAAACGTCCGGGCGAGCGGGATCAAAAAAGCCTGAGGTGAACTCAGGCTTTTTTATGACAAATACCGGGATCGGCTTATCGCTCCAGCGCTTCTTTATAGTGGGTGCGGCAAACTGACACATAGCGATCATTGCCGCCAATCACCACCTGATCGCCATCGGCAATCGCCCGGCCGTGTTCGTCCATCCGAATCACCATATTGGCTTTACGGCCACAGTGACAGATGGTTTTCAGTTCGACCAGCTTATCAGCCCAGGCCAACAGATATTGGCTGCCTTCAAACAACTCGCCGCGGAAATCGCTGCGCAAACCATAACACAACACCGGAATATTCAGTTTATCGACCACTTCGGTCAGCTGGTAGACCTGCTTTTTGGTCAGGAACTGGCACTCGTCAATCAGCACACAGTCAATTTTCTGAGTGGCAGACATGTCCTGCAACCGGACGTACAAGTCATCGTCATCACTGAACAGTTCAGCTTCTTCTTCTAACCCGATCCGGGAACTCACTTTGCCTTTACCGAAGCGATCATCAATGGCCGCAGTGAAAATCACCGGCGTCATCCCACGCTCCCGATAGTTAAAGGATGACTGAAGTAATGTCGTCGATTTACCCGCATTCATTGCAGAGTAATAAAAATACATCTGGGCCATTCGGCTCCCCGTCTCAGGCAAAAAACTTGCGGAATCCTACAGAAAACCGCTTCGAAATAAAAGTACCGTAGCCCAAACACAAGCAAGCCCGCGATATTCGCGGGCTTATCGTGTGAGATGTGTCCAGCACCAGCCGTTAGTTTTTCAGTTTAACAGCCACAGAACTCGGACGACGGGACAGCCACAGCAGGCCCAGACAAACCAGAATAAAGCTGATCAGCGACGCCATAAAAGCCACCGCCACAGAGCTGGTCAGGCCCAGCACCAAGAAGCCGATGGCTGACACCAGGGCAACAGACAGCGCATAAGGCAGCTGCGTCGAGACGTGATCGATATGGTGGCAACGCGCCCCCGTCGAGGACAGAATCGTGGTATCTGATATTGGTGAGCAGTGATCACCGAACACCGAACCGGCCAGCACCGCGCCCAGCATCGGCAGCATCAGCGCAATCTCTGTTGCCGCCGCCAGATCACCGGCGATCGGCAGCATGATCCCGAAGGTTCCCCAGGAGGTTCCGGTCGAGAATGCCATCAGTCCGGCCAGCAGGAACAAGATCACCGGCAGCAACATTGGATTCAGGTTACCCTGAACCAGCGTCGACAGATATTTACCCGTAGCCATGTCGCTGATCACGCTCCCGATGCTCCAGGCGAACAGCAGGATCAGAATCGCCCCGAACATCGACTTGGCACCAATCCACATCGTCTGCGCAACATCACCCACCGCCAGGCGCTGGCGGAAAACCGGCACCAGCGAGGCCATCAGGCCGACAATCCCGCCGTACACCAATGATGTGCCGACATCGGTGTTCTCAAACGCGCCCAGGAGATTGAACGCCTGGCCATCAGCCGCCAAAGCCTGATACCCGGTGAAAATCATAAAAAAGAAGGTCGCCAGGATCAGCATCACAATCGGCATCACCAGATCGCCGACACGACCGTGCTCGCTCTCTTCGATTTCCAGCTCGTCATTCAGATCACGAGCCATGCTGTCATCATCACCTTCATCAAAGCCATGGCCGCGACAGGCTTCCAGTTCATGCTTTTTCATCGCACCGATATCCAACTGGAACCAGGCCACAACGAATACCATCAGCAGCGCGAATACCGCATAAAAGTTCATCGGTGCCAATTGCATAAATGCACTCAGCGGCGAATAGGCTGTCACGCCATGCGACACCAGAATGCCGCCAATCAGCGTAATGATATAGGCGCCCCAGCTCGATGCCGGCATCAGGACACACATCGGTGCCGCAGTCGAATCCAGAATATACGCCAGTTTAGCGCGGGAAACATAAAAGCGATCCGTCACCGGACGGGAGATCGAACCAACGGCCAGGCTATTAAAATAGTCATCGACAAAAATAAAGACGCCCAGAAAAGCCGCAAGCATTTTTGCGCCCCGTTTGCTCTTGATCTTGGTTTGCGCCCACTCCGCAAAGGCACGGGTACCGCCGGACAACGTCAGCAATGCCGTCATCATCCCCAGCAGCACCAGGAAGGCGACAATGCTCATGTTCCAGCTATTGATCGCCCCATCTTCAATAAACAGGCCTTTGGCGGTGGTGCCGATATAGCCCGCTGTCGCCGCGACGGAAAAATCCGTCAGCAACAATGCGCCCAGCAGCACACCAAAACCTAATGAAACGAGTACACGACGTGTCAGAATCGCCAGGCCCAACGCGACCAATGGCGGCAACAACGAAAGAGAGGAATGTGAAAAATCGATGATATTCATGATCTCTATGACAACCGAACTTGGTTGGAGATCTACTGCTGAACACGGCACGTTGCCGTGAGAGAAGAGCATTAGAAAAGGACTAGCCTTATTCCGGACCCCACAGTAGCGCTCCATAGTTAATGTAATTATATACTATGGCAGTGTTGCCCCTATTCGGTGACAACCCCAGCAAACCGGTTTGATAAGCCTGGTTTACTTCGGCATTGGCTCCTTTTGCTGGCTCTCGTCGGAATCACCCTCCAACCAGCTACTTTTAGACAATGCGCCTCTACCCTTAGTCAAGGAATGGTCAATTCTACGCACTCAGCGCTCATTTGCAACAAGTTAAAATGAAAAAATCAACAACATTAGTGAATAATTTTGCCGTATCGCGCAATAATTAATCAAAAAGTCAATCAAGCCCATCAAACAGAATATGAAACACATGGCAATAAAATAACCTGACTGCCAGCTGAATATTCAGACCATGGGATGAAGATCTTCATCCCGATTTATTAAAAATGAGGTTCAGCGAATCGAAATAAGGAAATTGATTTCAAGGTTGGATATTTTGTTTGGCATCAGGTGATTAAAAGTATTATTATTGCCATTATAGTTTTTTGACTGCTATTATTATTAAAAATAGTTGATGCCAACAGGAAAATTAAAATGTCTGATGCAATGAAAGCACTATTGAACCTGCGCAGCCTGCGTGCACTTTCTCGTGAATATACGCTGGAGCAACTTCAGGAAGCACTGGAAAAGCTGCAAACTGTTGTGACTGAGCGTGAAGAATCAGAAGCTGAAGAGCTGGCAAAAGAAAAAGAGCGTCAGGATAAACTGAACCAATACCGTGAAATGCTGATGGCTGATGGTATCGATCCTGAAGAACTACTGGCCACGCTGAGCAAAGCACCAAAATCAAAACGTGCTGCACGCCCTGCCAAATACAAATTTATCGACGAGAACGGTGAAGAGAAGACGTGGACCGGCCAAGGCCGTACACCTTCTGCGCTGAAGAAAGCCCTGGACGAAGGTAAATCTCTGGAAGATTTTGAAATCTAATATTCCAAAATCGTTCTCGTAAAAAAAGCCTGGTATGAGCCAGGCTTTTTTTATTGATTCATATCCCCAAAAAGTGGGAGATGGTGACTGATGGCGAACAATGCCCAAATGGCCTCACCTCACCGTCTGCCAAAATGTAAATAACCTGACTTTCACTCAGTTTATTCAGGCGATCTGAATCACAATAAAAGCCAGACACAAACATCCAGCTTTTTATTTCTCTGGAGTCATCGAATCTGATCGGCCAAATGGCTTACCGCCAAAGCGAAATAGTGTGAACGATTCCACTTCAGCAAGGTCTGGTAATTGTTATAGACCAAGTATGCCCTACCCTTATTATCATCCGGTTGAATAAGCCATGCTTGAATATCGACACGGGGTAACGCTTGGCCATTCAAACGACGAACGCCCAGACGCTGCCATTCAGCCAATGAGCGCCCTTTCGATTTCTCAACACCGAATAAGTCAGCATCGATACGGCTCGGTAGTTGCACTTGTCGGCCCCAGGTATATTGGTCATCCCATCCGGACTGATGCAGATAGTTGGCTGCAGAGGCGAAAACATCCGCTTCCGTTTCCCAGATATCAATACGACCGTCTTTATTCCCGTCAACCGCAAAGGATAAAAAGGAAGTCGGCATAAACTGTGGCTGTCCCATCGCACCAGCCCAGGAACCTTTCATTTTTTTCGGCGTAATATGGCCGGCATCCAATATTTCTAAGGCAGCCATCACCTGGTTGCGAAAAAATGCTTCCCGCCGGCCTTCATACGCCAGGGTTGATAAAGCTTCAATCACATTATAATTGCCCATCAACCGGCCAAAATTACTTTCAACGCCCCAAAGCGCCACAATAAATCGAGGCTGAACCCCCAAATGACGCCCGACGCGATCCAAAACCGCTTGATGCTGACGATAAAGCGCATTGGCCTGTGCGATTTTCCAGGCCGGTACCGCGCGAGGCAGATATTCATCCAGTGTCAGTTTACGTTCCGGCTGGTTTTTATCCGCTACAACGGCCCGCTCAATAAACTGGATGCCTTCAAAAGCAGAGTTGATAATCGACTCTGAAATTCCTTTTTCCCGAGCTTCGACTTTCAGCCCGCTTACATATTCATCAAATCCGACATCTGCCGCCCACGTTGACGTCGACAGACCTAATCCCAAGGCCACCAGGGCCGATATCAATCGCTTATACATAGTCACCTTCAGGTATTTCTTGCGGCTTTATCCGCTTTATACTGGTCCAGTAAATTAGTCACGGGTGGCGGGACTTGCAGATAGAAACCCACGGTTGAGAGTGATTCTTTGACTTTCCCAACATCAGCCAGTGCTAATTTACGTCCGTTGTCCAACTTCAGTACCATCACAAACTGTGGCGTACCAAACGTGGTCATCAGGTTTTCCGGGACGTCACTGAAATCATCTTTAGTCTTGATATACAGGTAAGTATTTTCTTTTTTCGGGCTTTTATAAATTGAACACAACATCAAAAGTCGCCTGTTTGTTTACGCGCTCACCTCACTGAGACCGCAATCTTCCAGGATCATTCCCTTCAATTGCCGCCCTTCGTCGGTGTCGATGAGAGCCTTGTCTGAATTTCCAACGCTAGAGCAAGGATAGCTTGCTGATATACCCTGGGGAATATAACATGCAAGTATCTATGTGATAACGCGCAGCACGGCTATTTTCGTAACAGTCATTGAATAAGTATGACAAAATCAGCAGAACTAAAAGGGAGTTCCTTTACACTCTCAGCCCTGCACCTGGTGGATGGGGACATTCAGAAGGCAACCGACTTCCTCAAAGACAAGGTCGAGCAGGCGCCTAATTTTTTCGCCGCGGCTCCCGTTGTGATTGACATCAGCCAGGCTGGCACCGCCATTGACTTCGCCGCCCTGCAGGCCGGGGTCAAGGATGCCGGGATGATCCCGGTCGGGATCAGTGGCTGCAAGAACGCCCTATTGCAAACCCAGGCGAAACAGGCCGGATTTGCGGTGATGAATGCCGCCCGCCAGGCGAAGGCGGCAGAGCCGGTAATGACGCCGACGAAAATTATTCGGACCCCGGTCCGGTCCGGACAGCAGATTTATGCCAAAAACAGCGATCTCATCATCATGAATCATGTCAGTGCAGGTGCGGAAGTCATCGCCGACGGATGCATCCATGTACTCGGAACATTACGCGGTCGCGCCATCGCCGGGGCCAGTGGACAGCAACAGGCACACATTTTTTGTCAGAATTTACAAGCCGAGCTGATTTCCATTGCCGGAAACTACTGGCTCAGTGATAAAATCAATCCTGAGTTCTGGGGTAAAGGTGTCGTTATCTCACTTGCTGAAAATAATTTGAACATTGAGCACCTGGCTTTATAAGGTTTAATAAGGAATTAATAGATGGCACGTATTATCGTTGTTACCTCCGGAAAGGGCGGCGTTGGTAAAACAACCTCCAGTGCAGCTATCGCATCCGGTCTTGCACTCAGCGGAAAAAAGACCGCAGTAATCGATTTTGATATCGGCTTGCGTAACCTGGATCTCATCATGGGTTGTGAGCGCCGAGTCGTTTATGATTTTGTCAATGTCATCAATGAAGAAGCAAACCTGAACCAGGCGCTGATCAAAGACAAACGCGTTGATAACCTGTATGTCCTGCCGGCTTCTCAGACCCGAGACAAAGACGCCCTGAGCCAGGAAGGGGTTGAACGTGTTCTGAAAGACCTCGACAAGATGGGGTTTGAATTTATTATCTGTGACTCACCGGCCGGAATCGAAAGCGGTGCCCTGATGGCGCTGTATTTTGCCGACGAGGCCATTGTCACCACCAACCCGGAAGTCTCTTCCGTTCGCGATTCCGACCGCATCCTGGGGATCCTGGATTCAAAATCGCTTCGGGCCGAACAAGGACTGGAGCCGGTGAAAACCCACCTGCTGCTGACACGCTATAACCCGGCCCGCGTGACACTCGGCGAAATGCTCAGTGTGACGGATGTTGAAGAAATTCTGCACATTCCGCTGTTGGGCGTCATCCCGGAAAGCCAGGCTGTGTTGAACGCCTCGAACAAAGGCGAACCGGTAATTTTTGACAAAGAGTCCGATGCGGGCATCGCGTACGGCGATACCGTCGGACGTTTGCTGGGTGAAGACCGCCCGTTCCGTTTCCTGGAGGAAGAGAAAAAAGGCTTCCTTAAACGCTTATTCGGAGGCTAAATCAGTATGGCTTTGCTTGAATTCTTCCGCCCCAAAAAAACAACGACCGCAACTGTGGCGAAAGAGAGGCTGCAAATTATCGTTGCAGAGCGACGGACATCCGCTCAAGGTACGCCTAGCTACTTGCCGCAGCTAAAGCAGGACATCCTTGAAGTGATCCGCAAATACGTTGAGATTACGCCAGACCAGGTCACCGTGAACCTGGATCAGCGCGAAGAAGACCTGTCGGTACTAGAGCTTAACGTCACATTACCAGACGAAGATAAATAAAAAATGCCCCGGCCAGACCGGGGCATTTTTTTATCTGTCCGTCACCGAGCTGCTCAGCCAATGCCGCAGGGCCCGGAACAGTGCGGGACTAGCGATCAAGCAACGGCAGCACTTTGTCCTCAAACAACGGCTTGCGCCAGGTCGCCAGCATTTCCGGCAGCGCGTCCTGGGGTCTTCCCTTCTTCCAGGCCCAGGAGATCAACTGGTTGACCTGCTTTTTCGACGCCAGAAATTCCGGTGCCAGCCCCGTCTGCGCTTCGACCTGGCTGACTTGATCTTTGATCAGTTTCACCAGCTGCTTATAACCCGGTAGATCCACCAGACGAACCACCAGCTCCGGATAGGCTTGCGGCGACATTTGTTCCACTTCCTGAACCATTTTCACCAGTCGGTTACCATGGCGCTGGATCTCCATCGGATCAAAGCCTTCTTTCGCCATCACCGCCTTGGACTGAATGTTAAACCGCGCCACTTTCCATAAATGGAGCTCTTTGACGATAAAGTTCAACGCCAGATCCCGCTTGCGTGCTTCCAGCACCCGCCACTTGGCCAGCTGTTGTAAGACGGCCAGTTGCTTGGGATCCAACTGCCAGGCATTTTTAATATCCAGATACGCTTTATCCGGGTCGAGTGTTTTCACCCGTTTGGCCATCAGGGTCTGGCATTCCTGAACCAGGGCTTCCTGCCAGCCCTTGGCTTCAACCTGCGCCCGAAGTTTCTCGTACAGCGGCAGCAGGTAGAACACATCTGCAGCGGCGTAATCGAGCTGCTTCGGCGTCAGCGGTCGCGCCAGCCAGTTGGTCCGGGCTTCCCCTTTATCCAGCTCAATCCCTAAGAAATCGTTCACCAGTGTCCCGAAACCTGTGGATACCCCGTAGCCGAGAAAAGCGGCCATCACCTGGGTATCGACCATCGGCTCCGGTAAGCAACCGGCGTAATACTGAAATACTTCCAGATCTTCACCGCAGGCGTGCAGAACCTTGGTGACCGCCGGATCCCGCAGCAGTGCCCACAACGGCGACAAATCATCCATCGCCAGCGGATCAATCAACGCCAGGCATTGACCGTCAAACAGCTGGATCAGCCCCAGTTTCGGGTACAGGGTACGGGTACGGACGAACTCGGTATCAAGCATCACAGCAGACTGGTGACGGGCCTGCTCGCACACGACCTGCAACCGCTCTGTTGTTGTTACAATTTCAAAATTCACAGCAAACCTTTACGTTGCGATCGAAAAGAAAGTGCCGGCATCATGCCGGCACTCCACAGCTCATTTATTGTAACCTGAAATCAGGACTTATGCTTCCTGCGCCTGCTTATCGGACTCTTCCCGCAGCGCACGGCGCAAGATTTTACCGACATTGGTTTTCGGCAGTTCATCGCGAAATTCCACCACTTTCGGCACTTTGTACCCGGTCAGGTGCTCGCGGCAATGCATCAGCAGTTCATCGCGGGTCAGACTCGGATCACGTTTCACCACGCAGACCTTCACCACTTCCCCCGAAGCACCGCTCGGCTGGCCAATTGCAGCCACTTCCAGCACCTTGCTGTGCAGCGCAACCACATCCTCAATTTCGTTCGGGTAGACATTGAAGCCGGAGACCAGAATCATATCTTTCTTGCGGTCAACAATATGCAGGAAACCATCCTCGTCAAACTTCACGATATCACCGGTCGACAACCAGCCATCGGCCGTCAGGACTTCTTTGGTCGCTTCCGGACGCTGCCAGTAACCCTGCATCACCTGCGGCCCACGGACCTGCAACTCACCCACCTGATCATTGCCCAGCAACTGTCCTTCATCATCGACGATGCGCACTTCCGTCGACGGCACCGGCAAGCCAATCGAGCCGTTATAATCAACCAAGTCATACGGATAAGCCGCCACCAGCGGGGAACACTCGGTCAGGCCGTAACCTTCGAGCAGGTAGTTGCCGGTGATTTGTTTCCATTTCTCAGCCACGGCGCGCTGGACCGCCATCCCGCCGCCAACGGACAGGCGCAGGTTGCTGAAGTCCAGCTCATGGAAATCTTCGTTGTTCACTAACGCATTAAACAGGGTGTTCACGCCCGTGATGGCCGTAAACGGATAACGCTGCAGCTCCTTGACGAAGGTCGGAATATCACGCGGGTTGGTGATCAGCAGGTTACGGCCGCCCATTTCAATAAACAGCAGGCAGTTCACCGTCAAGGCAAACACGTGGTACAGCGGCAACGCAGTGACGATCAGCTCGCGTCCTTCGGTCAGGACCGGTCCGTAGGCCCCTTTGGCCTGCATCACGTTGGCCAGCATGTTGCGGTGCGTCAGGATTGCACCTTTGGCAACCCCGGTCGTCCCGCCGGTGTATTGCAAGAAGGCCGTATCATCGCCGGACATAAACGGCTTCACATACTGCATCCGGCGGCCTTTGCGCAGCGCCATCCGCATGGAGGTCGCATGCGGCAAATGGTACTTGGGCACCATCTTCTTGATGTATTTGACCACGAAGTTCACCAGCGTGCCTTTCGGACGAGACAGCTGATCGCCCAGGCTGGTCAGCACCACATGTTTCACGCCGGTGTTTTTCACCACCGTTTCCAGCGTGTGGGCAAAGTTCGACACGATCACAATCGCTTTGGCACCGGAGTCATTCAGCTGGTGCTCCAGCTCACGCGGTGTATACAGCGGGTTAACGTTGACCACCACACAACCGGCACGGAGAATACCGAATAAAGCAATTGGGTATTGCAACAGGTTTGGCATCATGACCGCAACCCGGTCCCCTTTCTGCAACTTCAGCTCGTTTTGCAGATAGGCGGCAAAGGCGCGGCTGCGCTCTTCCAGTTTGCGGAAGGTCATCACCTGACCCATATTAATGAATGCCGTCTGATCCGCATATTTCTGTACAGACTGCTCAAACATTTCAACCAGGGACGGATAGCAATCCGGGTTGATCTCTGCCGGTACATCTGCCGGATAGCGGTTAAGCCAAACCTTATCCACTTTGCACTCTCCTTTTATGACATGGCGCTGGCGCCAGCTATGGCTGCATGGACGAATTTAAACAACTGTTTACCGAACCATTACAGCACAATTAACAAACAAGTAACAACTGATTAGACCAGTTATTTGAACTGGGATAGAAACTTTATGATTTGATCACACACCGCTTGCGGACTTTCGAGATGACAGTGATGGCCCCCGGCCACTTCAACCTGCTCGGCCCGCGGCAACCAGTCGAACCCGCCTTCGGGCTGTTTCAGACGGGTAAAACCATGCGCGCCGATAATGGACAACACCGGACAGCCGACCGCGCTCATCAGCGCTTTGGCCTGATCCTCGCTCATGCGATACAGGGAGTCACAGCGTAAGCGGCTGTCATGACGCCAGTACCACCCATGTTCATCACGACACAGGGCGCGCTTCACCAGGGGCGTCAACTGGGACGCTGACAGAGAATTTACCGCGCAACGCAGGGCCAGGGCTTCGTCGAAAGACCCCATCCGGCGGGAGGCAAAGCGCTCGGCGAACTCCCGGTAACGCTGGCGCCCTTTCAGCCCCTGGCGCAGGCGCTCAACCACCTGCTCCGGTGCTTCATATAACGGCGCCAGGCCTTCAATCAGCACCAGACCGGTGACCTGTTCCGGGTAAGCCGCGGCATAGCAACCACTGACCAGCGCGCCCAGAGAATGGCCCACCAGCACAATCTCCCGCGACGGAATCAACGCCATCAACTGATGTACATCATCCAGATAATCAAAGAAGTGATAATAATTATCCGCACTGCGGGACGGAGACCAGCCATGCCCAGGCCAATCGACCGCAACCCAGTGACAAGCTGGTGTCAGCCGGGAAAACAACGCATCAAAACTGGCGGCATTATCCTGCCAGCCATGTAAAAACAGCAGTAGGGGCCGTCCATCATCGGGTAACACGACCGGGGACGCTGTTTGCACCACGCCACCAGGGTGAGCAAATGAACTCAGCCCCGCCAGCGAAAGCTCAGCCAGCCGGAAGTTGGTCTCAAACATGTGCGATGGAATTTACTCAGAATGCGGTGTGACTGACGCGCAGACTACCACAATTGCAAGGATATGGCCCGATAATTCGTAATTTAAGGGGGAAAATGCGTGGATCATTGCTTATGATTCAGCCAGGTTGGTTAGGCGCGTTCAGACATAGACATCCACACCCACCAGGTCCGACAGGGCTTCTTTGCGGCTCTGATGCATCACGCCCAGATAGGTGTCGAGCGCCTCGCGGTGTTTGCCTTCCGGCTGGTCGTATTGAATATTGGCGTGGGCTTGTTGCAATAAAGCCGGATTTGCGACCGTTTTAGTAACCGCTTTCGCCCCCCC
This sequence comes from Photobacterium sp. MCCC 1A19761, assembly GCF_037389125.1. NCBI lineage: Bacteria > Pseudomonadati > Pseudomonadota > Gammaproteobacteria > Vibrionales > Vibrionaceae > Photobacterium > Photobacterium sp. MCCC 1A19761. The sequence goes on from NZ_JAZGTF010000001.1 coordinate 306,995, forward strand.
GGTCGGCTCAGCCGGTTGCGCAGAAGCAGCAGCGCGATCCGGTTTATGGACCGGATTTTTCTGGGTCGCCGGAATGGCGGTCGGTAAACGCGGAATTGACACCATAAGCAGGCCCTGTCAGGAAAACTGAAATTCAATCCTTAACTGAGATTGTGCGCCGCGGCAGCGCTTTGTGCAACTGCCACGACACATTTTTCCGGCGACGCCATTTTCCGACGACGCCTCATCCGGCTGACCAGATCTTATTCGCGGCCTGGCAGTTTCTTCCAGGTCACCGTATCACGCAGGTAAACCGGACTGGCATGCTCAGCTGCGACAGCTTCGCCGCGTGCCAGGGCAAACGGTGCCAGGCGGACCATGTCCTGAGAATCCGGATACAGCACTTCACCGGCTTGGCGTTCCAACGGCAATGTCGCCAGTTGTTCCGCGTATGCATCCCAGCCGGTCCCGGCGGTCAGCCACAGGCCCTGGGTTTCCGTCAGCTGTTCACTCAGGCTGGCCGGCTGGATCACCAACTCACGGCCAACAACCTGCCAGTCACCATCGGCCTGACGACGATACTGTCCCCAATACACTTCTCCCATCCGGGCATCAATCGCGGTCAGTACTTGCTCTGCCTGGTGGATCCGGTAAGTCCCCTGCGCCATCGCCGCCAGTGTGGAGATCCCCAGCATCGGCAAATCCGCCCCGAAGGCCAGGCCCTGCGCAATCCCAATCCCAATGCGAACGCCGGTAAAGCTGCCGGGCCCACGACCGAAGGCCAGTGCGTCCAGCTGATTCAGTTTCACGCCGGCTTCAGCCAGTACGGCATCGACCATCGGCAGAATTTTGGTGGTGTGCTCACGCGGGGCATACTCGCAGCGTGAAATAACGGCGTTACCTACCATCAAGGCAACGGAACAATTTTCAGTTGCAGTATCAACTGCAAGGATTTTGGTGCTCATTCAAGCCTCTGAATGCTGGTCTTTACTGTGAACGGCATGATCATGACCATTCACCACAGACAAAAACTGTCCGACACCGTCAACATCCCGGGTTCGTGGGATCGGTGGCAGACTTCTTAAAAAGACTGCGCCGTAAGGGCGCGTCACTAAACGGTTATCGCAAATCACCAGAACCCCTTTGTCCTGCTGATCGCGGATCAGACGCCCCACCCCTTGTTTCAGAGTGATCACGGCATCGGGGACCTGAACCTGCGCGAACGGATCGCCGCCACGCAAGCGACAATCCTCGATCCGCGCTTTGAGCAGCGGGTCGTCCGGCGCCGTAAAAGGCAATTTATCGATAATAACACAGCTCAAGGCCTGGCCTCTAACATCCACCCCTTCCCAAAAAGCGCCGGTGGCAATGAGCAGCGCATTTCCCAGCTCGATATACTCGGCCAACAGTTTCGACTTGGTGGTTTCCCCCTGCACCAGCACCGGTAAATCGAGCACGGCCCGAAACCCTTCGGCCAGATCCCGTACCATCTGGTGCGAGGTACACAGGAAAAAACAGCGGCCCTGGTTGCTTTCAATCACCGGAGCCAGCATCGCGACCAGACGATCCGCAATGCCGAAACTATTGGGTTCAGGTAAAAAACGCGGGACGCACAGCAACGCCTGCTGGGTATAGTCAAACGGGCTTTCCAGGGCAAACTGACGTTTGGGCGTCAGGCCAAGGCGATGACTGAAATGGCTGAAATCATCATCCACCGCCAGGGTTGCCGAGGTGAAAATCCAGGCGCCGGGGTGCTGTTCTATCTGTTCGTGAAATTTTTCAGCCACCGACAAAGGGGTAATATTCAGGCTGAAATGGCGCGGGGTGCATTCATACCAGTAGGAATAGCCGGTGATCGTGGTATCACTCAGCCGGGCCAGTTTGGCCTTGAGCAAGGTCGCCCGCTCAAACGCCGCATCCAGCAGTTGGCTCCGTCCCAGTGCCAGCTTCAGCACTTCATGAGTCAGATCCAGGGCATCATTGAGCCGGGTCAGTTCGCGCTGGATGGCCGGGCTGGTCACGGCTTCACGCCAGTTGCCACGAAATCCGGGCTCGCCCAGCACCAGTCGCATCTCCGAGGCCGCCTGCGACAGGCGATCGGCAGTTTTTTGCAGTTGGCGCATGTCTTTGGCTTCGGTGCGATAGCCAATCTCGACATCTTTGGCCAGTTCCTGCAACTGACGGCTGGTCAGGCTCTGGCCGAAATACTGGCTGGCAATATCCGGGATCTGATGCGCTTCATCGAAAATGAACACTTCCGCTTCAGGGATCAGCTCGCCAAAACCGATTTCCTTGATCGCCAAGTCAGCCAGAAACAGGTGATGGTTGACCACCACCACATCGGCTTCCATCGCTCTGCGCCGGGCTTTGACCACAAAACACTCATCGTAGGACGGACACTCCCGCCCCAGACAGTTATCGTTGGTCGAGGTGATCATCGGCAACACCGGACTGTCTTCCGCCACCGTATCACACTCTCCCAGATCACCGCTATGTGTGGTCGAGGACCAGGTGCGCACTTTCACCAACTGGCTCAGTAGCGTCGGATCGACATGGGTCCCGTGGCTTTCGGTGATTTGGCGGCTGAGGCGATCGAGGCAGAGATAGTTGGCCCGCCCCTTGAGCAATGCCACCCGGCCGGTAAAGCCCAGAGCATTTGCCATTAAGGGCAGATCACGGTGGAACAACTGCTCCTGAAGGTTTTTCGAGCCGGTGGAGATAATGGTTTTCTTGCCGCTGACCAGCGCCGGAACCAGGTACGCGAACGTCTTGCCGGTTCCGGTTCCCGCTTCAACCACCAACTGGGTCTGTGTTTCGATGGCATCCGCCACCGCTTCAGCCATCTCGATTTGGGGCTGGCGCGCCTGAAATCCCGGAATCGCTTTATCCAAAGCGCCCCCGGCGGCAAAAAACTTGGCAATCATAGAGTCAGAATATCGGCTGAATATTGGTTATTTATACAGTGATCGAACTGTCCATTATGCCAACTTTCCTGTCAGGCGACCATCATTAATTCCCCGGGCAAACAAGCAACTTATTCTGTTTCGGCTGCCGGCTCCTCAGCGGATTTTACAATCGCTGATTTGGTCGAATAGACGATCTGCAACAGCTCTTCCTGCTCTTGTTCAGGCACTTCAAACTTGTTGAAGGTCCCCCGCAGCAGCTGAACCATCCGCTGCCACTCCGCCTGCGTGATATTGAGATGGCTATGTGCCTCTTCCATGGAACGCCCGGTATAAGCACACGGTCCCCCGGTTGCCTGACACACCATGGACGTCACATGGTACTTCAAATAAGGTGCCGGGACCGCCTTGCGGGCGGCATCAATCGCCGGGTTGGCGTTGAGGGTATCGTCCACCACCATGACATTGATGAAATCATCGACCACGACGGCGATCGCAGCCAGTCCCCCCAGCCGCTCATACAGGCTTTGCTCTTTCGCATCTTCGGCCGCAACCGGATCGGCCAGTAACAAAGGTCCCAGCAAACAGAGAGGTTTCAGGATTGTTGTTCGTTGAATAGACATAGATAGTCCTCGCAGGTTCGGCTGTCGCCGACAGGCACCAAATCCCTTCGTTCAACATTTATGTTTTGACCCCAAAATCAATCCAAGGTAAATATCAATCATGCTGTTGAGACCATTGACCTTTCGGGGGTCCCAGCGTTTTCGCCTGTAGCCTCCCGAAAGGTACATTGATCTCGTTATACATTTTAGTTCAAGGAAGACCATGGAAAAGAAAACACTACTCACGGACTGCCCGGATGCAATGGGCCTGATCTCGAAAATCACCAACATCTGTTACAAACACCAGCTGAACATCATCCACAACAACGAATTTGTCGATCACACCAATCGTCAGTTCTTTATGCGCACGGAGTTGGAAGGGGTGTTCAATGACGAAACATTTCTGTTTGACCTTGACCGGGCCCTGCCGGAAGGCAGTCACCGTCGCCTGGTGAGCTCAGCGCGCAAGAAAATTGTCATTATGGTCACCAAGGAAGCCCACTGTCTGGGGGATATTCTGGTCAAAGCCTTTGACGGCTCACTGGATGTCGAGATAGCGGCCGTGGTCGGCAATTACGACACCCTGGCACCGCTGGTAGAAAAATTTGAGATCCCCTTCCACCATGTGTGCCACGAAGGCCTCAGCCGGGAAGAGCACGAAGCGGAGCTTCTGGCCGCGGTGGAACAATACCAACCTGATTACGTGGTGCTGGCGAAATACATGCGGATCCTGACGGCTGGATTTGTCGCCCGTTTCCCAAACAGAATCATCAATATCCACCACAGTTTCTTACCCGCTTTCATCGGGGCTAAACCTTACCTGCAGGCTTTTGAGCGCGGGGTGAAAATCATTGGCGCAACCGCCCACTTCGTCACCAATGATCTGGACGAAGGGCCGATCATCACCCAAAACGTGATCCCGGTGGATCATAACTTCAGCGCTGAGGACATGGCCCGTTCCGGGCGGGATGTCGAGAAATCCGTGCTCAGCAAAGCGCTGGGACTGGTACTTGAAGACAAGGTCTTCGTCCACGGTAATCGCACCGTGATCCTGTAATCTGCCGGATACCCGTTCATGTTCAAACCGGACTGGTGCTGATCTCCAGCACCGGCCCGGCCTCCGCCTCACTTCGAAGCGTTATGAATCGCTCGCCTCGCTTTCAATCACGGCTTTGAGTGAGCACGGGTGAAGTTTGATACACACGCCGTCTTTTTTGAACGCGTAAGTCGGATTCGGCAACCGCTCATGCTCCCCCGCCGGTGAGCTGGCTTTCACCTTGATCCCCTTTGCGGCCAGTTCGTCCCACGGCAGCTGCGGGAAAACCTCGTTCAGCGCGACCTTCAGCGCATCGGTGGTGCCGGCCTCAGACGGAATGACAAATTCAATATGCTCCCATCCCTGCTGCGGATACTGCTTCTCTCCCGGATACGGCAGCTCCAGGGCTTCAATGTGCCAGCAGCCGACCTGCAACGGCTGATGAAATCCAATCACAATGATCGGGCGGCCATTGATCTGAGTACAGGACCACTCCTCGCCGTATGCCAGCCAGGCCTGATGCAGTGCCTCCGCCATCTCCCGATCATTGACCCGCAGTGCCAGATGGTCGGCCTGATACGCAGCCAGGGAGAGATTCATCTCCCGAGCCAGCGCTTCAATACGAGCCACAAATTCAGGCAATTGAGCCAACATTTGCTCAGGGTGAAGACCGGCCTCGCGTAACTTCTGCATGATTTTTCTCCAGTTCTGACAGCATTGGATAACGAACGCATAATTATCCATAATTTCCCGGGGTTAGAAACCCAAACCAAGATGACGACAGGCCTTGCCGCTGCTTGATTTGCGCATAATTTTTCCAGGTTTCCCGAAACGAAAAAAAAATCGCTGCCAATGCCTTTTTCGGGTTGCCAAAAGGGCCAAGTTTGTGGGTATTATTAAGGCATTGCAACTGACGTATTCAAGAGACCACCTCTGCTTCCGGAGGGCTATCCCGTCAACAATATTCACGTACCGCCTGCCTGTATACTGAATGCCTCCGGGCATCTCGCGGGTTGCGTGACTATTTTTGACGGTTTTTTGCTTGCTGTCACTCTTGAATACCGTCACGTTTTTGCCTCGCTAATAAGCCCGTACCATTAGCGTACTCAATGATTTAAAGGATAGGCGTGTGAACATTCAAGCTCTAATCAACGATAAAGTTTCTCAGGCACTCGAAGCCGCCGGCGCCCCTGCCGGCAGCCCGGCCGCCGTTCGTCAGTCTGCCAAAGCCCAATTTGGTGATTACCAGGCCAACGGCGTGATGGGTGTGGCCAAGAAGCTCGGTACCAACCCGCGCGAGTTCGCACAGAAAGTGATCGACGTCTTAGATCTTGACGGGATTGCCGACAAAGTCGAAATCGCTGGTCCGGGTTTCATCAATATTTTCCTGAGCAAAACCTGGCTAGCCGAGCAAGGCGAAAAAGCCCTGGCCGATGAGCGCCTGGGTGTGGCCAAAGAAGCGCAACAAACGATTGTCGTTGACTACTCCGCGCCGAACGTTGCGAAAGAAATGCACGTTGGCCACCTGCGCTCCACCATTATCGGGGATGCGGTGGTCCGTACCCTGGAGCACCTGGGCCACAAAGTGATCCGCGCCAACCACATCGGTGACTGGGGTACCCAGTTCGGGATGCTGATTGCCAACCTGGAACGCGTTCAGGCTGAATCCGGTGAAATTTCTATGGAGCTGGCCGATCTGGAAGCCTTCTACCGTGATTCGAAGAAACTGTACGACGAAGATCCTGAGTTTGCCGAACGCGCCCGGAACTACGTGGTGAAACTGCAAGGCGGTGATGCCTACTGCGCTGACATGTGGAAGAAGCTGGTGGATGTCACCATGATCCAAAACCAGCGCAACTACGATCGCCTGAACGTGTCTCTGACCCGTGACGACGTGATGGGTGAGTCGATGTACAACGACATGCTGCCGGGGATCGTTGCGGATCTGAAAGACAAAGGTCTGGCAGTTGAAGATGACGGCGCGCAGGTTGTGTTCCTGGACGAGTACAAAAACAAAGACGGCGAAGCGATGGGTGTGATCATCCAGAAGCGTGACGGCGGCTTCCTGTACACCACCACGGACATCGCGTGTGCTAAGTACCGTTACGAGCAACTGGGTGCGGACCGTGTCCTGTACTTCATTGACTCCCGTCAGCACCAGCACCTGATGCAAGCCTGGACCATCGTACGCAAAGCCGGTTACGTACCGGAAGAGGTCAGCCTGGAGCACCACGCATTCGGGATGATGCTGGGTAAAGACGGCCGCCCGTTCAAGACCCGTGCCGGTGGTACCGTTCGCCTGGCCGATCTGCTGGATGAAGCCGAAGAGCGCGCCACCAAACTGATCGAAGAGAAGAACCCGGAGCTGGATGCCGACGAGAAAACCAAGATCGCGCAAACTGTTGCCATGGCTGCGGTCAAATATTCCGATCTGTCAAAGCACCGCACGACAGACTACATCTTCGACTGGGATAACATGCTGGCCTTCGAGGGCAACACAGCCCCGTACATGCAGTACGCCTATACCCGCGTGGCATCCATCTTCAAGCGTGCCGATATCGCGCTGGCTGATCTGACCCATCCGATCGCGATCAACGAAGAGAAAGAGCAAACGCTGCTGTCGAAGCTGCTGCAATTTGAAGAGGCCGTCCAGACCGTGGCACGCGAAGGCCACCCGCACGTGATGTGTGCATACCTGTTTGAGCTGGCTGGCCTATTCTCCAGCTTCTACGAGGCCTGCCCGATCCTGAACGCTGAAGAAGCCATCAAGCAGAGCCGCCTGAAGCTGGCCATGCTGACTGCCAATACCATCAAGCAAGGCCTGGATCTGCTGGGTATCGAAACCCTGGAACGCATGTAAAATCTGCTACGCTGGTTCAAGAAAGCGCTAATATTTTCTAAAAATTCAAAGCCTTCTAAGGTATCCTTAGGAGGCTTTTTTATACTCTTATCAAAACGACAATAATACTATTCCAGCAAGTGCATATCTGAGCGCACCCGCGAGCAGTGCACCTGCCTGTGTCAATTTGATTGATGATCAGGACACATCCTTGAGCTTCTGATCACTGTGTATACGGTCACCCGCCGTCAGGGGTCAGGATGATCGTCTTCAGAAGACAACGCATTGCGAAAAACGGAATTTAAGGTATGAACAAAGACAGCTTTGTGGAATCAACGGACATCTTAAAAAGAACAGTTCCACTGATGATCAAGCACAAAGTCCCGACCACCCCAACCAACTACGCCCTTTGGTACACCTATACCACACAGCAGCAACCGCAACTGAACCTGGCGCTCGACTTAGGGATCGAAGCTTTGGGTCATTGCCCGCCAAGCCTGTGCGAGAGCCTGTATCAGGAGCACCTGGCCAGTAAAACCGATCGGGATATGGCGCAACTGAAGCAGAGCCTGGCTGCCATGATGCAGGAATTGTCGCATACCATGTCGGATACCTTTTCGGCCACAGAAACATTTCAAGAGATGCTGGATAAGACCTTCAATCAACTCGAGCGTGCCGAGCAAGATGGATTGTCGCTGGAAGCAACCATGAAACTGGTCCGTAATCTGCTGGAAGAGTCACGCCAGATACAGTCTTCGACCGGCTCTTTTCAAGGCCAACTCAGTCAGGCTCAGGAGGAAATTTCCACCCTGCGCCATGCTCTGGCACAGAGCCAGAAAGAAGCCACAGAAGATGCCCTGACCGGACTGTTTAACCGCCGCGCATTCGATCGCGATCTGCTGAGCTACACCCAGGCCAAACAGCCGTACAGCCTGATCCTGCTCGATATTGATAAGTTCAAGGAATTCAATGATGCCTACGGCCACCTCCTGGGCGACCAGGTCCTGAAAGTGGTAGCGCACCGGATCCGCGAGCGCTGCGAAGGACAAGCCCAGTGCTACCGTTTCGGCGGGGAAGAGTTTGCGATCATTTACCCGAACGCCACCCATGACGATGTTCGCCAGTTAGCAGAGACCCTGCGCCGGATGATCGAGATCATTTCCGTGCTCGACAAGAAAACCGGCCAGCGGGTCAAATCAATCACCGCCTCATTCGGCCTGGCGACCCGAAACGCCACCGAACCTTACTTGGCCGTCGTCGAACGGGCCGACAGTTTTCTGAACAAAGCCAAACAGCTGGGCAGAAACCGGGTTCTGCCCCTCAACTGAGCCCTCGATGACAGCCGGGATTCACCTCCGGTGATGACCACCGGCCATCACCGTGAAAGCCATCTACTGCCCAAAGCGTTGCCCACTCGCCTGCAGCCAGTCCAGTTCCTCCTGGGTGGACAGTCGGCCGTGTACCGCATTGCGATGGGGAAAACGTCCGAAACGTTTCACAATCTCATGGTGGCTGACGGCATATTGATAAAAGCCGTCAAAAATCACCGCATGCGCCGGAGAGACCGACTGGCGCAGGCGATCAAAACGAAAGACGGCCTCCTCCTGATCTTCCACCGCTTCCGAGTGTTCCAGCGGCAAATAGAAAAACACCCGCTCAATCGGACGCAAGGACTCATCCTGGTTGCTGGCCAACCCCCGCTTGCAGATCGCCAAAGCCAGCGAATCGTAGCGGAACGCCGCACTCAGACCGCGATAGATGTTGCGCGTGAATTGGTCGAGCAGAATAATCAACGCCAGCGCCCCTCTCGGCTCCTGCGCCCAATGGCTCAACTTACCCAGACCGGCCTGACTCATTAGCGGCTGGAACTTCTCCGAGATGAGGCGATCGGTTTCCTCTCCGCCCTGAAACCAAAGTGAATTCTGGTTATTGACCGTGACTTCTTCATCCAGCTCACCAAACCAAAAATCCAGCACTTCCTGATAATCAGCTGTCATTTCCTTCCCCCTGCATCGACGCTACCTGTCCTTGAGAAATCTTTCAGAACCCCGGTTCGACATCGCTGGCTTGCCCCTGGCTTGTACGAACGGTTTCCCCTATAGTCATGTCACAGCATAACGCAGCCCCTGCTGAGCACGATGGGCAAAGTGTCGGCATGTGAGCCACACAATACATTTAAGGAATCAATTGATGCAGTTTTCACTTCATCCGAGACTGGCCGCAGACACGACTCTGCTGGGCGATTTGCCCTTGTGCCGGGTTTTGTTATCCAAAGAGGCCCTGGGTCCCTGGCTGATCCTGGTCCCGCGCCATGAAGCGCTGACCGAAATTCATCATCTGCCCGAGGCCGATCAGTTTCAGTTAATGCGGGAATCCAGCGCGGTCGCCGCTCTGCTGGAGCAAGATTATCAGGCTGATAAGATTAACGTTGGGGCTCTGGGCAATCTGGTTCCGCAACTGCATGTCCACCATATCGCCCGGTTTAAAACCGATGTGGCCTGGCCCGGGCCGGTTTGGGGGAATACCGACGGCACCCAGCGCAGTGAGGCCGTTCAAACGGCGCTGGCCGAAGAGTTACGGGACGAACTGAGCAGCATTCCCGGATTTACGCCTGCTGCCTGATGGCGTTTTAAGGCGCCCAAAACACAACAAGCAGCCTGTTCAGGCTGCTTGTTGACATGAGACACCCAAATGATGCCTGAACGTTAATGGAGTACCGTAATGGCGAGCTCCCGGGCCGACAGCCAGCGATACCAGACTCCGGCGGCTTCGCGGCAACAAGGCATCCCTTCACAACCACTCAATTCCCGGCTGAGTTTGCCCTTCTTCACCCAGATCTCCAGCATCGCATCCACGCCATCTTCACTGAGCCCGAAGTGCTGTGCCAGCACAGTCCGACTGGTCTTCCCGCGGGGTTCAAGAAACTGCCGCAGCTGTTGCAAAATCATAAAACCACGACCTCCCGCGGCTGCTTGCGCCCCTGAACCTTAAAGGCAATCGCCAGTCCGGCATTGATGGCAGCAAACAGCGCAATCCACAACACGCTGGTGACCGGATGATCGGTAAAGTGGGCCACCTGATACAGCAAGGTTGCACAGGTGTAAGCCAACAGCATGGTCCAGCCAGCAATCAACATCGAGAATTTCTGGCCAAATTCACGTACATACGCCCCCATTGCCGCCACGCATGGTGTGTACAGCAAGATGAACACCAAATACGCCATTGCAGCCGAGCCACTGACAAAGTGAGCCTGGATATTACCAAACAACGATGCATCAACTTCCTGAGCTTCCGCTACGGCATCCAGATCCGTCAGCTCACCGACTTCAATCCCCAGCGGATCGCTGTAGCTGAGATCAGCCAGATTGGCCGGAATAGAAGCCACCGCCTCTTGTAAGCTGCCCAACAGATCGTATTCCGCCTCTTCTTCCGCAGCCGAAGGCGCATACAGGCTGTTCAGGGTCCCGACCACAGCTTCCTTGGCAAAAATACCGGTGATAATCCCGACCGTCGCAGGCCAGTTGTCTTCCTGAATGCCAATCGGTGCCAGCACCGGCGTAACCACTTGCGCCGCCTTGGATAACACGGAATTTTCACTGTCTTCGTTACCAAACGTACCGTCCACGCCCAGCGAGTTCAGGAAGCTCAGACAAGCAACCACCACCACAATCGTCTTCCCGGCACCCAGTACAAAACGTTTCAGTTTCTGCCAGGTTTTGATCCCGACATTGTGCAACGTCGGCAATTCATAATCCGGCATTTCCATAATAAAGCTGGTACTGGTGCCCGGGTAGAGCGTATACCGTAACAATAGCCCCGTGAGTACCGCAGCCAGAATACCGAGTACATATAAACCGAACACTACATTCTGGCCGTTTTCCGGGAAGAAAGCAGCTGCAAACAGGGCATAGACCGGCAAACGGGCACCGCAGGACATGAAAGGTGCCATGGCCGCCGCCAGTTTACGCTCGCGCTCCTGCTCCAGGGTCCGGGTTGCCATGATCGCCGGCACATTACAGCCAAAGCCCAGTACCAGCGGCACAAATGCCTTACCCGGCAGGCCCACCTGCTGCATCACTTTATCCAGTACAAATGCTGCCCGCGCCATGTAGCCGGAGCTTTCCAGTAACGCCATAAACAGATACAGGCAGGCAATAACCGGAATGAAGGTCGCCACCGTCTGAATACCACCGCCGATACCATCGGCAATAATCGTCACCAACCAGACCGGCAGGTGTCCGTCCAGCAGGTAATGACCGCCGTCGACCAGGACCGCGCCGACACTGATATCGAAAAAGTCGATAAAGGCGCTACCGATATTGATCGAGAACATAAACATCAGGTACATCACGACAAAGAAGAACGGGATCCCGAACGCCCGATGCAACAAGACCCGATCGATGCGATCGCTGACACTGCGGCTGAGTTTGCCTTCCTGGCGGCGAACACGCTGACACAGCTGATGTAAAAAACTGTACCGGACATCGGCAACCTGGACATCAATATCCACATCCACCAGCAGGGTATTGCGGACATTACAGGCCTGATCCTGCTCACTAGGTGACAGGCGCTTGAGCACCAAGGTATCCTGCTCCAGCAAGCGAATGGCCTGAGCACGCGCATTCACGACGCCATCAGCAAACAACGGCGTTAACTGCCCAACCGCCTGCTCCATTACCTCACCGTAATGCAAGGCCAGAGGCTGCAACGAAAAGCCTTGCTGCAACAGTTGGTGCAAGTTCGCTTTCAGCGTTTTTACCTGCGCTTTGTCATTGGCCGACAGGGCAAACACCGGACAACCCAGCGCTTTCTCCAGCGCTTTCAGATCTATACACTGGCGTTGGCGGGCCAGGACATCCATTTTGTTCAGCACCACAACCATCGGCCGGCCGAGTTCCCGCAATTGCAAGGTGGTATAAAGGCTACGTTCCAGGCACGCAGCATCGACCACATTGATCACCAAGTCGGCCGGAAGCGCCATCAGCGCACGACACGCAATGGCTTCGTCCGGACTGTTGACGTCATTGCCGCTGTCGAGGTTATAAATCCCCGGCATGTCCGTCAGCGAGTACGACTGACTGGCATGCTCATAGTGACCATTCTTTTTCTCAACGGTGACCCCGGCCCAGTTACCGACTTGCTGCTTCGCCCCGGTCAGGCCATTAAATAATGTGGTTTTACCGCTGTTCGGATTGCCCACCGTCAACATCTGAAAAGTCATGACAGCACCTCCACATCAATTGCCGCAGCGATCTGCTTCCGCAAAGCCATATCCACACCGCGTACCCGAACCTGCAGCGGATCGCCCAGCGGCGCCAGACGCACAACCGTAACCTCCGTATTCGGCAGCATCCCCATGACCATCAATTTTTTTCGGGTTGCTGTCGGCAAGGCAGACATTGCCGTCACCCTCCCGCTTTTCCCGCATGACAACTCTGACAGTTTCATATTCACGCCACACCTTATTGATAATTGTTTTCATTACTAATTACGATTTTACAGTTTGAAGCATGTCGAGCTTTGTCTTACGTCAATAAATCATCACGATATCAATAAATAACCGCGTAAATCATATGGAATTTACATAACGTGCAGATGAGCTCTGACCCGGAAGCCGGCTCTGAGCCTGAAAACTTTATCGAGGGGCAGCGACGAATTAAACCGTCACCAAGACGGGAAGTCGTTGTTCAACGAGATCGAGGGCTGCGACCGGATCCAGCGGCTTGGTCAGTTCGCAGTAACGGGAAACAGCAGGTTGTTCCTGTCGACGGTGATCGGACGGATCAACCAGCAGGATGAAGTGGTAATCGGCTTCAGGCATCTCCTGGGACAGGCGATCCCAGACCACGTCGCCACGCAAGCCCGGGATATCCTGATCGCAAATCACTAGTTGCGGACAATGATGCTTGGCCAGGATCACAGCCTCATAGCCATCATGGGCCTCCAGACAAGAATAAGCCTGGAGGAGCGCCGTCAGGCAGGCAAGCACCTCGGGTTCGGACGACACAATCAGAATTTGAGGCGCACTGGATGCAGAAGTGGCCACGGAAACCGGTGCCTGCGATGGTGCGGCTGTCTGCTGATACAGGGGTAAACTGAGGATGAACTCGCTGCCGATCCCCTGGTAACTGATCACGGAAACATCACCGCCGTAGGTCTCCGCCAGCTGCTTCACCGTACTGAGCCCTAAGCCAAACCCCGAGGCCGGATCCGCCGCGTCCGGACGTGGGGGTTGCGTTTCCTGGCTGTAACTGTCGAAGACTTTCTCTTTGAGGGTTTCGGACATCCCGCTGCCGGTGTCGCTGACCGAGAGGACCAGCCGCTCTCCCCGGGTTTTCACCACCACGCTGATCGTTCCCTGATGCGGAGTATATTTCAGCGCATTCGACAACAAATTCCCCAGCATGATCTCCAGATGAAAAGGAGCAATTTTCACACTCGCGCCCCGGGTCTCATCTTCCAGTGACATCGCGATCTGCTTACGCTCAGCCTCATACTGCCAGCTCATACAACACGCCTTGATCACCGGTGTGATCAACTGGACACAGATATGCTCCGGCGTCACAAATGCCTTGGTATCACGCTTAAGCAATTCCTCCACCAAGTGAAGCGAATGTTCAATCCGCTGCGTCGCCACAAGCAGCGTTTGAGCTCCTTCCCCGGATTTGCTGGCCTGTATTTGCGGCATTATGTCCTGGATCAAGGTAAACGGTGTGCTCAGCTCCTGATGCAACTGGGCCATGAAATTTTGCCGCATTTGCAAAATTTGTTTTAAATGCAGGTTGCTGGCATACAAGTGTTTTTTCTCAAGTTCAACTTGAGCGGTATTCCGGAACACCGACTGCTGCACCGCCAGTTGCTCCCGTTGTTTTACCCGGAGCCGCCAGAGGGTCAACCCTAAAATCAGCAGAATCGGACCGGCAACCGCCAGCGTTACCAACAACGGCGAGATAAACCAAGGGGGTTGGACCCGAAACGGTAGTTCCACCATGACGGCACCGGATGTACCGGTCCCGGCCAAGCGGACCTGCAGATGGTAAGTCCCTGCATCCAGTTGTTCAAAGTGAAGCATGGAATCATGAAACGACCGCCAGGATTCTTCTGAACTGCCCAGCAGGCGATACTGCAATTGACGCATCCCGGAAAAAGGTAACACCCCGACACGGATACTGAGGGAGGCTCCCTGCTGCAGTTCAAGGGCAGGTGCCGTGGCCCCGCCCTGCCGGACCAATTGGTGATCAATATAGATTTCACTCATGATCACCGAAATGAGCTTTTGACTGGCATCCAAGAGCTTGCCCGGCTCCACCCTCATCAGGCCGTTCCGGCCACCGATCAGCAAGGCACCTGAACGCAGCCGCTGGCAGGTCGGCGTATAGAACTCGGAACTAATCAGACCGACGGGCGGGCGCAATTGCTGCTGCAATACACCGGAAAAGGCAACGGACAAGATCCCCTGACTCGACACAATCCAATTGCCGCCATTCCCGCCGATCATACAGAACAGGCGGGCATGCTGGCCATTGAGCTGCGCCGGTTTCAGCAAAAGGGGCTGACGACTCTCAAGATATTGCAGACTGTGGTTATTCACCACCCACAGCCGGGCCAGCTTATCTTCAAACATTTCAGTCACCCCACCCTGAGCCTTGGCAGAGGACACCACTTGCAGGCGACCGGCATCAAACCGATACAAAGCATAATCCGTCCCGACCCAGATTTGCTTCTGGCGATCTTCAAACAGGGTAGTGATCAGCTCACTGCCGTGCGGGGCCTGAATCCAGTGGTGGCCGAATGCATTGACCTCCCCGGAGTCCGGCCAGTAACGATAAAGCCGCGACTGCTTACCGATCCAGACCGAATTGAAGTGATCCACCAGCAAATTGGTAATTGCGCCGGGCCGTACCCGACTTGGCAGCGCAACCGGCGACCAGGTATGCGTGGCCACGGCATAGGCCAGTAACCTCTCGTCGGCAGCAAGCCACAACGTGCCGTCACGGTAGGCCAAGTGTTGGATGGGACCGAGTTGCGGCAGATGGCGGATCTCTTCCAGCTGGGCGTTCAACACCACCAGCCCGTTGTCACTGGCGAGCCAAATCGACCCATCGGCCAGCTCGACCATGTCATTGATCTGACTGGCCGGGAGCGCATCCGGCCCGGCCCCGTACGGGCGCAGCTTGAAGATATCCACCTTGGAGGACGAGTAATTCAACCCCTGGTTGGTCCCGACCCACAACCCATCACGGTTGTTGGCCTGCAAGGCCGTGATGTGATTACCGTGAAGCGACATCAGATCACGGCTCCGGGGCTGGAAATGATTCAGCATCTGCCCCTGAAGATCCAGTAAGCGAAGCCCGTCGAGCGTTCCGACCCACAATCCGGCTGAGGTCTCGCTGATTGCGGAAATCGATAAATTATCGAGCCTGATATGTTGGCGGGACTGCTCATGTTGAGTATTGCGCGACAAATAGAGACCGCGCTGGGTGCCGAACCACAACTGTTGCCGGCTATCGGTGAACACCGCAGTCACCTTTTGCTCCGGATACAGCACAGCGTCTGAGAACTGACGCTCGGTGAACTCATAAGCCCCTTTTTCCGCGGCAATAAACAACGACTGCCCCGAACTAAACAGTCCGGTCACCGTTTCAATATTCGGATAGGGATAAAACGTTGCGCGCCCAATCGGTCGCTGAATCGCCACCAGACCTTCCTGACCGGCAAACCAGGCCGTGTCCCCCTGGACTTCAACAAACCGTATATTACTGTGGGTGATCGGTAAACGAAGTAATTGCAGCGTTGCCGGGGAGAACGCATAACCTGCCCCGTCAATCACTAACCACAGTGTCTGCGCCACCATCGCAACATCTTTAACGCCGATGATTGGCTGGCCATTCGCATCTGTCACATTCTTCAGCGCACGGCCATCATAAAACAGCAGCTCGCCCCGGACATCCAGGATCCACAGCCCGCCTGCCGGATTATTGAACATTTTGACCGGCGTGACAAAGCTGCCACCGTCCTGATAAGGCAGCGGATAAAACACATGCTCGGTGTCCGGTTGCGCTACAGCAGCACAGCTGTAGGTCCACACAGACAACCACAAAAACAAGGTGACCAGGGCGTTTATCATGCGAAGAAAATGCTAATACCGCGAACGCGTGTACATCGTTCGCCCATTATGCAGGACAGCCGCACTTTTTTGTCACCAGGATTTATAAATTGAGTGGTGGGACATAAAAAAAGCGCACTCCTGTGCGCTTGATAATCACCCCGGCATCACCGCCAGCAGTTTCTGCCGCTCATTCTGGGCATTCTGGACAAATCGACCACGCATCGGATTCGGCACAGGTGCGGCCTGAGGCAGCGGGACTTTCATCGCATTGACCGCCCGGTTCTTTTTGAGCAACTCATAATGCAGGTGTGGTCCGGTGGAACGACCGGTGTTCCCGCTCAGCGCAATACGCTGGCCCATGGTGACTTTGTCACCAACCTTCACCAGCAGGCGGTGCAGGTGAAGGTAGCGGGTCGTATATTCACGACCATGCTTGATCACCACAAAATTACCGGCCAGCGAGTGCTTACTGGCTTTCACCACCACACCGTCGCCGGCCGCCAGAACCGGCGTCCCGATCGGGGTGGCAAAATCGGTGCCGTGATGCGGAGACGTCCGACCGGTGATCGGGTGCAGCCGCTGCGGATTAAATGATGAGCTGATGCGATAGCGCTTGGCCAGCGGATAACGGCGCAGCGCCCGATTCAGACTGCGCCCCTCTTCATCATAAAATTCACCGTCATCATGGCGCATGATGAAGACTTCCCGGCGACCACTCAGATAATACAGCGCCTTCACGTCACCCTGTGAGACCGCTTTGCCGTCGATAAACTCCCGCTCCACGGTTACCGCAAAACGATCGCCTTTTCGCGCTTCGCGGCCAAAATCAAACCGCCACTGCAAGGCCTGAACCAGAGTCTGAATTTGAGACGGGTTTAATCCGGCCGCCCGGGCCGACTGGTAGAAACTGCCTGAAATCCGACCCGTCAGCACCACAGGTTTCAGCTCACCGTTCTCTTCCAGCTGCTTAAACTGGTAACCCTTTGCCGTCAGGGTAAAGCTGTCGGCGAGTTTGGCGCTACGCTGGATGGTGAGCTCTTTCACCCGGCCATCTTCATCAACCGACCATTCCAGCTGCTGGCCGACCCGCAGGTTCTGAATAGAACGATTCACGGCAATCAGACGGTACATATCCGCCTGCGGCAGGCCATATTGTTCAAACACCGCGCCCAGGGTCTCCCCCGGCTCGACCTTGTGGGTATGGGCGACATCGGTCACCTGTGCCAGTTGCTGTTCCAGTTCATCCTTCGGGGCCAGAAACTCCGGGTCTTCCTGATCGAAGACAGCACCGAGCGGCTCACTGTTTTCCTCAGTTAACGGCTGCGGTTCAGTCGGAGCGACAGAGACTTCCTGATGACGCTGGTTGGACAGGACATCCAGTGCGCCCAGCGGAATATCAATGCTGGTGCGCTGCCCGGATGCCGTCTGCGGCAATGGCGAGGTGGGTTGCCATAGCGTCAATGCCGCGACCACAGCACAGGTTGAGAAAAGCGCAATCCGGTGCTGGCGGGGTAACTTTTTTATCGTAAAGGCTGTCGCCCTGAGTATTTTCATTATTATTTAAGACAATTGGTAAAACTCTGCCCTAATTCGGTTAAGAACCGGACATATCCCTGTTTCCCTTCGGCAATCTCCGTTGCCATCGGATCCAGGGTGCTGATATGAACCTTTGTGCCACGAACGACGCTTTTCACGACTGCCGGTGAAAACTGCGGCTCACTGAAGACGCAGACGGCTTCTTCCGCTTGCAGTGCCCGACGAATCGACACCAACGTTTTCGCGCCCGGACGACGATCCGGATTCACGGTAAAATGCCCCAATTTGTTCAGCGCGAAGGTCTGCTCAAAATAACCGTATGCGTCATGGAAGACATAGTAGCCGCGATCAGCCAGAGGCTTGAGTTGCTGGCGCAGGGCGGTGGTGGTTTGCTCCACCGCTGCGACGAACTGCGAAAGGTTATCGTCATAGACCTTTTTATTCAATGGGTCTAATTTGACAAGCTGCCCAGAAATGACCTTTGCCGCTTGAATTGCCTGAATTGGCCCCAACCATACATGCGGGTCGACCCCTTCATGGCTGTGAGCATGGTCCCCATGGTCCACCACCCCAGGCTCTTCATAATGGTGCAGGTCAATCGATGCCTGAGCCGTCAGCGCCAGATTCTGGCTTTTCTCAGCCAGAACCTTCACCAGAAAGGTCTCCAGCTCCGGGCCGACCCAGACCACCAGATCAGCTTCATTCAGCTTCTGCACATCAGACGGACGCAGTGCATAATCATGCGGCGATGTTCCCGGCGGCAACAGAATATCGCTGTGGGCAGCGCCATCGGTCAATGCCTGCACAATCAGCCCGAGCGGCTTGACGGTGGTGACCACTTTCAATTCTTGGGCCATGAGGGAAGATGAAAACAGCACAGCAAGAAAGCTGCAACAGACAAAAAAACGGCGCATAATATTTTCCAGAGCGATTATTAATTACAAACCCAGACCGAAGATGTTATATTATAACATCTCGTTTTGGCAATTCCCTGACGTACTTTTTTATGACAACCTTAGTTGAATTACAGGCGGTTACCGTAACCTTCGCGGATCGACACGTCCTAGACCAAGTTTCCTTCCAACTGGCCCGTGGCCAGATCACCACCCTGATTGGTCCCAATGGTGCCGGTAAATCGACTTTGGTCAAGGTGATCACCGGACTGTGCAAGCCCAGTAGCGGCCATGTGATCCGAACACGAGGACTGCGGATCGGGTACGTCCCGCAAAAACTGCAACTCAACGCCTCGCTGCCGCTGACGGTGGATCGCTTTATGCGTCTGGCCGGCCGTTACCGTCCTCAAGAAATCCAGGAAGCGCTGACCCTGGTCGGCGGCCTCCATCTGCATCACAGCAACATGCACTCACTCTCAGGGGGTGAAACCCAACGCGTTCTGCTGGCGCGGGCCTTGCTGCAGCACCCGGATTTACTGGTCCTGGATGAGCCGGTACAAGGGGTCGATGTGAATGGCCAGCTAGAGCTCTACAGCCTGATCCAGTCCCTGCGCGATAAACTCAACTGCGCAATTCTCATGGTCTCGCACGACTTACACCTGGTGATGGCTAAAACGGACCATGTGATCTGCCTGCATCACCATGTCTGTTGTTCCGGCACGCCGGATACCATCACCAGCCATCCGTCGTATGTCGCCTTGTTCGGCACGCAACAAAGTGAACAACTGGCCCTCTACCACCATCATCATAATCACGAACATGATCTTGCCGGGAGCCCGGTCGGTCCATGTCAGCATCACCACCACGAGGCATAAGAAACACCCATGCTTGAATTGATTCTGCCGGCCCTGTTTGCGGGTCTCGGTATCGCCGCCCTGGCCGGACCGCTGGGCTCATTTGTCGTCTGGCGCAAAATGGCCTATTTCGGCGACACGCTGTCCCATGCCTCGTTACTCGGCATTGCGCTGGGCTTTTTGCTCAATATCAACCTGAACCTGGCGCTGGTGATCTGCTGTCTCGCCCTGGCGGTGATCCTGGTGAGCCTGCAAAAACAGAAGTTTGTCGCCACCGATACCCTGCTCGGGATCCTGGCCCACAGTGCCCTGTCTCTCGGTCTGGTCGCTGTCAGCTTTATGGACCATGTCCGGATTGACCTGATGGCTTACCTGTTCGGGGATTTGCTGGCTGTTACGACTCATGATCTGCTCTGGATTTATGGCGGCGGTCTGGTGGTCTTTGCCCTGTTGTTCACCTTGTGGCGCCCGATGCTGTCGATGACCATCAACGAAGAGCTGGCCCAGGTCGAGGGGGTCAATGTCGATCTGATGCGCCTGGTATTGATGCTGATGGTCGGGCTGGTGATCGCGGTCGCGATGAAGTTTGTCGGCGCCCTGATCATCACCTCACTGCTGCTGATCCCGGCCGCCACGGCACGCCGATTCGCGCAAAGCCCGGAACAAATGGCTGCCCTAGCCTCGGTGTTTGGCGCCATTGCCGTGGTGCTGGGACTGATGATGTCCTGGCATTATGACACCCCGGCGGGTCCGTCAGTCGTGGTTGCAGCCGCTGCCCTGTTCATGCTTTGTCAATTCAAACGCACTGAGTAATGTCCCGCCGCGCCGGCTGCTGTCAGCTGGCGCTCCCTTAACGAAACAGGCGACGATGCTGCTCATGGCAGGTTTGCCGGACCAGCAAGGTCACCTGCTGTTGCTTTGCTTCCGGTAAATAGGTCAGCAAACACTGAAAGTATCCCTCATCCTGCGCTGAAAGCATGAAATTATCGATATACAGGCGATGGCAGGCATAAGTCATTAAACTGGCAGCCAGACTGTCTTCCACCCCGGCGACATGGGTCAGCACGCAATGCTGATAGGCGGCTTTATCTTCTTTCGCCGCTACATTTCCGACCGCGACGAAACCGCTTAGCAGCACCGCGGTTAGCAACACCACAACCAGCCACACCACCCCGATTCGTCTCATCGCCTACCTCCGTCTCCGTTCGGTATGACCTTGAAAATATGCAAAGCATATTCCCATTAATATCGGTTTCATTCCGGCGAAGAATCGTCTTGAATCTAATCTGTTACAATTTTAGATCTTTTTGATAACCATCACGACACACCCAACGGGTGCTGAACCATCCATGGAAAGGAGTCAACCATGTCGACTGAAACTGTTGGCTATCAACAGCCCACACTGTTGCAGCGCTTTTCGTTCTTGTGCACGACCCTGGTACAACGCTATCTCCCCGATCCCTTTTTGTTTGCTGCCATCCTGACCTTTGTGGTCTTTCTCATTGCGATGCCGGTCACCCAGCAAAGTCCGATGCAAATGGTCGATGCCTTTGCCGGGGGATTCTGGAACCTGCTCAAGTTTGCAATGCAGATGGCGATGGTGGTCGTCACCGGCCATGCGATGGCCTCCGCGCCGGTGTTCAAACGCGGCCTGGCCTACCTGGCGATGACAGCAAAAACCCCGGGCCACGCGATCTTCATCGTCACAATCGTCAGTGCCATTGCCTGCTGGATCAACTGGGGATTTGGCCTGGTGGTCGGGGCCATTTTTGCCCGGGAGCTGGCGGCAAAAGTTAAAGGCGTCGACTATCGCCTGTTGATTGCTTCGGCCTATACCGGCTTCCTGTTCTGGCATGCCGGCTTGTCCGGCTCGATCCCGCTCGCACTGGCCAGCGGGAGTAATCTGGAAATCGTCACCGCCGGAGCAGTCTCACAGGCCATTTCGACCGGTGAAACGCTCTTTTCGGCATCGAACCTATTGATCCTGGCAGTCATGCTGTTGGTGATCCCGCTGCTCAATAAGGCCATGCATCCAAGCAGTGCCGGCGAGGTGGTGACCATCGATCCGGAGCTTTTAAAAGAGCCGTTGCCAGCACAGCCATCGCGCGATCTGACACCCGCTGAAAAACTGGAACACAGCCCCTGGATCAACCGATTGCTGGCCCTGCTCGGCTTTAGCTACATCATCAGTTATTTCGCCGAGCACGGATTTGCGTTGAACCTGAATATCGTCAACTTTATTTTTCTGTTCACCGCGATCCTTCTGCACGACTCGCCCAAACGCTTGATTGCTGCGGTCGCGGAAGGTACCAAAAATACCGCCGGGATTTTGCTGCAGTTTCCGTATTATGCCGGGATCATGGGGATGATGGTTGCCAAAGGCCCGGAGGGGGTTTCCCTGGCCGGAGCGGTGTCTGATTGGTTCGTCAGTATCTCCACACCGGGTAGCTTCCCACTCTTTACGTTCCTGAGCGCCGGGATCGTCAACTTCTTCGTACCGTCCGGGGGTGGTCAATGGGCGGTACAGGCTCCGATTATGATGCCGGCCGGTGAAGCGCTGGGCGTCCCTGCGGCGAAAACGGCGATGGCGATCGCCTGGGGTGATGCCTGGACCAATATGATCCAGCCGTTCTGGGCCCTGCCTGCCTTAAGCATTGCCGGGTTAAACGCCAAAGACATCATGGGCTATTGTCTGATTGCACTGCTGGCTTCCGGTTTGATCATCAGCCTGGGACTTGTCCTGCTGTAATTGGCTCCCCCAGCGGCCTGCCGGGTTCACCACCGGTCAGGCCGCGTTCTGCAAACAAGCTATGATAGTCACTCGCCGTCGGATGACCGGCCTTTTCCAATGCCCCCGCCCGCCCCATCCTCAGATTCCAGCCGATATCACTGATATCACTTAACATATCAGTTACATTAGCCCACTGCGTTCCTTTCGGTAGGCATCGCTGTTCCGCTGAACATCGGCTGAAAAGAACCGGTAACCATACATGTCCGGCATGAGACGGGGGATAAGTCCCGTGCCGGCCGCTGTATCTGATGATTATCAAGCAAAAGGGATCTCATGCTGGATAAGATGGCTTTTTTCGTCAACGTTATACGCTGCGGTTCAATCTCGGCCGCTTCGCGAAAATTCGAGATTTCCGTCTCTGCCGGCAGCCGCTGGCTGCAAAGCCTGGAGTCGCAGTTTGGCATGCCGCTGCTCCGGCGAACCAACAAGCTCCTGACCCCGACTCCGGCCGGGCAAAAACTGTTTGATGAATTTGCGCCGCTGGTCGATAGCGCCACCCATATTCAGCAATCCCTGCTCGACTATCAGGAGCACGACAAGGGGCATATCAATATTGCCTGCACCCCCGTCTATGCCAATCATTTCCTGATGAGCGTCATCAGCGATTATCTGGCACTGCAACCCCACGTCACTTTCTCATTGAATATCACCCCCTGGGCCCTGGATCACGCTGGTGAAGTGGATTTGATGATCAGCGCCAATGCCACCTATCAGGGCTACCGCGAGCAGGATCTTCATCTGGTTCGCCGGGAAATCATGCAATGCCCGTTCGTGCCCGTCGCCTCACCCGCTTATCTGGCATCATTCGGAACCCCAACCTCTCCCGAGGCACTGAGCCATCACCGATGCTTGTTTGCCTCCACACTGACCGGCAGCAACGACTGGATTTTCACCTGCGACCCGGAAACCCAGATGATCAAGATCCCGAAAACGCTGGAGGTCAACGACAGCGATCTCCTGCGGCAAGGGGTGAGAAACGGTACGGGGATCGGCTATTTGCCCGAATTCGTGGTCCGAGACGACATTCAAAACGGTGACTTGGTGCCTTTATTCAGCGACTACGGCACCAGTACCTGGAGTCTCAACCTGTACTATTACCCACCGCAGCGCGCTTCGGCGGCAGCCAGCAGTTTTAAGGCCTTTTTGCTGGATCGCGCTCCGGGCTAGCCCTGAATCGGTGGAACCATTTCTGCGTTTCGCCGACCTCGCCGCAAACCCCGTTGAGGCTTGCATTTTCGCAAATTGGCTTTGCCGCAATGACGCTAACACCTCCGTCTCCACCGCCCATACACTCAGAGAAACCCGACAAATATTCTGAGCGAGCCACGGCTGCATCTGGCTGTAGCGGCTGCGCACTGTTTGAGGCGAGAACAATGAAAAAGCATATCAACCAACGCGACATCCAGGCCCTGCTCCGTGACGGTATGACCGTGATGATTGGCGGATTCATGGCCAACGGCGCCCCGGAGCACCTGATTGACATCCTGCTCGACAGCCAGGTGAAGAATTTAACCTTGATCACCACCGATACCGGTACACCGAACTCGGGCTCCGGGCGCCTCATTGCTGCCAAGCGCGTCCGGCGGTTACTGGCATCCCATATCGGTACCAACCCGGAAACCGGGCGGCAAATGGTGGCCGAAGAACTTGAGGTTGAATTGATCCCTCAGGGCACTCTGGCCGAGCGGATCCGGGCAGCCGGTGCCGGGTTGGGCGGCGTGCTGACCCCGACCGGTCTCGGCACTGTCATTGCCGAAGGCAAACCGGTGATCGAGGTCGACGGCGAGATGTTTTTACTGGAAAAGCCATTGCGGGCCGATCTGGCGCTGATCCGCGGCTCTGTCGTCGACAGCAAAGGCAACACTTTTTATCGCCGAACCACGCAAAACTTCAATCCGCTAATGGCGATGGCCGCTGAAACCGTGATTGTCGAAGCCCACGAACTGGTTGAAGCCGGTGCGATCGCAGCAGAAAGCATTCATACCCCCGGCTTGTTTGTCGATCATATTTACCACCAGGAGGCCTGAATCATGTCAACAATTACCGATAAAGAACACGTTCGCCGGACCATCGCCCGGCGGGTTGCCCAGGAGCTTCGGGATGGTGATATCGTCAACCTTGGGATAGGTCTGCCCTCTTTGGTTGCCAATGAAATCGACGCCGACATTGAAGTGCTGTTCCAATCCGAAAACGGCCTGCTGGGGATCCAAGCCCTGGCCGATGCAGACAACCACGATCCGGATTTGGTCAACGCCGGAGGACAAGCGATCACGGCCATTCACGGCGCCAGTTATTTCAACAGTGCAGACTCTTTTGCCATCATTCGCGGCGGACATGTGGATGTCACCGTCCTGGGCGCGCTTCAGGTCGATGCGCAAGGAAATTTAGCCAACTGGATCATCCCCGGTAAAATGGTGCCCGGGATGGGCGGCGCCATGGACTTGGTGGTAGGTGCCAGGAAAGTGATTGTGGCGATGGAGCATACCGTGAAGGGGCAGCCCAAAATCCTGTCCCATTGCAGCTTACCTCTCACGGCAGCGGGTCAGGTGAATCTCATCATCACCGAGATGGCCGTGTTTGTCGTCGCGGCTGAAGGACTGGTGCTGACCGAGATCGCGCCGGGTTATACCGTCACAGACATCGAAGCTGCAACCGACGCGCCGTTCACCATCAGCGCAACCCTCAAATCCATGGTTGCCTAGCCCGCCACGGACTTGGCATCCAGCGACGGCACGCCGACCCACCCGAGATAAAAAAACCGCTATCTGATTCGCAGATAGCGGTTTTTCTCAACTGAGTCCGTGACTGATGGAATTACCAGCCTGTCACTTCACGCAGCGCCTTGCCGATATCGGCCAGACTCTTCACGGTTTTCACGCCTGCCGCTTCCAGCGCCTGGAACTTGTCGTCCGCAGTGCCTTTACCGCCAGAGATAATCGCGCCCGCATGGCCCATACGCTTACCCGGAGGTGCCGTCACACCCGCGATGTAAGATACAACCGGCTTGGTGACGTGCTCTTTGATGTAAGCCGCCGCTTCTTCTTCCGCTGTGCCGCCAATTTCACCGATCATCACAATCGCTTCGGTCGCCGGATCTTTTTCAAACAGCGCCAGAATATCGATGAAGTTTGAACCCGGGATTGGGTCACCACCGATACCGACACAAGTTGACTGGCCAAAGCCTTCGTCAGTCGTTTGCTTCACGGCTTCGTAAGTCAGGGTACCTGAGCGAGACACGATGCCCACTTTACCCGCCTTGTGGATATGACCCGGCATGATGCCGATCTTACACTCATCCGGCGTGATCACACCCGGACAGTTTGGACCGATCATGCGTACGCCTGCTTCGTCCAGACGAACTTTCACGTCCAGCATGTCCAGCGTCGGGATCCCTTCTGTGATGGTCACGATCAGCTTGACGCCGGCATCGATCGCTTCCAGGATCGCATCTTTACAGAAAGGCGCCGGAACGTAGATCACAGAGGCTGTTGCACCGGTTGCTTCAACCGCTTCACGAACTGTGTTGAATACCGGCAGACCCAGGTGCGTTGTACCGCCTTTACCCGGAGACACACCGCCAACCATTTGCGTACCGTACGCAATAGCTTGCTCAGAGTGGAATGTGCCCTGACCGCCAGTGAAACCCTGACAAATGACTTTGGTATCTTTGTTAATTAGGATGGACATTATTTACCCTCCGCTGCAGCAACTACTTTTTCCGCTGCTTCAGTTAGGGATGTCGCAGCAATAATATTCAGGCCACTCTTAGCCAGCGTTTCTGCGCCAAGTTCAGCATTGTTACCTTCCAGGCGTACCACAACCGGTACTTCAACGCCCACTTCCTCGACGGCACCGATAATCCCTTCCGCAATCAGATCACAACGGACGATACCACCGAAGATATTCACCAGTACCGCTTTCACATTGCTGTCAGACAGGATGATCTTGAATGCTTCCGTGACACGCTCTTTAGTCGCGCCGCCACCGACATCCAAGAAGTTCGCAGGCTTACCGCCGTGCAGGTTCACGATGTCCATGGTCCCCATCGCGAGGCCCGCGCCGTTCACCATGCAGCCGATGTTGCCGTCCAGCGCAACATAGTTCAGTTCCCACTTCGCCGCATGCGCTTCACGCTCATCTTCTTGTGATGGATCGTGCATTTCACGCAGTTTTGGTTGGCGGTACATCGCGTTGGAGTCGATGTTGATCTTGCCATCCAGGCACAATAGGTTGCCTTCGCCGGTGATCACTAGCGGGTTAATCTCCAGCAGCGCCAGATCATAATCAGCAAACATCTGGCCCAGACCCATGAAGATCTTGGTAAATTGCTTGATTTGATCGCCTTTCAGACCCAGCTTGAACGCCAGCTCACGACCTTGGTAAGCCTGTGGGCCAACCAGCGGATCAATCGCTGCTTTGTGGATCAGCTCAGGGGTTTCTTCCGCAACTTTCTCAATTTCCACGCCACCTTCAGTCGATGCCATGAAAACAATACGGCGGCTGCCACGGTCAACGACTGCACCCAGGTACAATTCGTTGGCAATGTTTGACGCCTCTTCAACCAGAATCTTTGTGACCGGCTGGCCATTGGCGTCTGTCTGATAAGTCACCAGGTTTTTACCCAGCCACTTTTGTGCGAATTCTTTGATGCCTTCTTTGGTATCGTGCAGCTCAACACCGCCCGCTTTACCACGGCCACCCGCGTGAACCTGACATTTGACAACCCACTTGTCACCGCCGATTTTACCGGCTGCTTCTGCCGCTTCTTGCGGCGTATCGCAAGCATAACCTTCTGGAACTGGCAGACCATATTCAGCAAATAGCTGTTTTGCCTGATATTCGTGCAGATTCATGATGTTCTATCCGTTTTCATATCCCTTTGGGACTTGTTATTTCCATGTGAAATACTCTTGGGTATTTCTTCGTCAATCCTACCTGGTACCGGAAAACAGGCCGGGGGTTGAGCCTCCCCGGCCAGGTACAGGTATTAAACGTCCAGTAGCAGACGTGTTGGGTCTTCAAGAAGCTCTTTGATGGTCACCAGGTAACCAACTGACTCTTTACCATCGATCAGACGGTGGTCGTAAGACAGCGCCAGGTACATCATCGGCAGGACTTCAACCTGGCCGTTCACTGCCATCGGACGGTCCTGGATTTTGTGCATGCCCAGAATTGCCGCTTGTGGCGGGTTGATGATTGGCGTCGACATCAGCGAGCCAAACACACCACCGTTGGTGATGGTAAAGTTACCACCGGTCAAATCTTCAACGGTCAGCTTGCCGTCACGGCCTTTGATGGCCAGCTCACGGATACCTTTCTCGATTTCGGCCAAGCTCAGCTTGTCACAGTCACGCAGTACTGGGGTCACCAGGCCGCGCGGCGTTGAAACCGCGATGCTGACATCGAAGTAGTTGTGGTAGACGATATCATCACCGTCGATCGACGCGTTCACTTCCGGATAACGCTTCAACGCTTCGACCACAGCCTTCACGTAGAAAGACATAAAGCCCAGACGGATGCCATGACGCTCTTCGAAGATGTCTTTGTACTGCTTACGCAGGTTCATGATTGGCTTCATGTTGACTTCGTTGAACGTCGTCAGCATTGCTGTGCTGTTTTTTGCTTCCAGCAGACGCTCTGCAACACGCTTACGCAGACGTGTCATCGGGACACGCTTCTCGCTACGGTGTGCCAGTGGCGCTTCTGCTTTGGCTTCAACGGCAGATGCCACAGCCGGCGCAGCTTTCTTGCCATCTTTCACGAACGCTTCCACGTCTTCGCGGGTAATGCGACCACCGACACCGGTGCCTTTGACGTCAGCTGGGTTAATGTCGTGCTCAGCCAGCAGGCGACGAACCGCCGGGCTCAGGGCTTCACTGGTCTCTTCAGCCAGGGCCGCAGTGCTGCGCTTGTTCGGCGATGCTTCAGCTTCAGCCGGAACATCTTTCGTTGGCTCGCCAGCAACCGCACCGACTTTAATTTTGCCGATCAGCTGCTTGGTCAGGACGGTGGTGCCTTCTGCTTCCAGAATTGCTTCCAGAACACCATCTTCAGGTGCCGGTACTTCCAGCACGACTTTATCTGTTTCGATATCAACCAGAACTTCATCACGAGTCACGGCATCACCCGGCTGCTTGTGCCAAGTCGCCACTGTCGCATCTGCAACTGATTCAGGTAAATCGGGAACCAGAATTTCGATTGTCATATCCGCGTTGTCCTTTTTGTTCCAGTTCTATTCATTTATTGTCAAAGCGTCTTCAACCAACGCTTTCTGTTGTTTCAGGTGAACCGACATGTAGCCTACTGCCGGTGATGCAGAAGCCGCTCGGCCTGCATACGTCAAGTCTGCGCCATTTGGCAACGCCGCGCGGAAGTTGTGCTGGCTTGAATACCAAGCACCCTGGTTTTGCGGCTCTTCCTGGCACCAGACAAAGTCAGTTACGTGCTGATAATCGGCCAGCGCTGCTTCCACATCCTCTTTCGGGAATGGGTACAGCTGCTCAATCCGCACGATGGCAACATCGGTCTGCTCATTCTTGCGACGCTGTTCCAGCAAGTCGTAGTACACCTTACCGGAGCACAGCACCACACGTTTCACTTGTTTCGGATCCAGCGCATCAATCTCACCGATAGCCGGCAGGAACGTGCCGTTGGCCAGATCGTCCATCGTCGACACACACAGCGGGTGACGCAACAGCGATTTCGGCGACATCACCACTAGCGGGCGACGCATCGGACGTACGACCTGGCGACGCAGCATGTGGTAGACCTGCGCTGGTGTCGACGGGATAATGACCTGCATGTTTTGCTCAGCACACAGCTGAAGGTAACGCTCCAGACGTGCGGAGGAGTGCTCAGGCCCCTGGCCCTCGTACCCGTGCGGCAGCAGCATGGTCAGACCGCACATCCGGCCCCACTTCTGCTCACCAGAGCTGATGAACTGGTCTATGACCACCTGGGCACCGTTGGCAAAGTCACCAAACTGAGCTTCCCAGACCGTCAAACCACCTGGCTCGGCAGTCGCATAACCATATTCAAACGCCAGGACCGCCTCTTCAGACAACACGGAGTCGAACACCTGGAACGGACCTTGTTTGTCATGAATATTGGCAAGCGGGATATAGGTGCTGGCATCACTTTGGTTATGCAGCACAGCGTGGCGGTGGAAGAACGTACCGCGGCCGGAATCCTGACCGGTGATCCGGATGCGATTGCCTTCATCGACCAACGTGGCATAGGCCAAGGTTTCCGCCATCCCCCAGTCAATCGGCTTCTCACCATCAGCCATCAGCGTCCGGTCGTGGTACAGCTTCTGTACCCGGCTCTGCAGCTTATGACTTTCCGGGAACTGGCAGATACGGTGAGCAAGTTCGTTGAGGCGATCGGCGTTCACGGCGTTCGGCCACTCAACTGTCCAGTCATGGCCCAGATACGGAGACCAGTCGACAGAATGCAGCTTCATCGGACGCCACTCTTTGACCACACATTCACCGCGATCCAGTGCATCACGATACTCGTTGATCAGGGCTGTGGCTGTTTCCAGCTCGATCGTGCCTTTATCCGTCAGGGAATCTGCGTAAATCTTACGCGGTGTCGGGTGCTTTTTGATCTTCTGGTACATCAGCGGCTGAGTCGCGTTTGGCTCATCTGCTTCGTTGTGGCCATGGCGGCGGTAACACACCAGATCAATCACGACATCACGCTTGAAGGTATTGCGGAAATCCAGCGCAATTCGGGTGACAAATGCCACCGCTTCCGGATCGTCTGCATTGACGTGGAAGATCGGCGCCTGAACCATCTTGGCGATATCGGTACAGTATTGCGTGGAACGGGTATCGTTCGGGTTCGAAGTGGTAAAGCCGATCTGGTTGTTAACCACGATACGGATAGTACCGCCGACACGATAACCCCGAGATTGGGACATATTGAACGTTTCAGCCACGACCCCCTGGCCAGCAATGGCCGAGTCACCGTGAACTGTAATTGGCAGAACCTGAGAGCCGTCTTTATCGCCCAGGCGATCCTGGCGCGCACGGACCGAGCCGACAACGACAGGGTTGACAATTTCCAGGTGCGACGGGTTGAATGCTAGTGCTAAATGCACGTCGCCGCCCGGAGTGGCAAAGTCTGCCGAGAATCCCTGGTGATATTTCACATCACCGGTCCCCCAGGACTCACCATGTTTACCGGCAAATTCGTCAAACAGATCCTGAGGCTTCTTACCCAGCACGTTCACCAGCATATTCAGACGACCCCGGTGGGCCATACCGATGACAACTTCGCGGGCCCCGTTGGTCCCGGCGTAGCGGATAAGCTCTTTCACCATCGGGATCATTGCATCGCCGCCTTCCAGCGAGAAACGCTTGGCACCCGGGAACTTCGCCCCCAGATAACGTTCCAGACCTTCCGCTGCGGTGAGCTCATCCAGGAAAGTGAGTTTTTCTTCGTCAGTAAATGCACCCTGGCCCACAACAGATTCCAGTCGCTGTTGGATCCAGCGTTTTTCTTCTGTGTTGGTGATGTGCATATATTCTGCACCAATCGACCCGCAATAAGTCTTCTTCAGTGCATCAAAGATTTCTGAAAGCTTCATGCTGTCTTTGCCAACGGCAAAAGAACCAACATTGAAGGTTTCATTGAAATCCTCTGGGGTCAGGTTATGAAAAGCCGGGTCGAGATCAGGCACTCGATCTTGCTGCCATAAGCCTAACGGGTCTAAGTTTGCATGCTGATGCCCGCGGAAACGGTATGCGTTAATTAACTGCAACACCTTAACCTGCTTAGCATCAACGTCTGGATCGCTGACGGTCGCACTTAGATGGGTTGTTTCTTTCGCTAAACGCCGAAAATAATCACGAACGCGGGAGTGCGGCTGTTCGACAACAACTTCATCCACCACAGGCAACTCGCTGAATACGTGCTGCCACTCTTCGTCAACTAATTCTGGGTCGCTAAGATACAACTCGTAGAGGTCTTCTACATAAGTTGCATTGGCGCCAGCCAGGTGTGAAGACTCAAGCCAAGCCTTCATAACGCCGTTCTGCATTGTTTTCCCTTAACCACTAGTTATCGCCATTCTGCTCCGGTCTCAAGGCCGGGCTTAAAAGCTGGCTTTCGATAGCGAGTCAGAAAGCCAGCATATCGATAATTCGACTTTATACCGCGCGTTTGAGCAACATCGACTTAATGTGACCAATCGCTTTGGTAGGATTTAATCCCTTAGGACAGACATTTACACAGTTCATGATGCCATGGCAACGAAAAACGCTAAATGCGTCGTCAAGATCAGACAGACGTTCATCTGTGGCCGTATCACGGCTGTCAATCAGCCAGCGGTACGCTGCCAGCAAGCCGGCCGGACCGATAAATTTATCCGGATTCCACCAGAATGACGGGCAAGATGTTGAGCAGCAAGCGCACATAATACACTCGTACAGACCATCCAAGTGGGCACGCTCTTCCGGAGATTGCAGGTGCTCACGTGCCGGCGGCAGTGAATCATCATCAATCAGGAATGGCTTCACTTTGGCGTAGTTGGTGTAGAACTGCTCCATATCGATGATCAGGTCGCGGATCACCGGCAGGCCCGGCAGCGGACGGATCACAATGGTTTTCTCGCCAGTCAGCGCCGACAGCGGCGTGATACAAGCCAGACCATTTTTCCCGTTCATGTTGATGCCGTCTGAACCACAGACCCCTTCACGGCACGAACGACGGAACGACAGCGTCGGATCCTGCTCTTTCAGCAGGATCAATGCATCAAGCACCATCATGTCGGAACCATCCGGCACATCCAGGGTATACCCTTTCATGTGCGGCGCGTTATCAACGTCAGGGTTGTAGCGGTAAATTGAGAAATTCAGTTTCATAATGTTTACCTCCCTTAGTAAGTACGCGCTTTCGGCGGAAATGCTTCACGGTGAACTGGTGTCATGTTTACATCACGCTTCGACATTTGCTCTGTCTCAGGGTTGTAAATGGAGTGGCACAGCCAGTTTTCATCGTCACGCTCAGGGAAGTCGAAACGGGCGTGGGCGCCGCGGCTCTCGGTGCGGTAGTTCGCCGCCACAGCCGTTGCATAGGCCGTTTCCATCAGGTTTTCCAGTTCCAGACACTCAATGCGCTGAGTGTTGAACTCGGTAGAAGTATCGTCCAGGCGCGCATCTTTCAGACGCTCACGGATCACTTTCAGCTCTTCCAGAC
This sequence comes from Photobacterium sp. MCCC 1A19761, assembly GCF_037389125.1. Taxonomy (NCBI): domain Bacteria; kingdom Pseudomonadati; phylum Pseudomonadota; class Gammaproteobacteria; order Vibrionales; family Vibrionaceae; genus Photobacterium; species Photobacterium sp. MCCC 1A19761. The sequence goes on from NZ_JAZGTF010000001.1 coordinate 339,740, forward strand.
CAGTGGCCATGGCTTCGCCTTCACGGAACACCGAGAAGTTATTTTGCATACAGGTTTGCAGATCTTTACGGATTTGTACCGGATCTTCACCTTTCTGCGTGGTATTCCAACGGTTCACACGTGCCAGAGAAGCTTCGATATCAGACTCAGTGGCCGGACGCGCTTCCGCTTGGGCAGCCAGCGTTTCACCCAGGTGCAGGCCAGTCGCACGGCCGAAGACCACCAGGTCAAGCAGGGAGTTACCGCCCAGACGGTTTGCACCGTGGACAGAAACCGAGGCGATTTCACCACAGGCGAACAGGCCTTGAACTTCCACGTCATCACCGGCAGCAGTTTGTTTCACGGCCTGACCGGAAACCTGCGTTGGTACCCCACCCATCATATAGTGACAGGTCGGGATCACCGGAATCGGCTCTTTGACCGGATCAACGTGCGCAAATGTCCGGGACAGTTCACAAATCCCTGGCAGACGAGATTCCAGTACGTCTTTACCCAGGTGATCCAGTTTCAGTTTAATGTGCGGACCCCACGGGCCATCGCAACCGCGGCCTTCACGGATCTCGACCATCATTGAACGGGCAACCACGTCACGACCGGCCAGGTCTTTGGCATTCGGCGCGTAACGCTCCATAAAGCGCTCGCCGTCTTTGTTCAGCAGGTAGCCGCCTTCACCACGACAGCCTTCGGTGACCAGTACCCCGGCACCGGCAATCCCGGTTGGGTGGAACTGCCACATTTCCATATCCTGCATCGGAACCCCAGCACGCAGTGCCATCCCGACACCGTCACCGGTATTAATGTGGGCATTCGTTGTCGACGCGTAGATGCGGCCCGCACCACCCGTCGCCAGCACAGTTGCCTTGGCTTTGAAGTAACAAATCTCACCGGTTTCCATGCACAACGCAGTACAGCCCAGAATGGCGCCGTCCTGATTCTTCACCAGATCCAGTGCATACCACTCCGAGAAAATTGTAGTTTTGTGCTTAATGTTTTGCTGGTACAGGGTATGCAACAGCGCATGGCCGGTCCGGTCCGCAGCAGCAGCGGTTCGCGCCGCCTGCTCGCCGCCAAACTCTTTCGACTGACCGCCGAACGGGCGCTGGTAGATGGTCCCGTTATCAAAACGAGAGAACGGCAGGCCCATTTTTTCCAGCTCAATGACTGATTTCGGGCCATTTTTACACATGTACTCAATGGCGTTCTGATCGCCAATGTAGTCTGAACCTTTGACGGTATCGTACATGTGCCACTGCCAGTTATCCGGGTGTGAGTTCCCCAGGGCAACGGTGATCCCACCCTGCGCCGAAACGGTGTGAGAGCGAGTTGGAAAAACTTTAGACAACAAGGCACATTTCAGGCCTTGTTCTGAAATCTGAAGTGCGGCGCGCATACCTGCACCACCAGCACCGATCACAACGGCATCAAATTCACGAACTGCAATGCTCACTTACACACCCCACACAATAAAGAAGCCAGAAAACAGGTACACGAGAAGAATGGCAACCACACCAAATTGGATCCCTGCACGAAGTGCGGCAGGTTTAATATAATCCGTCAGGACTTGCCATAAGCCGATCCAGGCATGGATCATGATGGAGAACAGCGCCAGCATGGTGAACACTTTGGTACTCAGCTTGCCGAAAAACGCGGTCCAGGTTTCATAGCTCAGATCCGGCCCGAAGGCTAAAAATCCAACCATGTAGAGGGTGTAAAGCGTAAGGATGATCGCCGTTGCGCGGATCAGAATAAAGTCGTGTACACCATTACGACCAACCGTTGACACATTGTTTACCATACCAGGCCTCCTGCAAAGACAGCCAGTACCGCGACAATTGCAAAGCTGATTTTGGCGCTTGCAATCCCGGTATCCATTTCTTCAAAATATCCCATGTCCATCATCAGGTGACGTACGCCTAACACGATGTGATAGAACAGCGCCGTCAAAATGCCCCACAGCACAAACTTCACAAAGAAACTGTCAACAATGTTGGCAGCACTCGCGAAACCTTCCGGGGATGACAGGGAAAGGCTTAAAAGCCACAGAAGAATGGCAACAGCAACAAATGTGATGACACCGGAGACCCGGTGCAGGATGGACGCAATCGCCGTCAGAGGAAAGCGAATCGTCTGTAGGTCGAGGTTAACAGGTCTTGGCTTATTTACTTTCACGGTATTTGCCCACTCAGCTCCATTGAAGCATCTTATTTTTATTAAACTCTCCGGTTCGCTGAGCCAGGACAAATGATCGCAACATTTTCGTAACCTTTGGTTGCAAATATGTTTATGTAGGGGACCCAAAACACAGTTCAACCTAAGTGACTAATATTGTTGAGTACTTAAGCACTTGTATCTGGCGGCGGCGGAACCAGAGACCTGCGGCGAGTATACGCTTCGTAACAAGCAATTACAAACCCGGTTACATGACCTCTAACACGATTTCGAGATTTTGCACTTTTTTACCAAAAGTTATTAACAAGCGCACACAAAGCAGTACAAAAATTGACAAACGCAGGTTCCCTCGGTACAACAACTGCACATCCGAATCCGGATCAGGATTATAAAGAGCAAAGGAGATTGTTATGGCAGACAAGAAAGCGACTCTTCATATTGAAGGGAATGCACCAGTCGAACTGCCGATTCTCGGGGGTACACAGGGGCCAGACGTCATTGATGTCCGCAAGCTTGGCGCGAGCGGTTACTTTACATTTGACCCGGGCTTTATGGCCACAGCTTCATGTGAATCTCAAATTACCTATATTGATGGCGATAAAGGGATTCTGCTGCATCGCGGCTACCCAATTGACCAATTAGCCAATAACGCTGATTACCTGGAAGTGTGCTATATCCTGCTATACGGTGAAGTTCCGTCGCGAGCACAGTATGAAACGTTCCGCACCACGGTCACGCGCCACACCATGGTTCATGAGCAAATTTCCAGCTTCTTCCACGGCTTCCGACGCGATGCACACCCGATGGCGGTGATGTGCGGTGTGGTCGGTGCTCTGGCAGCCTTCTACCATGATTCGCTGGATATTAATAACGACATGCACCGTGAAATCACGGCGTTCCGCCTGCTGTCGAAAATGCCGACACTGGCTGCGATGTGTTACAAATATTCAATTGGTCAACCATTTATCTTCCCGCGCAACGACTTGGACTATGCTGAAAACTTCCTGCATATGATGTTTGCCACACCGTGTGAAGAATATGAAGTGAGCCCGGTCGTCGCCCGTGCGATGGACAAAATCTTTACCCTGCATGCTGATCACGAACAAAATGCATCAACGTCCACCGTTCGTCTGGCCGGCTCATCTGGTGCAAACCCGTTTGCGTGTATTGCTGCCGGGATTGCTTCACTTTGGGGGCCTGCGCATGGCGGCGCCAACGAAGCCTGCTTGAAGATGCTGGAAGAGATTGGCAGCGTTGAGAATATCCCTGAGTATATTGAACGCGCCAAAGATAAAGATGACCCATTCCGTCTGATGGGCTTTGGTCACCGTGTTTACAAAAACTACGATCCACGTGCTACTGTGATGCGTGAAGCCTGTCACGAAGTGCTGGAAGAGCTGAAGATCGACGATCCGCTTCTGGATGTCGCCATGGAGTTGGAACGTATCGCGCTATCGGATGAGTACTTCATTGATAAGAAACTCTACCCGAACGTTGACTTCTACTCCGGTATCATCCTGAAAGCCATCGGGATCCCGGTCTCTATGTTCACCGTGATTTTTGCGATGTCTCGGACGATCGGCTGGATTGCGCACTGGAACGAAATGCACAACGATCCGGGCAACCGTATCGGTCGTCCGCGTCAGCTGTACACCGGCTATCCGCAACGTGAATTTCAACCGATCCACGAGCGCGAATAAGTTCGCTGACTCTTCGGAACGTGTTTCAAAATAAAAAGGTTGAGCATCACGCTCAACCTTTTTTTGTCCCTGTATGTTTTATACGTTGGGTCCTTACACCGGGTTATCAACGTCGATAAAGCTGACGTCGAGGCCATGATTTTGTGCCAACCACTCACCTAATGCTTTCACTCCGTAGCGCTCCGTCGCGTGATGACCGGCACTGAAGTAATGAATTCCCAACTCACGCGCGGTATGCACCGTCCGCTCAGAAATCTCACCTGAGATAAACGCATCCAACCCACGCTGTGCGGCCAGCTCAATGAAGTCTTGTCCCCCACCGGTACACCAGCCAACTGTTTTAATCTCAGCGGGGCCGCCCGGGATATGCAACGGCTCACGATGTAATGCAATCGCCAGCCGGGAAGCCAATTCTTCACCGGTTAACGGCTGTGCAAACTGACCATACACGCTGACCGACTGCGGGTTTCCGGCTTCCAGACCACCCAGCACCTCAATCTCAAGCATTTTTGCCAATTGGGCGTTGTTCCCCAATTGCGGATGGACATCCAGGGGCAAATGATAGGCGTAAAGGTTAATCCCGTGATCAATCAACGCCTTAATGCGGCGGAACTTCATCCCACGGATTTCTGATGGCTCACCTTTCCAGAAATACCCATGATGAACCAGCAGCGCATCCGCCTGCGCTTCAATCGCGCGATCAATCAAAGCTTGGCTGGCCGTCACCCCGGTGATCACCTTGGTAACTTCTGTTTTCCCTTCGACCTGTAACCCATTCGGACAATAGTCTTTGATCAGGTGCGGGCTGAGCAGCTCGTTCAGCACAGCTTCCAATTTTAGATGATTCATTCGTGCTCCCTCTTATCACTCCCGAATAGTTTATCCCATCTCCGGGCCAGGAGCAGCCTCCGTGTCATTCAACATTTCACAACCGGTTGCCCGGCTGTCAGCGGTATACCCAGGAATATGTTACAGTGATCAATACAGCTGTTGCGTGCCATGCTCCGATTCCTTTAACCAAACCGGCTTGGTACTGGTTTTTGTCCAGAATCGGTGCATCAGACTGTAGAAAGATGCGCGCTTGGGTTTCGGCAGCAGCAACATCAATGGCAATGCCGCGATCCCGACCAGAACCACACCGATCCGGCGCGTCAGAATACGAAGCAAAGAATAGGGCTGGTACATAGAACCTCCTAACTGGTCTAACCTGTTATTAAGCTAATCCAAAAGCCGCTTCGACACTAGTGTTCGATCCTGATAATTTCAGCAAAATTGTCGTCAAATGGTAAGTTAAAGTTTCGATATGCAGTCATTTCACAACAAAGAAACAGTCAAGCAACGCATGATTAACGACATGCAAGCCCTGCTCCATTGCCCGTCCCTGATTTGTGCGCCCTATGTGATGGACGAACAATGGCTGACCGAATTTCGAACCCATGCCGTGCTCCCCGAAGTCGCGTCTTATACGGGGAATCGACGACTGGGTTTCTACTATCAGTGGCTCTGGCAACAACTAATCGATGCCCATCCCCGCTACCGGCTTCTGGCAGAAGAAGTACAACTGACCTGGCAGAAGCAAACCCTGGGGGCGATAGATTTCTTAGTCGAAGATTGCCAAACCGGCACAATCGAGCACTGGGAAGTCGCGATTAAATTCTATCTTGCTTTTCAGCACCAATGGCCGGGCCCCAATGCCAAGGATAACCTGGATAAGAAAACCAACCGGATGCTCGATCACCAGCTCCAGCTTAGCGACCACCCGGCCTTCCTCGAACAGTTGGCCCCTCAATATGGCGCGCCACGCATTAAACGACTCCTGATGCAAGGACGGTTATTTTACCCGCACCATGGCCAAGATACCGGATCTTCCCTGACGGTAAATCCGCACGCCTTGACTGGTACCTGGTGCTATCCGGAGCACGCCGCTGCGCTCGGGCTCAAACCGATCGACAAAACACAATGGATCAATCCGCCAAACTACAATGCCCTGGAAATCCGACTTGATGCGGATACCATCACCACCCCGACACAGGCGATTGCGCCGGACCAGCAGGTTTGGTTTGTAATGCCACAAGACTGGCCGCGGTGGGACGGGATTAAACCCGAATGAAGCAAGGCCAAAAACGTTGAGACAAAAGACAAAAAAACGCCCGGTCGACTGACCGGGCGTTTTTCAAATCACTTGCCAATAACTGGCTTACAGACCGGCGTCCGCAAACACTTTACTGACGATCTCCTGCGCTTCTTGCTCAATCAGCGCCAGATGGGCTTTGCCCTGGAAGCTTTCACAGTAGATTTTGTAGATGTCTTCCGTGCCGGACGGACGGGCGGCAAACCAGCCATTTGCCGTCGTCACTTTCAGGCCACCAATCGCCGCGCCATTGCCCGGCGCATGCGTCAGACGCGCAGTGATGGCATCGCCCGCCAGGGTCTCTGCTGCCACCATCTCCGGAGACAGCTTGCTCAGCACTGCTTTTTGCTCGCCATTAGCCACCGCTTGCAGACGGTTGTACTCCGACGCACCATGCTTGGCCGCCAGCGCTTCGTAGTACTGCTGCGGGTTCTGGCCAGTTACTGCGGTAATTTCCGCCGCCAGCAGACACAGCAAAATACCGTCTTTATCGGTTGACCAAGGGGTTCCGTCCATGCGCAGGAAGGACGCCCCGGCACTTTCTTCACCACCGAAGCCCAGCTTGCCGCTGTACAGTCCGTCCACAAACCACTTAAAACCAACCGGTACTTCGCACAGCTCACGGCCGAGATCAGCAACCACGCGGTCAATCAAAGCACTGGAGACCAGCGTTTTGCCGACCGCAACGTCTGCCGACCAATCCGGACGGTGACGGTAGAGATAGTCAATGCAAACCGCCAAGAAATGGTTCGGGTTCATCAGCCCAGCCGGCGTGACAATCCCGTGGCGGTCATAATCCGGATCATTGCCAAATGCCAGATCATAGCTGTCTTTATGCGCCAGAAGTCCTGCCATTGCATACGGCGACGAGCAGTCCATCCGGACCACGCCATCTTTATCGAGCGACATGAAGCGGAATGACGGATCAATCGATTCGTCCACCAGCGTCAGATCCAGGCCGTAATGGCTGGCAATCTGGCGCCAGTATTCAATGCCCGAGCCACCGAGCGGATCGACACCGATCTTCAGGTTGGCTTTTTGGATCGCCGCCATGTCGATAACATTGACCAGATCGTCCACATACGGCGCAACCAAGTCGCGCGCGACAACCAAATCGCTGGCCAACGCCTGCTCGATGGAGACACGCTTCACATCCACCATGCCCGCGGCAATGATCTCGTTGGCACGAGACTCAATCGCTGTGGTCAGTGCCCCTTCAGCCGGACCGCCATGAACCGGGTTATATTTAATCCCCCCGTCCTGTGGTGGGTTATGAGACGGCGTGATCACAATGCCGTCCGCTTTGGCAGCATTGGCGACGTTGTGGCACAGGATGGCATGAGAAATGCCCGGTGTCGGCGTATAACCACGCCCTTCCTGAATGACGACTTGAACGCCGTTGGCCACCAGCACTTCCAGGGTCGATGCGAATGCCGGCTCAGACAGCGCATGGGTATCTTTACCGAGAAACAGCGGGCCGGTTACACCGTTGGCGGCACGTACTTCTGCAACCGCCTGGGCAATCGCCCAGATATGATGCTGGTTAAAGGTACCTTTATCCGCGGTGCCGCGGTGGCCAGAGGTTCCGAACGCCACTTGTTGCTGCGGGTTGCCGGCTTGCGGTTCAATCTGAAAATAGTTCGCCACTAACGCCGGAATGTTATGCATATCTTCTTGCCGGGCGCGCTGACCGGCTCGAGGATGGATCGCCATGAACTTATCCTTGTAAGTAAAGAGGCTTACGCCAGTTAAATTTCACCGCAAACTTTATCGATGATATCGCCGCCGAACTGCATTTTATTCATCAGCTGCTCAACCATCTGGCGTTTGCGATCAGTATTGGTATTCGTAATCACCCAGAATGGCGTTTCCGGGATCGCTTTCGGCTTGGTCGTTTTACCACTGGCCAGCAGCGTCTCTTTACTATCCGCAAAATAAACCCGGGTACGACCTTTGATTGCAGCCGCTTCGGCAAAACCTTTTGGATCGATACGATAAAGCGAGGACAGAATCATCATGAAGCGGCCAATCGCTTTATCCTGAGCGGCAAATTCATCAGAGATCAGGACCGATCGCATCTCTTTTACCCGATCGGTTGTCGACACATTGCCTGCGTCTTTACTCACCACGATCCCCTTTGGACGTACCGGCATCACCACCTCTGGTCGTGACACACCGTCCTGCCCAGACATCATCAGCAATCGGCGCAAAATATCGGATGCGCTCTCACCAATATGCTGGGTTTGGCTCGCGATATAACGATATAGCTCTTCGTCTACCTCAATACTCTTCATCGTAGTGTTCATTATCGTTCCGTTTAAAAATCACCGAGAGATTATAACGTGATACGCGGTTATACTCTACGGTAAAGCGTTATCAACAAGAGAAAATCGTCAGTGAATCTTCATTATCAAATCGACGGGCAAGGTGAAACGATCATTTTGATCCATGGGTTGTTCGGCAGCGCCGACAACTTAGGGCTTCTCGCCAGATCATTGAAAGATCAATATAAAGTGATCAGCGTCGATCTACGCAACCATGGCCGCTCCCCCCACACCGAGACATTTACCTATCAGGATCTGGCTGCTGACGTCTTACGGGTGGTCGATCAATGCGACATTGAACGCTTCTCTCTGATTGGTCATTCTATGGGCGGCAAAGTGGCCATGGCCCTGACCGAGCTGGCCGCCTCTCGCCTCAATCACCTGATTGTTCTTGATATGGCGCCGGTCCATTACCAGGTTCACCGCCATGAGAATGTTTTTTCCGGCTTGCAGGAAGTGGCCAAACATACCGTTAACAGCCGCAGCGAAGCCGAGCGCTACCTCGCACAACACGTCCAGGAGCCGGGTGTGCGTCAGTTCCTGCTCAAGTCCTTTGCCAAGACCGATACCGGTTATCACTGGCGATTTAATGTCGAGGGCCTGATTGCTAACTATGACACCATCATGGGCTGGCAGGAGGTTCCGCCGTTTCTCGGCAAGACCTTATTCATCAAAGGGCAGAACTCCGAATACATTCAAAACGAGCATCGCGACGCGATCGCCCGTCAGTTCCCGAGTGCAAAAGCGCATATGGTCGCCAATACCGGACATTGGTTACATGCTGAAAAACCAGACATTGTGAGCCGCGTCATTCTGAACTTTTTACAAGCAGCTTAGACCGTTAACAGCAGCCCATTGTCTGTGGTATAGTGCGCGCCTGACCAGGCTTTCGCTGCAGTAAGGAGACATGAATGTTATACGAGCACATGGATTTGCTGGAATCCATTGGTCTGGATTTGCTATTTGCTGCCATTTTCTTCTTTATCGGTATGGCGATTAAAGATGTGCTTAAGCAGGGAAATGTCCCGCCATTCGGACGCAAAGTCGTTTGGGTGGTTCTGTGTCTGGGTTGTGCCGGCTTTGTCGCCAAAGGGCTGATCCAGCTAAGCTGGGAAGGGGCCGGCATCGGCTAACATTCAGTTTCCTCATTTTTAAATTGCAGCAAGGCCCAATGTTTTGGCAACACAGCCGCTGCAAGTGCAGGAAATCCTGAATCACGAACACCACAGGTAATGACGGCGACCAGCGCGGACAGACCATCCGCTGCTGAATACATCAGCCGTCAGTGCCATTCGGGGCCACCCCTGAATCGATTCATGTATACCGTTATGATTGCGATAACGGTCAACTATTTATTACGGGTAATCTCTACTATGGCGAGTGTAGGACTCTTCTTTGGTAGCGACACAGGTAACACTGAAGCTGTCGCGAAAATGATCCAGAAACAACTGGGTAAAAAACTGGTTGATGTGAAAGATATCGCGAAGAGCAGTAAAGAAGATATCGACAATTTTGACCTGCTGCTGCTGGGTATCCCAACGTGGTATTACGGCGAAGCGCAGTGTGACTGGGATGATTTCTTCCCGGAGCTGGAGCAAATTGACTTCTCGACCAAACTGGTTGCTATCTTTGGTTGTGGCGATCAGGAGGACTACGCCGAGTATTTCTGTGATGCCATGGGGACCGTTCGTGACATCGTTGAAGCGAAAGGCGCAACGATTGTTGGTCACTTCCCAACCGAAAGTTATGAGTTCGAAGCATCCAAAGCCCTGGTTGATGACGCTCACTTCGTCGGCCTGTGCATTGACGAAGACCGCCAGCCAGAGCTGACTGACGAGCGCGTTGAGAAATGGGTTGCGCAGATCTACGAAGAAATGTGCCTGGCTGAGCTGGCTGACTAACACGCCACCGCTGCAGTCTTTTGCTAAAAACTGTAGCTAAAAACCTTTGCTAAAAACGCGCCGAACGGCGCGTTTTTTTATACCTCAGTTAGGCCGCACTTCGGACGGCCTCACGTCAGGATTACTGCGCGCAGGGGGCGGACTCCACCGAAGCTTCCCGGTATTGCGGCTTTTTGCGGATGTAGAGCACACGGCGAATTTGAGAGACCATCTCTCCCTGCGCATTATTCACGTTCACCACAAATTCCGGGAAAAATTTCTCCCCGGATTGCGTTGCCTGACGAATTTCCTGGACCCGCTCATCCGAAATCACAAACTCAGCCGTCAAATCCGACTGACCCGGTTTGATAAAATTGATTTCGGCCTGTTTGTCCCAAACGTAATACTCCTTGCCCAAAATCCCCATCAGCATCAGCGCATAAATCGGGTCAGTCAGCGAGAAAATACTGCCGCCATATTGGGTCCGATTGGCATTTTTATTCCACCAGCGCAATTTCAGCCGGACCGTCACGCGGCGATAATCATCGGAAATCTTGAGAATTTTGATCCCGGCACCCCAGAAAGGCGGCCACAAATTCAGAGCAAACTTTACAATATTGGGGTGATAGAAGAGTCCATTCACAAATGTCACCTATGCCAACTGGTAGGATGAGATCAATATACATCTTTTTAACACACTTGCAACCAAGGAAAAGTCCGCGCTTGTGAAGAGCCCTTCTTTTTTTAAGGTTTATTGTTGCCTAATGGTCCCTTATAATGAAAATAAATGAGAACGACTACCGCACCGTTTTTTGCTGCGGCTAGCCAATAGGAAACTCGAATGTCAGATAACAATACTGCACTTAAGCAAGCAGGCTTAAAAGTCACGCTACCGCGTCTCAAAATTCTGGAAGTGTTGCAGAGTCCGGAATGCCAGCACATTAGTGCCGAAGATTTATACAAGAAACTGATTGATATCGGTGAAGAAATTGGCCTGGCAACAGTTTACCGCGTTCTGAACCAATTTGATGATGCCGGTATTGTCACCCGCCATCACTTCGAGGGGGGGAAGTCCGTCTTTGAGCTGGCCACCCAACACCACCATGATCACCTGGTCTGCCTGGATTGCGGTAAAGTCATTGAGTTCTCAGATGATCTCATCGAAGAGCGCCAGAAAGACATTGCAGCCAGCTTCAACGTCAAGTTGACTAACCATAGCCTGTACCTATACGGTCACTGCATGGAAGGTAACTGCAACGAAAATCCGAAGCTGCACAACCGCAAATAATATCGTTCCCGGGCAAGTGCTTCCTGTGTCGCCCGGGATTTGAAGACATAAAAAAACCAGCCATCCGGCTGGTTTTTATTGAGCAGCTTCGCGCGCTTAGTCGCCAATCTTGGCCCAAGTATCGCGCAGGCCAACCGTACGGTTGAACACCAGGTTGGTTTGGCTCGAATCTTTACTGTCGGCACAGAAGTAACCAGTACGCTCGAACTGGAATGCTTTCTCAGCTTCTGCTTCCACCAGTGACGGCTCAACAAAGCCCTGCTTTAGCTCAAGTGATTCAGGGTTAATCACTGACAGGAAGTCTGCCGCCGCACCCGGGTTTGGCACTGTGAACAGACGATCATACAGGCGGAACTCCGCAGGGACAGCTGCCTCAGCTGAAACCCAGTGAATCACCCCCTTCACCTTGCGGCCATCAGCCGGGTTTTGACCCAGCGTGTCTGGATCATACGTACAGAAGATGGTAGTGATGTTGCCGTCTTCATCTTTCTCGATACGCTCAGCTTTGATGACGTACGCCCCGCGCAGGCGGACTTCTTTGCCCAGCACCAGACGCTTGTACTTCTTGTTCCCTTCTTCACGGAAATCTTCACGCTCGATGTAGACTTCGCGGCTGAACGGCACCTGACGGCTGCCCATTTCAGGTTTGTTCGGATGGTTGGCAACTTCCAGCAGTTCCGTGGCACCGTCAAAGTTCTCGATGACCACTTTGATTGGATCCAGCACAGCCATCGCACGTGGTGCATTCTCGTTCAGATCGTCACGGATGCATGACTCCAGCGAGCTCATCTCAATGGTGTTGTCCTGCTTGGTGACACCAATACGCTTACAGAACTCACGGATAGAAGCGGATGTGAAACCACGACGACGCAGACCAGAGATCGTCGGCATCCGCGGATCATCCCAACCGGAAACCAGTTTTTCGGTCACCAGCTGATTCAGTTTACGCTTCGACATCACCGTATATTCAAGGTTCAGGCGGCTGAACTCATACTGGTGCGGACGACAGTCGATGGTGATGTTGTCCAGAACCCAGTCATACAGACGGCGGTTATCCATGAATTCCAAGGTACAAATCGAGTGCGTGATCCCTTCCAGCGCATCGGAAATACAATGCGTGAAATCGTACATCGGATAGATGCACCACTTGTCACCGGTTTGATGGTGTGTTGCGAAACGGACACGGTACAACACCGGATCGCGCATCACCATAAACGGTGACGCCATGTCGATCTTGGCGCGCAGGCACATCTTGCCTTCTGCCACTTCCCCATTTTTCATGGACTCGAACAGCGCCAGGCTTTCTTCAACCGGACGATCACGGTACGGGCTTGGTTTCCCAGGCTCGGTCAGTGTTCCGCGGTACTCACGGATCTGTTCCGGGCTCAGCTCATCAACATAAGCTAAGCCTTTATTAATCAATTCAATCGCATACCCGTATAGCTTGTCGAAATAGTTCGATGAATAACAAATCTCACCGTCCCACTCAAAGCCCAGCCAGTTAACATCGTTCTTAATCGACTCAACGTATTCGATGTCTTCTTTTTCAGGGTTCGTATCATCAAAACGAAGATTACATTGACCCTGATAGTCCTGAGCAATGCCGAAGTTCAAGCAGATGGATTTCGCATGACCGATATGCAGGTAGCCGTTCGGCTCCGGCGGGAATCGGGTATGAACGCTTGTATGTTTGCCACTGGCTAGATCCGCATCGATGATTTGGCGGATAAAGTTAGTTGGACGAGCTTCAGACTCACTCATCAAAGACACCTCGTGTGCTTTACAGGATTTGGATTCTCTATGATCCATAAATATGGGTCACGACTCAACAAATAGTATGCATTGTTTGTCGATATGGATAAAAAAACCCCGCTATTGCGGGGTTTCTTGGAGGATATTGCCGGGCAACCGATTTAGTTACCGACAAGTCCCGGGCTTCCTTCTGGCGACGAATCCTTATCAGTCGCGTAGGAAAGCAAAGACTTAAGGCAATTTCACTGAAGAAAGGTCTTCAGAAGCCGGGATTTTCTTCATCTCACCGGCAACAATTTCAGCCAATGGGCCCAGAATAACCTGCAGGTTATTCGTCCCCAGCTTCACAACACCCATCGCACCCAGTGCTTTCAGCGTCTTCTCATCCGCTAGGCTGCTGTCTTTCAGCGTCAGACGCAGACGGGTAATACAGGCATCGATGTTTTCCAGGTTGCCGTGGCCGCCCAGGGCTTTCAGGTATTGCTTCGCCAGTTCACCGGTTTCCTTAGAACCCGTTGCAGCTTCGGTTTCTTCACCGTCGTCATCTTCACGACCAGGTGATTTCAGGTTGAAGGCACGGATGGCCACACTGAAGGTCACGAAGTACAGGAAGAAGAAACCAATGCCGATCATCAGCAGCATTAGAGGCTTCGTCGCCAGACCCCAGTTCAGGGCAAAGTCAATCAGACCCGCGGAGAACGTAAAGCCGTGTAGCGTGCCGAACATATTGGCAATCACCAGAGACAGACCAGTGAAGATTGCATGCAGCGCATACAGTGCCGGTGCCAGGAAGACAAACATGAACTCCAGCGGCTCAGTGATCCCTGTCAGGAAAGAACAGAACGCCACAGAACCCAGTGCACCCATCACTTGGCTGCGTTTATGCTTTGGTGCAGCCAGGATCATCGCCAGTGCCGCGCCCGGCAGACCCCACATCATAATTGGGAAGAAACCGTTCATAAATACGCCGGCAGATTTATCGCCTGCGAAGAAGCGGTTCAGATCACCGGTGTTCACTGTTTCTGTAATCCCCTTCACGACAGCAGTCACTTCCGGAGTCACCGAGTTTTTAAACTCAAAGACATGTGATTGGCCAACGACCAGTTGCTTCGCCAGTGCTGGGTCGATACACAGCTGAGTTGCACCATTCAAGATGGCAACCGGCTCGACATTGATCACCTGACAGCTTCCCATACCAAACCAGAAGTATGAGTTCAGTACATGGTGAAGACCAACAGGGATCAAACCACGGTTCAATACACCGTAAACGAACTGACCAATCGCACCAGAGCTGGATACCGCATGTGCCAAAGCGTCCAAACCGGCTTGAATATGTGGCCAAACTTCACCGGCAACAGCACCGAAGACCAAAGCAAACAGGCCGGACATGATAGGAACCAGACGCTTCCCGGCAAAGAAACCCAACCATGGTGGCAGGCTGGTCATATGAAAACGATTATAAGAATGGCCGGCAATAATACCTGCAATGATGCCGCCGAAGAACGACATATTAATAGAAGGGTCAATCGTTTTTGCAGTGACATCCAAGACGAAGTAAGCCACAGCACCAGCCAGACCAGCCGCACCTGCACCATCTTTAGACAAACCAATCGCGATGCCGATTCCGAATAGTAATGGCAGCTGACCGAAAATAGCACCGCCTGCTTGCGCCATAAATGGAATGTCGAACACGTCCGCTTGTCCCAAGCGCAGTAACAGCCCGGCTACCGGTAGTACAGCAATGGGAAGCATTAACGCTTTACCCAGTTTTTGCATATATCCAAGAATATTCACCTTGATTCCCCCTGTGGTTTTCTCAGATGCGATAGGGATAACTTATTTTAGCTATCCGATTAAGTTATCAGCAGTGTAAGAGATTAATTTTGACCCGCAAATTAAAACCTCAACAATTGTGATCATTATCACCAGCTCAGGCCATGATAGAGCGATTTTGCTAGCCCGATCATAAAACTTATTTTATCATTCAAAACAAAGGATGAATCCGCTACGATTTTATTGTGTTTTCTACTGGAATGAGGTGTCACCGTGAGACTAATCCCACTGCAAGATGCGAAAGAAGTTGGTCTGTGGTCAGCGCGCTATATCGCTGATCGTATTAATAAATTTCAACCTACGGCTGAACGCCCCTTTGTTTTGGGCCTGCCGACGGGCGGGACACCACTGGCGACATATAAGCGCTTGATTGACCTTTATAAAGCCGGAGAAGTAAGTTTCAAGCACGTGGTAACCTTCAATATGGATGAGTACATCGGTATCCCGGCCGACCATCCGGAGTCGTACCGTAGCTTCATGTACAACAACTTCTTTAACCATATTGATATTCAAGAAGAAAACATCAATCTGCTGAACGGAAACACCTTAGATCACGAGGCAGAATGCCAGCGTTACGAGGCGAAAATTAAGTCCTACGGCAAGATTCATCTGTTCATGGGCGGCGTTGGGAACGACGGTCATATTGCCTTTAATGAGCCGGCATCTTCGCTGTCTTCACGGACCCGAATCAAAACCCTGACGCAAGATACGCGTATCGCCAACTCCCGTTTCTTTGAAGGCGACATCAATCAGGTGCCGAAATACGCCCTGACCATCGGGGTCGGCACCCTGCTCGATGCTGCTGAGATCATGATCCTGGTCACCGGCCATGGCAAAGCCCTGGCGCTTGAAGCGGCTGTCGAAGGCTCCGTCAACCACCTGTGGACTGTCTCCGCCCTGCAACTGCATCCGAAGTCCCTGATTGTTTGCGACGAACCGTCCACTCAGGAACTGAAAGTGAAAACCGTGAAGTACTTCCAGGAACTGGAAGCTGAAAATATCAAACACCTGTAACCCGTAAGGAATTGTTCATGTACGCGCTTACCAACTGTCGTATTTTCACCGGAAGCGATGTGCTGAATCACCACGCCGTTATCATTGACGGCGTGAACATTCATGCTGTTTGCCCGGAAACCGAACTGCCTGAAGGGATTGAAGTCCGCGATTTAGCGGGTGCCAACCTCACGCCAGGCTTTATTGATCTGCAACTGAACGGCTGTGGTGGTGTCATGCTCAATGACGAGATCAACGCCGACACTATCCATACCATGCACCGCGCTAACCTGAAGTCCGGCTGTACCAGCTTTCTCCCGACGCTGATCACCTCGTCTGATGACGATATGAAAGCCGCCATCAAAGCCGCGCGCGACTATCACAGCCAGTACCAGAATCACTCGCTCGGCCTGCACCTGGAAGGGCCTTACCTGAACGTGATGAAAAAAGGCATCCATAGTGTCGATCATATCCGTCGCTCCGACGATGCGATGATCCGCACCCTGTGCGACAACGCCGACATCATCACCAAGGTCACCCTGGCGCCGGAACGCAACGATCATGACCACATCCGGCAACTGGCCGATGCCGGGATCATCGTCTCCGCCGGTCACACCAACGCCACCTATGTTGAAGCCCGTCAGGGGTTTGAAGCCGGGATCACGTTTGCCACCCACCTGTTCAATGCCATGAGCCCAATTGCCGGCCGTGAACCGGGCATGGTCGGTGCCATTTACGATACACCTGAGGTGTATACCGGGATCATCGCCGATGGCTTCCATGTCGATTATGCCAATATCCGCATGGCGCATCGCCTGAAAGGAGACAAGCTGGTTCTGGTTACCGATGCAACCGCGCCTGCAGGAGCAGACATTGATCACTTTATTTTTGTCGGTAAGAAAGTATATTACCGGGATGGCAAGTGCGTTGATGAAAATGGCACACTTGGCGGCTCGGCACTGACCATGATTGAAGCGATCCAAAACAGTGTTGAGCATGCAGGAATCGCTCTGGACGAAGCTGTACGCATGGCCACTCTGTACCCTGCCCGCGCCATTGGTGTGGACAAGCAACTGGGGGCTGTCAAAAAAGGCATGGTGGCTAACCTCGCTATTTTTAACCGCGACTTCCAAGTTCAGGCGACTGTTGTTAACGGCAATTACGAGCAGAACTAAACTATGACAGGCGGACAAATTGGTAATGTAGATCTGGTGAAACAGCTCAATAGCGCAGCTGTTTACCGACTCATTGACTTGCAAGGCCCTATTTCTCGGATTCAGGTTGCTGACGTCAGTCAGCTGGCCCCTGCGAGTGTGACAAAAATTACCCGCCAGTTACTCGAGCGCGGCCTCATCAAAGAGGTCGCGCAACAAGCTTCCACCGGTGGCCGACGTGCCATTTCCCTGACGACAGAATCAACACCGTTTCATTCCATTGCCATCCGTCTGGGTCGGGACTACATCGAACTGACGATTTTCGATCTGAGCGGCAAGCATATTGCCAGCGCAGCCCATCCGTTTGTTTATCCTGATCAACAGGCACTCATTGACGGGCTGATTGGCCACATCCGCCAGTTTATCGCCGACAACCAGGGCGTGATGCGTGAACTGGTTGCCTTTGGGATCACCCTGCCGGGCCTGATTGACCCGGAAAACGGTGTGGTTGAATACATGCCGCATATTGAGATTGCCCAGCCTTTCCCGCTGGCGGCACTCATTCGTGAGACGTTCGGGGTGTCCTGTTTCGTCGGCAACGATATTCGCGGTCTAGCCCTGGCAGAACACTATTTCGGTGCCAGTCGGGATTGCAGCGACTCTATTTTAGTCAGCGTTCATCACGGTACCGGCTCCGGGATCATCGTCAATGGCCAGGTCTTCCTCGGCCAAAACCGCAATGTCGGCGAAATTGGCCATATTCAGATCGACCCGCTGGGAGATAAATGCCAGTGCGGCAACTTCGGCTGTCTGGAAACCGTGGCCTCTGATCCGGCGATCATTTCGCACGTGCAAAGCCGATTGAAACAGGGCTATCCGAGCAGCTTGCAGGAGCTGGAAGAAGTCACCATGCCGGCGATTTGCGAAGCCGCCAATAAAGGAGATGAGCTGGCCAGCCAGGCTCTGATCAAAGTCGGCAACCAGCTCGGAAAAGCACTGGCAATGACGGTGAATTTATTCAACCCGCAAAAGATTGTAATTGCCGGTCAGATCACGGGCGCCAAGGATATTATCTTCCCGGCGATCCGACGCTGTATCGAAACCCAGTCGCTGTCCACCTTTCATAAAGACCTGCCGATCGTCGCATCTGAGCTGTATGGGCAGCCGACCATCGGGGCGTTTTCAATGATTAAGCGCGCCATGCTCAACGGCGTATTGCTGCAGCGTTTACTGGAAGATTAACCACATCCTTCCAGCCGATATCGGCATCTTTTCTCATACGATAAGCAATTAAATCGTAACAATTTATCAGGGGCATGTTCCGGACAGGCACATGCCCCTTATGCTATATTGCGCCGCAAAAATAACATCGCACACCGCCATCACCCCAGACCGGACCGTGATGGGTTATCGCAAGAACAATAACTTAGGATCATCAGTCTTTCTATGGAACTCATCTACATCATTGCCGCCTTTCTGGCCGGCTACCTCGCACTCAGATGTAAGCTCCCCCCTCTGGTCGGTTTTCTGGTTGCCGGCTTCGCCCTGAACACCACGGGTTACCAGTCTACTGCAGTCCTTTCGACCCTGGCCGATCTGGGGGTCACGCTCTTACTGTTTTCGATCGGCCTGAAGTTAGACATCAAAACCTTGCTGGCCAAAGAAATATGGGGTGGTGCTACCCTGCACAACCTGCTGACAACAGCCTTGTTTACCCTGGCTCTGCTGGCGCTCAAGCAACTGGGACTGGGCATGCTCAGCGAGCTGGAGCTGTCGCAACTGGCCCTGCTGGCTTTTGCGCTGTCATTTTCCAGCACCGTATTTGCCATTAAAGCCCTCCAGGAAAAAGGCGAGCTCAACGCCACTTACGGGACACTGGCCATCGGGATCCTGGTCATGCAAGACATTTTTGCCGTGGTGTTCCTGACTGTCTCAACCGGCAAAATACCGGATATTGCCGCCCTGGCTCTGTTCGGCCTGCCCCTGCTGCGCCCTTCCCTGTTCAAGGTGCTCGATCGCGCCGGCCACGGCGAAATGCTGGTCCTGTACGGCGTATTCCTGGCCCTGGTGGCCGGTGCCGGGTTGTTTGAGGCGGTTGGCATGAAAGCCGATCTCGGCGCCCTGATCATGGGGATGATGCTGGCCGCGCACCCGAAAGCCTCCGAGATGTCGAAGTCCCTGTTCAACCTCAAAGAGCTATTGCTGGTCTGCTTTTTCCTCAACATCGGCCTGTCGGAAGAGCCGACCCTGGATGGCTTCCTGATGGCGATGCTGCTGATGTTATTGCTGCCACTCAAAGGGATCCTGTACTACGGTGTCTTCAACCTGTTCCGGTTCCGGGTGCGAACTTCCCTGCTGGGCACCCTGACCCTGTTTAACTACAGTGAGTTTGGCCTGATTGTCGGCGGACTGGCCTATAACATGGGGCTGCTCCCGGGCAGCTTCCTGGTGGCGATCGCCATTGCCGTGTCCATCTCTTTCCTGATTGCCGCCCCGCTGAACAGCGCCGGTCATCGCCTGTATAAAGACGCATCCAAATGGCTGAAAGAGTTTGAACCGGAAAAACTCAATCCGACCGACCGCCTGATCGACCTCGGCGATAAGAAAATCATGATCCTGGGGATGGGCCGCATCGGCACCGGAGCCTACGATGAGCTGGTCAACCGCTTCGGCGAACAAGTCGTGGGCATTGAAACCCGGGAAGACTCGGTCAAGCTGCACCAGGAAGCCGGTCGTCATGTGATCCACGGCGACGCAACGGACCCGGACTTCTGGGCTCGGGTCATTTCCCGCCACAGCACCGATCTGATCCTGCTCTCGATGCCGCACAGCCAGGCCAACACCTTCGCCCTGGAGCAAATCCGGGAGCGGAATTACCAGGGCAAGATTGCCGCCATCGCGAAATACAGTGACGATGAACAGACCTTGCATGACCTTGGCGTCGATGCTGCCTTCAACATTTACAACGAAGCCGGCAGCGGGTTTGCCCGCCATGTCTGCGAGCATCTCTCGCCTCAAATCCCGCGTCGGTGAATGACTGATCAGGCACACACCTCTTAACGGCGGCTTCGGCCGCCGTTCGTTTTTTCGCTCAAAAAACCGACCCAGGATGGAAAAAATTCACCAAAATGGAATATTTTTAGAAATTATTCACCAACAAGGCTTTTGTTTGATTGAATATGGATTATCGGTTGCAATTTATTACCGAATACGCAATTTTAACAATTAGCAACAGGGAACAAGAAGCGCAACCGCCATGCCCTTCCCTGAGAAATTACGGATAGCAAGTTAAGTCGGAGTCAGCAGTATGTGTTCAGTATTCGGTATCCTCGATATAAAAAGTGATGCAGCGGCGTTACGCGAAACCGCATTGGAAATGTCTAAAAAAATGCGCCACCGCGGCCCGGACTGGTCCGGTATCTACTCTTCAGACAAAGCCATTCTGGTGCACGAGCGCCTGGCGATTGTCGACCTGAACAGCGGCGAGCAACCCCTGTACAACCTGGATCGAACACAAGCACTGGCAGTGAATGGTGAAATCTACAACCACAAAGAGTTGCAGGCCGAGTTCGCCCCGGATTACCCGTTCCAGACCGAATCCGACTGTGAAATCATTCTGGCGCTGTACAAAGAGAAAGGCCCGGAGCTGCTGGACTACCTCAACGGGATTTTCGGTTTCATCCTGTACGATGAGCAGGAAGACGCGTACCTGATCGGTCGTGACCATATCGGGATTATCCCGCTGTATCACGGCTACGACGAGCACGGAAACTACTATGTCGCCTCTGAAATGAAGTCGCTGGTTCCGGTCTGTAAAACCATCAGCGAGTTTCCTCCGGGCCACTTCCTGTGGAGCAAACACGGTGAGCCGGTTCGTTACTACAAGCGCGACTGGATGACCTTTGACGCCGTTGTTGATGCCGAAACCGACAAAGTCGCGCTGACCAACGCGTTGGAAAGTGCGGTGAAACGCCAGCTGATGACCGACGTTCCTTACGGCGTTCTGTTATCCGGCGGCCTGGATTCGTCTGTTATTTCAGCCATCACCAAGAAATTTGCCGCACGCCGGATTGAAGATGATGAGCAATCTGAAGCCTGGTGGCCAACCTTGCACTCCTTTGCCATTGGCCTGCAAGGCGCACCGGATCTCAAGGCTGCCAAGGAAGTTGCAGACCATATCGGTACTGTTCACCACGAACTGACCTATACCGTTCAGGAAGGGCTGGATGCGATCCGTGACGTGATTTACCACATCGAAACCTATGATGTGACCACGATTCGTGCCTCAACGCCGATGTACCTGATGTCACGTAAAATTCGTGCCATGGGGATCAAGATGGTGCTTTCCGGTGAAGGTGCAGACGAAGTCTTCGGCGGCTACCTGTACTTTCATAAGGCACCGAACGCACAAGAGTTCCACGAAGAAACCGTCCGCAAGCTGCTGGCACTGAACATGTTTGACTGTGCCCGTGCCAACAAGTCGATGGCCGCCTGGGGCATTGAAGCTCGCGTTCCTTTCCTGGACAAAGAATTCCTGGAAGTCGCCATGCGCGTAAACCCTCAGGATAAAATGTGCGGCAACGGCAAAATGGAAAAACACATTATCCGTGAATGCTTCGGCCACCACCTGCCGGAGTCCGTCGCCTGGCGCCAAAAAGAGCAATTCTCGGATGGTGTCGGCTACAGTTGGATTGACTCGCTGAAGGAAGTGGCTGAGGCAAAAATCACCGAGCAACAGTTGGAGACAGCGAAATTCCGCTTCCCGTACAATACGCCAACCACCAAGGAAGGCTACATGTACCGCGAGATCTTCGAAGAGCTGTTCCCGCTGGAAGATGCGGCCAAATGTGTTCCGGGCGGCCCGTCGATTGCCTGCTCCAGCGCCAAGGCCATTGAATGGGATGAGAGCTTCAAAAACAGTGCGGATCCATCCGGCCGCGCGGTCGCAGCTGTCCACAACGACGCATACTCGAAACAAGCCTAAGCACTTCGGAACGTGCACCCCACAAAAAAAACCGCCATCAGGCGGTTTTTTTATTCGAAATTTCAGCCGGATTAAAAGTAGAACCGCGTACCAAACACAAACCGGGTGAAACTGTCTTCAACCCCGTCTTTGGTCACGCTGATATCATCCGTTGCAATGTTGTAATTCACTTCGGCGCTAATCGCCACATGCGGATTAATAAAGTATTTCAGACCACCTGCAATTTTCACGTTTAATGCGGTGGCATCTTCAACATCAAAATCAAAGTTCCCGTCACTCCCATTGAGGTTCGCGACCTGGAAAGCTGCCCCTAAATAAGGCACCCAATTGCTGCTGTTGGTAAAGTTATACTCGGTAAAAAAACCAACCTGGAACTGCTGCGTGCTGTCACTCATATTGACATCCAGCACCCCACCAATTTCCCAGTCTTCACGAATAAAATAACCGTAAGAGGTATTGAGCAGGAACAGATAGTCATCGACGTAGTCGAGATCCAAACTACCCTGTAAGCCGAGTTCCTGCGTTCCTTGTGACAGGTCAACATTATTCGCCCAGGCAGCCGGAGCCGACAGAGCAGAAAAGAGTGCCAGGACCACTGCATTCTTATTCATTTCTATCTCCTTTTTGTCTTATGCATGCCAATAAAGCATAGAAGTAAGACACACTCTCAGCGAATATTATTTTGTAAACACAAATAACAACGGGGCCAATCAATGATTGGCCCCGTTTTGGTTGTTTCTGGTAGTGATTAACGCTCCCAGTATGCCTCTTCCAGGCTATCTTCGCGCTCCGGCAATCCGCGGGACAGGCGCGGAGAATGTTGTGCCAGAACTTCGTAACTCACCCGGTTTGAGTACAGGCAGACCTGAGAAAATGATGAATAGGTCAGGAAGTTATGTCTGTGCTTGCTGGATTTCGGCACATTTTCTTTATGGTAGCGATTGGCAGCCATGTCATGCAGTAATGCTGACAGCGCGCCATCCCCGGCACCATTGGTATTTTTGATCCGCTCCGGTCCGCCCATATAAGGGGCAATATGCGAATAAACCTTGATCGGCGTTTCACAGTCAACTTTGAGCATCGGGCGGCTGAATTCGTAACGATTAAACTCAGGAATTTCCCCCGGCAACAGTGGTAAGCTGGTTTCGCGTTTGGCCGACTCGTCGGTATATCCGGCCGTATACAAACCAATCGGTCCTGCCGTACACAGCACCAAATCAACCCACTCCAGGGTTTTTTCCGAAGCCATCAGCGGATCGCTTTCACCGGTCAGCGCTTCGGCTTCATCTTCGTTCATCGCCACGACGGTCACATGGTCACGCAGGAAGTCACGCCACCACTGCGGATCATCTTCAATCACGAATTTGGTGCCCAGCGTCAGCACCACCGGCACATCATACTTCTTGGCGTATTCAATCGCTCGCATGGTCGCTTCCGGCATCGGATCGCCGTCTTTACAACGAACCAGGTACGCCGTCAGCACCAATGCCGATGCTCGTTCAAAGACCGACTCCGGAACACTCTCCGGGCTCAGTTGATTCATCCGGCCTTCATTGATCGCAAAGGTACGCTCGCCATCGGCGGTGATCAGGGCAAAACAACGGCCAATCGGGCCAGTAACCGGCTGCAGGTAGTTCATGTCCATACGGCTGGAGGTATTACACAGATAACGATAGGCATAGCTGCCAATTTCGATATCTTTACTCATCACACCCAGCAGCACCGACTTATCATCCGCCAAAACAGAATAGTTATGCAGCGTATTACCGATCGTCCCACCGGCGAACTCATGGCTGACCAGATCATGATCTTTCAGCTCCTGATACAAAGCCTCAGCTTTCTCGTCGGTGATCACCAGCGAGTGGCCTTTGCTCAGCTCATAGCGTTTCAGGAAAGCATCATCGACACAGGCCTCAATATCCACCAGCGTTTGATCAATTCCCACAACGTGAGTGCGTGTGAGCCGCTTTTCTTGCTTGGCTTGACTCAGAAGCGGATCACGCGCATGGACGGGAAAATAGTGCTTGGATTTGCGTTGGCCTGGAAATTTCATGTCTGTGAGCTGTCAGTTGAAAAAATTGTGCGAATTCTATCACAGAATATAGTTCAGAAAAGAAAAAGCTCTCATCGATTTTGAGAGCTTGAACACCTTTTCACGTTGAGAACCGCGCTGAAAATAACCGGCTACCAGCCCTGAGTATGTAACTCGACCAGTTGCGCCATCATGTCGATATGTGCCGTATTGTCATTCAGACACGGGATCAGATGGAACGCTTCGCCGCCGGCTTCAAGGAAGGCTTCCTTGCACTGCTCGGCGATCTCTTCCAGCGTTTCCAGACAATCGACCGAGAACGCCGGGCACATCACATCCAGCCGTTTCACGCCTTTGCGGGCCAAGTCCTTGATCGTTTGTTCCGTATAAGGCTTTAACCATTCCTCGCGACCAAAAATCGACTGGTAGCTCATGCTCATTTGTTCGCGCGGTATCCCAAGCTGCTCTGCCAAGCGTACCGTCGTGCCATGACAATGGTCCGGATACGGATCGCCGTGGTCAGCATAGCGTTTGGGGATCCCATGATATGAGCACAGCAGGTAATCCGGCTTCCCATGGGTTTCCCAGTACGTGGTGGCAGACTCCGCCAGCGCTGCAATATAGGCCGGGTGGTCGTAATAATGGTTCACAAAGCGCAGCTCCGGAATCGCCGCCTGCGATTTCAGCACTTTCGCCACTTTGTCAAAAACCGCAGCCGTCGTGGTGCGTGAATATTGCGGATACAACGGCAATACCAGCACTTTCTCGCAGCCTTGCTGCTTCAAACGATCCAGCCCGGCCTCGATACTCGGATTGCCATAAGTCATCCCCAACTCAACCGGGATATCCAGCTGCGCTGCCAGTTTTTGCTGCTGGCGGCGGGAGAAAACCAACAGCGGCGAGCCCTCGTCCATCCATACGGACTGGTACAACTTGGCCACCTTCGGTGAGCGGATGGGTAAAATCGCCCCATGCAGGATCGGACACCACAACCAGCGGCTCATATCCACCACCCGCTGATCATGCAAAAATTCGGACAAAAATCGCTTCACAGCGGCTGGGGATGCTTCGTCCGGTGTCCCCAGATTCACCAACAAGACACCAAATGCGTTCCCGGATAGGTTCTTTTTATTGCTCATATTTTCCTTCGCGATATTGAAATCCCACCTGGAGCCAGACCTCAGTCTCCGGATCGGGATCAAAGCCGACGCCTCAACTCTATCAGCTTTCTGAAAACATGCATCTTATACCCGGCTAAATCTCTGCCAGATCACTGAAAAATATGTTTTTACGCCCATCACGAAAAACGGGCTAGCCCGAAAGCTAACCCGTTCATCAAAGCTTGTCATGCGTTGTCAGATTAAGACAGCGCTTTTTCCAGCTCAGCGCTGACTTCAGCAACAGGCTGAGTCCCATCAATCTTGATGTACTGCGTCTTACCTGCTTCAGCTTCTTTACCGTAGTAAGCAATCAGCGGTGCTGTTTGGTCATGGTAAACGCCCAGACGTGCACGAACAGTTTCTTCTTTGTCGTCATCACGAACCACCAGATCTTCACCAGTCACGTCATCTTTACCTTCAACCTTTGGCGGGTTGTAAACAACATGGTAAGTCCGGCCTGAAGGCAGGTGCGCACGACGGCCAGCCATACGGTCAACAATCACGTCGTCCGCCACGTCAAACTCAATCACGTAGTCGATATCTACGCCGACTTCTTTCAGGCCGTCAGCCTGAGGGATCGTGCGTGGGAAACCGTCCAGCAGGAAGCCTTTTGCACAATCGTCTTCAGCAATACGCTCTTTTACCAGACCAAGGATGATATCGTCAGACACCAGCTGTCCAGCATCAATGACTGATTTGGCTTTTTGACCTAGCTCAGTACCAGCTTTGATGGCAGCACGGAGCATGTCACCTGTTGAAATTTGCGGAATCCCAAATTTCTCCATGATGAATTGTGCCTGAGTACCTTTACCTGCACCTGGAGCGCCCAGAAGAATGATGCGCATCTTAAATCCCCTTTACGTAAATGGAGTTTTTCGAAAAAAAGCAAAATACACTGATTAGCCTGCAGTCGCAAGCCCGGTACAAGGACCGGGCTGGATTACATACGTTATCAGAATACTATTTGAAGCCGGTATCGGAATCGATTAGACCATAGTCGCCTGCGGATCCGAGCCGATCTCCGACTTAGCCCAGCAGCTTGTTCACGGCGGCCAGGAACTGTGACGGATCGTCCATCGCACCGCGCTCAGCCAGCATTGCCTGGCCCAGCAGCATCTCAACCCAACGGCCAAAGACTTCTTCGTCCGCCTCATCAGCCATCTTATGAACCAGGACATGATTCGGGTTCAGCTCAAAGATATACTTCACTTCCGGCGCTTCATGACCCGCTGCAGCCAGCAGCTTGGCCATTTGGGTGCCCATCTCGTGCTCGTCCGTCACCACCACTGCCGGGGTATCCGTCAGCTTAAACGTCGTGCGCACATCTTTCACCCGATCGCCCAGGTAGGTTTTGGTCCGCTCGACCACAGACTTAAACTCAGCTTCGGTCTCTTTCTGCTTCTCTTTCTCTGCCTCATCTTCAAACTTGGACAGATCCAGATCCGCCTTGGTGATCGCCTGGAACGACTTGCCGTCAAACTCCGACAGGTGGCTCATCAGCCACTCATCGATGCGATCATGCATCAGCAGCACTTCCAGCCCCTTGGTCCGGAATTGCTCCAGGTGCGGGCTGTTCTTGGCGGCGCTAAAGCTGTCTGCGGTCAGGAAGTAGATCTTCTCCTGCCCTTCTTTCATGCGAGACACATAATCGGCCAGCGAGACCGTCTGCGCTGCGCTGTCGGTGTGCGTTGAGCTAAAGCGCAGCAAGCCGGCAATTTTCTCACGGTTGGCATAATCTTCCGCCGGGCCTTCTTTCAGGACCTGACCGAACTCATTCCACAGCGTCTGGTATTTCTCGCTGTCGTTGTTAGCCAAACGCTCCATCATGGTCAGGGCACGTTTGGTACAGGCTTTGCGCAGCGCCTGGGTGATCTTGTTATCTTGCAGAATTTCACGCGATACATTCAGCGGCAGATCGTTCGAGTCGATCAGGCCACGCATGAAACGCAGGTACGTCGGCATAAACTGCTGGGCATCATCCATGATAAACACGCGCTGAACATAGAGTTTCAGGCCGTGTTTGCTTTCACGGTTATTCATGTCCCACGGCGCCTTCGACGGGATATACAGCAAGCTGGTGTAGTCTTGCTTGCCTTCAACGCGGTTATGGCTCCAGGTCAGTGGCTCGGCAAAGTCATGCGACACATGCTTGTAGAACTCCTGGTACTCTTCGTCGGTAATATCCGACTTATTCCGGGTCCACAACGCTTGCGCCTTGTTGATCTGCTCCCATTTGGTGCCGGTTTCCTTGCCTTCTTCATCATGCTCAGTGGTCTGGATGAAGACCGGGATACCGATATGGTCGGAGTACTTCCCGATGATGTCACGCAGGCGGTACTCGCTCAGGAATTCTTTTTCGTCATCACGCAGGTGCAGGATAATTTCCGTACCCCGGCTGGTTTTTTCGATATCTTCAACCGAGTAATCCCCTTCACCGCTCGATTCCCAGCGCACGGCCTGATCCGCCGCCACGCCGGCCGCACGGGTATTCACCGTCACACGATCAGCAACAATAAACGAGGAATAGAAGCCGACCCCGAACTGGCCGATCAACTGTGAATCTTTCGACTGCTCTTCGCTCAGCTTGGAGAAGAAGTCTTTGGTGCCGGACTTGGCAATAGTGCCCAGATGCTCAACGACGTCATCCCGGGTCATCCCGATCCCATTATCATGAATCGTCAGTGTGCCGGCCTCTGCGTTGAAAGACAGCTTCACGCCCAGCTCGGCGTCATTCTCATAGAGATCAGGTTGCGACAACGCGCGGAAACGCAATTTATCGGCGGCATCTGAGGCATTGGAAATCAACTCACGCAAAAAGATTTCTTTGTTCGAATACAGTGAGTGGATCATCAGATGGAGCAGCTGCTTCACTTCTGACTGGAAGCCGCGTGTTTCCTTATTTTTATGGATAGTTTGCTCGCTCATTTCAACTCCGTAAATCTTGATATTACGTAATCAATACAATTCCCTACATACATAGGGGCAGAATCTGGCATTTCAACTGTCTCAAGCACTTTTTCTCGCAAGCCGCCCCAAATCACGCGGCTTTAGGTTTTTTCAGCCTGATTTTTGTATTTTTATATTCAGAGAAGATTCAGTCAGAACATGGTATACCTACAGCCGAATTGTTCCCTTCGGCAATACCCATGAAAAACACCTCAAATAAATATTTGATTGGTCAGCGATTTCTTTTTAACCCCTGTGACAACAGCCTCACAGACCTGTGGGAAGACCAAGAGCTGATCCGTCTCGGCAGCAATGAGAGCCGCGCCATGAGCCTGCTGATTGCAGAGCCGGGCGCTATCATCTCGCGCACCCGGCTCCATGATTTTGTCTGGCGGGAGCAGGGATTTGAAGTTGATGACTCCAGCCTGACCCAGGCGATTTCCACCCTGCGCAAAGCACTCAAGGACTCGACCAAATCGCCCGGTTTTATTAAGACGGTGCCGAAACGCGGCTACCAGATGATCGCCAGTGTCCGTGACTTCGAAGAAGCCACCCATCCGGCAGAGCCTGCCCCCGTCACCGATGGACAACCGGAATCCCCACCGGCCGAAACAGTTGAAGCCGGAATCGAAATTGTAGAAGCCGTCTCGGCAATGCCCAAAATACCGGATGGGGTCGCGAATGACCACTCGGTTCACGGCATTTCCGGCCTTCCGTCAGACGCAATACCCAAACCTGCACCGCAGGCGGTTGCTTCCCCCCCCCGGCCTAAATGGGCCCTGCTGAGCCTGGCACTGCTGTCGCTCGCCTGCATTCTGCCACTGCTGGTCAATCGTGCAGCGCCGCCGAAGTCCGACGCCTTCACGCCCTGGTTTACGGTCAACAACATTCAGATCCTGACCCCGAACCAACATCCGGATCTGGCGTCGTGGCAGCCGATGATCACCGCGTGCGTGAAAACTTATTTCGACTACCACCCGGACGCAGCGCAGCCGATCGAGGTGATCGCAACCGGCGGTCAGGGCAATCAATTATGGCTGAATTACATTCATCCCCCGAGCATGGCACAAGAAAACGTGACGCTTCGCTTACATACCAGCCAAGAGGATAATACCCAGCTATGCCAGTAACTGATTCAACCCGCAGCCTGCTGCTTCGCTTCACGCGACGTTACTGGGCGTTTCTCCTGCTGGCCCTGTCGGCCCTGTTCAGTGCCTGGCTTTACCTGGCCAGTGACTATAAACAGCAGCAACTTTTGATGTCGCGGGAGTGGCAATCGACGTCGGTCAGCCGGATCGAGCCAACCCGGCTGGAGAAACTGGGGATGCTGCGCCGGGTAGAACAGAGCAGCCATGTGGTGTATCTGCCCAACCAGACTTATTCGAGGATCACCCTGCTTAAACTGTTCAGCCAAAGTGAACAACCGCTGACCCTGCATATCTCCGAAACCGGTGAATGGGATCTCAGCGGCGGCTACCTGCTGACCACGCCGGGAGAGTTCAAAGATGTGACGTCCGGTCAGAATCAGGACTTCCAGCCGGAACACCTGAGTGTGATCCGCCAAATCTTCAGGATGGATGCCCAGCAGAGCCGGCGAATTGATATTCTCAATGAAAAAGCACTGCTGTTAACCAGCCTCAATTACGGGTCTAATATCCTCTACTCGCTGTAGCCGTGCCTGCACAAGCCTTCCGGTACAGTTCAGGTCCATTTTCCGGTCCCGGTTGAGCCATAAAAAAAACCAACGCCCGTTTGCACTGGCGTTGGTTTTTTATTTTGGTATACCGCAGAAGAGACACCATCGCTCGGGAGGCGTCGACTCAATAAAACTTGTGTCGACCCGCAAAAGAATGCGACAACGTCGTGCCGTCCACCAGCTCCAATTCCCCACCCACCGGAACCCCGTGGGCAATCCGGGTCGCGGGAATGTCATATTCACTACACAATTCAGCAATGTAGTGAGCGGTCGCTTCACCTTCGACGGTCGGATTGGTCGCCAGGATCAATTCGGAAATTGACTCGCGCTGCAGGCGAAACTCCAGGACGTCCAGGCCAATATCTGCCGGGCCGATCCCATCAAGCGGTGACAGGTGGCCCATCAGTACAAAATACCGACCGGAAAACTGCCCGGTCGCTTCGACGGCCACGATATCAGCCGGGCTCTCGACCACACAGATCTGGCCGCTTTCCTGCCGGCGCGGGTTGGCGCAAATCGCACAGACATCTTCTTCCGTAAATGTCCGGCAACTCTGGCAATGACCGATATCCGTCATGGCACGGCTGAGCGCATCCGCCAACTGCAAGCCGCCCTGTCGATTGCGTTGCAGCAAACTGAAGGCCATCCGTTGGGCAGACTTCGGCCCCACGCCCGGTAAACACCGCAAGGCCTCCATCAGTTGCTCCAGTAAAACACTGGTCCGCATGGATTAGAATGGCATCTTAAAGCCAGCCGGCAGGTTCATTCCGCCGGTAACGCTGGCCATTTTTTCTTTCTGCGCTTCTTCAATCCGACGCGCTGCATCGTTGAATGCTGCTGCAATCAGATCTTCCAGCATGTCTTTGTCGTCTTCCATCAGGCTGTCATCCAGCTCAACGCGACGCACGCTGTGGCTGCCCGTCAAGGTCACTTTTACCAGGCCGGCACCGGACTCGCCAGTGACTTCCATGTTTGCGATCTCTTCCTGCATCTTCTGCATGCGCTCTTGCATTTGCTGCGCCTGCTTCATCATGTTAGCCATACCGCCTTTACCAAACATATGCTCTCTCTCTATGGGTCTGGTTGTCTATAAGGGTCTTACGCTCTCTTCATCAAGCACAGCAGAAAAACGCTGACAGATAAAGTTCACGTTCGGATCAGTGCGCAAACTCTGTTTGGCCTGATCCAGTTTTTCCTGATAAATCGCTTCCCGCCATTCCAGCGGTGAACGCCCTTTATCACTTAATTCGATCGATAATTCGATGGGGGCCTCATACAGCGCAGATAACGCCTGTGCCAGCTGCTCCCGGGCCTTCGGGGTATCCAGGTGTCTTTGCGACGGGCGCAAGAACAAAGTGACCTGATTCTCTTCACGTGCCAGCGCGGAGTTCAACGCCAGCTGCTGCACCATTCGACCGACGTCCAGCCGGGTCACTAAATCGGACCAACTATCCTGATTTGCCGCTTCTTTGACAAGTAATTTTGCCATTTCCGGCGTTTTTTCATGCTCCAGCGCCCGCTTTAATTCAGCCGGGGCGACTTCCGCTTTCTTTGCAGTCGGCTCCGGTTGAGACATCGGTTGCCAACGATATTCTTGCTCAACAGGCAGTGGTGACTCAACAGCTGGCGACGCCGGCATCGCAGGGACTCCATGGGCAGGAGCCGGCTGACCTGAATGCTTGGAAGCGATTCGGTCGAGCACATTGGTTGCGACTTTTTTAGCTGGCGCCGGTTGGCCCTTTTTTACAACAGGTTGCCCGTCCTGACCTCGCTTGGTCTGGCTGCGCAGCGTGTTTCTCGCAGCCAGCAGTCCGGAAGCTGCCGACGATGGCGGAGCACTGTGCTGAACCGGTTGGCTCTGCGAATGCATTGGCTGCTGGCCCGACAGCTCAGGCTGACCCGGTGGCATCATGTCCACTTCAGGCGCTACCGGTTGGATTGACGCAGGTTGAGGCGGCATAGATGGTGGCATGGACGGCTGCATCTGACCTGGTGCCGTCATCTCCGTAGCAACAGGCGCTGGGCCGGATTGCGCCGGGTGACCGGACATCTGGCTTTTCAGCGCCTGAACCCGTTGCATCGCCTGCGGGCTCGCTGCTGGCGTGGACATTGCAGAATGTCCCTGCCCTGCCTGCGTCATCGCTTGTGCCGCGCCGGAATGCACAGGCGCGGGCTCTGAGGCCGGTACACTGACAGTCTGTGGCATGATCCCACTGCTGGCCACCGGCCGGAACGCCAGCATTCGCAGCAGCACCATTTCCAATCCGGTGCGACCGTCTGGCGCGTACGCCAGATCCTGCCGTCCCTGCAATGCAATCTGGTAACACAGCTGAACTTCCTGCGGCGACACCTGTTTGCTCAGGCTCATCACCCGCTCCGCATCCGGCGCGGTGGTATCCAGGGACGCGGGCAGCGCCTGAACCATCGCCACGCGATGCAACTGTGCCGCCAGCTCCTGAAGCAGGCTGTCCCATTCCACGCCGACACCGGCCAGCTCTTCAAGGCAGGCCATCGCCGGCTGAGCCTCTCCCGCAGCCATCGCTTCGAGCAGGTACAGTGCCTGATCAGTATTGAGGGTGCCGAGCATCGCCGAAACGGACTCGGCCAGGACCTGACCATTGCCCAGCGCGATCGCCTGATCCGTCAGGCTCAGGGCATCACGCATACTGCCTTCCGCTGCACGGGCCAGCAGGCTCAACGCACGCGGCTCGAAATCCACCGCTTCCTGGTGCAAGACATGCTCGAGCTGAGTCTGGATCTGCGTATTGTCCAGATGCTTCAGATGGAACTGCAAACAGCGCGACAGAATCGTCACCGGCAGTTTCTGGGGATCGGTCGTCGCCAGAATAAACTTCACGTATTCCGGCGGCTCTTCCAGGGTTTTCAGCAAGGCGTTAAAACTATGACGAGATAACATATGCACCTCGTCAATCAGGTAGACCTTGAAGCGGCCCCGGGCTGGCTTGTACTGAACGTTATCCAGCAACTCACGGGTATCTTCCACTTTGGTCCGTGAAGCCGCATCGATTTCAAGCAAATCGAC
The DNA here is from genome assembly GCF_037389125.1 of Photobacterium sp. MCCC 1A19761. NCBI lineage: Bacteria > Pseudomonadati > Pseudomonadota > Gammaproteobacteria > Vibrionales > Vibrionaceae > Photobacterium > Photobacterium sp. MCCC 1A19761. Next base: position 372,825 of record NZ_JAZGTF010000001.1, read on the forward strand.
AAAACGCCCGTCATCAATTTCCCGACAGGTTTCACACTGACCACATGGGGTCGCCGTGATGCCTTGTTCACAGTTCAGACCTTTGGCAAAAATTCGGGCAATCGTGGTCTTACCGACGCCACGGGTTCCGCTGAACAAGTAAGCATGATGGAGGCGGTTATGCTCAAGAGCATTGCCCAGCGCCGTCAGGACATGGGATTGCCCGACAACATCTGAGAATTGGTGCGGCCGCCATTTCCGTGCCAGAACCTGGTAACTCATGTTAACTAACCTTACAGAATCAAGACAGCTATGCTAGCACAGGGAGGATTGGGGAGCGAGAGGGCGCCTTGCGAGCGCCCAAGGATTCACCAGGTCACCAGGCCGTGACCCGGTCGGTCTTAGTGACCGTCGAAATCACAAATGCTGAAGACATTCAGACCGATGTTCTTCAGACGTGTTTCACCACCCAGTTCCGGCAGATTGATCACAAAAGCAGCATCTTCCACCGTGCCGCCAAGACGGCGTACCAGTTTGGTCGTCGCTTCAATGGTCCCGCCGGTCGCTAACAGATCATCGACCAGCAGCACTTTGTCGCCTTCCCCAATCGCATCAACATGGATCTCCAGCGTATCCTGACCGTATTCCAGCTCGTAGCTTTCACCAATCACCTGACGTGGCAATTTGCCCGGTTTACGTACCGGAACAAAACCAACACCCAGTTCCAGCGCCAAAGGCGCACCAAACAGGAAACCACGGGCTTCGGTTCCGATCACTTTGGTGATCCCTTTGTCTTTGTACTGCGCGATCAGAACTTCCATCGTTGCACTGAAGGCGGCCGGATTTTCCAGCAAGCTGGTCACATCGCGGAACAAAATGCCTGGTTTCGGGTAATCCGGGATAGATTGAATACTGCTCTTAATCAAAGCACGGTTATCTTGAGTCATCATTGTTTTCCATTACACCGTGAAGAGATGCAACACAGTGGGTTTACTCTCACGAGAAAGCCTGCCGTGGGCGTAAACAGACAGCAGACCAGATCAATTTGGTTTCAAATACTAGTGATTTTCGCATGCCGGAGCAACTGATACCCGGGGTTCTTTGTTCTGCATCAAATGATGGCGACCTCCCCGCGGCCAGATGCTGGCGTCAGCTTGCTCAACACAGCTTCTATGCCTGTACGGCTTTCTAGCAAAACACCGTCACCGCAGGGCACCAGATTCTTCCAAGCCAGCCGTAGCATGTATTGACCATGTACCGGTTTATTTTTGTTGGCTAGTTACAGGGATGGTTCGAGAAGGCTCAATCACCGGCAGACGGTTAAACCAAATCAACAGCACCGTCGCCATGCTGATCAGCATGATTTTGTGCCAGAGTAAGGGTACCCAATAAATCGAGAGCAGGAAACTGAGCACCATCATGAGATTGGCGCGACGTTTGACTGTCCGGGAAACCGCGCGATGCTGGTGCCAATTGTGCAAGATGGGGCCAAAATGCGGGTGCTGGTGCAGCCATCGGCTCAGGCGGGGGGAGCCGCGCATAAAGCAGGCACTGGCCAGCAGCAAGAATGGTGTGGTCGGGAGCAGCGGCAAGAAAATCCCCACAACTCCCAACCCAACGCAGAGCCACCCGATCAGCAGCAACATAAATTGCTTAATCACTTGAATCACATCTCCTTCCTGACCGGCGGGAGCGTGCGGCGCTCTGCCCAATCAGTTACTGGCTCAGGATCCCCAGCCAGGTCAGGCTAGCCGGTAGCGTCGGCAGTCCCATCACAACCAGAAAACCAACAAAATACTTAAAACTATATGGATCTTTATAATCCTGCTCCATGAATCACTTCCTTCTTCGATATTGAATACGACTGACTTGCTGATTGTCTGAGGCTTCATTGGCCACAGATCTTTCGCGGGCAGTACTATATCTGATCAAGAAAGCGACAAAAACCTGTCAAGAGTAGGGCTATTACGCAGATTACTGTATAAAGAATTGATTCAAATCACAATCAATCCCGCCAAGCGTTTTAGACTAAATTCACCACTTCTAAACATAATATAAAAGCGATGACAACGTCAGAAAAAGTCTACCAACAGCTGAAGCTAAGATTGGAGCTGGAGCATGATGCACTGCTGAAAGAATTGAAACACGAATTGCTTCTCAATACGCTGGTTCCTTCGGCCACCGCCATTGAGCAAGCCGATCTGAACGAGCTTATTCACATAGCGGCGTCTTCATACCTCGGCAACCTGCATACGCTGGCCGAACGGATGGAGATCGTCGATGCCGCCGTTTGTGCCATCAAGCTCGGCATGTACGGGTTGTGCACCGATTGTGAAGAGACGATTACGCTCCATGAGCTCGACGCCGATCCGGCGCAGCCCCGCTGCCACCGTTGTCGAAGCCACAGTCGTTATCACCACGATTCATGAGTTTCGCAGTGATAACTACCGCTATTCGGCCAGGCGTTCGTACCAGACGTTTACATCCGTTTCGGGACGAAGCTGCACGTCTGACCGACTATAGCGCGTCCTGTTCGGCCGCCCATGCCTTAAATGCCGCTTTCTCTCTGGCGTCAGCTTTGCTATACCAAAGTTTCAGCTGCGCCAGGGCATCACCGGTGATCGACACTTCCCCTTGCTCAGACACTTCAACTGCCGCTTTGGCTAAATCAACAGCATAACCCTGTTCAAAGGTAATGCCCTGCATACGGTTATACGCCGCAACCAGCTCTTCCATGTTGCTGAACGAGCCAAAGCCGTTGCCTTCCAGCTCAACATAGTTCAGATCCTTGACCGATCCGTCTGCCAGCGCTAGCTGCCACTCAGGACCACGCTCAAAATGTGCTTTAGCCTGTGAGAGCGTCTTTAAGTTGGGAATCACAATACTGGCGTCCTGGCTCGGCACCTCCAGCTCAAACATGTAAGGACGGGTGGTAAACATCGCTGCTTTGGAGCCGTTTTTCAACTCACCGTCGTAGCGGATCACCACCTGGTGTTTCCCCGGAGCCAGCTCAACGCTTTGGGTTGGTGACCAGAATGAACTCTCGACCGCATTGCCGTCGACAACCAACAATTCGATATTCTCGCCAACCGATAACGTCGCCGCCTGTAATCCGAACGCCGGAAGTCCCAGCAATGCCGCCCATAGCAACTTCTTCATCTTTCTTCCTTCTCCTGATGGTCATCATGCCAAAACGCTAGAATAGCAAAAAGCCGCCTGAAAGGCGGCTTTTATCAGTGTTCAGGTTAAGACACCTTAGAACAGTACTTCCATACCTGCCAGGTAACCGAACTCAGAGTCATCTGCGTCAGAGCTACCGATTTCAGCGTATACTTTCACGTTTGAGTGCAGTTGCTGAGTTACGTTCGCGTAAACAGCGCTTACATCGTCCTTGTCAAAGTCTAGGAATGTGTAACCCAGAGCGAAAGTGGTCTTATCCATAGTGTAAGAACCAGCTAGCGCTGCAGTGTCTACGTCTAGTTTGTTTGCAGAGTTTGCAACGTTTTTGTACTCAACCTGACCGAAAGAGCCAGCCAGAGCGATGGCACCCATTGTGTATTCAACTTCCAGGTTGTAACCTTCAACGTCGATTACACCACCAGTGAAATCAGTACCGAAGATGTCAGAAGACGCAATGTCAGAGCCAGAGTACAGGTATACACGTGCATCCAGGTCACCGAAACGCGCACCCAGACGGCCGTCGATTACTTGAGCTTCGTCAACGTCTTTACCAGTTACAGCGTCTGCTTTCTGAGTTTCAGTCAGCAGTGCAGAAACACCTGCGTAGAACTGACCGTTGTCGAAAACATATTTTGCAGCTTGGTCACCATTCGCCAGAACGAAATCCAGACCGTCACCGCCCAACTCGTAGTCTTTACCGATGCCGGCATCATCCGCGATCAGGTACTGACGACCAAAAGTCAGCGTACCGAAGTCACCTTGGAAACCAACCCACAGCTCATCGTTAGTTACGTCGCCGTCTTCGTATTCGTAAGCCATTGCTGCTACAGCGTTCAGGCTGTCAGTCACAGGAACTGTGGTGTTGAAAGCCAGATCACCGTCATCCAGGCGGAAAGCTGAATCGCTGTCTTTTGCATAACCCTGGAAGTACTGAACTTCCGCTGCGCCAGATACGTCAACGATTACGCCTTGCTGGTCATATAGGTTAACGCCTGCGTTCGCAGAACCTGCTGCTAGTACTGATAGTGCTAGAAGTGTCTTTTTCATGATATCCACTGCCTTTTCTTATTTAGACTGGAATTCCTGTTTCCAGAATTCCTTTTCTTTATATACCTGAGGCTCATTGATTCCCCTACAACATAAAGCAAGGAATGAACCGCAGGTCAGTAACTTGTGAGCTCATCCTGACAGAACTTTTATCTCTGTGTCAAATAATCTAAAAAACACCTCAAAAAAAATCAATAACCAAATAAAACAACAACTTAAAAAGAGACCTTCTGTTCATTTTTTATCATAAACCGTCCCAACACCATGATATGGCAATTATCATCAATGTGAACCAACACGTAAAAACACTAAAAAAAGGCAAAAAAACAACAAAACACAGAATAAAAACCTAAAAAACACCATTCAAAACAGTTAATTCATTGTTCATTAAGGAAACCCCAGGATAGCCCGCCAAGGTTCAATCTATTTTCGTGAGCAAAATCGCATTTTGTTCAAATTAATGTCCAGAACACGCTGCCGCTCACAATTAGATGTTCGTGCTATAATGCGACTCCCTGCCTTTACAAAGTTTCAGATATGTTACACAACCAGATAAAACGTGATATCAAACAATGCTATGAGAACCTGGGGATCCAGCTGGACAACTTCATTCCCAGACGCGCGCAGAACTATCTGGTTGCTGAAATCGCCAAAACATTGGCTGGCGAATACCATGCCAAACACCGGATGCTGGTGGCCGAAGCCGGAACCGGCATCGGTAAATCACTCTCGTATCTACTGGGCGGCATTCCGTTTGCCCTGTTCAACAACAAAAAAGTCCTGATCTCCACTGCAACCGTGGCGCTCCAGGAGCAGCTCATCCACAAAGACCTGCCCCTGTTTAACCAAATTTTTCCCAAGGAATTCAGTTTTATCCTGGCCAAAGGACGCCAGCGCTATTGCTGTGCCCATAAACTGGAAGCCAGCTGCGTCACGGGAGGAGATCAACAAGTCTCGCTCTGGGAAGAAAAACCCAAAAAGTCCGATCTCGAGTTGTTGAAACGGATGCAAAAAGCACTGGAAAGCCAGAAATGGGATGGTGACAAAGACAGCTGGCCGACCGCGGTCCCCGACCGTGTCTGGCAACAAATCGTCGCCGACAAGCACAGCTGTAACGCGGGGATGCCCAAACACCGCAGCTGTCCGTTCAGCAAAGCACGCGAACATCTGGAAAAAGCGGATGTGATCATCGCCAACCACGCCTTGCTGATGGCTGACATTGAACTCGGCGGCGGGATTATTTTGCCTGAGCCGGAGCAAACCATTTACCTGATTGACGAGGCCCATCACCTGCCTCAGGTCGCACGCGACTTTTCTTCCGCCGCCGCCAGTTTAAAAGGGGCCGCCAACTGGTTGGAAAAACTCAACCAATCAACCGGAAAACTGGCTGAAATGGCAGACTACCAAAAGGCAGGCCGTTTTCAGAGTGCGTTGAATGAGGCGATCAGCCACTTGATCCCGGCACTGCGGCAAATCTCAGCCCAGATTGACCCGACCCTGTTCAACAAGGACGGGATCCTTCGCTTTGAACACGGTGAGTTGCCGTCCTGGCTGGAAGAAGAAGCCAAGGGATGCAAAGAAGCCAGCAAAAAAGCCGCCAAATCTCTGGGCAAAATCCATGACTTAATTGCAGAGCGAGTCAAGGAAAACGAAATCAGCCCGCGTCTTGGCGATCAGGCCCTGGCGGAATCCGGGTTTTACCTGCAACGGCTGGAAAACCTGGAAAAGGTCTGGCTCCTGATGGCACAGCCCAACAAAGACAAGGGTGCCCCGCTGGCCCGATGGATTGAAAAGAGCCCGGATCGGGAAGACGATTACATCGTTGAAGTCTCGCCGCTCGAAGTCGGACATCGGCTGGACCAGCTGCTCTGGAGCCGGGCTGCCGGATCCGTGCTGGTCTCGGCCACCCTGAGGGCCTTGAACCAGTTTGATTACTTCTGTCGCCAGGCCGGAATTTTCGACAAAGATGCCACACGATTTCTGGCACTGGCATCCCCGTTTGACTACCAGAACAACGCCCGGTTGGTGATCCCGGCAATGCCGCTTGAGCCCCAGGCGCAACAATTCACCGACTTACTCATCCGCACACTGCCGGAATACCTCGAAGGCGAACAAGCCAGTCTGGTGCTGTTCTCATCCTACTGGCAAATGAACCAGGTCGCTGAAGCCCTCAAGCCCCTGATGAAAAAAAATCGCTGGGAATTACTGGTTCAGGGAGAGGAGTCCCGCAGTCTCACGCTAAAAAAACATAAAGAAAACTGTGAAAAAGGTAAAACCAGCATTTTATTTGGCACCGGCAGTTTTTCAGAGGGACTCGACCTGCCCGGGGACCTGCTGACCAATCTGATCATCACGAAAATTCCGTTTGCGGTCCCGACCTCTCCGGTCGAAGAAGCTCACGCGGAGTATATCGAAAGCCGGGGGGGAAACCCGTTTTTGCAAATTTCGGTCCCCGAAGCCAGCAAAAAACTGATCCAATCGGTCGGACGTCTGCTGCGCAAGGAACAAGATTCTGGTAGAGTCGTGCTGCTTGATCGCCGGATCATCAATCGCCGCTATGGAAAAGCGCTGCTTGATTCATTACCGCCATTTAAACGGGTCATTGAATACCCCTGAACCATATTTGACGCTAAGAATAACGCTAAATGATAGAAATGATTGAACCGAGTATGCTGATCATCCTCGGTCTGGTGGCTCTTGCTGCCGGATTTATTGATGCGGTTGCCGGCGGCGGCGGGATGCTGACGGTCCCGGCGTTGCTCTCCATCGGGCTACCGCCGCATATCGCGCTGGGCACCAACAAACTGGCCGCGACCTTTGCTTCGTCCACCGCGGCCTGGACCTACTATCGCAAACAGCTCTTTTCTCCCCGTTTCTGGCGAGCGTCTTTCGTGGCAACCCTGATCGGCGCCATCACCGGGACCCTGATCGTCGATCTCATCAGTACCGATTGGCTGGAAAAAGTCCTGCCGTTGATCATTCTGGCGGCCGCCGTCTATACAGTCTGGCACCCTCATCCGAAATCACACACCCGCCGGCTTCCCGAGCGATGCAGGAAATTTCGTAAAAAGCAGTGGCTGCAGGGAACCAGCCTCGGGTTTTATGACGGACTGGCCGGTCCGGGCACCGGGGCATTCTGGACTGTCTCGAATATGGCACTCTATCGCCTGGATATTCTGATGGCCTCCGGGCTGGCCAAGGCGATGAACTTTACCAGTAACCTGACCTCGCTGATCACCTTTGCCATCCTGGGGCATATTAACTTTGCCCTGGGGCTGACCATGGGCATATGCTTAATGCTGGGTGCCTACATTGGCGCGCACTCAGCCATTCGCTTCGGCGCTAAATTTATCCGGCCGGTGTTTGTCACCGTGGTCATTCTTCTTGCGATCAAGCTCGCCTGGCAAGCCTGGTTATAAACGACGTCTTCTATGCCTGATTTAAACCGGTTTACAACCCTTCTGGAACAACTCGCAGTCGAAGCGGCCAAGATTGACCGCCAGCGGGGTGAAGCGTCCCGCCCGTTATTCGACGAGCAACTGTTTTTCTGTCGCAGCAAACTGCTGACGCCCTGTGTCAACGAAGTGCGCAACGAAATCACGGCCCTGCAACGTGAGCACAAAGCGGGAAAGCTGCTTCCCTCGCGCACCCAACATATCTGCGACAGAGTGATTGCCCAAATCCAGGCGATTCAGCGCGAGCTGGCCACCCAGCAAGTCCGTCGTCGCGAACCGAAGCCCCAGTACACACGCCGACGCCCAATCCATGAGCTCTATCAGGATTTAGCACAGCATCAGGACTGGGAGCGACGCCTGGCCGCTATGCAGCGGGATAAAGAAGCACAGATCAACCAGTGCCGCAGTCAGCTAGAACAACAAACTTTGCAAAAAGAAATTCTGGCGCTGGAAGGCAGGCTGTCACGCTGCCGTGCAGCCCTCACGAAAATTGAGCAAGAAATCGGCACGCGGGAACGAAAAGGGTAATCCATGCTACCTCTGGTCTATCACCCGATTTATTCCCAATTGGAGCTCCCGGCCAACCACCGCTATCCGATCAGCAAGTACCGCCGGCTTTATCAACACCTGACGGAAGATCTCGATCTCCTGCAGCGGTCAGATATTGAAATCCACCAGCCGGTTCCCGTGCAGGCAGATGAGCTGAAAGGATTGCACCATCCTGACTATATCGATGCTCTGCTCAACAATACCCTTCCAGCGGCTAAAATGCGTCGGATTGGTTTTCCGTGGAGCCAGCAACTCCTCGATCGGACATTGACTTCTACCGCCGGGACCCGTATGACTGTTGAACTGGCCTGCCGGTATGGGATCAGTATTCACCTCAGCGGTGGCTACCACCATGCCCATCATGACTTCGGCAGCGGTTTTTGCCTGGTCAATGATTTGGCGTTTGCCGCCCGGCATGCCCTGACCTTACCAGGGATCGACAAAGTCATGATCATCGACTGTGACGTTCACCACGGCGACGGCACGGCGACCTTGCTGGCAGACGATGACCATATCATCACCTTCTCCGTACACTGCGAGAAAAACTTTCCGGCCCGCAAGCCGGATTCTGATATCGATCTGGCCCTGCCGCGCGACACCAATACCACCGATTACCTGAATGCGTTCAGCGGTGTCCTGCATCTCGCCCTGGCCCAGCACCAGCCCGATTTAGTGCTTTATGATGCCGGCGTGGATATCCATCAGCATGATGAGCTGGGCTATTTCAATGTCTCCCTGGCCGGGATTTATCAACGGGATCACCTGGTCCTGCACACGTGCCGGGAGCAGATGATCCCCGTTGCGGCAGTAATCGGCGGCGGATACCGTCATGATCACCAGACACTCATTGCACCACATAGCCAATTGCTGCATGCGGCAATGGATATTTATCTGGGCCATCGCGTCCCGAGCCTGGAACCCACTTTCACTCAAGAGAAACCGCACGATGGCAGAGCCTAAAAACACGCCCCCTTCTCTGGACGATGCGCCGGAAGATATCAAACTGGCTGTCGACTTAATCTATTTGCTGGAAACCCATGAGATTGAACCGGATATTGCTATTTCGGCTCTGGAAATGGTTCTGCAGGATATGAAGAAAAAACGTCAGTGACGCTGAGCCGGTCGCGACGCCTTCGCCCCCAAACCTTCCGAATTCCTATTCACGGACTGCTCAGCGCCGACCTCTCACCCTGCCGGAGCCTGAGTGTTTCATGCCTGCGATGCCGATTTCTCTCTCGGCATCCGGGGGCGACAGTCAGCAAAACCCGTCAAAATAATGACAAATTCATTATCAAAACCGTCAATAAAATATAAAAACTTGCACAAGATAAAAGTGTCACAATATATTTTGTTCGGGTTATTTAACTTGCAACAAAATAAACCTAGAATAGCCCGCACATCTATTATTATTAGATTCATCATGACACACTCTTATCATATTTTTATTGCCAAGGAGCTTTTATGAAGAGGGAACTGAAAGTTGCCGTTATCGCAGCTGCTGTCACACTGACCCTGTCCGGCTGTGCCTCAAACTCCAATTCTGATTCCGTTGAAAGCCTGCCGCTAGAGACAAACCAATCACAAACCGCAATCCAAATTGATAAGGTAAAACAATCAATTGACGCGGCAGAAAAGGTCCTTGTTTCGACTAAAGAAATCGAGCTGGACTGGTTTGCGACCAAAGCCGTCACCGACGCCAAGCAAGCCCTTGCTGAAGCAAAAGAATATTACAAAGAATTCGAACTGGATCCGTCTGAGGCCAACAGCTCCAGTGGTTTCTTCAGCTCGAAAACCAACATCCAGGCGGCCGAAGAAGGCATTGCGAAATTTAATGCCCACATCAATAAAGCAAAATCGATCCGGACGGAAGTACTGACGATTCTGGAAGAAGCCTTCAGTTACCATAATCAACTGAAAGAAATCGACGCGGCCAAACATTATCCAACCACAGCCAGCCAGCTTGAGAGCGAACTGAAACGCCTGGTTGATGATGTCGCCAATGAAAATATCGACGATGCCATCAACGGTCAGCCGAAACTGGTGACCAAACAGCGCGCCCTGGAAGTCAAAACAGTCACGAAGATTTATCTGTCTGACGCGCAGCAAGAGCTCAAGCGCCTGAAGCTGGCGAAAATTGACATGCATGCGCCGAAAACACTCAGCCAGGCAGCAGCGGCAGTTACCGCTGCCAAGGCTTTTATTGCTGCAGAGCCACGCGCGACCACCCAGATTATTGACAAGGTCGATGAGGCAGTTTTCTCACTCAAACATGCCGAGCAAATTGCCACGGTCGTGAAGAAACTGAAAGCCATGCCGGAGAGCGACTACGAGCGCCATGTGCTGAGCTACGAAAAAATCCTGCTCAACATAACACTGGCCTTGGGTGCCGATGACATGCGCGATCAAGCGCTCACCAAGCAAGGCGAAGGGTTGGTGCAATATATCAAGGACAACCTGAAGAACGAGCAGGAAACCATGCTGGCTCAGCAGAAGCTACGCCAGGATCTGAAAGATCAGCGTGCCCGTGCCGCCCTGCTGGAAGAGAAAGTCGGTAAGCTGTCAGCTCAGCTCATCATTGCCAAGCAAGCCGCCGAAACGGTCCCAACACTGGAAACACCGGCCGTCGCCCCAGCGAAGCAAGCCGCGGTTGAAACCGAAGTGAAAGCCGAAACGCCACAACCGGCTCAACCAGCTCAACCAGCTCAACCAGAAGCGATCACAGAACCTACGACGGTTGACACTGAGGATGCTTCCAGCCAGGAAGGTTAATTTCCGACAGAAACGACTGACAACGCCTCCGAATGGAGGCGTTTTTTTCATCGCGTGAACCGACCGCAAATCATTATCCTATCGCGCGATACTTCGCCGGAAAACGGTGGGGAATATCGGTAAACACACCATCCACGCCCCAGTTAAATAACTGGTTGGCCCGCGCTAAATCATTCACGGTATAGACATTCACGCGATAGCCTGCGGCTTTGAAATCGCCAATCATCTGCTGCGTCAGGCCATGCTCGGCCGGGTGGATCATTTCCGCCTGGCATTTTTGCAACGCCGACAGCCAGTCATCCCCGAGCTGCCCGGCTTCAAACAGACAAGCCACAGCCGTTTGCGGCCGCCGCCGCTTAAACTCTGCCAAGGCCAGATGATTAAAACTCGACACAATCAGCTCGCGCCCATCATCCAGATGATCCAGTGCTGCAATCACATTGTCGATCAACCGCTCCGTCATCGCCCAGCCCGCGCTGCACGATTTGATCTCGACATTGATATTGAGCAGATCCTGGTTGACCAGGGTAATGAGCTGAGCCAACGTTGGGATCCGCTCACCCATGTACTGATCGGCAAACCAGCTCCCGGCATCGATCTGCACCAGATCGCCAGCCTGAAGATCATACAAGCTGCCGCTCCGGTCCGTACAACGATCCAGCGTGTCATCATGTGAAACCACCACTGTCCCGTCGGCTAAAATATCCACATCACATTCAATCCACCGGATCCCATGGGGTTTGCACAGAGAAAAAGCCGCCAGCGTATTCTCCGGCGCCAGGGTCGGAATCCCCCGATGTGCAAAAACGGTCTTCATCACGCGCCACCTTCATTCAGTTCTTATTGAGTTACTGCCAGTATAAGCTGATTATCCCGGCGCCACTACGGCCTCGCGTGACCAACGCGAGCCTCAACCCATTATTGGCCGGCGCTGCGTCTTTCCCAACAGAACTTGGGGATAACACTTGATTCCGTTCCGAGAAGACTTACAATTCCCGGTTCATTCTCAACAATTTGGAATTCAACCGGCAGACAGAAATCAACCGCACCCACTCAACCAACTCCCGTGCTCCCCAACCGACCCAGTCAAATCAGGGCACCGTGCGTTCCGGTTTCTGAAACACCGTTGAATAAATCAGCATGAGCAAGCAACAGTACAACGAGTACAGCCCCGTTTTTAATGCATCGTTTCTTCATCCTAGATACTGGCCGACCTGGCTTGGGCTGCCGGTCGCCATCCTGCTGGCCATGCTCCCCCATCGCGCCCGGGCTGCGCTTGCGACCCGGCTTGCCAAGTATTTCGTCAGTAAAAACAATGGTGCCAAACGCCGGGCCCTGATGAATATCGAGCTGTGTTTCCCCGAGCTTTCCGCGCAAGAGCAACTCGCCCTGCTGGAGCGCTCCTATGCAACGGCAGGGACCGTATTGCTTGGGTTTGCCCAACCTTTTATCAAAGGACGTCGATTTATCCTGAACCAACACGACGTGACCGGTGAGCACCACCTTCAGGCTCTGCGGGAGCAAAACAAGAACATCATCATGCTGGTCCCCCACAACTGGGCCATTGATTTCACGGCGCTGTATTTTGCGGCTAAAGAGATGCCGATGGTTGCCATGGTCCGTCCGCAGCAAAACCCGATTGCCGAATGGTTGATGAACCGCCAACGTAAAATTTTTGGTGGTCGAATTTACCAGCGCAGCCAAGGCATCAAACCCTACCTGAAATCGATCAAGGAAGGCTACCTGGCCTATTACCTGCCGGATGAAGATCATGGGGTCAAACAGAGTGTCTTCGCCCCCTTCTTCGGCCATGAAAAGGCGACCGTCAAAGGCGTCGGGAAACTGGCCAAGCTGTCCAACGCCGCTGTGCTGCCGGTGTTTCCAGCCTTTAATATGGAAACAGGCCGGTTCGAAATTAACATTCAGCCGCCGATGACCGACTTCCCGTCAGGCGATGAATACACCGATGCCTGTGCGATGAACCAGGTGCTTGAAGACATGATCCGCAAGCAACCTGAACAATATATGTGGATTATGAGCATTCTTCGCACGCTGCCGGACGGCAGCAAACGGTACTGATCATTGCTCAAACGAAAGGCTCACCGATGTGAGCCTTTTATTCGCAAACTGAACCCGCAAACTAGCTGATAATATGCACTCGCATCTGCTCTTCTGCCTGCTGAAGCGCTTCCTGCATTTGCTCAAGGTTCAATTCGCGGGGCGCCTCGATCTCTAACTCGGCAAAAAACAAGGTTCTGCCGAGCTCCGGCAAACCGACCCGGTGGTTTTCAATATGAATAATCTCCGCCCCGAGATCATCCAGAATATGCGTGATATCGCTGACAATCCCTGCGCGATCATCCGCCTCGATCTTCAGCTTATGCGAGACCAAATCAGCCGATGTCGCCGGCTGCGGGATCTCCAACACTCTGGGTTGCAGCTCAGGGTACCGGTTAAACTCCTGTTTCAGCGCTGCCACCGACGCTTCCGGAATATCGACTTTAATTAATCCCACGATTTGGTTATCCAGCCGGTGAATTTTACTGACCAGCCATTTCCCGCCCAGCTCGTGACTATGCGCTGCCAGTTGATTGATCAACTGAGGACGATCCGGACCCGCAATGGTAATCGTTAACTGAACATTCATACGCCATCCCCTCTTACTACGACACGCCGCCAAACCCGGCCGCCACGGCAAATTTGATTCGACACTCAACCAGGCTTCTTTGAGCCTAGCAAGCCAAGCGCTCCCCTGCCGTGACGATCTTCATGTTCAGATTTGCCCCCTATAAAAAATCAGGTTCAATCGGCGGTTAATTGGCTGGCATGTTCAATAGATAGGGATAGATAACCCGAGCTTAATTTCAAGCAAAGCGGATTTCTGATAATCAAAGGAGTCGCTCGTGACAGCCACATTAAACATAGACCCTTGATATTCAAGCCCTAAGGCCCATAGCTCAGGGTATACTTTGACCCGATACTGAGCAGCCCCACTTTGATACTGATAGCCGAATTGGAGCAACGTTGTATCATAGGCCCGAAACCCACGCATATAAGTTGCGTGTCCGTCAAACGAATAACCTATCAACGCATTGTATTTAATCGGTAATTTCTGCTTAAAGTCCCGATTCCCTTCATGGCCCGTAATCACGGGATTAATCTTTATCTTGCCATCTTCGATTTGACTTGTTGCCGTCGTTGCTTTGGCATCAGTAAACGGTGACTCATGCCATAAGATCTCACTGAAGACATCCTGCACATAGACGGAGGCCAACCAGTGTTTTGATATCTGCCAGTCAGCACCAACATCAAAACTATACCCATACTCACTTTGGGGGGCGTCGGTGACACGATCGAAAAGCTTATCTTCTGTGTAGGTATAGGAAAGGTTTACTTCTCCGGAATAACATTCGAAGTCATCCCCGCAATTTCCTGTGAGTGACGCCCAACCACTGGTCTCTCCAACCATCAGTTCCTTAGCCTTCAGATATGACGCAGCCCCGTAAAATTTAATGGACTGACGAAAGTCATACTGATATCCCAACCGAAAACCATCACTTTTAATATGATTAGTCTTCAGGTACAAATCATAGCGTTTATCCGGTTGGATCAAAGTTCCATTGACCGTGGTCCCATACAATTCCATCGTGTCCTTTGAAAAACCGAGGAACCAGTCGTACCGAGAGATCAACGAAAAGGAGACCTGATTAAACCGTGTGCCAAGCGCGGCTTCATTAAAAGTAAACGCACTCTCACTACCGTGATAGGTTCCTTCCTTTCCTTTTATGATCTGGTAAGCCGAATTATTCTCCGCATAGGCCATTGCATTTGTCGACAAATAAACATCTATCCCCTGCCCGGTGCCTGCAGAAAATGGTAATAAACTCAGCGAAGCTGCTGTAGAAAAAATCAACATGTTACTACTGAAAACTCAAATAAAAAGTAGGGAGGCCGAAGCCTCCCTATTTAACTTATAAATTAGAATAATGTTTCAAAGTCACCATTACGGTAACGGACCAGAACTAAACCACTGTCCAGCTCTTGAATCGATGCGACTTTTTCACCATTAATGGTAATCAGGCCTGCCACTTCTTCTTCAATGCTACTAAGCATTGCCACAGCACCTGTTGTGTTTCGAACGGTTACACTTGGTTTAAGCGGGTTATCATACAGGCCTACTGGCGACTCGATAATTGTATCGACATCATTGTAATGAACCGTGACTTTCGCCGTTGCAACATCAAACTCTGCACGGTCAATCTCAAGTTTGACTGAAGCTGCTATCGCATTATTCAGTGCATTTTTGACATTGGTTTTTACTTCAACTGTAAAATATGTCTCAACAAACTCATCTGCACTTTCTGCAGAATGGTCTCCTTGAGATTGTTCTGTACAGTGGAAGGGATACCAATAATCACAGTAACGAAACATCTCAGTCCACTCAGAATGCTGATAACCGCGTTTATTATCGGCAATCAGATTCAGGTAGACTCCCAGTGAATCCGTGCCCGTCGCAATATCCCCGCTAAATTGAATCTTGGCATATGCGAAGTGCGCTTTCAGTTGTTCGTTGCCAGATACATTACCCTCATTGCCTGTTAAAGATTCCGCTCCAGTTGAGGTTGGGTTTTCGACATTCAACGAAACAAGCCCGGTGAATTCTGCAGGCTGAGCGCCCTCACGGGTGACGGCCAAAGATACATCGGATAGTTCCAAAGAGACCCGATCACTTTTCAGAGCAAACTCACTGTCATACGTCCATATTGGCTCTGAGGTAGTCTCAGAATTTTTATCGGTAAAAGTTGCATTGACAACTTTTGCGATACCTTTGGCAGCAAGCGTAACCGCTTGATACTGGCTACGAACACCGGTAATTTCAAGGTCGATATTCGTCGGCGTGTTTTCATTACCTTCCTCAAACTGCTTCACCAAAGCAACAACCGTCACTGAACCAGTACTGGTGTCTGTGCGCGTTGCGGTATATTCAGTTCCAGCGTCCTTTATCTCTGTCTTAACTTGGATGCCTTCCGGCGCTTTATCGGGTGTATTCAAATAGAATGCAGCAATCGCCTCAACTGCTTGTTGCACGTTAAATACAACTTGCTGAGCATCAGATTCAGCTAATGGTGCGACGTCCTCGAGCTCAGCAGCAAAATTCTCCAAGCCTGATTTCAGATCGCCCTCATTCTGGACCGACATATAAGTGGTGCGAACATCATTGATAAAAGCTTTCGCAGCCTGAACAGCCTCGGTTGACGGTGGTTGAGGAACGATCTCGATTGGATCCAGCGTCCCGTCATTATCAATATCCTTGAAGCTGCCTTCCCCTTGCGTTAAAGCGTGTTTATGATCATCTAACTTCTTCTGGCTGGCTGATGATACTTTTACCAGAGGCTCACCCTGATCCCGGCTAACTAACTTTTCGGCTGCATCAATAATCTTCAATACAGTTGGCGAGATCTGATAAGCTCCCGCATTATTCTGGATCATTGCTTCAGTATCAACTGCACTACTCATCACCGCTGCCGAATATAAAGCGGCATTCATTTCTTCGGGAGACGCACTTTCCGTTTGCATTGGATCTGTCAGGTCAACGGCACCTAATTCTGTAATAGAGCCTTCCAACCCGAATAATTTCTCAACGACTTCTTTTGCAACATTTGCACCTTCTGTCGTTACGGCCGAGCTTCCCGCATCTTCCAGTGCCTGTTTCGCGGCAATGTCTGTCAAAGACGTCACGTTGACAATGTCAGTCGCAGTATTTGCAGCAGGCAAAATCGTTTTCAATTGCCAGCCGTCACTAACCACAAAGCTCTGCCCAAATCCAACCGTAATACCATTGTTATCAACACACTGCTCAACATCGCACTTCATTGTTGTCGAGCCATCTTTTTTTGATACAGCGACTAAGATAGGTTTATCCAGTGGAGCGCCCTGAACACTATATTTACCGCTAGCATTCGTAACCGTTTGTTGATAGTAACCTGCGCTCGTATGACAGCCTTGCGTGTCAAAACTGTCACAGACCTCGACTTTAGCGTTTGAGAGAATCCCTTTATTTACTGTTCCGGCGAAATCTGCTGTAGAAATAACCGGAGTGACTTTTCCTGAGGAGCTGTCACCACCACCACAACCGACGAGACCGAGAACAGACGAAACAGCGACTGCTAATATTTTATATTTCATAACCTTAACCCTAACCAGCCAATATGAGAAGGCTGACAACTTACTCAACCATCCCAAAATACGCAACCAGATGTATTGGTAAGTGTTAATATAACCGCACTATTTCGCACCTATTACATGGTATCGAACTATATGATGTGGAAAATGAGAACAGGAGTGATCTTTGCTGCCGGAGAAGACAAAAAAACCAGTGGGAGCTTCCACTGGTTAGAAGATATGAAGTGCCGGAACGCTGAGTATTAAATCCCGGCGCGTTTCAGCAGGCCGTTCATCAGCGAAGAGCTTGCTTTCACATTTTTCGCACGGCCTTTGAATTCGCGGGCCAGCCCGGCATCGCGGATTTCGTTGGCAATATAGATCATGGACTGATACATATCGCGCGGGGTTTTAATCCGGGCAGTATCATTAAGCGGGCTTAGCAGCTTCACCACATCCGTGCCTTTTTTCTTGTTGTCGTTTGCAAACGTCAGCACAGAGTCGAGCAACTTATCCAGATCCTGCACAAACTCGGAGTTCTCGACCCCTTGTTTCTGCAGCTCTTTCATATTTCTTTTTCTGACCTGCTTAATAATAAAGCCCGGGGTATTGATTTTCTTATACCCGTAGAATCCAGCCAGAACCAGAAGCAACACACCACCTGCTACGTAGCCCCAAATGGACCCTGAAGATTCCGCTACCGGCTGAACGACTTCGGCAGCTTGTGTAACAGTTGCTGGCACATCAGACATATTTGTAACCTTTCATTTCAATCATTCGAACATCACAGACATTATGCACAAAGCGCGCGAAGGGCTATGCGTTTTATCAATCTTTCGCTGAATAGAGTGACAGAGGTCAAAACTTTGACATTTTTCCGTCGCTCTGTCGCGCTGAGTTGCGGAGAAAACCCGCCATCGCAACGCTGAAACCCCAATGCGGGGCCGGGTAAAATCGCTCCGAATTGTTCATGACGTTTCCTATGGTTCTGTCCCGGTTTCGCGTATCATGCCCGTCATCATTATCACGCCAGCCTCAAAGTCAACATCCATGTTTTCTCTGCAGCAGTATTTCATTATCAATGAGCCGGACCCTTCTTTGCTGGTTACCGGTCAGTACAGCCCGTGGTTAGTCCTGCTGTCCCTGTGTATTGCCATCGGCGCATCCTTTATGGCCTTGTCATTGGCTGCTGCGGCCAAACGAAGAGCTTCCCCGCTGATGCAGCGCATGCACCTGCTCACCGGCGCGGCCTCCCTGGGGATCGGGGTCTGGACGATGCACTTCATCGGCATGCTGGCCTTTGAGCTCTGCACCACGGTTTCCTACGACCCCGGGATTACCCTGCTGTCGATGCTGCCGAGCTTTCTGGCCGCCTTTGTCACCCTGAACCTGCTGGCCAAACGCCGGGTCAACTGGCCGAAGCTGCTGGCCTGCGGCCTCATCGTCGGACTGGGGATCGGCAGCATGCACTATATCGGCATGGCCGCCATGGTCTTAGGACCTGCCCTGCGTTATGAGCCGTTTTTTTTCTGCCTGTCGATTATCGTGGCCGCCGGATTGGCGACCCTGGCGCTGTGGATCAGCTTCGGGTTGCGAAAACAACTCTCGCTGCCCGGCTATCAAATCCGCCTGCTTGCCAGTTTAGTGATGGGCCTGGCGATTGCCGGCATGCACTATACCGCCATGGAAGCCACCCGGTTTGTCGGGCAGATGGAGCCGGACTTTGATCCGCACAGCCAGAAGCACTAAGCCCTGGCTGTGGCGATTGCAGTAGTTACCATTCTGCTCAGCCTGACGGTTGCTGCGCTCAACGCCCTGGTCCGCTACCGGGCGCTGCTGAGAAAAACGGAGGAAACCGCAGCAGAGCTCAAGGCGATGTTCGACACGGCAGTCGACGGCATCATCAAAATTTCAGCGCAGGGAGAGATCCTCTCGTTCAACGCCTCTGCCGAGCGTATTTTTGGCTACACCGAAGCTGAAGTGGCCGGAAAAAATATCAGCACCCTGATGCCGGAGCCCTACCGCAGCGCCCATGACGGCTACCTGATGAACTACCTCACCACAGGAAACAAGAAAATCATCGGATCGGGCCGGGAAGTGACCGCACGACGCAAAGACGGCCGGACGATTGAGATTCGCCTGGCCGTGGGCGAGTCCAGGATCAAGGGCACCCGCCAGTTTGTCGGCTTTGTCACCGACATCACCGCGCGGAAAAAAATGGAAGCCGATCTGCACCATGCCAAAGAGCAGGCCATTGAAGCGGCTCAGGTCAAAAGCACTTTTCTGGCCAATATGAGCCATGAAATCCGCACCCCAATGAATGCGATTCTCGGTTTTACCGAGCTGCTGATGAACACCCCACTCAACGAGCTGCAAAAAAAGAACCTGGGGATCGTCCGCTCTTCGGCAAAATCCTTACTGGCACTGCTCAACGATATTCTCGACTCGGCGAAGTTGGAAAGCGGCTCGACCGAACTGGAAATGCGTGATTTTTCCCTGCATCAGGTTTGCGATCAGGTCATCGCCACATTATCGCTGGCGGCACGCAAAAAAGGGCTGCGACTATCGCTCAACTACGCGCCGCAACTCAATGAATTTTTCCGCGGAGACCCGCTGCGGATCCAGCAGGTGATCCTCAATCTGCTCAGCAATGCAGTGAAGTTCACCGAACGCGGCCATGTCACCTTGTGGGTTCGCCAGGCAACCAGCGGCAAAGGCGTGATTATTGACGTCGAAGACAGCGGTATCGGCATCTCTACCGATCGGTTAGAGAAAATTTTCGCGCCCTTCTCGCAAGCCGACTCAAGTATGACCCGCCGGTTCGGCGGCACTGGACTGGGCACCACCATCTCCCGTCAGTTGGTCGAACTGATGGGCGGTAACATCAGTGTCACCAGCACCGTGGGCGAAGGCACGACCTTCCGGGTCACCCTGCCACTGAACACCGGCAAACCGGTGGAAGGCAATATCTACGGTGATGAAGAAATACGCCTGCCGCCCCTGCATATTCTGGTGGCCGATGATGTACCGCAAAACCTCGAACTACTGACCGCGATGCTGGAGTCCCGCGGCCATACCCTGGTCACCGCAAGCAACGGCCGGCAAGCGGTTGAGCACTTCAGTCGGCAACCGTTCGATCTGGTGCTGATGGATGTGCAAATGCCCGACATGAACGGCCATGAAGCTTGCCAGGCCATCCGGCGCTATGAAACCCAGCAAGGGCTGTCCCCGACCCCGGTGATTGCCCTGACGGCCAGTGTGATGGAGCAGGATAAGCGCCAGGCCGAAGCGGCCGGTATGGATGGCTTTACCTGCAAACCGATCAGCGTGATCGAGCTGACGGGAGAAATCGCCCGGGTCCTTGGCCGCCAAGCCGCCAGTCAGCATATGTATCCAGAGCTGCGCAAGAATGATTTGCAGCTTCCGATCGACTATGAAATGGGCCGAACCCTGTGGGGCAGCACCCAGAAACACCTGAAAGCCATTCGCCGCTTTATGGACAGCGAAGGGGCGGAAGACCGCCTGACACCGGCATTCGCGCAGAGCCCGCAAGCAGCCATTGCACCGGCCCACCGGTTGAAAGGCGTTGCCGGGAACTTGTGCCTGCCGCAACTGGCCCGTTGTGCCGGGAGTATCGAAGCGCTGCTCAAACAGGAAGATGTCGCGGAGATTCCATTTCTGCTCGAGATGTACCAACAGTCTTTGACTGAAATCACCGAACTGCTGGAAGAACAAACACCCACGTCGGAGCCGGCGGAGGCGACTCATGCGCCAGTTGAACCTTTAGATATCGAGCAATTGAATACCTTGATCAGCCTGCTCCAGAAAGGGGAGATTCCGGAAGAAACATTTGCCGGGCTGAAAATGCAATTTCCCGCTGACGTGGCCGACAACGTTGCGGAAGCGCTCCACGATTTCGAACCGGAACGCGCGGCAGATCTATTAATCACCTATAAAAAGCACAGTTTAGCCTGCCATGACGATGTTGAATGACAAGAAAACCCTGCTGTTGGTGGACGACGAACCAACCAACTTGCAGGTTCTGAAAAATATTCTGGCGACTTCCTACCGGTTGCTGTTTGCCAAAGACGGCGAGCGCGCCCTGGCGCTGGCCCGGCGCGAAACCCCGGATTTAATCCTGCTGGACGTGATGATGCCGGGCATGTCCGGTTATCAGGTGTGTGAAACGCTCAAGCGCGACGACGCGACCCGTCATATCCCGGTGATTTTCGTCACGGCCCTATCGGGAGAAAATGAGGAAGCTCAGGGGTTTGAGCTGGGTGCCGTGGACTATATCACCAAACCGATCAGTCCCTCGGTTGTCCAGGCTCGGGTCAAAAATCACCTGTCTCTGGTACGGATGGAAGAGCTCAAATCCACCCGGCTTTCCGTCGTGCAGCGGCTCGGCCGCGCCGCGGAATACAAAGACAATGAAACCGGCCTGCATGTGATCCGGATGAGCCGCTATGCCCAGATCATTGCCCGGGCAGCCGGATTCAGCGAATACCAGACCGAAAATTTACTCCACGCAGCCCCCATGCACGACATCGGCAAGATCGGGATCCCGGATATGATTTTGCAAAAACCGGGTAAACTGGATCCGGAAGAGTGGGCCGTCATGCGCCGTCATGCCGAGATTGGCGCAGAGATCATCGGTGAAGATGACTCCCCGCTCATGCGCATGGCCCGGGACATCGCCCTGTACCACCATGAGAAATGGGACGGAAGTGGCTATCCCGCCGGTCTCAAAGGCGAAGCGATCCCCGTCTCTGCCCGGATTGTTGCGATTGCCGACGTCTTCGATGCCCTTACCAGCGCCCGTCCCTACAAACCGGCCTGGCCGATCGACAAGGCGACCGACCTGATCCGCAGCGAAGCCGGCAGCCATTTTGACCCGGCGATGGTCGATGCGTTTTTCAAATGCCTGCCGGAGATCCTGGAAACCCGCAGCCACTGGCCGGAGCCTGCCGACGACACCGAACTCACACCAGCATCGCCAGCCAACACTGCGCCCATCCCAGCGACCTAACCCTAAAAAAACAGCCACCCATTCCATGTCGAATGGGTAGCTGGAACAGAAAAAAGTGCTGCGAAGTACCGTGTTACAACACACAGGGTTGCAGCGCCTGTCACAACAGGGTTGTCTGAATAGTTGCCGGGATTGCTGCCACCCTCAGCAACAATCCCGGCGGTACAACGCGTGAGGGATAAACATGCTCAATTCATCGCACTCACGGAAGCATGCCCGTGAATCACGCGGCACAGCTACATGACATAAATTCTTATTTTTGCGCGTAAATGTACATTACACTTGATTACACGGACCCTGGATCCGAAACAGGTGAAACTGCTTTTTCCCCCGCAGCAACACCAGGTCGCGTTCAAACAGCGCCAGACCCGGTGAGACCACCTCATCGGCAATCCGCTCGCCATTGATTCGCACAGCCCCGCTGGTGATCAGCTCTCTGGCCACGCGCTTGGAACTGGCCAGCTCCGCTGTCATCAGCAGCTGCGGCACATCCAGCGGCGTGTCCTGATCTATTTTGATCGCCGTACACGGCAATCCGTCCAGCGCCAGTTGGTCCAGCTCTGCCAGTGTCAGCGCCTGAATATGACCGCAGGTGTGGCCCTCACCGCCAAACAGCGCTCGGGTGATCCGCTGCGCACTCACCAGCCCGGCTTCGCCATGGACAAAGCGGGTCAGCGCCTCTGCCAGCACCCGCTGGGCCTGCGGTTTTCCGCCCCCGGCGCGATCGGCCGTTTCAATGGCCTCTATCTGCGCACACGAAAGAAAGGTGTAGTAATGCAGGAAACGGTACACATCGGCATCGGCCGTATTGAGCCAGAACTGGTAGAAGGCATACGGCGAGGTCTTCTCGGCATCCAGCCAAATCGCGCCACTTTCCGTTTTCCCGAATTTGGTCCCGTCTGATTTGGTGATCAGCGGCAACGTCAGGCCGAACACCTGCGTTTGGTTCAGTCGCCGGGTCAGATCAATCCCGCTGACAATATTGCCCCACTGATCATTGCCGCCGATTTGCAAACGGCAACCAAGACGCTGATTCAACTGCGAAAAGTCATAGGATTGCAGCAGACTGTAGCTGAACTCGGTAAATGAGATCCCCTGATCCGGGCGCGCCAGTCGCTGCCTGACCGACTCCTTGTTCACCATCGCATTGACCGAAAAGTGCTTGCCGACCTCGCGGAAAAAGGTGATCACATCCAACGGCCCTAGCCAGTCGGCGTTATTTACCAGGGTCAGCGGCGTATTCAGATGCGGCGTCATCAGCCGCTCGATTTGCCCGCTCAAATCCGCCACCCATTGCGCCACGGTCGCACTTTCGTTCAGGCTTCGCTCCGCAGCTTTGAAGCTCGGATCGCCAATCATCCCGGTAGCCCCACCCACGAGGGCGATGGCCCGGTGCCCCGCATCCTGAAAACGCTTGAGCATTAGCAACGGCACCAGATGACCGATATGCAAGCTGCCCGCCGTCGGGTCAAAGCCGCAATACACCACCTGAGGCGATTGCAACGTCTCGGCCAGTATTTCCGGATGGGTGCTCTGGGCGATCAGGCCCCGGCGGTTCAGGTCTTGGAGTAGTTCAGAAGTCATGGATAGCTTGCTCTTCATGGATGAATCAGCAAGCGTAAAGAAGGGCAGCGGCCAGGACGATATCCCTAAAGGGACAGATCGGCGACTTGGTTGCCGATCAGGTCGCCGCAATCAGGTGATTGAGGAACAATTGAAACAGTTCGCTGAGGGAGGAGACCTTAAGCTGGGCATAAATCCGCTTGCGGTGGTTCTTGACCGTGCCGATCCCAATGTCCAGCGCCTCGGCAATTTCCCGCGAATCCAGCCCCTGGACCAGCAGCGCCGTCACCTGTTGCTCTCGCGCCGTCAGCAACGACTGGCCGAAGCTGGCAAGCGCCTGATCGACGGCAAGGCGCATCACCGCCCGCTCGCCCGGCGGCTGGGCCAGACTGAAATCAGCCGGTTGCCAGTGCTGCACACACAACGCCCGCAGCACACCATAGTGCTGTTTCAACACGGCAAGCTGCGTTGGCGATGCCGCGCGCAGTGGCTGATCAAGATAGCCCAGATAGACCACAATCCAGCGTGTCGGATCCAACTGGACCGAGAGGCCGACTTCATCTTCCCAACCGGTTTGATCATAAAACTGCTGCCGGTAATCCGGCGACTGTCTGATCCGCCGGGAAACCTCGCTCAGGCTGTAGACCCCCTCTTCGGCGCCTTGGTTCAGCGCCAGATAAAACGGGTCCTGCAAAAATGACTCTGTCAGGTAACGTTGAAACAGTAACTCCCGACGACGCTGAATCGAATCATAGAGATAAATGGAATGTTTGCCCTGCCGGTAGCCGAGGATCACGACACAGTCGAAATCAATCAGCTGCGACAGCAGGGAGACAAACTGCGCCGTAAACTGCGGCGTGCGCAGCGCCGCAATGGCTCCGGCCGTCGCATCCAAGGCCGGGGATGAGGTTTCAGCGGGTTTCAGCATCAAACAACAAGCCTCCACCGCCTGTGCGGGCTTTAATCTTCATCCGCTGCCTGTGCTTCCACTGCACGACGCAAAAAGCCTTGCTGCTGCGCCAGTTGCTGCCGGGCAGCATCCCGATCCAACCCGGTCAGGATCATCAAAATCGCCAGCTTCACATCATTTGCCGTTTGCGCCAGCGTCGCGGCCGCCAGCGCCTGATCACAGTCGGTCGCCTGCATCACAATCCGCACCGCACGGGCCACCAGCTTCTCATTGGTTGCTTTCACATCCACCATCAGGTTTTGATAGCTTTTGCCCAGACGGATCATACTGGCCGTGGTCAGCATATTGAGCACCAGCTTCTGCGCGGTGCCGGACTTGAGCCGGGTCGAGCCGGTCAGGGCTTCCGGGCCGACCACCGGGCTGATAGCGATCTGCGCGATCTCAGCAATCGCGGAGTCCGGGTTGCACGACAGCGACACCGTGGTTGCACCGATTTCATTGGCATATTTCAGCCCGCCGATCACATAAGGGGTCCGCCCGCTGGCTGCAATGCCGACCAGCACATCCTGCGCGCTGAACTGAATGCTTTTCAGATCGGCGACGCCCAGCGCCAGCGAGTCTTCCGCCCCTTCCTTGGCTTTGAGGATCGCTTCCGGTCCACCGGCAATCAGGCCGAGGACCATTTGATCCGACACCCCGAACGTCGGCGGGCACTCCGAGGCATCCAGCACGCCCAACCGGCCACTGGTACCCGCGCCCATATAGACCAGTCGCCCGCCCCGCTCAAACGCTGCGGTGATTTGATCGACCGCCTGCGCAATCTCCGGCAGCACTTTTTCAACCGCCAGCGGCACTTGCTGATCTTGCTGATTCATCCGC
This sequence comes from Photobacterium sp. MCCC 1A19761, assembly GCF_037389125.1. NCBI lineage: Bacteria > Pseudomonadati > Pseudomonadota > Gammaproteobacteria > Vibrionales > Vibrionaceae > Photobacterium > Photobacterium sp. MCCC 1A19761. Next base: position 398,347 of record NZ_JAZGTF010000001.1, read on the forward strand.
TTGACGATTTCCAGCGCAGGCAGCAGATCAATATCCATGGTGTCCGGATTGCGCCCTTCAGACACCAGTTTGGCAAGATCGGCGAGCAATGTATCGTGAGTCATATCAGTCCTTTCTCTCCGTCGCCTCAAAACGACTACGCATAATAAACAACACCCAGAGAGGCCAGTCGACTGGCACCGGTCACCTCGGGTAAATTGCTGGGTAAATGATGAAGCCGGCGCTGTGCCAGCCAGGCAAACGCCATCGCTTCCATGTAATCATGGTCCACGCCTTTGGTACTGGTCGGGGCGACCTGCCAGTCGTCCAACAGCTGGGCCAACCGTGCCATCAGCAGCGGATTGCGTGCCCCGCCGCCGCAGACCAGCAGCTCCGGTTGCGGGCCGGTCTGATGACGGCGCACCTCATTGGCAATGGTGAGCGCGGTAAATTCACACAAAGTGCGCTGGACATCAGCCGCCGACACATGCATGTCTGCTAACTGCGCCATCAGCCAGGGCAAGTTAAACAGCTCCCGGCCGGTGCTTTTCGGTGGCGACAGCTCAAAATACGGCTCTTGCATCAGTTTGGCCAGCAGTGGCGGGTTCACCTCGCCCTGACGGGCAAAGGCTGCGTCCCGATCAAATTTCTCGCCGGTATGCTCATAACACCAGGCATCCATCAGCATATTGCCGGGACCGGTATCGTATCCCAGCACCGGCGCATCAGGGCAGATCACCGAGATATTGGCAATCCCGCCGATGTTGAGCACCACCACACTCGAGTCGGTGGAGTGAAAAATCGTTTTGTGAAACGCAGGCACCAGCGGCGCGCCCTGACCGCCCAGCGCCATGTCTTTGCGCCGAAAATCAGCCACGGTATCAATCCCGGTTTTGGCGGCAATGATATTGGCATCGCCGAGCTGCATGGTAAACGGCGTGTCACCGGTCGGCTGATGAAACACCGTCTGGCCGTGGTTGCCAATCGCCCGGATTTGGGAAGGCTGGTAGCCGGATTTCGCCAGCAAGGCATTCACGGCATCAGCGAACAGATGGCCCAACAGATGATCCAACCGGCCAATATCAACCAGGCTGGTTTGCTGGCCGAGACAAATGTCCAACATTTGCTGTTTCAACGCAGACGGCATCGGAAAATCGTCACTGGCCAGCAACGCAATGCGCTCCCCTTCAATCGCGACCAGCGCGGTATCGACCCCATCCATACTGGTGCCTGACATCACACCGATATAAAGCTCCTGCTCCATGATTCCTCCTGCCGTCCGTTCCCATGTTGTTGTGCCACGTGGGCAAAATTGCCGTCGCACATCCAGTAGGCATAGTACCCCAGAGTGGCCGGGGAATTGAATGATGACCATCCAAATACACGGCCGAAAAACGTTGCAAGACGCGCGCTTTGGATGGTTAATAACACATTCACTTGCATAAGGAGATACCGCATGGATGGCTTTATGATTTCCAGTTGGGATTTCACCACGGGCACGGCGCAACCAAACCCGCCGGAAGTCCGGGAAATTCGTTCGGGTCACTGGTACCACTGTCAACGCGACGCCGCCGGTTTACGGGACTGGCTGGAAGCACAAGCCCTGCCGGAAGCGATTATTGACTCCCTGCTCACGGATGATACCCGGCCCCGGTTTGAACAGTTCAACCACGACTGTTTTTTGATGATCTTGCGCTGTATCAACCTCAATGAAGGCTCGGCGCCGGATGACATGCTGAGCCTGCGCATCCTCTGGTACAAGGGCGCACTGATTTCCACCCGTAAACTGTCCTCGCGCGCGGTGTCCAATTTGGTCAAACAGCTTGAAGCTGGTGCCGGCCCGGACAGCCTGCCGTCCTTGTTGGTAGACATTTCAAACGGGATCAGCGGCATTATCTCTGATTTCCTGGCCCCGGTGGAAACGCGGATTAATGATTTGGATATCGACAGCCAAGTCGATGTCAAAGCCCTGCATGCTCTGCATTCCCGGCTGCTTCGGCTTCGACGTTACCTCAAGCCGCAACGCTACGTGTTTGATGATCTGCTGCATGCGGATATCCCGGCGCTAAGCGCGCAGAAAAACCATTTTAAGAACTGCCTCGACACCATCGCGCGGCTCAATGAATCGATTGAGTTCTACATCGACCAAATCAACCTCTACCTCGCGAACATTAATCAGCAGCAGGCCGAGATGATGAACAGAAATACCTATCTGTTTTCGGTGATTGCAGGTATTTTCCTGCCTGCCGGTTTCTTTACGGGACTACTCGGCGTGAACATCGGCGGGATCCCCGGCGTTGAAAACCCGGTCGCATTTACGGTGTTCTGTATCGGCCTCCTGATTGTGGTGGCCCTTGAAGTGATTATTCTGAAAAAATTAAGGTTTATTTGATGATTGAGTTTCTTCAATCCAACATGCTCGTCAAACAGATGGCCCTGGGGCTGTTGTTAATTCTGGCTTATGTCGCCATCCGGCGCATTGGCCGAAAGTGGATCGAAACGCTGGCTGAAAACAAGCGCGTGACACTCAAGCGCACCCAGTTTGTGCTGAAGTGTTTCAATGCGTCGGCGTTCCTGATGTTTATCGCGATTTTTACCATTATTCTCGATTTAGGCTTCGGGGATATTTCCCTGTTCCTGTCCTCGATTTTCGCGGTCTTGGGGGTTGCCCTGTTCGCGCAGTGGTCGATTCTCAGCAATCTTACGGCCAGCGTGCTGATTTTCTTTGTGTTTCCCTACCGTATCGGCGACAAGGTCAAAGTGTCGGACAAGGATGAAGATATCAGCGGCGTGATCATTGAAATTACCATGTTCCACGTGATCCTCCGTCACGAGAGCGGCAATATCATCACCTACCCGAACAACCTGATCCTGCAAAAAGGCGTGATCAAAATCCTGGCGGAGAAAAAACCAAAGCCGGAAGAAGCACTGGCCGAGCAGAAATCGTAACCTGCCGGGATTGCTGGTCACAGCCCGTCTTGTTGATGCCGATATGGATCAGTCCCGGTCTATTTACAGGAAGCGAGCCCGCCGTGCAGCCGCAGGCTCGCTTCTGTTTCCCCTCTTAGCCTTGATCAAGGGCGATCTCGATAGCGAGGGCCGTCGTTTCAGACTCAGAATACTGAGATTGTGACAAGTCACCGTAATGTTTTTTCAGTCTCGCGATATGGCCAGCCTGTTGCTGACGCGGACGCCAGTCGGTCTCAATGTCCTTAATGCCCAGTGCATTTGCTTGCAACTCTCGCGTCCCTCTCTGCGGAATCATGATATCCGGCGTCACGCCCCTGTGGTGGAGCTGGGTACCATCTACACGATGCAGCATCGCAATGGTATAACTGACATATCCGAGCTTATCAGTGAACAGGTCATAGATTAAGTCGAGGGAGCGGTGCTGCTGCACGGTGCCCGCACCATAGGTCATTTCGCCAACAATTAAAGCGCCGCCGTAATCTTGCAGCGTTGCAGCAATCAGCTCCGCGCCGGATGCCGTCTCACGGTTGACCAGGACAACCACGTTTCCGGTATAGGGCTGACTTGCAACTTCAGCCTGCTGAACACTAATTTTATCCACGCTACGGACGATAAAGGCGTTACCATTAATGCCGAACTGTCCCAAGATCTTGCTCAGTTCAGACAGCACCCCGCCGCCGTTGCCGCATAAGTCCAGCACTAAAGTGTCCGTGCCCTGTTGCTGTAATGTTCGGAGTATGGTTGCCAGCGCATCCGAGACGCCCACCGTGATGCTCGACAGACGTACCAGCGCCACTTGGTTGTCGGCCGCCAGGGTATACGAGATCCCCGGCATTCTCGCCGCTTTCCCCCGAGTCGCCTGAACCGTCCTAAATGTGCCGCTTTCAGGCACATAAACCCACAGTTTCAAGTGCGTTCCGGGCTGACCGCGAACGAGGGTGTTGATTCTGTCCAGCGACGTATGGAGCAACGGGACCATCGCCTGTTGCTCATCCGCATAAGCGACAATGATATCACCGGTGTTGAAATCGGGATTCACAGCAAAGGCCGAACCGCCGACCACTTCCGCGCCATAATTGTGTGGCGCCAGCATCACGCCAATCCCTTCCTCACCGTCGATCAAGCCGGTCCCCCGATCGTTTGGCAGGTAACCGTTGGATTGTCCGTAACCTTTTGCATAAGCAGTGGACCAGCGTTCAGCACGCTGTCGCAATGACTGCGCGCGCAGCGACTCACGGTTGGACGCATATTGATGCTTAAGAAAAACCGTTGCGTCTTCAACAGGGTATCCCATCCGGACGAGCCACTGCTTGTCTGCCTCAACCTGGCGCTGCCAGCAGGTGACAAGCACTGCGGATGCATCCGTGGTTAGGTTACTGTTTGGCTCCAATAAATGCTTCTGATAATCCAGTTTCTCCTGATGGCGTGCATCGATGTGGGTCAACAGCACATTGGCGCGATCGAACACCCCCTGACTTGCTTCAGTGATCATCGCCGACTGGGTCTGATCCCGTAGCACTTGCACTTCATCGGGCGTGAACAAACATTTCCCGGTGATTTCTGTTGCGATGATACTATTGAAAGTATTCCGTTCACGCTCAGCGTCAGAGAGCGACTGATTCAAGTGGCTGTGGTAAAAACGCGTATGCACCCGTCTTATAAGCGTGCTGACAATATTTGGCTCCAGTTTCGCCTGTTCGATCCGCCGGGCGGCAGCATCAGACGCAGAGAGTGGCTCGGCGGCTGTCAACAGAGACGAAGTGGCAACGGGCGAAGTAGACGTCGCAGTCGTCTGACAACCGACCAGCGATACCGATAAAGAGATCAGCATCCCGATGCTGAGCAAGTTGATTTTCATTGGATTCCTTTTCCTAACGCCTCGGATAACTGACAGACACAGAGGCAACGCCTGAAAAAACGGATAAAATAACGGGCCCGGCGCGGCCATACAGCGATACAAGTCACGTAAAAATCAATAGGATACTCGCCTCATTGACTTTTTCCACTGACTATTCAGTCACGGTATTTTCTTGGGGAGAAACCGGGCCAGAGGCTATACCCAAAGCCCCGGTTTAATGGCGAGCATTCCTGAAAAAGGCTCGCATGACTCACGCCATCCCGCCCAGGATGGGTGAATCACTCGCTTGGTCACACTGCCACCCGAGTGATCAATCAAGTCAAATCTCACCGAGTTTTAAGATCCCCTTAGCACCGCAACACTTGTTTGGATTGAAATGCCTGCGTCAGATCGGCCCATTGATATCGGTTATGAAAACAAACACGGGCATTTTCTGCATTATTGGCCTCAATGGACACCGGCAGGTAAATAAAACCCTGTGTTAATAAGCTCAATATAATTTCCGATGAACACTCGGTATGAATATCTTCAAAAATAAATACATCTTCTTTTGCTAAAACACAGAACTGCATCTTAAACACCTCCAACTCAATATGATAAATTGGAATTATCCACTGTTATGCTATAGTGCCTAGTGACTTTTATTGAAGGGTGATAACCAAAAGTTATGAAGATCAATCCCAAGTATTTGCATTCCGTTGAAACCCTGGCCAGAGTCCAGAACTTCAGAGTCGCCGCCGAAATCCTTTGCATTTCACAACCGGCACTGTCCAAGCAAATCAAGAATGTTGAGGAAACCTACGACATTGAGCTATTCATCCGGGATAATCAGGGGGCGACACTCTCAGATACAGGGAAGCTGATCATCGATGAGATCATTGCCTTAAATCGGCACATCCAGAAAACAAACGATCATATTTTAAGTGTCGCCCAGAATCATTTCGCCAGCTTATCGATTGGTTTTGGAAAATCGAGTAATGATTTCCTGCCGGGATATATTCGGGAATTTAAAAATAAGTATAATAATATTTCAATTTCACTCTCGGATATCTGTTCTTTTGAGCAGGAGGAACAATTACTTTCCGGCTCTTTAGATATTGGATTCATGCGACAACCGAAATCTAAAATTCTCCACAGTATTCCGGTTTCCAGCGATGAGTTTGTGCTGGCCGTATCCAAAGATCTCTATACTGAAGATCAGATTGATTTCTACCTGGAAAACTTCAACCTGTTGATGATGAGCAATCACAGTAAGTCCATGATGAATATCAAAACCATGGCCTTACTGAAAAACAGATCACATAACATCACCAATATCTTCGCTGACATTCAAACCATCATCACCTTAATTCTCTCCAATGCCGGCGTGGCAATTCTACCGAAAAAATCGATTCTCGGCATTTATGACGCCATCAAACTCATCCCGTTTGCAGAGGATACCTGCTGGGATATTCATATGACGTGGAACCCGGCCAGAACCTCCAAATCAGTTGATTTGTTTATTGAATATGTTCAAGCAGCGAGCATAAAAGTAGGTGCTGCGGCCGAGTAAGTTTAAGGCAAGCAACGAGGCCACTCACACCGCCCCTTGAACGACAGAGATGCGATTAACAAATGAGATGAATTGACGATGTTAACTGGCGGTACAGATAGCAAACGCCAGATGAGTGTCTCCGGAGTGAGTGGCGATTCACAGTTAAGTTTAGCTTAACCGTACGTCAGAAATTATTGCTTGTCAGACCAGCGTAAAATCAAAAAAATATAAAACTCACCATCACTCAGATGACAATCATGTCAATTGAGTTTTTGATTTTAATTTATCTGGACAATAAAACAGCAAGGAATAGCTTTGAATAAACATGGAAGTATAAAAGAGTCCATCGATATCAGTGATGGCTTTTGGGATGCCACTGACAATCATGAGCTTTCTCTTGTAATCAGTGAAAACTTAGGCCGTGAAGAGCACCACACGGTTCACAGCCAACGTAACAAGACGGAGGATTAAATGCTTAACCAAAGTAACCGATTCGTCATGCTACTCTGCTGTGCGTTAGTCTTGATGGCACAAATGGCCACTACCTTGTATTTACCGGCTTTACCACAAGTCGCGAGTGAACTCGCCATCAGCCGCCACTACGCCGAGTTATCAATTTCACTCTTTGTGATCGGCGCAGCGCTGCCGGTGATCTACTGGGGGCATGCGGCAGAGAAATATGGCCGAAAACGTTCACTCTCAATGGCCTTGATGGTGTTCATTACGGCCAGTCTTGTCCTTTATTTTACCCAGTCTGTCGAAAGCTTACTGATCGCAAGGGTGATACAAGGCATTGGGGCCGGCGGCGCGGCAATCATCGCCCGGATTATCGTGCGCGACCACTGGCATGGCGATCATCTCACGCAAAAGCTGTCTTTACTGTCAATGGCATTCATCGCAGCATTGGGCATCGGCCAATTTATTGGCTCATTGCTCGCCCAATATCATGATTGGCGTGTTGGGTTTTTATTATTGTCATCCATCGCTGCCTGTTCTTTATTCGCCATCACTCAGCTACAACTGAACGGACCAACCCAAAGTGACCCCAAGGCACCAAAATCCACTGCAAGTTACGTTCAAATCGTAAAGGACCGAGGATTCCTTATCCCTTGCGTCCAAGGAGGACTTGGTTTTGCCACGATTGTGACGTTACAGGAAGTGAGTCCATTTATATTCGATCATGACCTGCAACTCTCCGGTCAACTATTTGGTTTCTTTGGCCTCGCGATTGGCATGACCTACTTCCTGGGATCGCTGTATGTCAAACGCAATGTCACTAAAATAGGCAGCCAACAGTTGATGAATCGCGGGGCAGCCATCATTCTTACTGGCGCCCTATTCATGCTGATGATCTGGCTGCTCAGTGAATCCCTTCAAAGCCAGATCCTGATTGGTTGCTACCTCGCTTTGTACCTGTTGATCATCTTCGGCCAAGCCGTGATTTTTCCTAATAGTATGTCATTGGCTGCAAGCAACTCCTCTCACAGCGGCGCATATAGTATTGCCCTATGTGGTTTCTTGCAGCAATCGATGGCTGGGGTCGCCGCAGCCCTGGCGGTTGGTGCTGACCATAGCCACAGCTGGACTTATTGGGTCGCCATGATGGGAGTTGTCATTTTTGGCTTGGGATTCACGAAAAAAGCGCAAAAAGCGTGTCTAACCTAACCTCTGCCTTGAGCCTCAACCCTGAAATATCAAACAGATAATTGGGGCAAGCAGTATCCGTTAGTCATTAAATCCGGGCGCAGCAAGTGAGACAATCTGTCGGTATACTTCAAGTATCCCGAGCTGATACGGCGGGCCATCTACACCACCAATGCAGTTGAGATGGTGCACCGCCAGTCCCGCAAGCTGACTAAACCGAGCGGCTTCGCCAACGAAACCCGCTTGCTGAAGCTGCTCTATGCGGGAATGTTGAAGGCCTCTGAAAAATGGACGAATCCAGTGCAGAACTGGAACCTGACGCTATCCCAGCTGAGCATCCACTTCCCGGACAGGATCGATCAATATGTGGATCTGTGACTTACGTTGACACAGAACAATGAACCGTTCTGATTCATTGGGCATCCATCAGATCAAGACAATCAGATAGCCAACAAGCATGCTGAACTAATTTTCATCAACCACTCAAAGAAAGATAGATATTTATATTTTTTGTGTGGCAGTTATAAAATATCCCTCTTTCCGCCGCTTGCACTTGACCGTTGCTTACTTAGATAACAATGAACACAAAATCCCTAGAGTATATTTCATATCATTCTTAACATATGCTTGATGAGTTAGGTTCTTATCGGCCCCCTCGTATGCGCTTGATTGCTTATTGTTAAATAGTTCAGGATTAGCGCGTTCAAATACTTGCACGTCAATATTATTCCGATATATTAAACGCATGAACATTTTAATAATGACGTACCAGAAACGATTTATATACCCTCGGGAACCTCAAGGCTCGGGCGGCGTCGTTATGTGACAATGAATTATGCGGAAATCCCCCGGCCTCATCCCGGGGGATTTTTGTTTGTTCCGCTCCCGTTTTATTCAAAGGAGCAAGGTATGCTTAATTTATTGTCCCAATCTAAACTTATCTCTTCACTTTCTGTGACTGACCTTAGCGATCCGATTCAAGCCCCTGATCATGCGATAGGGCTGATGGTGAATACCGCCACTCATGCACTGAAAAACAAGTGGCAATGCCGGGTAAACACCGTGCGCACCAGCCCGGTGGTTCCTGTCGAGAATAATTATGACCGCTTAAATTACCCGACCGATGGCGCAGCCCGGGACGCCAGATACACGCGCTATGTATCGGAGCGTTTTATTCTTCGGACTCAAACTTCCAGTGCTATTCCAGACCTACTGGCTGGTCTCAATGGGGAGAGTCTGCCCGACCAACTGATGGTATTGCCTGGTCTGGTATATCGCAGAGACTGTATTGACCGGCTGCATTGCGCTGAACCTCATCAACTGGATCTCTGGCGGCTGGTCGACACTCAGGCGCAACAGGCGATGGCATTTCAGGACTTGGAGCAAATGATTGCAGCGCTTATGGCGGCATTGATCCCTGAGCATGAGTGGCGAATGACTCCGTCACCTCACCCATATACAACAGAAGGTGTTCAAATTGATGCTCTATGGCATGATGAGTGGGTCGAAGTGGGTGAATGCGGCCTGATTAACCCCCTGATTTTGGAAGCTGCTGGGCTGAACCACCATAGCGGATTAGCGATGGGGCTCGGGCTGGACCGACTGCTAATGTTGCGTAAAAACATCCCTGACATCCGTTTGTTAAGAAGTCAGGATCATCGCGTTTTATCCCAGATGTATTCGTTGCAGCCCTATCAGGAAGTATCCATGATGCCATCTATCACCCGCGATCTTTCGTTGGTGGTATCAAAAGAGATGGATGAAGAGCAGATTGGCGACCTGATAAGGAGTGATTACTCACAGCAGAGTGCAATTGAAGCACTCAATGTGGTGGAAGAAACACCATATGAAGCTTTGCCTGCTGGAGCCAGAAAACGTCTGGCCATTCAACCTGAACAGAAAAACGTACTGCTCAGGTTGGTCATTCGGGATATGGAACAGACATTGACTTCAGAGCAGGCCAATCAGATCCGAAATCAGGTATATCAGCTTCTTCATCAGGGCAGTGTGATGGAGCTGGCTGAAGATAAGTCGCTATAAACCAGGCAGCCCGGTAAAGTGCTTAAAAGTAAGTGCTTTATCGGGATTATCCTATAAACCAGCCGTATGGATATTGTTTTAATACTGGAGGGTACTCATCATTCCAGATCAGTGGAAGTTCAGATCCCGTGGGGCGATAACCAGAGGTTTGTTGCCATGACAGCCTCTTGTAATACACACAAAGTGGATCACCGGGGTCATCAAAATGAGGTAAGAGATTGATTTGATTTGGCAAACGCCAGATGGGTGGAAGCCCCCACCAGCCACATCCCGGCACACACGTCGCTCGCTGCGGCTGCTCCCTTCCAGGCCTGACCGGGTTCACAAGTTAGTGTTGCGGGAGGACCAATGGGGGCCTCCATAGATTCTTTGTCTCTAGAGCAGAAGCGAGGATGCTTTGCTGCGAGAACGAGAGCGATTATCCGTGAACGTGGAATACAATGCAAGGGAGCAGCCAGCCTTTTTCGACTGACTGCTGTTTTATTACCCAAAAATGACAATTTGGTGATGGATTCCAACAGCTCACCTGAAAAATCAGGTAATTAGATCTCTTCTTCGCTCTCTTGCAGCAAGAACTCACCCAGCAAGGCACCGCCCAACACCAACAGCCAGGCCACCAGGATCGGATTCGGCACGTCGAAATAAGGCACCAGCACCAGGGTGGCAAAGCCGACGGCCGGCAGGATCCAGGCCAATCGCGGCACCCAGTCATGAAGCTTGCTCTTCATCATCTCCTGCAAGGCGGCAATCAGGCCGGTGATGCACAGGGCGACCAGCGCCGCGTGCTCCATCCCGCCGACCCACAATGGCACCACCAGAAACAGCGGCCACCAGGTGTTGCCATTCACCGGACGCCAGCAACGGCCCACATACCACATTAAAGCCACCGCCAGAATTTGAATCACGGTATAAGACGCAGAACCGGCGAGTTTGCCTTCCCCTTGCAAGGCCATCAGGCCGACATCCATCGCCAGCACAATCGAGATCAGCAAAGCCGCCAGCTGCCAGCCGCCTTTGGGCGAAAAGCTGACCGCAAACACCGGCATCATCATAAACAGGCTGATTGACAGCGCCAGCGGCTGCTCCGGTAATACCATCCCGTATGCGCCGAGCGCCACCAACAGTAACCAGGCGTAGATCCCCCCTTGCGGGAGCAGCCATAAAGCGGGAATGGCCAGTGCTAACGCGGGCAGCTCTCCATGGCTATGCCCTAACGCACTGACCCCCAACACAGTCAGTGCAATACTGACCACAACAAGCAACGCGGCATACAACATCGATGCTCCTCCATGCGTTGACCGATAGCGCACGTAGGAAAATTGCAGAATTTATGCCACTATCGGAATGTTTGTTTGGTTCAGGTTTAAATATGGACGATTTTGCAGGCCAAATCTATAGCCAGGTTCACCAAATTCCCTTAGGAAAAGTGTCGACTTATGGGGACATCGCCAAGTTTGCCGGCTACCCCGGCTATCACCGCCAGGTCGGGCGTTTACTGGCAACGCTACCGGAAGGCTCAACGCTGCCGTGGCACCGGGTGGTGAATGCGCAAGGGATGATTTCCCAACAAGGGCATGATTTGCATCGCCAGCGGCAACGGTTGCTGGCAGAAGGAATTGAAGTGTCGGAGACGGGGAAACTGCCGCTGAGACGCTATCGCTGGGACGGACTGTAACAACGAACTGTAACAACCGCAGCAACAGCGCCCGCACAACCCGTGTGCAGGCGCTCAGGCAATTTAGTTCGTTTTCACCAGTCGGATATCCAGCTTGGTGGTCGCCGCCGGGTCGGTCAGCACCGCATTGCGGGTATCGGTAATAAAGTACAGCTTATCACCCACTTCAATGCGGGCGCTGACTGCATATGTATGATTGGGCTTAATTTCATCTTTCATGAAATCAAGCTGAAAGGCGAACGGCACTTGTTGTCCATCGGCCAGGAACGTTTGCTGGCTGATCACTTCGGCAGAGGCATCCATTTTAGACACATCCGCTAAAGTCACGGTGATCCGTGCATTGGCCGGCAGGGCCACTCTCTCACGATATGCCAACGTGCCTTCCACTGTCCCGATATCTGCGTTTTGCTGCATTAAGTTCGTACACGCAGAAATCACCAATACCACCATTAACGCTGAGAACAGTGTAAAAAGCTTTTTCATTCCTCTCCCCTTTAAACCTAGAGACAAACTGAATATTTTACAGATAGATAACGTCGTGACTTGAATTCACGTCAAACAATCCGTAAAAATCAATAAATAATAACATGGAACTTGGAGCTCCGATGAGCAAAGAACTGAATGAACTTCTCACTCTGTTACACTTAGAGCAGCTTGAGCAAGGGTTATTCCGTGGCCAGAGTGAACATTTGGGTCTGCCGCAGGTGTATGGCGGTCAGGTGATTGGTCAATCCCTGTCGGCTGCCAAAGAAACCGTCGACGAACACCGTCAGGTCCACTCTTTTCACAGTTACTTCCTGCGTCCGGGTGATCCGCAAAAGCCGATCATCTACGATGTCGAAAACCTGCGCGACGGTCGAAGCTTCAGTACCCGGCGCGTCAAAGCCGTTCAGTACGGCCGCCCGATTTTCTATCTGACGGCTTCCTATCAGGCTGAAGAGCCCGGACTGAACCACCAGTCCACCATGCCGGACGTACCACCGCCGGAATCACTGCTCTCGGAACAAGCGCTGGTCCACGCCATTGCGGACAAACTGCCGAAACAGGCTGTCGAAACCTTCGGCCGACAACGTCCGATTGAAGTTCGCCCGGTCACTGCCGTCAATCCGCTGGCCCCCAAGGTTGAAGCGCCCAAGCAATACCTGTGGATCAAGGCCAACGGCGCGATGCCCGATGATCCGCGGATCCACCAGTATGTGCTCGCTTACGCGTCCGACTGGGGATTCCTGGTCACTGCCCTGCACCCCCACGGCGTCACTATGATGACCCCGGGCATGAAAGTCGCGACCATTGATCACTCCATGTGGTTCCACCGCCCGTTCCGGATGGACGAGTGGCTGCTGTATGCCATCGACAGTCCGTCAGCAAGTGGCTCGCGTGGCCTGGTCCGCGGCGAGATCTATAACCAGCAAGGTGAGCTGGTTGCCTCGGCTGTGCAGGAAGGCCTGATGCGTCAGAGAAAGTAATCGACACTGTACAGCAGCGCTGAAATCTTGGCTGCTGTACAGTGTTCAGTTCTGTGGCGGGAGTTATACGTGTCAGCTGTCACGAAAATGTCATCACACTGTCAAACTTATGACACCTCCGGTACACCTGCGGCTTCTTCGAGCTGATGCAAGTGTTCACCGGCCTGTTGCAGCTGGTACATCTGCCAATAATGGCCTTTCTGCGTCAGCAGTTGCGGGTGATTCCCGCGCTCGATGATCAGCCCCCGGCTCAACACCAGAATTTCATCGGCCTCGATGATAGTCGACAACCGGTGGGCAATCACCACGATGCTCATATCCTGACGCAGAATCTGCAGCGCCTGCTGGATCTGATGCTCGGTGCCGGAATCGATATTGGCCGTCGCTTCATCGAGGATCAGGATCTTCGGCCGGGCCACCAGTACCCGGGCCAGCGCCAGCAATTGCTTCTGCCCGGCAGATAAATTGGCTTCGCCGCTGCCCAGCCGGGTATCCAGCCCCGCATCATAAAGACGGATTTGCGCCGACAGCCCGACTTTATCCAGCGCCTGCCAGATGGCGTCATCGCTCACCGGCCGTCCCAGGCTGACGTTTTCCCGCACCGTGTCACTGAGGACATGCGGATCCTGCTGCACCATGGCAATTCCTTCACGCAGCACCGGTTGGGCCAGTGAAGACAGCGGCCGACCGTCCAGCGTCAGCTCTCCTTGGGTGAGCGGGTAAAATCCCATCATCAACGAGGCCAGGGTACTCTTACCGCTGCCGGTGTGGCCGACCAATGCCAGGAAGCCGCGATGCGGCAGCTCGACATCGATCCCATCCAGTACCGACTGCTGACCGTCATAACTAAAAGAGACATCACGACAGGCCAGCCGGCCGGATACCAGCGGCCGGGTATCATCGCCGTAAGCTTGCTGCTTGGCATCGATAAAGCCGAAGATTCGCTCACTGGCGACCATCGCCTGTTGCAACAAGGACAGCTGCTGGGTCAGCTCGATCAGCGGCTCGGTCACCCGGCCCAAATAACTGATGAAGGCATACAGCACCCCGACCCCAATCAGCTCTGTGCCGCTGACACCAAACAAAGCCACCAGTGACAGCAGGGCCACCCCGGAGAGGAAATCGATCAGCGGTCGCAACAACAATCCGTTCAGCTTCATGACCCCGATTTGCGAGGCCAGATGGCGGCGGGTCAACGCGGAAAACTGCTGGCTGAACGCCTGCTCCTGACGCATCAGCTGGATCAGGCTCATGCCCTGAATCGACTCGCTCATCGACGCGTTGATATCGGCCAGCAAATCGCGCATGGTCCGGTAGGCATCGGCGCTTTTGCGCTGGTAAATCACCATAATCGCCAGAACGACCGGCAGCAAAACGGCGACCACGGCGGCTAATCGCGGACTCAGCAAGCACATCACCACCAGCATCACAGCGATCAACACCACGTTTTTCAACACCGAGCCAATCACAAACACATAAAAGTCTTTGATCGACTCGGTGTCATTGGTGATCCGCGACACCAGCTTGCCGGACGGCATATAGTCAAACGCCGACAGCGGCTGGTTAATCATCCGCTCGAACAGCTGTTTACGGACCCGCTGCACCACGCTGATGGCGATCTGGTTAAACTGCAACGACTGTTTATAGCGAAACCAGGCCGCCGTTACCATCAGGGTCACGTAGGCCAGCGCCAGTCCCGCCACCATCGCCAGCGGGTACTGATCCTTGGCAATGTAGTGATCGATAAAATGCTGGATCAACCAAGGGCCGGAGACATCGGCCAGAGAAGCAACCAGCAACAGCAAAATGGCGTAGCCGAGTTTTTTCTTGTCATGCAGCGCATAACGGAGCAGCCGCCGCAACACGGCTTTATTGACGGTATGATCGGTCATTGCGCCCCCTCAATCACGCGTTCGAGTTTCTGATATTGATACATTTCGGCATACCAACTGCCGGCGGCCAGCAATTCGGCGTGGTTCCCCTGCTCCGCAATCCGGCCATTTTGCAGCACCAGAATGGTATCGGCCTGCTCCATCGCGGTCAGACGGTGGGCAATCACAATCACCGTCTGTTGTTTCTTCCGGCGCAGGTTGGTCAGGATCCGGTGTTCGGTTTTGCCGTCGACGGCAGACAGCGCGTCATCCAGCACCAGAATTTCCGCCCCCAACAACAAAGCCCGAGCAATGGCGATACGCTGCTTCTGTCCACCGGAAAGTGTGATCCCTTTTTCACCGACCAGGGTGTCATACCCGGCCGGGAACTGGCTGATATCTTCATCGATACAAGCCGCACGCGCCGCTTCGCGGATCTCAGCCATCGACGCATCCGGTTTGCCCAGGGCGATGTTATCCGCCACCGAGCGGGAGAACAGGAACGGGCTTTGGCTGACCACAGCAAATCGACTGCGCCACTGGTTCAGATCCGCCTCAATAATACTGACGCCGCCGTAGCAAATACGGCCTTGTGCCAGCTCCTGCTGACGGAGCAGCAGCGACATCAGGGTCGATTTACCGCTGCCGATCGGCCCGGCAAGGCCGAGCAGCATGCCGGGCCGGAGGGTAAAATGAACCTCACTCAACGCCGGATGGCTCTGGCCGCGCCAGCAGAACTGTTGGATCTCAACGGTCAGCGGCTGGTGCGCGGCTTTCAGCGCCACCTCACCACTGACGATTTCCGGAGATTCATCAAAAATATGCTGCAGGCGCTCCCAGGCCGCCGAGCCGCGCTCAAGAATGTTAAACAGCCAGGCCATCGCCAGCATCGGCCAGACCATCAGGCCCTGATACAACACAAACGCGGTCAGATCCCCCAGGCTCAGCCGTCCCTGCGACACCATATAACCGCCCCCGGCGACACTGAGGAAAAACGACATTCCGATGGTGAGTTGGATCACCGGATCAAACTTGGCATCGACTCTTTCCACCGCCAGGTTTTTCTCTCCGACCTGATCCACCACCGCAGCGAAATCCGCCTGCTGGCGCTGCTCTAACCCGAACGCCCGGATCATCCGCACGCCATTGAGGGATTCCTGAGTCTTTTCGGTCAGATCCGAAAAAGCGGCCTGAGATTTGGAAAAACAGGTATGGAGCTGGCGGCCAAACCGGAATACCGCCAACGCCATCAGCGGCATCGGCAACAGGGCCAGCAGCGTCAGCTCCCAGCTCAGCGTGGTAGTCATCACCAGCAGGACGGCGATCCCGGTGATCAACGAGTCTGCTGCGGTGAGCACGCCTTCCCCGGCCGTCATCACCACCGCGTTGACATCATTGGTCGAGCGCGCCATCAGATCGCCGGTTTTATAACGCTCAAAGAAAATCGGCGGATGAGATGAAAAGTGACGATACAGGCGATTGCGCAGCACGGTTCCCAGCTCAGCAGCAGCACCAAACAGCCAGACCCGCCAGATAATGCGCAGCAGATAAACGCCAAACCACAAGCCGGCCAGACCGGCCAGCCAAGCCAGCATCTGCGGCAATTGCATCGTCCCGGCGACCACGCCATCAACGATCCAGCCGATTGCCCGCGGCGGCAACAATTCAAATAACGAAACCAGAACCAAGATAGCAATCGCCCCGCCGTAACGGCGCCACTGCCGGCGAAAATACCATCTCAGCTGCCAGAAAATCTGCATAATCCCTCCACAGAAACAGGCATGCCATCATTTAATTTATGATGAATCAAAGTGAGTCAGAGCAACAAATGCTCTGCGGATAAAACGGAAGGTGTGAAACCGTATCCTGACAAGAAGATAACCGGCGCGCGAGCCGACAAGGTCACGGAACCGATTCGAAACGGGGCAATCCCCGCGGCTCCCCGATTGGAACAGATGGGGTTATTATCTGAAAAGTAGACAGATAATCAAAGATGTAGCGAACCAAAGCCGGGAATACGAAGAAATCCTCGGCACCATTTTATAAATCCTAATGAATATGCTTTTTTATACAGTACTTTAGAGGGGTAAAGCAGTTGTATATTTCAGGGATTCCATGGCAAACGTTGAGGTCACATTGGTCAGCCCTTCAATGCTGTTGACCAGTTTTTTGTAAAACAAGTCAAACGCCGTCATGTCCGCCACCTGCACCTTCATCATGTAATCGTATTCACCGGCCATCCGGTAAAACTCCATCACTTCCGGAAAATCAACCACGGTGTCGGCAAAAGCGTGATACCACTCTTTGGAATGGTCGCTGGTTTTGATTTGGACAAACGCGGTAAAGGTCAGTCCTAATTTCACCGGATCCAGCAATGCCACCCGCTGGCGCAGGATCCCGCTCTCTTCCAGCCGCTTGAGCCGCTTCCAGCACGGGGTGGTCGTCAGGTTCACGGCTTCGGCCAGCTCCGCCAGTGAAACCGTCGCATCCTGCTGCAATCGGCGCAAGAGTGCCCGGTCGGTCTGATCCAGATGATACATTTCTATAGACCTCAATATTAATAGAAAAATATTCTCTATTTTAGTGATTCCAGAACAAATTAAGCAAAGCTTTTTCTCTGCATTCGATTAATATGTTCCCTATCGATAATAAATATCCGGCGCACGTTTCACGCAGCCAAAACCAGAAGGTCCCCCCATGTGCCATGATCAACAATGGATCAACCATGCCATCCGTACCATCGAAGCGGATTATCAGCGATCTGCCGATACCCATTTGATCAAACTGGATCTACCGAGCCTGGACGGCATTGACATCTACCTCAAAGATGAAAGCACCCACCCAACCGGCAGCCTCAAGCACCGTCTGGCCCGCTCGCTGTTTCTGTATGCCCTGTGTAACGGCTGGATTGGTAAAGATACCCCGATCATTGAGTCATCTTCCGGCAGCACGGCGGTTTCTGAAGCCTACTTTGCCCGGATGCTGGGCCTGCCGTTTATTGCCGTGGTACCGCGCAAAACGGCGCGCAAAAAAATTGAACAGATTGAGTTCTACGGTGGCCGGGCCCATTTTGTCGACAGCCCGAGCGCAATCTATGATGAGTCCCGTCGACTGGCGAAGGAGCTGGGCGGCCACTACATGGATCAGTTCACCTATGCCGAGCGCGCCACCGACTGGCGCGGCAACAACAATATTGCCAACAGCATTTTCGAGCAGATGAAGCTGGAAGCCCATCCGATCCCGACCTGGATTGTGATGAGCCCGGGCACCGGCGGCACTTCCGCTACCATCGGCCGCTATATCCGCCATCAGATGCATGCCACCAGCCTGTGCGTGGTCGATCCGGAAAACTCGGTGTTCCATGACTACTACAAGTCGCGGGATCTCAACCTGACCAGCCCGGCCTGCAGCCGGATTGAAGGCATTGGCCGTCCACGGGTCGAGCCGAGCTTTATTCCCGATGTAGTCGATGACATGCGCACCATCCCGGATGCTGCCAGTATCGCCACCGTCCACTGGCTGGAAAAACTGCTCGGCCGTAAAGCCGGGGCATCGACCGGCACCAACCTGTTCGGCGTGTTGCAGCTGGCCAGTGAAATGAAAGCCCGCGGTGAAACCGGCTCGATTGTCACCCTGCTGTGCGACAGCGGTGAGCGCTACCTCGATACCTATTTTGATGCCCAGTGGGTGCGCGAGAACATCGGCGATATCACGCCTTATCTCAGCCAGCTCGAAGCCCTTGAGCAAACCGGCACCTTGTAAACATCCCCGGTTTCCTCTCGACCACACCGGCCTGCTGGGCCACCGGTTCACGGTGGCCCAGCATTGTTTTGTCAGCCTTTCTTCTCTCCCCACTCTGCGGTAGCATTGCCCTGCCGGCGGAGAACCTGCCGCCGGTATCAATGATTTATGCCACCGACTGTTTTTCGGTAATACCCGTTGCGGGTATGCGGCAACAACACAGGAAATACAACAATGCGTAAAGCCGTAGTGGTTTTTAGTGGCGGCCAGGACTCCACCACCTGCCTGATCCAGGCCATGGCCCAGTTTGATGAAGTCCACTGTCTCACCTTTGATTATGGTCAGCGACACAAACTGGAAATTGAAGTTGCCGAATCCATTTGCCGCGAGCTGGGCATCGCCGCCCATAAAGTCATGGATGTCGGTCTGCTCAATGAGCTGGCAATCAGCTCCCTGACCCGCGACAACATTCCCGTTTCCCATGAGTTGCAGGACAACGGCCTGCCGAACTCTTTTGTCCCGGGCCGCAACATTCTGTTTCTGACTCTGGCGGGCATTTATGCCTACCAGATCGGTGCTGATACCGTGATCACCGGCGTGTGTGAAACGGATTTCTCCGGCTACCCGGACTGCCGGGATGAATTCGTCAAGTCCCTCAACCAGTCGCTGGTGCTGGGGATGGATCGCCCGCTCAACATTGCCACCCCGCTGATGTGGCTCAACAAAGCCGAAACCTGGGCGCTGGCCGATCAATGCGGCAAACTGGAGTTTGTCCGGGAAAAAACCCTGACTTGTTATAACGGCGTGATTGGTGATGGCTGCGGTGACTGTCCGTCGTGCGATCTGCGTCGCGCCGGTCTCGAAGATTACCTCAACAATCAAACTGAGATCATGGCCGCACTGGTTGCCAAACAACAGCAAGCGAAGGCCTGAATATCCGCCGTCGGGTGATGCAAAAGCTGTCGCTAAAGCCATAAAAAAACCGAAGCTTGGGCTTCGGTTTTTTTGTTATCTCTTCCATCGGTTTCGCTTAATCGCGATACAACTTGAAATCGTCCTGGCAGGCAACCAGCTGCTCACGGGTCATCATGAACACGCCGTGGCCGCCGTTTTCAAACTCGATCCAGGTGAACGGAATATGCGGATATTGCTCTTCCATGTGCACCATGGAGTTACCGACTTCACAAATCAGCACACCGTTTTCTTTCAGGTAATCCGGCGCGTTGGCCAGGATCCGGCGGACCAGTTTCAGGCCATCCGTACCAGCAGCCAGGCCCAGCACCGGCTCATGGCGGAACTCATCCGGCAGACTGTTCATATCTTCCTGATCGACGTACGGTGGATTGGTGACAATCAGGTCATATTGATCTTTCGGCACATCACGCAGCAAATCCGAGCGCAGTGGGATCACCTGCTGCTCCAGACCGTGGTCGTGGATATTCTGCTCGGCCACAGCCAGCGCATCGGTCGAGATATCGACGATATCGACTTCGGCTTCCGGGAACGCATGGGCGCAGGCAATACCGATACAACCGGAGCCGGTGCACAGATCCATGATCCGGGTCGGCGGCTCGGTCAGGAACGGTTCGAACCCGTTTTCGATCAATTCCCCGATTGGCGAGCGCGGCACCAACACCCGCTCATCGACGAAGAATTCCATGCCGCAGAACCATGCCTTGTTGGTCAGGTACGCGACCGGCGTCCGATCATTGATCCGGCGGATCACCCGCTCAACAATGCGCAGGCGCTCGCTGCTGGTCAGACGCGAAAAACGCACTTCTGACGGAATATCTAACGGCAGATACAAGGTCGGCAGCACCAGCTGCACCGCTTCATCCCACGCGTTGTCGGTCCCGTGACCATAAAAAAGACCGGCAGCATTGAAACGGCTGACCGTCCAACGTAGCATGTCCTGCAATGTGTGAAGTTCGTTGACGGCTTCGTCGACAAAAATCTTATCCAAAATAGCCTCCGAATGACGCTACAATACCGCTATAGAGTTGTTGGAAATTCATTATGAGTAAAAAAGATCTGACCCTGGAAGATGACCTGGCACTCTTTCAGGATGCGGTAAAAGGCGTAAAAAAGTTGTCGCATGATACCATAATCGCGCCGCGCCGACAGAGCACGAAGGCGAATCGTCCCAAAGTGTCAGAAAAAGAATCCCTGAACCACGAGTTTTACTTTTCCGACGAATTCGAACCCCACCTGGATGAACACGGACCAACCCAGTACGCACGGACCGGGGTGTCGAAATATGAAGTGAAAAAACTGCGCCGTGGCGTGTACGTCCCGGATATGTATCTGGATATGCACGGGATGACCCAGCGGGAAGCCAAGCGCGAGCTGGCAGCGATGATCGCGGCTTGTATCAAAGAAAATGTTGCCTGTGCCTGTGTGATGCACGGGATCGGTAAACACATCCTGAAACAAAAAGCACCGCAATGGCTGGCCCAGCATCCGGATGTGATGGCATTTCACCAGGCACCGCTGGAATTTGGCGGCGACGGTGCCCTGCTGGTGTTAATTGAGATTCCTGAGCGCTAATGTGGCGTTGCCGAAGAGGCGATCCCCGCACGCATGCAGTTCGCCTCCTTTGTTTTTACTTTTATACTTTCACTACCTACAGCTACAGCTACAGCTACAGCTACAGCTACAGCGACTATAGCGCCTGTCCCAGGATTAATAGACGTATTTCGCCAGCGCGCCGACGTTGATCACCCGGCCATCGACAATCAGGGTCACTTCCCCGCTGTCGCAAATCTGCATCCGGGTTTTGACCGCCCCTTCACTGTAATAGTGTTCACAGTTGCCGTTGCGGGCACTGTCAATCCGGGAGAAAATCGTGACGCCTCCCGCCCCGAACAAGCTTGGCGGAACCGCAAAAGTCAGCGTACTGCCCGATGCCGAAATATGCATTTCTTCACGCATTCCGTTCGCCCACTTGATGGCGCCGTTGGCATTTATCTGAGGGGATCTTGGCCCCTGCACGCAACCGGCCAGCAGCACAGTCCCGAGCAGTGCGAGTATTATTCCTTTCATAACAATAACTTTATCAATTCTTGTTCGGTAAATAAGGGTGGCATTCAACCACGCGTCAACTCAGCAGCAACTCAACAACATCATCAGCATGCTGTTCGCCATGCCAGCGTCCGCTGCTCTGGTTATATCGGCAGCCTGGCGGGCTTCCTTAACCTTGGTTCACGATTTTTTACAATTTATCCTTCCGGATTGGCCTGCCACAAAAACTCAGCCGCTTCAGAGTCCGGCTGGTAATCAATCGCCGCAATCGCGGAAGTCCGGAACATCGGTGACGGCAAGCCCGGCACCAGCTCAGATGCCAGATAACCGACCAGAGGCAGATGCGACACAATCAGCACGGTTTCAGGCCGCTCGATCCCAATCATCGCTTTCAGGTAAGTCGCGACATCTTCCGCACCGCCGTATGGAGTGATTTCCTCAACCGTCATCAGTTTTTCCGGTGTCGGCAGGTGTTGCGCCATCGCCTGCCAGGTCTGCTGCGCGCGCAGGTAAGGACTCACCCAAACCATATCCAGCCCGCCAGACAACTGGCTGGCCAGTTGCAGCGCCATTTGCTCAGAGTGCTGCTGACCGTGTCCGGTTAGCGGTCGTTCCGCATCCGTCGGAGCAAACGTCTGCGCTTCACCATGACGCATAATATAAATTCGCATATCGCCTATCCAGTCCCGTTTACTCTCTACCCATCCAGACCGCTACTGTTGCGGTCTCTTTCGCAAAAACGCTGATTGATCCGTGAAAACAGTTTTTGATCCGCACAGTACTATTTGATCCACAAAATACTTTTTGATCTGCAAAGCACTGATTCATTCGTAACGCACTTCTTGATTCACCAAAGCATTTATTGATACGTCAAAGCAGCCACTTTTGTACAAAAAATTCCACATAAACGCAGAAACAAATCGCTGCCCATTGGCGCGGGGGCAAACCGGCTCACATTCACAGTTAATCGTGCCGCTATGCTAGCAAGTCCTGTCGGTGCTGGATAGCCATACTGCTGTTTCAGTTGCCGAAGCGTGACCGACCAGACGACCTGCCCCAAAGATGGTATTCCGGTCCGGTCAAATCTCCCGCCGTCGGCGGTTGGCTCGTCCCTGCGGACTGATTTGCCAGCCTCGGTAATGGGCGTCATAATTAGCTTAATTTACAAAAAAATAGGCGCTTCTCGTGCATATCAGCCCCAACGATCTCAAGCAGTACCGCTACCTGACTCTCGATAACCAGCTCAAGGTGCTTCTGGTACATGATGCGGAAGCTCCCCGCTCCGCTGCCGCGTTGTCTGTCAACGTCGGGCACTTTGATGATCCGGTTGACCGTCAGGGCATGGCCCATTTTCTCGAACACATGCTGTTTCTTGGCACGGAGAAATATCCAAAGGTCGGCGAGTTCCAGACCTTCATCAACCGCAGCGGCGGCAGCAACAACGCCTGGACAGGAACCGAGAATACGACCTACTTTTTTGAAGTCACCCCGCCGACCTTTGAAGAAGGGCTGGATCGCTTCGGCCAGTTTTTTACCGCCCCGCTGTTCAACGCGGATGCACTGGACAAAGAGCGCCAGGCCGTTGATTCCGAATACAAACTGAAAATCAAAGACGATGTCCGCCGCCTGTATCAGGTCCACAAGGAAACCATCAACCCGGCCCACCCGTTTGCCAAATTTTCCGTCGGCGATCTCAGCACCCTGGACGATCGCGAAAACCGCTCGATCCGAGATGAGCTGCTCAATTTTTACCGCACCCATTACTCCGCCGAGCTGATGTGCCTGGTGCTTCTGGGGCCGCAATCACTGGATCAGCTTGAATACTATGCCCGGACCTATTTTCACCAGGTGCCGAATACCGGCGTGGCCAAACCGGCCATTGAAGAGCCGCTGCTGACCGCCCATGAAAGCGGCAAGCTCATTACCATTGAACCGATCAAGGAAGTGCGCAAGCTCACCCTGTCGTTCACCATGCCCTCAGTCGAGCACTACTACCGGCAAAAACCCCTGTCCTATATTGCCCACCTGCTGGGGAACGAAGGCAGCGGCAGCCTGATGTCGGTCCTGAAAAGCCGTGGCCTGATCAATACACTCGCCGCCGGGGGCGGTGTCAGTGGCAGTAACTTCCGCGAATTTACCGTCAGCCTCAATCTGACCCCGAAAGGGCTGGATCAGCTCGACGAGATTGTCGCCACCGTGTTCCAGACGATTGCGCTGATCAAGCGTGAAGGGCTGGATGCCTGGCGCTACGAAGAAAAACGCGCAGTGCTGGAAATGGCGTTTCGCTACCAGGAAAAAAGTCGCCCGCTCGATACCGTCAGCTATCTGGTCATGAACCTGTTCCACTATGCGCCGGAAGATGTGATCTACGGCGACTACATGATGGCCGGCTACGATGAGCCGCTGATCCGCAAGCTGCTCAACTATTTCACCCCGGACAACATGCGCCTGGTGCTGGTCGCCCAGGGTCAGGAATATAACCGGGTAGCCCAGTGGTATCACACGCCGTACGCCGTCAAACCCTTCAGCGACGCGCAGCTCAGCCGCTGGCAGCAGCCGGGTGATGAGCCGGCGCTGAAATTGCCCGAGCGCAACCCGTACCTCTGCGAGCAACTGGATCCACTCCCGCTGGCGCCGCAAGCTGAGCTGCCGCCGCAATTGATCCAGGATCTGCCCGGTTTCCGCCTGTGGTATAAGCAGGAGCATGAATTTCGGGTGCCCAAGGGCGTGGTCTATGTGGCGATCGACAGCCCGCATGCCGTCAGCTCGCCGCGCAATATCGTCAAAACCCGGGTTTGCGTCGAAATGCTGCTCGAAGCGATTAACGAGTCCGCGTATCCGGCAGAAATTGCCGGGATGTCGTATAACCTGTATGCCCACCAAGGCGGTGTCACCCTGCAACTGTCCGGGTTCAGTGAGAAACAACCGCTCCTGATGCAACTGCTGCTGGATCGCTTCGCCAATCGAACTTTCGATCCGGATCGCTTTGACAACATCAAGGCGCAAATGCTGCGTAATTGGCGTAATTCTGCTGAAGACAAGCCGATCTCCCAGCTGTTTAACCAGCTGACCGGCCTGTTGCAGCCAAACAACCCGCCGTTTCCGGTCCTGCTGGAAGCGCTCGAATCCCTGACCGTGGACGAGCTGCCCGAATTCGTCGAGGCCATGTTTGCCGAGCTGCACATCGACACCTTCGTCTACGGCAACTGGCGTCAAGAGGACGCCCTGGCGCTGGCTGAAATTCTTAAAGACGCCTTCCGGGTCACTGACCAACTGTACGGGGAATCCCAGCGGCCACTAGTTCACCTGGGCAAATCCGGCACCCTGCGCTACGAAGTCAGCTGTAATCATGCCGACTCGGCGATCTTGATGTATTACCAGTCGCGCAAACCGACACCACACAAAATTGCCGTCTATACGCTGGCCAACCATCTGATGTCGTCCACCTTCTTCCATGAATTACGGACCCGGCAGCAACTGGGCTATATGGTCGGAACGGCCAACCTGCCGCTGAACCGCCATCCGGGGCTGATCCTCTACATCCAGTCTCCGGTGGCCTCGCCGGCGCAGCTCTCCGAAGCCATTGATGAATTCACCAATGCCTTTGCCCTGGTGCTGCTGGAGCTTAACGAAGCCCAGTGGCAGGCCAGCAAGCAGGGGCTGCTGGCGCAAATCACCGAGCCGGACACCAATCTGCGTGCCCGGGCCCAGCGTTACTGGGTCAGCATCGGTAACAAGGATGAGCAGTTTAACCAACGCCAGAAAGTCGCCGAGGCGCTGCGCGATCTGTCCCGGGCCGATATGGTGCGCTTTGTGGTCGATATCATCAAACCGCGTACCGCCAACCGGCTGATCATGCACTGCCAGGGCCAGGCGCACAGCAACTTAGATCCGCTGATGATCGGCGAGCCGCTCGAATCCATCAGTGAATTTCAGAAAAAAGCCCGCTGAGCGGGCTGAATCCCCATCAGATACATGCTTTGGACCACGTTGAGTAATCACAATCGTCCGGCACACGTTCTATGAGGAAGAGCCACCGCTTTAATCCAAGAAAAGGCCTTTTGTGCGAAAACAAGATAAGAAAACAGACAACCAACTCCGTGCCGTACTGACCGATGTATGCGACACCGCTCTGGACACCTGCGACGGCTTTCAGTGGCTGACCCATGTGGTGAACTACGCCAATTTTCCGGACAGCTTAAAAATCGTGTGCGTGTTCGAGACTAATGCGCAGCTCGCCAACTTCACCGACAGTGCAGCGCAGACACAGCTCAATGCGCTCATTCAAAGCCAGCTTAGTGCGATGGGGATCCGGCTCAAATCGATCGCCCGCCATGTCCTCTGTGACAGCGAGGAGGACTGCGAGCGGCAGCATCAGGGCAACTGGGCCAAACGACTTCAGTAACACGCGCTCAATGTTAGAGATAATCCCTGGCCTTCAGCACTACCCTGAACATAAGAAAACGACCTGCACATGCAGGCCGTTTGATTGAGGTCACTTAAAGCTAGACACGTTAATCATAGAAACGCTGGTTTTCGCTGGCCATGGCGACCAGCTTGTCGCACGGCTTGAAGCGCTGACCATATTTATTGGTGTATTCATTGAGTAGCTCGACCACCCGGGCTGCGCCCAGCTGATCCATATACCGGAACGGACCGCCCAGGAACGGTGGGAAACCGATGCCGAAAATCGCCCCGATATCGCCGTCGCGAGGTGAGCGGATCACCCCTTCGTCAAGACAGCGGGCAGCTTCGTTGAGCATCATCAGCGTACAGCGCATTGCGATCGTTTCCGCATCAGCTTTTTTCTCCGGCTGGAGATTCAACAGCTTGTACACGCTCTTATCGACCGACTTCTTCTTGCTGTTATACAGGTAGAAGCCCTTGCCGCTCTTGCGCCCTTTGCGGCCGTCGTTGAGCAGGGTGTCGAACACATCCGGCCCCTGGAAACGATCGCCCAGCTCATTGACCAGGATCGGCATAATTTTCGCGCCGATATCCACGCCGACTTCATCCAGCAGGGTGATCGGGCCGACCGGGAAGCCGAAGTCGAGCAGCGCTGTATCCAGGTGCTCAATCGGCTCACCGCCCAGCAGTACATTGGCCGCTTCATTCATATAAGGCGCCAGGATCCGGTTGACGTAGAATCCGGCTTTATCGCCAACCACAATCGGAGTCTTGCCCTGCTTCTTCGCCAGCGCAACCACGGTCGCCACTGTCTCCGGCGAAGTCCCGGCATGGGGGATCACTTCCACCAGCGGCATTTTCTCGACCGGACTGAAGTAGTGCAGCCCGACGACCTGCGCCGGCCGCTCTGCCGCTTCGGCGATCTGGTGGATCGGCAACGAGGACGTATTGGTGGCAAAAATGGTCTCCGGTTTGGCGTGCTGCTCTATTTCACGCACCATCTGGTGCTTGAGGTTCAGATCTTCAAACACCGCTTCGACCACCACATCAGCATGGTTAAAACCGGTGTAATCCGTGCCACCGGTGATCGACAGCATCTGCTTTTGCAGCTCCGCCTTGCTGATGATGCGGCGTTTGCGCTTTTTATCCAGCAGCTTGTAATTGTAAGCCATGGCATTGAGCAGGCCGTCGTTGGCAATATCTTTGATCCGCACCGGATAGCCGGCTTTCACCGCCGTCACATGGCTGATCCCACCGCCCATCAGGCCGCCGCCAAGCACGCCGACGCGGCGGATGGTCCCCGGCTTAGCCTCGGCTCCGGTCTCTTTTTTCATCGCCGTGGTAGCAAAGAAGATGCTGCGCAGGGCCGCAGATTCCGGCGACATCACCAACTCGCCGAAGCGCTTGGCTTCCAGGCGCAGGCCTTTGTCCCGTCCCGATTGCAGGCCGTACTTGATCACTTCCAGGATCGCATCTGCCGCCGGATAATTGCCGCGGGTCTTCTCGCGGGTTTTCTTTCCTGCCTGATCAAACACCAGCGAGCGGCCCAGCGCATTGCCACCGAGTGCCCACTCCTGGAAGGTATGCTTACGTTTCGGTTTCGGTTTCAGCGCTTGTTGCTCGGCAATGTCGAGCAGAATGCTCAGCGGTACGGACTCATCGACCACGCCCAGTTTTTTCGCTTTCTTGGCGCGCAGTTGCTTGCCGGTCAGGATCATATCCAGCGCATTGGCGACGCCAATCAGACGCGGCAGGCGTTGGGTGCCACCCGAGCCCGGTAACAGGCCCAGCTGGACCTCCGGTAAGCCTAGACGGGTCTTGTCATCATCCGAGCACACCCGGCTGTGACAGGCCAGCGCCAGCTCCAGACCGCCACCCAGACACGGGCCGTGGATCGCCGCAACCACGTGAAACGGCAGCGACTCCAGGGCGTCAAACAGCTCCTGCCCTTTGGTGGCCAGCTGCTCAGCTTCTTCGGCCGTGGTACAGGCGTCCAGCATGCGGATATCGGCCCCGGCAATAAAGTTATCCGGCTTGCCGGAATAGACCACCAGGCCCTTGACGTCGGTCTTGGTTTTCAGCTCAGCCAGCACTTCGGAGACCTGCTCAACAAAGGCGGA
Source organism: Photobacterium sp. MCCC 1A19761 (assembly GCF_037389125.1). Lineage (NCBI taxonomy): Bacteria > Pseudomonadati > Pseudomonadota > Gammaproteobacteria > Vibrionales > Vibrionaceae > Photobacterium > Photobacterium sp. MCCC 1A19761. Next base: position 426,673 of record NZ_JAZGTF010000001.1, read on the forward strand.
CTGCAGCGTATTCATTTTCTCTTCCGGCACATCGACCTTCAGCCAGGCCACGCCGTTTTCAGCGTAGGATAAAGAAAATGCGGATGCGTGTTCAGTCATTATTCTGCCTCCAGGATCATTGCAGCGCCCAGGCCTCCTGCGGCACAAGCGGTGTTCAGCGCAAAACCGCCACCACGGCGTTGCAGCTCACGTAAGGTTTGGGTGATCATGCGCGCGCCGGTGGCTGCAAACGGGTGACCGTAGGCAATCGAGCCGCCGAGGACATTGAACTTGTCCATATCAATCTCGCCGATTGCTTGGCTGCGGCCCAGCTTCTCTTCAGCAAATTTCTTCGAGCCGAACATCTTCACGTTGGCCAGGGTCTGCGCCGCAAAGGCTTCGTGCATATCGATCAGGGTCAGATCCGACAGGCTCAGGCCCGCGCGATCCAGTGCCAGCGGCGTGGCGTACGATGGTCCCATCAGCATGTCCTGCTCGACGCCAATCGCAGCAAACGCATAAGAGCGAATGTAACCGAGCGGTTTGAGGCCCAGCTCTTTGGCCCGGCCTTCGCGCATCAGCAAAATCGCCGCCGCACCGTCGGTCAGCGGGGTGGCGTTCGCGGCGGTCACCGAGCCGAACTTGCGGTCAAACGCCGGACGCAGCTTGGCATAAGATTCCAGGCTGGAGTCTTCACGAATGTTATTGTCTTTGTCGATCCACTGGCGGTATGGCTCCGGGAATGCGGTGATCACTTCATCGCGGATCAGACCATCTTTCCAGGCCTGGGCTGCCAGGGTGTGCGAACGGTGTGCCAGTGCGTCCTGTTCCTGCCGGGTGATGCCGTGGGTCTTGGCCATTTGCTCGGCCGTTTGCCCCATGCTCAGGCCCGTCGAATATTCCGCAACCGCAGGCGGTACCGGCATCAGATCTTTCACACTCAGCTTGCTGAGCAACTTGAGGCGCTTGCCCATGGTTTTCGCTTTGCTCAGCGCCAGCAAGGTGGCTGCCAGCTGCTTGGACACCCCAATCGGTAATACGGAAGAGGAATCTGCCCCCCCGGCAATCCCGATATCAATCGTCCCGGAGATGATGCTTTCCGCGACATTGGCGGCCGCCTGAAAGCTGGTGGCACAGGCCCGGGTCACACTGTAGGCATCAGTGCCGATATCCATGCCGGTGCCCAGCACGATTTCCCGGGCAATGTTCGGCGCTTCCGGCATTTGCACCACCTGGCCAAAGACCACCTGCTCAATCAGTTTCGGGTCAAAATCCATTTGTTGCAGCATTTCATTGACGACCATTTTCCCCATATCCAGGGCTGGGACGCCATTAAAAGCCGTGGCCTGGCGGGCGAACGGGGTCCGTAATCCGCTGACAACGGCGATGCGCTCACCCTGACGTGTGGTGAGATTCTGGAGACGTGTCATCGCTACTCCTTTTGATGATTTCAGGGGCACCCAAGGTGCATAACTAGAGGTCAGACCACAATGATTGTAATCAAGTTGTTATTAATTTCAAACAATCGTTTTAGGTTTTGTGGTCAAGGCAGGAATTCGCAGCAGATAAAAAAAAACCATACCGGTGTGGTATGGTTATCAATAGCCGGAAATACATCCGGCTAAGGTATAAGTCAATTAACGTAAAGCCAATTGCAAATCAGGCAAAACCTGATAGGAGAAAGTAAAGTCAGCCTTCAAAAGGAAGTTGTCATCTTGCTCAACAGACAGTAATCATCAACTTCAGACCCAGATAAAAGCCGGAACTGTAATCCATGCTTACTATCAGATGACGTGAACTACTATAACTTTCCTGTGTCGATACAATTTGAACCAGATCAATTTTAGGGCTGATAATCTGATGATTCCTGGTCACACGTATCACGAGAAGAACCATGCACACCCGTGACATTTTTGGATAGGCATACCTATGATGAAGCAATTTTTCCGAAAGAAAAAAGCGGATGCCTCGGTCTCTGTAGACATGAATAAACAAAGACGCTACGAAGCCCTGGTCAGAGCCTGGCATCGGGACTTATATCGCTACGCCTACTGGTTGTGCCATGATCCTCACATCGCGGAAGATCTGGTACAGGAGACCTGTTTGCGCGCCTGGCGATCACTCGACAGCCTGCAAGATGATCAAGCCGCGAAGTCCTGGCTGATCACGATTTTGCGCCGGGAAAACGCCAGACGATTCGAACGCAAACAACTGGACCTCGTTGATATTGATGATTACGCCATCGCAGACACCAAGCATCAGGGGGGCGACCTCGATGCCGAGCAACAACTCCTGCACCGGGAGATCATGAAGCTGACACCCGAGTACCGCGAGCCATTAGTGTTGCAAGTCATGGCGGGATTCAGCGGTGATGAAATCGCCGAGATCCTCGACCTCAATCGCAACACCGTGATGACACGCTTGTTTCGCGCCAGGAACCAGTTAAAAGAGCAAATTGAAAAATTATCCGAACGGAGGGGTCAACACAATGGACGATCTTGAATTCCGTCGTCGTCTCCTGGCCGATCCGAATGACAACAGCCAGGAAATGCTTGCCGCCAAAAACGCTTCACCTGCCAATCGCCAGCTGACGGATGAATTGCTGCAGTTAGATGCCAAACTGGACCAACTCCTTAAAGTCGATGTTCCGGACGATTTGGCTGATCGGATCCTGTTCCACCAGTCCGGACAACCGGAAAATAGCCGCAGCAAAATACGCTTTCATTTTGCGATTGCCGCCTCGATTGCCTTTGTGTTTGGTCTGTTTCTTGGCCAGTTTCATCAGCAATTTCTACCGGGCAGTGCCCAGGGCGCCGATGTCATCGCCCAAACCGCACTGGAGCATATTTACAATGAGGCACCGTTTGTCGAGCATGTAGACGAGTCCGTGTCCCTGCAACAGGTCAATGCCAAACTCACCCCGTTTGGCTCCGAGCTGACCGAGCTCGGGACGCATGTCTATTATGTCAATCACTGCGGTTTCGGCGGTAAAAATGCCCTGCATATGGTCATGGCCGGCCAAGGCGGCAAAGTGACGGTGTTTGTCGTCCCGGAAAAAAGTCCGGCGGTCACTGCGTTTAACGACAACAAATTGCAAGGTGTCGTGATACCCCTTCAAGAAACCAGCTTGATCGTGGTCGGAAACAAAGGACAAGACGTGATGCCAATTGCCAAACGGTTAAAATCTGACCTACAGCAAAAAATCTAACAAATTCGGTAACACTTTTGGCGGAAACCGGCGACGTTCGCTGCCGGTTTCCGACCAAATCCAAACAAATCCTTTCCTATCAAAGAGTTAATAGCTTGACTTTTACTCTCCACCGCCTTCCAACGGTATTCCTACCCGGATATCACATTGGATGTGACTGAATTTTATCTGATTCTTAAACTGGTCTGATTTGCTCCCTCAAGCTGCCCCCCTACAATCTCGCGCCTCTGCCGTTCGCAGCAGAAAATAACGATAATATGTTTGGAAAAACAACAAATATGAACAAGAAGCGTCTGTTTACAAAATCAGTAGTGGCCATGGCGGTTGCCGTGTCCTCACAACAAGCCCTGGCAGCGGGCTTCCAGCTTAATGCCCAATCGGCCACCGGTCTGGGCCGAGCCTTTGCCGGTGATGCAGTGATTGCCGACAATGCATCTGCGATGGCACGAAATGCCGCGGCCATGTCGCTGTTTGATGCGCCAGCCCTGTCGCTGGGTATCAACGCCATCGATACGGACATTGAAGTCAAAAACACCACCTACAGCCAGGTACTGCCGCTGGGCGACTCGCAGGTCGGTGACACATCCTACGCGCCAAACATCTACTACATCCACCCGATCAATGACAAATGGACCGTCGGTACCGGCCTTTACTCAAACTTCGGCACCAAAACCGAGTTCGGCGATAACTTTGCCGGCAACGAATTTGGCGGCTCAACCGATGTGAAAAGCATCAACCTGGCGCTGAGCACTGCTTACCGCATCAACCAAGCCTGGAGTGTGGGGGCCGGTCTGGATGTGATCTACGGTGAAGGCAAGCTCAAGCGCACCAACAAAAAACTGGAAGCTGGCATCGCCCAAAAGATTGGGGTTCAAGGTCCCCTGCTGGACATCGATGCAGACGGCTTTGCGTTGGGTTGGAACGTCGGTACGGTTTATGAGTACAACGACAACAACCGCTTCGGCCTGTCCTACCGTTACAGCCCGGACCTGAAAGCGAAAGGCGACATGCAATACCAACTGGGTGGCGGCGATATCAGTCATGAGAAACTGATCATGCCACTGCCGGATATGGCGGAATTCTCTGGCTTTCACCAGCTGAACGAGAAATTTGCCGTGCACTACAGCGTTCAGTGGATCAACTGGAGCGAGTTCAGCCAGCTGGAAACCAGCGGCAATAAAGTCCTGAACCGCTATGAGTGGCAAGACGGCTGGCACTACGCGCTGGGCGGCACTTACACCATGAACAAAGACTGGACGCTGCGCGCCGGTTACATGTTCGACACCAGCGCTCAGGATCAACGGACATCAATCTCTGTTCCGGATTCAGACCGTCAGTGGCTCTCCGGCGGCTTTACCTACCACCTGGACACTAAGTCGAACATTGATGTCGGTGTCACCTACCTGATGGGTAAAGATGTGGAAGCGGTTGAAACCAACGGCACCACCTCAGTGAACGCGACAACGCGCGCCAATGCCCTGCTGTACGGCGTTCAGTACAGCCGTTCGTTCTAATTCAGCGAACAAAAGCATGACATGAATACCAGGGGAGCATGATGCTCCCCTTTTTATTGCTGTTATAACCCCATGAAACATAAAGCTAACTTTTACCCATCAACCGTAACCTACCACAGCAAGAGACATTTCAGTGAACAGTGCGTCGCTGAAACCCGCCAATAACAGCACAGGCGTTCGCTGAAATCACATCCGACCAGATCGAAAAGTCTATTTTGTACCAGATGTAAAGCCAAAATCTCGCAAAATCACAGTCATAAACACTAAACCATGGTGATTTCACAAGAAGTATTTAAAGCAATCACTCTAGACCGTATGATCGACGGCATCAAATTTCAGCGAACATTCAGACTGATGAACAAAAATAAAATTACACTTTCTTTAGCCGCTGCGCTGGCCCTGGGCTTTAGCGCCAATACGACTGCTGCCGGTTTCCAGCTGGCCGAATACTCAGCCACCGGCCTGGGCCGTGCATTTGCAGGTGAAGCCGCGATGGCCGACAACGCCAGCGCGCAATTCCGCAACCCGGCAATGCTGACATACCTGCAAGGGACGCAAATCTCGACCGGCGCTATTTATGTTGACCCCAATATTGATGTCAAAGGCGATCTGTCCATCGCAGGCCAGAAAGTTGCCACCACAGAAGCCAAAGACATTGCTCACTCAGCAGTGATTCCGAACTTTTACCTCTCTCACCAACTCAATGATCAGCTGACTGCCGGTCTGGCAATCGCCACCAACTACGGCATGGAAACCGAGCTGGGCGGCGACTTCTACGCCACTCTGTTTGGCAACCAGGCTATGATTAAGACGGTCGAAATCAACCCGAACCTGGCCTATAAGATCAACGACCAGTTCAGCATTGGCGGCGGTGTTCGATACGTCATGGGTGAAGGCCACTTTGGCGCTGCGCTGCCTAACTCTCTGCCTGCCACTCTGACGCCGATGCTGCAAAGCAATCCGAGACTAGCCGCCATGTTCGGTCAACTACGCGGTCAGGATCTGAAATACATGGAAGGGGATGACACGGCTTGGGGCTGGCAACTGGGTACCGCTTGGCAAATCTCTCCGAGTCACCGGGTTGGTGTCAATTATCGCTCGGCAGTTGACCTGACTCTGTCTGGTGAAGCATCTGGCGTACTGTATGGCGCCACCCGCCCTGGTAGTATGGATCTGACGCTGCCTGCAACCGCAGAACTCTCCAGCTTCCATCAGCTAAGCGACAAATTCGCGATTCATACCAGCCTGAACTGGACTGACTGGAGCAGCTTCGACAAGCTTGAAGCAACGATCCCTTCTTACTCTGCAGCACCAGATCTGATTAAAGAAGAAAACTGGGAAGATAACTACCGCATTGCCCTGGGTGCAACTTATCAGTACACAAACAAGCTGGCTCTGCGTACCGGGATTGCTTACGACACATCGGCAGTCAACGACAAGCACCGTACCCAAACCATTCCTGAAACTGACCGGACTTGGTTAAGTCTGGGTGCCGGCTACCAGTGGTCATCAAAACTGAGCTTTGATGCAGGCTTTACCTATATCTTTGCCAAAGATGCCTCAATGGAAGAATCTGAGAACATCGGAAACATCCCGGTCTCCTTTAAAGGTGAAACAAGCGGCAGCGTATGGTTGCTGGGTCTTCAGGCCAACTACCGTTTCTAACCAATTGTTAACGCCGCCGGCCCCCGGGTCTGCTGCGTTCATAACCAAAGCGGGCGCAAACGCAGCGCCCGCTTTGCTTTTTGGCCTCACAACCCCGGTCTCGGCCATTATTCCCCAATCCACAAGACGCTTTTTTCGCCCAAAGCATTAATTGAATTCATCTAACACGATAAACCTTTCATTCGACGTCACATATTTCGCTCCATACAATCGAAACCTGTTTAGCCTTCTTTCTATTTCATCAATTATTCTCATGCTATTAACAATACTGTACCTCATCGGCATTACGGCGGAAGCCATGACCGGCGCACTGGCAGCCGGTAAGCGTCATATGGACTGGTTCGGCGTGATGCTGGTCGCCAGCGCCACGGCAATCGGCGGCGGCACGGTCCGCGATATTCTGCTGGGTCACTATCCGCTCGGCTGGGTGGAAAACCCGCACTATCTGGCCATCACCTGTCTGGCCGGATTGCTCACAACCCTAATCGCGCCGCAGGTCGTCCGCTTTCATAGGGTGTTTGTATTGCTCGATTCACTGGGGTTAATTGTCTTTAGCATTATCGGCTGCCGGGTGGCCATGGATATGGGACTCTCGCCGTTGATCTGTGTGGTGGCCGCGGTGGTGACCGGGGTCTTCGGTGGCCTGCTGCGGGATCTGATCTGTCGCCGCCCACCGATGGTCCTGCACAAAGAACTGTATGCCTCGGTCGCATTTCTGGCGGGCGGGATGTACTACACGCTGATGTTTGTTGCCGTGCCGGAGCTGATTGCAACCGTGGCCACGCTGGTGCTGGGGTTCGTGATCCGCATGGCGGCGGTGCAGTTTGGCTGGCGCCTGCCGGTGTTCAGCTTGGAAGACACTGAAGCCGTGGCGCAGAAAAAAGCCGAAAGCCAGGGCTGACGCTCCTTTCAGAACCAGCGACAAAAAAAGCGAGGTGCCGGGCACCTCGCTTTTTTGTGTTCAGAAACTGCCGAAACTACGGTTTAGATTTTCGGTGTTTCGGTTACCACATCGCTATTCTGACCACGATGGCGCAGCAGGTGATCCATCAGGGTAATGGCCAGCATCGCTTCGGCAATCGGCACGGCGCGGATCCCGACACAAGGGTCGTGGCGGCCTTTGGTGACCACTTCCACTGTCTCGCCCTGGCGGTTAATCGACTCACCCGGTACCGTGATACTGGATGTGGGTTTCAACGCCAGATGCGCCACAATATCCTGACCGGATGAGATCCCGCCCAGCACGCCACCGGCATGATTGGTTTTAAAGCCATTCGGCGTCATTTCGTCACGGTGCTCGCTGCCGCGCTGCTGCACCACATCAAAGCCGTCACCGATCTCCACACCTTTGACCGCATTGATGCTCATCAGGGAGTGGGCAATATCCGCATCCAGACGATCAAACACCGGCTCCCCTAAGCCAACCGGCACATGGCGGGCAACCACGGTCAGCTTGGCGCCAATCGAATCCCCTTCTTTCTTCAGCTTGCGGATCAGCTCATCCAGGGCGTCCACTTTAGAGGCATCCGGACAGAAGAAAGCGTTTTGTTCAATCTGGCGCCAGTCGACCTGCTCAATTTTGACGTCTCCCATTTGTGAGAGGTAGGCCTGAATTTCAATGCCGTGGACCTGCTTGAGGTACTTTTTCGCCACGGCACCGGCGGCGACCCGCATCGCAGTTTCCCGGGCCGAGGAACGACCGCCGCCGCGATAATCACGGACCCCGTATTTCTGGTGGTAGGTGTAATCCGCATGTCCCGGACGGAACGTGTCTTTGATGTTGGAATAATCTTTGGAGCGCTGATCGGTATTTTCAATCAGCAAGCCGATGGATGTCCCGGTGGTTTGCCCTTCAAACACGCCAGACAGGATTTTCACCTCGTCCGGCTCTCGGCGCTGGGTGGTGTACTTGGATGTGCCCGGACGGCGGCGATCCAGGTCATGCTGCATATCTGCTTCGGTCAGCGCCAGTCCCGGCGGACAACCATCAATAATACAGCCCAGGGCCAGGCCGTGGCTTTCACCAAAGGTGGTGACGCGAAAAAGTTGTCCTATCGTATTGCCTGCCATGACTTCCTCTGTGTAATGCCGATCCCCTTCCCCCGGCTCAGTCTGTTCTGAGCGGGTCTGATCGCAAAAATATTAGATGAATACATAGTGCAAATTCATCCACCTGAATGCAAGACGCAATTGGCGGAATATTCATGCCTTTCGCGCTCACCGGGAAACGGTACGAAAAAGCCCCATCACCACGAAGGGCAATGGGGCTTGAATAAGCAGTCGACTCGCCGATCACCAGCGCATTATGACTCTTTCTTTGACTTCCACTTCTTGATCCCGCTGGACGTGCCTTGCGGGCGGCGGGACGACTCGGCCGAATCGCGGCCCGGCTGCTGATGCCCCGGTTGCTTGCCACGGTTCGGGCGGCTGTTCGCACGATGACCGTCACGGCTGTCGCTGCGCGCACCACTTCGGGCACCACCGCGCTCATCGCGATCGCCACTGCGGCGCTGGCGGTTAAACTCGCCCTTGCCGCTGTAAGTTTTGTAGGTCACTTTTCCGTCCTGGCGCTGGCGATCCTGCTGACGGCTGTCAAACAGTTTAGCGTCGGTCGCTTTTTGAATCGCGCCGCCCTGGTTGTCAACCTGAGAGGCTTCTTCCGTGCCGCTTGAATCGGCGATCAGGCGATGGATCTCCGCCACTTCCTCGTCGTTCAGGTAACGCCACTTGCCATTTGGCAGGCCATCGATGCTGATATTCATGATCCGCACCCGGCGCAGTTTAAACACGTCGTAACCGAGCGCTTCACACATCCGGCGGATTTGGCGGTTCAGGCCCTGCGTCAGCACAATCCGAAATGAATAGGTCGTTTCCTTGGTGACTTTACACGGCAGTGTAACGGTGTCGAGGATCTCGACGCCGGACGCCATTTGGTCCAAAAACGCCTGGGTGATCGGCTTGTCGACCCGCACCACGTATTCCTTCTCGTGCGAGTTCCCGGCCCGGAGGATTTTGTTGACGATATCCCCATCATTGGTCAGGAAGATCAGACCGTCAGACGGCTTATCCAACCGGCCAATCGGGAAGATCCGCTTACGGTGGCCAATAAAATCAATGATGTTGTCTTTGACATGGCGCTCGGTGGTGCAAGTGATCCCGGTCGGCTTGTTTAACGCGATATAAATCGGTTTTTCTTTGCTGCGCAGCGGCTTGTCATCCACCAGAACTTCATCGCCCGGCTGAACTTTCATCCCCATTTCCGGCAGTTGACCGTTGATGGTGACGCGTCCCTGATCAATCAGCTTGTCTGCCTCCCGGCGTGAGCAAAAGCCTGAATCACTGATGTATTTATTTAAACGAACGCCCCCTGCCGGTGCGGCAGAATTGGCGGTTGGGTGAGGCTGATTTTGAGACATGAGGTTCTTCTACACTAAGCGTTTCGCAACGCGATCAAGGTTCGTCGTTCGGGTGTTGCCGGCTATTTTACCAACACCCGGCCTACGGAGGAAAGCAAAAGGCAAAATAAAGGCCTGCGAGCCCCTGAAACGCACCGTGCCGCCCAAGGGCGGCACGGTGACATCACTGGCGCACACGTCAGGCGCTGTGCTGGTACAATGAAATCCGGCCGGTGACCTTCTTCAGGTAGTTCTTGGTTTCATCGTACGGCAGATCCGCCATCAACTTGTCGTAGACCTGCTGTGGGGTCAGGCTATTGATGATCTTGGCCGCTTTGCGAATATTCCGTGAGCCGTCCGGGTTAAAGGCCTTGGCCACGTTCCCGGCGCCGGTGTTATACGCCGCAATGGTGCAGTACAACCGGCTTTGCTCATTGGTGATGGATTTGAGATAGCTCTTGTCCAGGATGTTGAGGTAGGCGGTGCCGGTTTCAACATTGACGTCCGCCACATACAGCTCTGACGGTTGCATCGGTTCGTTCTTCTGACGGATCCGCGCGTTGACGTCATGACCTGCGGTCGTCGGCACAATCTGCATCAGACCGTACGCCGGGATCGGCGATTTGGCTTTCGGGTTAAAGCTCGACTCTGAGTGCATAATTGCCATCACCAGCGCTGCCGGGACGTCAAAACGCTCGCTCTCTTCCTCGGCAAACGCGACATATTTGGCTGCACGCTTGCCAATGCCGTTCTCCGGCAATTGGATCCGGTACTCCACCACTTTCTTGGTGGTCAGCGACGCTGCTTTCTCCCGGGCCTCATCATAGGTGGCTTCCAGGCTGGCCAGACGTGTTTTGGTCTCTTCAACCAGTTGCTCTTTCTGCTTCACCGCCACGGACTCGGCGATCTCAGGCCGGATCCCCGGCATCTTGGCCACCACGGCTTCAGATTCTTTGTCAATTTCCTGCAACTGGGCACGGGCTTGCTCAATCACTGCTTTTTTCGCGGCTTTTTCCGCAGCTTTCGAATAATCGACCGTGGTTTCAACAATGTTACCCTTTGGTAATTTGCCTTGCTGGTCAACGACATCAGCCAGTGTCGAGCCGGTTTTCGCCACGGCTGCGGCTGCGGCTTGCTTCACCTGCGCCGCCGCTTGCTCCGGGGTTGCATGCTGATCGACCAGGACCGAAATCGTGGCTTGGTTATTTTCCAGATCGACGACGGTGCGGGTGCTTTTATCGTCGCTGTAATCCACGGTGACCAACGGCTCCGAGAGTAACCCCTCTCCCCATTCGGCAATCACTTCAGCCCGGTAAGCATCATATTCGGCCAGATAAGCTTTACGCCACTGGGCGTATTCCGCCAGGCGCGCAGCGACAAACTGTTCGTACTCTTTGTCGATCTCAGTCTGTGACTTATTGATCTCAGCAACGGAGTCATTCAGTTCGGCGAACGGGTCCGTATTGGCTTGCAACGGGGCAGCAAGCAGCAAGGCACAACACCAGGCTAATCGTGATAGCTTCATACGTTATTCCTTCTCTCAAATAAAAAGGGCTACTGACGTAGCCCTCAATCTTGTTTAACGATTAAAGCATCGAATCCAATGCTTTTTGCAGACTCTCTTCTGCTTTCTTGTCGTTAAACTGCTTCCAAAGGCCAGAATCCTTATCGGCCGCTGCTTCTACCACCATCGCAACGTTGCGCTCATAGGTTGCCTGATCCATACCCACCAAGGTATACAGGCCGCCACCCGGACTGCTGGTCGACACAATCACGCGGCTGTTGCTCAGTGTACGACTGCTGACATTCTTTGTCACCGACTGGAATTGCTCATTCACCGTCTCGCTGACCGATTCGTTGGTTGAAGCAACTTCAGCCGTCATCGCTTGTTTGAACATCGTGTTGACGTTGGTTTCAAACTGCTCGGCCAGACGCTTGCGGGCATCGTTGGTCGCGATGGTGCGCATCACGCTCATCCCGGCTGCGCTTTTCTTGGCATAGCCGACGCTACCCATCGCAATCCCTTCCGGCATCACATCACATACCCACTTCGGTGCTTCGTGCTGAACCGCATCCGGGTAGTAACATGCCATCGACTGAACGTCGTTGACCGTGTTCGACTGACACCCTGCCAGTCCCATGACCAACATGGTGGTCATCAGTGTTTTTTTCATCATGTGAGATCAACCCATTTCAAGGCGTAATTGCCGATTAAGAACCTTTTTTGCTAAATGCTTCGTACGCTTCCCAACAAATGTTACGGAACGGCTCAATCAGATCGTTACAACCGCTTTCAAAACGGGCTTCAACCAGATCGCCGCGCTGGATTTTCATCACGTTCTTATCATCAACACCGATCCAAGAGTAGGTCGGCTTGATACCGTGACGGTTATCTTCATCCGCAGTCTGACCTTCGCCAATCGGATAGTATTCAATCACTTCCGTGCCGTCAGCCAACTGAACTTTTTCAGCGGTCGAGATTTCAACTTTTTGCTCCGGGCGAATACCCTGGTTTTCACCCATGTTGACCCGAACCATAGCGCCGTACTCTTCACACTGGCGCAGCTCTTCAACCGTGCCGCTCGGCGCGAACTGGTTCAGCAGATCATCATTGCGGTTGACCGCATTTTTTGCTGCCTCTTCAACCAGGCGCTTGTACTGACTTTCCAAAATCGGACAGTCTGAATTCGGGCGCTTCTGTTCAAACGTGCTCAGCTCGCGACCGCTGATTTCAATGCGGTTCACAACTTCCATGCTCGGCAGAGCAACGACTTTCACCACCCCTTCCACAGTAGCCGTGAAGGTACACTCCGCCGGAGTGTAATGACGATCACCATCGTCATCGACTTTGGTTTCTTCATCGGTGAAGGAGTACTTCATGTTTGATGAACGCACTTCAGCCAGGACCGCATAATCAGCAATCGCCACACCCGAGGTGTTGATACGACCACTTTGCTCTGCCAGTTTGATCTCTTGCTTCAGTTTCCCGGCCAGAGAGCGATCAACCAGCTTGGCACCGGACTGGTCCACCTGGCCTTCCAGACGATGCTGGAAGGCATTTGCCATAGTGCGCGGATAATCAATCCCGCTGGCCACATCAACCGGCAGGACAATCGCCTTTTTCGCTTGTGAAGTCGCCACCTTGATTTCACTTTGCGGAATATTAATAGCGGTGCTGGCGTGACAGATCCCTTCCGGTGCATCTGGCAGGCTCTTACAGCCTGTCATCAACGCAGCAATGCTTACCGCTAATAATGCTTTTTTTGACATAACCTTTATCCAATTATTACGTGTTATAAAACACCCAAAAAGTGCCAAAGTCCTTGTTCACTCATTTGGGCTGAAAAATGACGGGAAGCTCCTTCTTTAGATAATTTGTAATTAGAAATGGAGTTCCCGCTGGCAATCACTTCACGACTTGCGGTTGTTTTCCCGCGTTTGTTTTGAATCGTGAGATCAGCGATCACCGTTGAAATATACGCATCACCTACTTTGCTCTGGCGCCACTGGGTATCCAGATTGAGGATATGGGTGGCTTTGCCGGTGCTGGTGACCGTGGCAATGTGTTCCGCTGCCAGGTGCTGCTCGATAAACCCTTTCATCCAGCGGTCATCCTTTTGAGTCACCACCTTAAACTGAATTTGATCTTTCACCGCCTGCAGGGTGCGCTCCAGCGTATTCACCTGCTCAGTGACCGGGTGCGCCTGATCGGCCCCATCACTGACGGCCAGCAGCATCGCCTGGCGGGTCAGTACTTTGTCCTTCAGCGCCTGGACATCCCGGTGCTTGAGCCACCACAACAGGGGATCAGCATGGTTGCGGCTGAGCAGGGCGGTTTTGACATCTTCCGCAATCTGCGTCAGCTCACGCTGCAGCTGGGTCTGCACGGTCGCTTTGTTGATGGTTGCTTCAACATAGTAAATACCGTCGACCCGTTCCTGGCGGGGATAATCCACCCCGTTTAAGACCACCGGAGCCGTCTTCACATTGACCCGGAAATCATTGACCGCCTGGTAATTTTCATCCCCGTTTAACTCACGCAGCACCTGGCGCTGATAACCGGAAGACTCGACCTGGGTCCACAACCGCTCATTGAGCTGACTCATGGCCATACGTTGTGCCGCCGACAAACTACCCCCGTGCCCTACGGCATAGAGTTGATGGTTGGTTTCCTGAGTGGGTGTCAGCACCCACTCAGGCGTTGATGTTGACTGACACGCAGACAACATCAGGGCGCCCGACAGCGCCAGCATGGCTTTCATGTTCATGATTCACCCGAATTGATTAACGAAAAAAAGCAGTAAACTCGAACTGCGTCAGCAAAGCTTCAGCCATGATTTCCGGTGCGATTTCAGACAGGGCAAACGCATTCGGCACCTGCTGGCGTAGTGGTTTTAACGCCTCCGCCTGCACATCCGAGCCCATATTCAACTGATGGTTGAGCGACTGAATGGCCTGCTTCGCCGGCTGGGCCATCTGACCGTAGTCCACCGTGGCCAGCAGCAGGTTATAGAACATGGCATTGCGTCCCAGGGTGTGAGACTCGGCGTAGTAATCCAGGTTACCAAAGTCGGTAAAGTAGCGCTCAAACTCCGTGTCCTGGCTATTCATCGGCGTGTCTTGCAGATTCAGTTCGGTATAAGGAACAGCTGCTGAGAAGCTGTCAGTCAGGGCAACCACGCTGTAGCCCACCACCCGCTCCGCTTTCACGGCAACTGTCAGGAGGTACTTATCCTGGCCGTAATAAAAGAAATTCACCGCCGGATCGATTTTGGAAGGTTTCGACGCCTGAGCAACGCCCATTAATGATTGAAGGTAATCATGAGTCTGCCCGACTTTAATTTGGTCAAGCTGTTCGTATTCAAGTTCATTGGTGAAATTCGTAATCACGGATTCATAAATGACTTCGACAGCATCCTTGGTGTCATTCCACTGCCCCAGTGACAACATAATGGCGACCACCGCAAATGCAATACTCTGCATTTTTACCCACAGGTTCGGTGATGCCTCAACAGCCAACTCTTCGCTTTGCATAGCTAATCTTACGCCAATATATGAGAAACAAGATAAGGAGGGTTCCAAAACTTTTGGAATCAATCATTTATATTATTGGGGGGATATCCCATATTCAACAACACGTGTGCGCACCCGATCACACTTCAAACAAATGAATCAACAAGAGCTCAATAATCAACCTATTTATTCATACTTATTTTCAAATTCATCAGGTTCCTGCCATTGCAATTTCAGGTTAGCGGCCTCATCCATTCATCATGTCGGTGGTTCCATGACACACAATTGATTCTCATAATGGATAGCGGGATCTAAAATCCGGCCGAAATACCCAGCCGACGCTCGGATTCCGACCGATGAAATAGATACTTAAAACGAATAAATATAAGCCATAGAAAGTTGAGCGCTGCGGCTGAAATAACCCCAGCTCCAATTTTGAGGAACAATAAGCGTCAAAAAACCGCCACTCGGGCGGTTTTTTAGGGTGCTTCTGAGGGCTGCGATTAGCCAGCGGCATCCTCGTTGACCTGAGACGGCGATTGCCGATCCCGGTACAGCGCTTTCTCCAGTTGATCCGCCACGTAACCCGGGGAATGGGTCCCGGCAGACATCAGGCGGTACATCGCCGGGATCACCACCAGGGTCACCAAGGTGGCAAAGGCCATGCCGAAGAACACCACAGTCCCGACCGCAATCCGGCTTTCAGCTCCGGCACCACTGGAAAGGATCAGCGGCACAGAGCCGAACAAAGTGGTAAAAGCTGTCATCAGGATCGGCCGCAGACGCCGCTCAGCCGCATCAACAATCGCCTGTTCAAAGGCCACGCCCTTGTCGCGCAACTGGTTGGCAAACTCAACAATCAGGATCCCGTTTTTGGTGACCATACCAATCAGCATGATCATCCCAATCTGGCTATAGATGTTCATACTCTGATCCAGCATCAGCATGCCGGCCAGCCCGCCGAATACCCCCATCGGCACAGTCAGCATCACCACCATCGGGTTGATGAAGCTCTCGAACTGCGCTGCCAGCACCAGATAAGCCACCAGCAATGCCAGACCGAACACCAGCAGGATGCTGCTCTGGTTTTCGCGGTAGTCTTTCGACTCACCGGCATAGTCAATCAGGATATCACTCGGCAACATTGCCAGCGCCTGCGCATCGAGATAATCGAGCGCCTCACCCAGGGTGTAGCCCGGCATCAGGTTGGCCGACAGGGTGATCGACTTTTGCTTGCGGTTATGGCTCAGCCGCTGCGCCGAGGCCACTTCCTCAACACTGGCGACCGATTCCAGAGTGATCAACTGCCCGGTCTTGGTTCGCACATAGATCTGGCTCAGATCTGCTGCATTATTAAAGCTGCTTTCATCGCCCCGCAGATACACGTCATATTCTTCGCCGCGATCGACAAAGGTCGTTTCCGTGCGTCCGCCCAGCATGATTTCCAGCGTTTCGGCAATATCGGCGACCGGGATCCCCAGCTCCGCAGCCCGCTGCCGGTTGACCGACACCACCAGCTCCGGTGTGGTTTCAGCGTAATCCAGATCCGCCCCTTCCATCATTGGGCTCTCTTCCGCCAGGATTTGCAGCTTGCTGGCCCATTGGAACAGTTCCTGATAGTCCGCGCCGTTGAGCACGAACTGCACCGGCTCTGAAGAGCCGCCGCCAAATCCAGGCGTAAAGGCCCAGACCCGGATATCCGGGATCCCCTGCAGGGCTTTGCGCACCTGCGCCAGCGCCTCATCGGCGCTCACGCTCCGCTTCTCCCAGGGCTCCAACGGCATGATCACAAAGCCGGTCTGGTCGCTGGCCCGGCCGCCGAACGCCGGGGTCTGGATCGACAGGGATTTGATCACCCCGTTCCCGACCATCGGCAACAACCGGCTTTCAACCGCTTCTACATTGGTGACCATCCGGTTGTAGCTGGTGCCTTCGGCGCCTTTGACAAAGGCCAGGATCACCCCGCGATCTTCCTGCGGCGTTAACTGCGACGGCACCGACTGCATCATCCAGAAGCTCAGGCCGACAAAGGCCACTACAATCAGCGGCGCCCCGTAACGATAGCGCACCGCCGCACTGACCCAGGTGCGATACCCGGCTTCCAGCCGTCCGAAAAACCGATCGACAGCGAGATTAAACCGACTCGGTTTGGCATTGGCCTTGAGCAGCTTGCTGCCCAGCACCGGACTCAGGGTCAGGGCCACCACCGACGAGAAGATGACCGCGACCGCCAGCAACACCGCGAACTCGGTAAACAACGGCCCGACCATGCCGTCCATAAAGGAGATCGGCAAAAACACCATCACCAACACGGCCGTGGTTGCCACCACGGCAAATCCCACTTCCCGGGTGCCTTTAAAGGCTGCCAACAGCGGCGGCTCTCCCCGTTCGATATGGTGGTAAATGTTTTCAACCACCACGATGGCATCATCAACCACCAGGCCAATCGCCAGGATCAGCGCCATCAAGGTCAACAGGTTGATCGAAAAGCCCAGGAAATAAGCCACCATAAAGGCGGAGATCAGAGAGACCGGCACCGTCACCGCCGGGATCAGCGTCGCCCGGGCCTGGCCGATGAAGATATACAGCACCAGCACCACCAGGGCGCCGGTGATCATCAGGGTGCTGTAAACCTCCTGGATCGACCGGTCAATAAACACCGTCGAGTCATAATCCACATAAAGGGAGGTTCCTTCCGGCAGGAAGCGCTGCATCCGATCCACTTCGGCATAAACGGCATCGGCGACATCCAACGGATTGGCATCGGTCATGGTCACCATCCCGAGACTCAGGTTCGCCACCCCGTTATTCTTGAACGTCGCATTTTCGTTTTGCGCCCCGATCGCCACATCGGCCACGTCCTTGAGGTAGATCGGTGTGCCGTCCGCAGCTTTGCGTACCATCAGATACTGAAAGTCATCCGTGTTACGATACAACCGCGCGGTGCGGACCGACATGGTAGTGGTATCATTGCGCACCACCCCGCCTGGCAGCTCGACATTTTCGTCATTCAGGGCATCGACAATATCTTTGGTGGTCACGCCCCGCCCGGCCATCTGCTCCGGCTTGAGCTTGATGTACATCACCCGATACAGCGCCCCGTACAACTCCACCGAGCTGACGCCGTTGATCAGGTTGAAGCGATCCACCAGCACCCGCTCGGCGTAATCCGTCAGCTGGGCCCGGTCCATCACACTGGAAATCAGGTTGACATAGACCGCGACTTCGCCCGAACCGTTATCTTTCGAGACCACCGGCTCGGTCGCTTCATCCGGCAAACTGCGGCGGGCCCGGGACACGGCATCGCGCACATCGCTGACCCCTTCGGTCAGATCCCAGCCCATTTCGAATTCGATGGAAATCCGTGACGAGCCATTGCGGGTGGTTGAAGTGATCCGTTCAATCCCGCTGATCCCCGACAGCTGATCTTCCAGCACCGTGGTGACCCGGCTCTCCATAATCGAAGCCGACGCACCGGTATAGCGCGTGCTGACACTGATCACCGGGTTTTCCACATCCGGCATTTCACGAACGGATAGCTTGCTGAACGACACCATACCGAAAATACACAACAACAGGCTGAGCACCACGGCCACCACCGGCCGTTTCACTGAAACATCCGATAACCACATCAGGCTTTCTCTCCGTGTTGCTGCCCGGTCTGCGCTGCCGGAGCCACAGTGAGATCATTCACCTGCGCGCCGTCCTGCATGTTCACCAGCCCCTGCACCACAATCCGATCGCCAACTTTGATCCCGGATTTGATCACCACTTCATTGTCAACCCGTGTGCCCAGCGTCACTTCCGTGCGCCGGGCTTTGCCGGCTTCATCCACCAGGTAAACAAAGCGTTTGGTGCCGGAATACTCCAGCGCCTGCACCGGCACAATGGCCGCCTCTCGCGGCATAAACCCGAGCCGGGCTGCCATCAGCATCCCCGGCTTCAGCTTGCGATCCGGGTTGTCGAACCGGACCCGCACCCGAATATTGAGCGAATCAGACTGGACCCGCGAGTCAATGGCCTGAATTTCCCCGGTAAACGTAACCCCCGGCCAAGCCTGGCTGGTTGCCGTGACAGCCATCCCTTCGCGCAGGAACGACAGGTATTGCTCCGGCACCTGAATATCCAGCCGCATGGTCGACAAATCATCAAAAGAAAACAGCTCGCTGCCGACGGTCAGCATATGGCCCGGGCTGAAATCAATCAGCCCGACCGTACCGGCAAACGGCGCCCGGACCGCATGATCATCCAGCACAGCCTTCGCCGCTTTCAGCCGCGCTTCGGCAATCGTCACACTCGCCAGTTGGGCATCCAGCTCGGTCTGGGTCACGGCACCGCGTTTCACCAGGCTCTGATATTCCCGGTATTTCCGCTTTTCATTGCTCAGGTAAGCGCGGGCTTCTTCAAAGGCCGCCTGCGCTTTGGCATCGTCCAATTGCACCAGCAGTGCCCCCTTGGCCACCTGGTGATTCGCACTCACCGCAATCAGCGCGACTTTCGCAGACACCTCGGTGGCAATATTGACCGAGCGCTGGGCTGCCAGTTTCCCAACCAAAGACAAAGACTCCTGAATCGGATGGGCCACCACGGCCTGCGTGGTCACCGGGATCTGACGGCTCCCCTTTGACGGCGCCGGCGCTTCCGCCGCCTGACTGCTCTGCTGCCAGTACAACAGGCCGCCACCAGAGAGCGCTGTCGTGACCAGCGCAGCAACAAGTATTTTCTTCATGTTAAAAACCGCTTCTAGAATTCTGAGCAAATCATACCCAAATCCGGCCCTGAGCAGGGTAAAGAAATGTAAAGTAAAGCAATTAAGCGTTTATAAGTGAGGGAGATAGCGAATACAACTCGATTTTATGTTTTGTCTCTCAACAAGATGATGAAAATACCAGCAGCCAGTGAAGTTTTCTTTGGAAAAAGGTTTACAGCCCCCAAATGTTTGCTATTATCCGCACCGCACTTGTGGAGGGGTTCCCGAGTGGCCAAAGGGAGCAGACTGTAAATCTGCCGGCTCCGCCTTCGATGGTTCGAATCCGTCCCCCTCCACCATTTTTCTTGAAAGCCGTTCCTTATCTGGTGTAAGGTACGTCTTTCTGATAAAACAAGCGCATCGCTTGTTGACAGAACCCTGTGGAGGGGTTCCCGAGTGGCCAAAGGGAGCAGACTGTAAATCTGCCGGCTCCGCCTTCGATGGTTCGAATCCGTCCCCCTCCACCATCATTCCAAGCCAACTGCATCGCAGTTGGCTTTTTTTATGGCCGCTTGTCGGTCCTTGCCACCATCACTTCAACATTTCACCACAATATTCTCTTCCTCTCTTTATTGAGACAGGTCTTTTGAAACCCACCCCCTAGGCTGAATATACTGAACCAACTATACGCTTGCGCGGAGAGATCAGGATGAGCCTGGATCAGAAACGGCAGTCTGAGCAGCCGGGGAAAAGACAAAAAATACTGATCATTGACGATCAACGCTCGGCAGCACTGTGCCTGAAAGGATTGCTTCAGCAATTGGGGGAATTTCGGGTCGATACCGCGCACACCTACCAGCAGGCTCTCGATCGCTGCCAGCAGACCCACTATGATCTCTTGTTTGTCGACTATCATCTGACCCATGGCTTTAATGGGTTTGAATTGATCAGCCTGTTGCGAAAGCGCAACTACCTTTCCGCGTTGTCAGGTCTGATCATGATGTCCGGCGACAGCTCGCTGGAAGTGATCCTCACCTCCATGGCGGCCGAGCCAGACAGTTTCCTCACCAAGCCGCTCGCTCTGGCACCGCTAAAAACCAAACTTGCCGAAGTCCGGTCAGCCATGCAGGCACGGGCGCCAATCTACCGCACGCTACTGCGAACCGGGCTCCCGGCCGCGATTGCCTGCTGCCGACAACAGTTGCAGCAATCCGGACACGATCCGAAACTCGAAAGCCTGTTGCTGGATCTGCTCATCACCGCCCGCCAGTGGCCTGCGGTCGCCCAGCTGATCTCGCAGCTGAAGCACTATCCGCCAACCCACAAAACCTTGCTGGCAGAAGCCCGTCTGCTGCACCATCAGGGCCAGCGAAAACAAGCCATCCGGTTGCTGGAGCAACTCCTGCATCGCTCGCCACTGATTATCGAAGCCTACGATTACCTGT
The DNA here is from genome assembly GCF_037389125.1 of Photobacterium sp. MCCC 1A19761. Taxonomy (NCBI): domain Bacteria; kingdom Pseudomonadati; phylum Pseudomonadota; class Gammaproteobacteria; order Vibrionales; family Vibrionaceae; genus Photobacterium; species Photobacterium sp. MCCC 1A19761. The sequence goes on from NZ_JAZGTF010000001.1 coordinate 447,582, forward strand.
CTCATTACCAGGAAGAGAATCAGCAGTATTACGATGCGCTGAAAACCGCCGAAACCGCGCTGGCTTTTACCCCGGGGATCAGCCACCGGGCGCTCACCGCCGCCCAGCTGGCGGCCGACCTTAACCGGCATGAAGATTTACTGGCCGCCGGACGGACACTGGCAGACAAGTTGCCGATCATGGATATCAGCTGGATCATCTGCTTTGCCGAATTTACCGCGATTTTCGAGAAGCTTTACTTTGCCCAACCGTCCGGCAGTTTACGCCGCCAGCTCCGCCAAGCGCTGGAGAGCATCCACCGCCGGGCACTCCGGCGCGTTACCCCGTTTCAGGCCCCGTTTCTGATCAGCTTTGGTCATCTCACCGGGTGCCGCCTGCTACTGGGCAACGCCGGCTCACTCCTCGCCATCCGTAAAGCCCGGCGGCGACTAATGATTGGGCTCGCCCCCCACTTCAATACCATGAGCCGCCTGCCGTCCGTCATGCTGGCGGATGCCTTACCGGCGCTGGCGCATTTCGGCGAAACCCGGCTGATTGGCGACATCTGCCGCGCCCTTAAAGTGCGGGATCAATTTGATGGTCACAGTCGCCACCGCCTGGATGAGATCAAAGCGGATCCGCTGGTGGGCCAGGCCGTGAAAGACCTGGAGCGCCGACTGAACCTGGGATTTCAGGCCATGACCGACGCGCCGGATGTTGCGTTGATGACCTACGAGCAAATCTTGAGGGAATATCCGCTGTGCAGCGAAGCACATCTGGGACGGCTGGATTGCCTGGTGCGACTGGGCGCAGAGCAACAGCCCAAACTGCGCCGCAGCCTGAACCTGATCACCGATTGCCCGCTCCCCACCGAGCTGCACCAATGGCGCAAGCGGCTCCTGCATCAGCTCATCACGCCCGACCCGGCGTCCCCCATTTGGCTACGTCGGCTCGGCCTGTCCTACCTGCGGCGAACCGTACGCTACGGCGAACTCCTGGCGCCTGCAGCCATGGCCAGCTAAGATCTGCGCCCGTCCCCTGCGGTCCGGGAGCGATCGACTACAGGAGCTATCAACGACAGAATCGCCCTATTTCAGGAGCGAGCCATTTCAGAAGCGCTCACGAACAGGAACGCTCACTAACAACAGTCATCGCTTCTAGGGGAACTTATCGATCATCGCGACCATGGGGTGAATGGAGATCCAGCGCCGGACCTTTCGGCACAATCCCGGTCGGGTTAATCATATGATGGCTGAAATAATAGTGCCGCTTGATATGGTCAAAATTGACCGTCTCTTCAACGCCCGGGAACTGATACAACTCTTTTAAATACCCCTGCAGGTGCCGGTAATCCGCAATACGCTGACGATTGCACTTAAAGTGCCCCACATATACAGCGTCAAACCGGATCAAGGTGGTAAAGAGCCGCCAATCCGCTTCGGTCAGAGTGCTGCCGGTGAGATAGCGATGGGTCGCCAGGTGCGCATCCACTTTGTCCAGCGCAGCAAACAACGCATCAAAAGCCTGCTCATAGGCTTCTTGGGTAGTGGCAAAGCCACAACGGTAAACACCATTATTGATCGCCGGGTAGATAAAAGAATTCCAGTGGTCAATCTCATCCTGGAGCGACGGCGGATAGAAATCCGCTGTATTGCCGGTCAGATGATTGAAGGCCGTGTTCAGCATCCGGATGATTTCTGATGATTCATTGCTGACAATGGTCTGCGTCTGCTTATCCCACAACACCGGCACCGTTACCCGGCCGGTGTAATCCACTTTGGCCATGGTGTAGAGCTGATGCAGGTATGCGAAACCATTGATGGGCTCAGGCTTGTCAAACACCCAGCCTTTCTCCCGCATGTCCGGACTGACCACAGTGACCCCGATATGCGGCGCCAACCCCTTCAACTGACGAACAATCAGCGTACGGTGGGCCCACGGACAAGCCAGGGAAACATATAAATGATACCGCCCGGATTCAGCCGGAAAGCCCCGCTGTCCGGCCGGACCGGGACCACCATCCACCGTCAGCCAGTGGCGAAAGCCGGCATCTTCGCGAACGAATGCTCCGTCACTGGCCTCAGTGTCGTACCAGACATCCTGCCAAACCCCTCTGACTAATTTCCCCATCGTGCAGCCCTCCTGAAACATGAATGCATTCGATTATAGGCAGGCCTGCCATCTGTGTCGGCCAGGGCATTTCGAGCATGATCGTCAAATTTTCCGAATAAGCTTCAACTGGATGGACGCATTCGCTGTATCTGCGATTCAGTCTCAGCGCAGAAATTTGTTGTAGATAAACAGCAGGATCAGCGCCCCGAGGGTTGCGGTGATCAGGCTGCCGATATTCACCCCGGTCGCCGGTCCGAGACCGATAAAGGTCCCCACCCAACCGCCGACAAAGGCCCCGGCGATCCCCAAAGCGATGGTTGCCAGCCAGCCGCCGCCGTCTTTGCCCGGCATCAGCCATTTCGCCAGCGCCCCGGCAATCAGTCCGAGAATAATCCAGGATAAAAAGCCCATGCTGTGACCTCATCTAGTGAGCAATCCCCTCAACAGCATAGTCAATGAGCCCCGCAGCCACCAGCGCATCACGGTTCATTGCCGCTTCGCATCTGTGCTACTATCGGCGTTTGCCACGGGGATCCCCCTGTTTCCCAAGCTAAATTACGGAACCAGCATTAATGAAAGTAATCTCGTTCAACATCAACGGACTTCGCGCCCGCCTGCATCAACTCCAGGCGGTGATCGACAAACACCAGCCGGATGTGATCGGTCTTCAGGAAATCAAAGTTCATGATGAAGCCTTCCCGCTCGAAGACGTCGAAGCCATGGGCTACAAGGTGTATTTCCACGGCCAGAAAGCCCATTACGGGGTCGCCATGCTGTGCAAGCAGGCCCCTGTGGAAGTGAAACGCGGTTTTCCGACCGACGATGAAGATGCCCAGCGCCGGATGATTATGGCGACGTTCGAGCAGGCGAACGGCAAAAAAGTGACCGTCCTGAACGGCTACTTCCCGCAAGGCGACAATGTCAGCCACGAAACCAAGTTCCCGGCCAAAGAAAAATTCTATGCGGATCTGATGACTTACCTCAATGGCCATCACAGCAATGACGAAGATCTGATTGTGATGGGCGACATCAACATCAGCCCTATCGATCTGGATATCGGGATCGGCGACGCCAATGCCAAACGCTGGCTGAAAACCGGTAAATGTTCATTCCAGCCAATCGAGCGGGAATGGCTCAAGACCCTGATGGACTGGGGCTTTGTCGATACCTTCCGCCAGCTGCATCCGGAAGTTTCGGATCAGTTTTCCTGGTTCGACTACCGCTCACGCGGCTTTGACGACAACCGCGGTCTGCGCATTGATGTGGTGCTGGCCACCCCAGCCCTGGCACAGCGCTGTACGGAAGCCGGAATTGACTATGAACTGCGCGGGATCGAGAAACCGTCCGACCATGCGCCGATCTGGTCGACGTTCAGCGTCTAAGCGACAGTAACAGAAAGAAAAACAAAAACAGCGACCGCCGGGCAGCCAACCGCGGCGCGACTCGATCAAAAACGCCGGTGCATCTGATGCACCGGCGTTTTTTATGCCTGTGTTTTCCAGCCAGCCAATTAACCGATTAGTCGATTAGCTCAAAGGACGCAAGTGCCGCAGCCAATGGCCTTCCAGCTTGCGGAATCCCCAGATAATCGTAAACGTCAGTGCCATATAACACATCCCGGCAAACAGGAATGACTCGAACGGCGCATAGTAACGGGAGTTCACGATCCGGGCGGCACCGGTCAGGTCAACAATGGTGACAATCCCGGCCACGGCCGAGCCGTGCACCATGAAGATCACCTCGTTACTGTAAGCAGGTAACGCACGACGCATCGCGCTGGGTAAAATCACCCGGCGAAACGCCTGCCAGTGACTCATGCCGTACGCTTTCGCTGCCTCAATTTCCCCTTTCGGCATACTGTTGATTGAGCCGCGAATAATCTCCGCGGTGTAGGCCGAAGTATTCAGCACAAACGCCACCAGCGCGCAGAACCAGGCTTCTTGCCACAAGGTCCCCTGCACCGCAATCAACTGACTGAGACCATAGTAGATCAAGTAGAGCTGGATCAGCAGCGGCGTACCGCGAAAGAAGTAAATGAACGCCCAAGCCGGTCCGGACACCACAGGCAGCTTGCTGTTTCTCGCCACCCCGATCGGGATCGCAATCACCAGACCAATCACCAGGGCAACAGACACCATCCATACCGTGGTATAGAACCCCTCTAAGTACAGCGGCCAGCTGTCAGTCAGAATACTAAAGTCCATTCCCTTACCTCGTATGAATACTGAACTTGCGCTCGACCCATTTCAACACGCTGGTCGAACATGAGGTAAACACCAGAAAAATCACCGCCACGGACATATAAAATGTAAACGGCATCTGGGTGGTCCCTGCGGCCAGGGCGCCTTTGCGCACCATGTCGTCAAGGCCGATGATCGAAACCAGCGCGGTCGTTTTCAGCAACACCAGCCAATTGTTGCCAAAGCCTGGCAGGGCGTGGCGGATCATTTGCGGCAGCAAAATACGTCGGAAAGACAGAAAACCACTCATCCCGTACGCCTTCCCGGCTTCCAGCTCGCCCTTGTCGACAGCCAGAATCGCCCCGCGAAAGGTCTCTGCCATATAGGCCCCAAAAATAAAGCCGATGGTCAGGATACCGGCCACAAACGGGCTGATTTCCACATAATCCGGCAGATACTCGGCCCATTCATGGTTGGGATCAGAAGAAGAAAAGAAGTTGTTTAGCCACTCATTGATGCCGTACAGGCTGTCGTTCAGCAACATCTGTCCTCCGAAGAAGATCAGCATCATCAAGACCAAATCCGGGATCCCACGGATCACCGTGGTATATAAGGTAGCGATTGCACGCGCCCAGCGGTAAGGGGACAGTTTTGCCAGGGCACCCAGCATCCCCAGAATCATGGCCAGTGCCAGTGACAGCAAGGCGACCTGCAGGGTGATCCATGCCCCCTCGGCCAATGACCATTCATATCCTTTTAAGTCCAACAAAAGGTTGCTCCTTCATACTGCAAAGGGAAGCGAGCCGGTTGGCTCAAACCGGGGCCGAGCGCGTCGGCCCCCGCTGTGTTTCATGAAAGGTATTACTCGCCGTACACGTCGTAGGCAAAGTACTTGGCTGCAATTTTCTGATACTCGCCTTTTTCGCGCAGCGATTGGATGGCAGCGTCCAGTTTCTGGGTCAGGTCTCTGTCCTGCTTGCGCACGGCAATCCCGAACCCTTCACCGAACCACTCCGGATCGGTCAGTGACGGGCCAATGAACTCATACCCTTCACCGCCCGCTTTATTGAGCAGACCTTCCTGCAACGCCGAGGCATCACCCAGCACGGTGGCAATTCGGCCGGCTTTCAGATCCAGGTAGGCATCATCGAACGAACCGTAACGTACGATCGATACAGAATCACCGTAGTTGTCGGTCAGATATTTATCATGGGTGGTTGCTCGCTGAACCCCGACTTTGACCCCTTTCAGGCCGGCTTTGGTAAAGTCGAGCTCGGTGCCTTTCTTGGCCACGAACTTATTCGGGATTAGGGCGTATTTGCCGGTGAAGTCGACCTTTTTCTTGCGCTCTTCGGTGATCGACATCGCAGCGATGATGGCATCATATTTACGCGCCAGCAGAGACGGAATAATGCCGTCCCAGTCCTGGGCAACAATTTTACATTTCGCCTGCAATTCCTGGCACAGGGCATTCGCCATATCGACATCAAAGCCTTTCAGCTCACCATTCGGCTCGGTCCAGCTGAACGGAGGGTAAGCCCCTTCGATCCCGAAGCGGATCACGTTCCATTCTTTTGCCTGAACTGAGGTCGCACCGAGTGCAGACACGACGGCCGCAGCCAAAATCCATTTTTTCATCTTCTACTCCTGTTGTGTTTGCATCTGCCCGGCAATATCCCCAAACATTGCCGGGCAATCATTCCTGTCGATCTTAAAGTTTAGTAAATCGAGGAAATAAATTGTTGTAGTCGTTCTGATTCCGGATTGGTAAATAACTTGCTCGGGCAGCCCTGCTCTTCAACCAGCCCCTGATGCAGGAACATCACCTGGTTCGAAACATCACGGGCAAATGCCATTTCATGCGTCACCACCAGCATGGTGCGCCCTTCCTGAGCCAGATCCTGCATCACGCCGAGGACTTCCCCGACCAGCTCCGGATCCAGCGCCGAGGTCGGCTCATCAAACAGCATCACTTCCGGGTCAACGGCCAGCGCCCGAGCAATGGCCGCACGCTGCTGCTGACCGCCGGACAAGTGACCCGGATAATAATTCCGGCGCTCATACAAGCCGACTTTCTGCAGTAAGGCTTCGGCCTTCTCAATCGCTTCGGCTCTCGGCACCCCCAGCACGTGGATTGGCGCTTCAATCACGTTCCCCAGTACCGTCATATGGGACCAGAGGTTAAACCCCTGAAAAACCATCGCCAGCCGGGAGCGAATCCGTTGCACCTGTTTTTCATCCACCGGCAGATATTCCCCGCGGCGGTTATGTTTCATTTTAATCAACTCGCCATTGACCCAAATTTCGCCCTGGGTCGGCGTTTCCAGCAAATTGATACAACGCAGAAACGTACTCTTTCCTGAACCGGAAGAGCCAATAATCGAGATGACATCACCGCGATGGGCCGTCAGCGAAATTCCTTTCAGGACTTCGTTCTGACCAAAAGACTTATGCAGATCCTTTACATCCAGCGCCACTACTTCAGCCATGCGCGCTAACTCCTGTTGCTCCATGAATCGGGACGTTTGCTCGGTGCACTTCCTGTTGATGCCTGATATATGCCATTCTGGCACGAAATCTCAGGTCTAGAAGTTTTGTCTGTTTTCCGAGCACTTCATCGAAAGTATCACCACAAACATCGATTGGCAACATTTTATTAACTTTTTACTCTAAAGAATCAACAGTTAAATTCCGTGCATATTTAAGCATTTGATGCCGAATTACATCATTTGATCCGCGAAGTAACTTGCGGTAGGTTAAGGCGATAAAAGTTCTGCAGTATGAGCATTAGCGAACCGGCATATGTCTAGAGCCTATTTTCACTTTCTTTCTCCTCAGCGGATGCCATGGCTACTGATTGCTGTGACTCTGCTTTCCGGCACGGTTTATGCCAGGGAGCCTGCTGCGCAAAAACCAACGATTCTGACCCTGGTTCCGGAATATATTGAGCATGTAACTGCAAATTTTAATCCCTTTTCCCATGCGGTCATGCCGACGGCCCATGAATTTATTTTTGAACCCCTGATCATTTTCAATTCTTTCCAGAACAACAAGCCTGTATACCGCCTGGCGACCGGCTATCAGCTCGATGAAGATCTCAAAGGGATCACATTTACCCTGCGCCAGGGAGTCACCTGGTCAGATGGAAAACCATTCACTGCGGCCGATGTGGTATATTCCTTTTTATTAGCACAAAAAAAGCCAAACCTTGACTCACATGGCATTCGTCCCTGGATCCAGAGCGTCCGCCAAATCGGCAACAACCAGGTCTACATCAAGCTCACGCAGCCCAACGCCCTGATCGCCTATACCCTGGTGTTACAGCCCATTGTTCCGAAGCATCAATGGGAAAAAGTAGACGACCCGCTGACATTTACCAACCCCGAGCCCATCGGCACCGGTCCGTTTACCCAAATCGAGCAGCTGAATGCCGACGGTTATCTGCAGTGCCGCAATCCCCGGTACTGGCAAGCCGAGCAATTGCAGATCGACTGTCTCCATTATCCCAAGGTGACCAACAATGATGATTTCATTGCCCGGATCGCCCAGGGCGAATTTGACTGGGCCGGCTCTTTTATTCCGGATATCGAGCGCCACTATGCCTCATACTCCCCGGATTATAATTACTGGCAACCGCCGGCCAGCACCATCAGCCTGCTGTTCAACTTCAAGACCGCGCAGCCGCAACTGCGGGCGCTGTTCCAACAACGCGCCTTTCGCCGGGCCATTTCCATGGCCGTCCAGCGCCAACTGCTGATTGACATTGCGGCGTTCGGGCAAGGGGTGCCTTCCGAGTTTGCTTCCGGCATGAGCCAGCGCTTTGAGCGCTGGGCGGATCCGATCACCACCGAGAAATACCGTCCTTATATTACCTATAACCCGGATCTGGCACGGGAGCGGCTGGACACTCTCGGCGTGCTTGACCGCGATCAGGACGGCTGGCGGGAACTCCCTTCCGGTCAGCCACTGCTCCTGACGATCATGACGCCGAAAGGCTGGTCTGATTTCAACACCACCGCCCAGCTGCTCTCCGAAATGCTGGCGGATATCGGCCTTCGGACACAAACCCTGCAAGTTGAGTTTGATCAGTTCGTCGAGCAAATGACGCACGCCGACTACACGCTGGCGCTGACCAACTACCCGGAAGGACTCACTCCGTTCAACTATTTTAAGCTCGGGTTTGACAGCACCTACCAGGCCCCGCAATACCCGCGCTATGCGATGCATTTTTATCGCGACCCGCAGATTGACGCGCTCCTGGCCCGGTTTCCGATCGCCGCGACCGCCCACCAGCGGCTGTCGATTATCCGCGAACTCGACAGCCTGGTCGCCAGCCAGCAGATCACCGTACCGCTTTATAACAGCGTCCAGTTTTACCAGTACAACACCCAGCGCTTCACCGGCTGGTTCCATCAAGACAACCCGGTCGCCAACCCGGTGGTGTGGCCACAAAATCCGGAGCGGTTACTCCATGTGTTGGCGTTGCGCCCCAAAACTGAGACCGCCTTGCCGGAATAAGGGAGCCCGGTCGACGCTGATCCTTGCGCCGGGTTATCAATCCTGCGCGTTGCATTCACACCAGTTATCTGGGCCTCCCGCCCGATAAAATTACCCGGCATCATTTCATTCTCGTTCAGTTTCGGTCGCTATCTTGTTCAAGACGTTCCCCAAATAATGCCGCTGATTTTCCGCCGGACCTTTCCTCCTTGCGTCAGGCTCCATCGCGCTCCCGACCCATAACTGAGCTAACATCGACCGAAAAACTATGTTTAAAACAATCCGAAACCTGCCCTTGCAAATCTTGCTGTCGCTCTCGTCAGCCTTTGCAGTGATCTGCTTTATTATTACGATCCTCATCAGCTATAACCTGATTTCCGAGGCCGAAACCAATACCGAGGAAGTCAGTGATCTGATTGAACTCAATACGGTATTAAAAGAGTTTCAGGATTTACTCGATGTCAGCCGGATGGAATCCATCCACGCACAGGGGTTTTACAAGCGCCTGGATACCATGGCTCAGGTCAACCATGAAAACCTGGCCCAGATGCAACGCAGCTTTGCTTCGCTGACCGACCATGACAACCAAGCGGTCACCCGCGAGGTCCGCGGCGATCTGGAAACCTTTATCCAGAACTTCCGGCGTTTTAGTGAGGCTTCTGAGCAGTTTCGCAGCCAGCGTCAGGAAATCGATCGCCTGTATCACGAAATGAGCTGGATCACGACGGATCTGAAAAATGCCGATATTCAGATCACCCGTCAGCGCGACACCGAGGATATCGCCCGCTGGAATAAGCAAATCACGGAAATGGCCGATACCACCGGCCTGATGCTGTATTACCTGGCCGTTGGCGTGAAAGGCCAGAACCAGGAGCAAACCCAGCAAGCCCTGGAGCTCACACGTTCCCTGCAACAGCAACTGCGCCCGTTTGCCGCCTGGGCGGAAAACGCCGCCCTGAGCCAAAATCTGCAGGAATGGCAACACCATCTCGAGAGCATTATCTCGCTGCAGCAAAACAAAGCCCGGACCGTCAGTACCATTACCTCACTCGGCCAGCAAAATACCGACATCGTGACCCGGCTGGCCGGGGTCTCCAACCAGCGCACGGAAGCTCTGTCTGACGAAACAACCACGCTGCTCCAGTCCATTACCCGCAGCCAGTTGATCGCAACCATTGTGGCGACCCTGCTGTCGCTCACGATTAGCCTGCTGTTGTCCAATGCCATCAGCGGCATGATGAAGCGCCTGTACCGCAGCGTGAAAAGCCTGGCCGAAGGCAACCTAGAAGCCTATTCCGGGATCACCGGCAAGAACGATCTGGGCCTGCTAGGGGCCAGCCTGGATGAAGCCATTACCCAACTAAGTCATACCATCCGTGCCTTGCGGGGCGTGGGGAATGAGGTTGCCGCCTCTTCAACTGAGCTGGCAGCCGTCATTACCCAAAGTGAGGTCAATGGCCACGAACAACAGCAGCAGATTGAACGGATCACCGCCGCCGTTGCCGAACTGGCAGCTACCGCCAACCAGGTTGACGGGTATGCCAAAACTGCCGATGACAGTGCCCAGCAGGCGCTGGCCATGGGGGCGGAAAGTACCGCCATTGCTCACCACGCCCGTCAGTTGACCGAGGAGCTGGCCCGGCAACTCAGCGACACCGCCGGCCAGGTTCGCGATCTCAACGAGCAAAGCATGAGTATCAGTGAAGTGGTCACGGTGATCGATACCATTTCAGAGCAGACCAACCTGCTGGCCCTCAACGCCGCGATTGAAGCCGCCCGCGCCGGCGAAAGTGGCCGCGGATTTGCCGTGGTGGCTGATGAGGTGCGGGTGCTGGCAGCCAAAACCCAGCAGTCGACGCAACAAATCCAGGGGATCATCGATCTGTTGCAGCAAAAATCCGCCGCCGTGGTGGAAGCGGTCAATAACAGCCTGAACAAAGTCAGCAGCAACAGCCAGATTGCCGAGCAGACCAGCAGCCAGATGGATTCGATCACCCAGGCCCTGGAGCAGATCAGCCAGGTAAACGGTGACGTGACGGCCTCGGTCGAGGAGCAGAACCGGGTGGTCAACGACATCACCGAAAGTATCAATCATATCAACGATATTATCAGCCAGAATGTCGCCGGGATCAGCCAGAGTGCCGATGCCAGCAATCACCTGTCGCAACTGGCCGAGGAGCAGAAAAACCGCCTCGATACGTTCCGGGTTGCAGCACAGCACTAAAACGCACGTCGCACGTTGCGCCTCCCCTCCTGAACGGCGGTGACCCTCGAGTTGCCGCCGTCCATTTCTGCACTTGGGTTCAGCGGGCAGAATTCGGTATACTGCGCGCCACTCAACACAGCTGACGAGATCGAACATGCAAACATTTATTCCTGGAAAAGACGCCGCGCTGGAAGAATCCATTGAGCGCTTCCAGTCCAAACTCCAAGCACTGGGATTCAACATTGAAGAAGCCTCCTGGCTGAACCCAGTGCCAAATGTCTGGTCGGTGCATATCCGGGATGTCGATGCCCCGATGAACTTCACCAACGGCAAGGGCGCCACTAAGAAAGCGGCCCTGGCATCTGCGCTGGGAGAGTACTTCGAGCGTCTGGCGACCAACTACTTCTACGCCGATTACTACCTGGGTCAGGAAGTCGCCGACAGCGCGTTCGTGCATTACCCGAACGAAAAGTGGTTCCCAATCGATCTGGAAGAAAACCTGCCGCCGGAAGCCATCCTGGATGAGCGTCTGACCCAGTTCTACGATCCGACCCTGGAGCTGCTGGGCACCGATTTGATCGATCTGCAATCGAGCAACCTGGCACGCGGGATCTGTGCACTGCCGTTTGAGCGCCAGAGCGATCAGGAAACCGTCTATATTCCGATGAACATCATCGGCAACCTGTACGTTTCCAACGGCATGTCTGCGGGCAACACCAAGACCGAAGCCCGCACCCAGGGGCTGTCCGAAGTGTTCGAGCGCAAGATCAAAAACCGTATCATCGCCGAGCACATCAGCCTGCCGGAAATTCCGGCCAGCGTGATCGAGCGTTTCCCGGGGATCAAAGCCTCCATTGATGCGCTGGAAGCCGAAGGGTTCCCGATCTACTGCTACGATGCCTCGCTGGGCGGCAAGTACCCGGTGATTTGCGTGGTGCTGTTCAACCCGAGCAACAGCACCTGCTTTGCCTCGTTCGGCGCCCACCCGCGCTTTGAAGTCGCCTTTGAACGGACGGTGACCGAACTGCTGCAAGGCCGTGGCCTCAAAGATCTCGATGTGTTCCCGGAGCCGTCTTTCGACCGCGATGAAGTGAGCGATCACCACAACCTGGAAACCCATTTCATTGACTCTTCGGGCCTCATCGCCTGGGATCTGTTCCAGGCCGATGCCGACTTTGATTTTGTCGACTGGAATTTCAGCGGCACCTCAGAAGAAGAGTTCAACCACCTGCTGGCGATTTTGCATGCCGAAGGAACCGATGCGTACATCGCCGACTACGATCACCTGGGTGTCGACTGCTGCCGGATCATCGTCCCGGGCTGGTCTGAGATCTATCCGGTTGAAGAGCTGATTGAAGCCAACAACAATGTGGCCCTGGAGCTGCGCGAAACCCTGCTGGCCCTGCCGCAGGTCGAGTGGGAAGCCGAGCAGTATGCTGAGCTGTTCCACATCCTTGAAGAAGAGGGTTTTGATGATTTCAACCGCCTGTACGAGATCGTCGGCCTGGTCCCACAAGCCGGGGATGCCTGGCAGACCCTGCGGATCGGCGAGCTGAAATGTCTGCTGGCATTGGCCGGCGGCGATCTGGAGCTGGCACTGGAGCACGCGAGCTGGTGTGTTGATTACAACGTGTCGACCTACAGCGCTGAGCGCGCCCGCTTCTTCCGCTGCCTGGTTGCCAGCCTCAAGCTGGCCCTGGACGATGACCGTGATCCAGCCCAGTACAAAGCAGCCTTCGAGCGGATGTTTGGGGCCGACACCGTCGCGGCGGCCTGGGGCTCTATTGAGGGCACCGTCCGTTTCCACGGCCTGACTGCTGGCGATCTGACCATGGGTCAATTCCCGGCCCACCAGAAACTCCTGGCGTCTTACCACAAACTCCAGGCGGCAAAACAGGCTGCTGCGAAGTAATTTTCTTACAAAAAGGTCAACCTGCCATCTTGATGCCAACCCTTCCGGGTTGGCTTTTTTTTATGTCAGTTCTTGTACCGCCACGCTGCTTTATGAATAAAAGCTTAACAATCATAGTCTTACACGAGAAAAATGAGCCGCAAAATAAAATCCTTTAAAAACAAATAAATAATAAATTTATCCGCCCTGAATCCTGACTCACATTTCTGCATTTCTTATCGGCACTTTTTCATATCTCGCAGCATTTCGTCATATTCCTCAATTTTTTTTGAATACCTTCCTCGTTTTTTTGAAAGCGACTGATCGAGATCAATTTCCGTCATGAACCCGGACGGTACACTCCAGTTTAAAATTTAGTGAAAGATAATTACAAAGAAGAAAGCCCCCGGAATAACATCACCGGACGAGGCCATCAAGCCACTAAATACAAGAATTATTTTTACATGTAGACGAGGCACATATGTCATCTGAAGAAAGAAGTTACCAGGAGCTCCATCGCCCTGCCTCTGACTTCTCTAGTCGTTCAGACTATCTGGATCATGAGCTGAAAATCATGAAACCGCGTCGGTTTGCACTGAACCTGCCCGGCCGTGATTTTCGCTTTGAACTAGAAGATCTGGTTCCGGCCCTAGCCGGTACCATCGGCATCATCGCAATGTACTCTGCGGTCATGATGTCATGGGCGGATGGTTTGACCCAGGCGTGGGACCACGTCAACCTGGGCAAAGAATTTGCCATTGAAGTCGCTCGGGTGGAAATGCTGCTGCCGGCGTTGCTGTTCTGTGTGCTGGCCTCCGGGTTTATTAACCCGCGCGCCAACCTGGCCGGGAACCACGGCCCGATGATCCCGCTGATTGGATCCATTGCCCTGGCCGGTGCTCACCCACTGGCGCTGGCGATTCTCCTGGGGGTCTTCGGCCTGCTGCTCAGCTACTTCAAGGGCGGCTCCAAACTGGTCAACCTGACTTCGGAAGGCACCGCCGGCGGCCTGCTGATTTTCCTGGGCTTCACCGGCACCATGAGCCAGATCGGCTCCATCCAGACCTGGGCCACCGGCCTGCAGTCTGCGGATGTGGCCGCAGGCAGCATGGGGTATGTCGGCCTGATTGTTCTGGCCGTGAACATTGTGCTGTACGCCTACCTGGCACGCATTAACAAACGCTGGCTGGCGATCCCGGCTTGTGCCGTTACCGGTCTGCTGGTCGCGCTGGTCCTGGGTGCCGGATTCGACCTGAAATTTGAAACCGAGATGGGCCTGCCGAACCTGAACCCTGTGTACTGGTGGGGCAGCACTGAAGAAGGCTGGATGCTGGGCCTGCCGACTATTGAGCATTTTATAGCCTCACTACCGTTTGCTATCCTAGCGGTTGCTATGTGGTCGCCGGACTTCCTGGGTCACCGGATCTTCCAGGAGCTGAACTATCCGAAGGGCACCGACAAAGTGCTGATGGATGTCGATGACACCATGACCATGTGTTCGATTCGCCAGATGGTTGGGACAAGCCTGGGCGGCGGTAACATCACGTCTTCCTGGGGGACCTACATGATCCCGGCCGCAATTGCCAAACGTCCGATTCCGGCGGGTGCGATTCTTCTGGGCTGTCTGGTGATGTTCATTGCCATCCTGGGATTCCCGATGGATGTTGCGGTATGGCCACCTGTGATGCGCGTCGCACTATTGGTTGGTGTTTTCCTGCCGCTGCTGGAAGCGGGTGTACAAATGGTGAAAGAAACCAAAGACTCTCAGTCTGCCGGGATTTGTATCTTTGCTTCAGCGGTCGTCAACCCGGTTCTTGCCTGGGCACTGACCATGCTGCTGGATAACAACGGCCTGATTGGTGACAAAGCACGGGCAGCGAAACTGTCATTCACGGATAAAGTCGTGATTCCGGGCGGGGTCCTGATCATCTGCCTGATTGCCATGCTGGCAGTCGGTATGCTGGAAAGCCAATACGGCATCCCGGCACTCCTGTAACGGTAACGAAAACGAGATGGGCAGTGCCTGGCACTGCCCGCTATAAAAAACCGGGTATTAGTACTAATACGAATAATCGTGTCACGAAATCGCCGCATGAACTGGTTCGATTATCCGTATTATTGTTAATAAAGTGTACTGTTCGCCACTCGGCGTTCGCTCAACAGCGCTCACGCAGTACGTGTTTTTTCTACTAATAAGGTAGGTATGTCATGGCAGAGCAATTTGCTAAAGCTTGGGAAGGTTTCACAGCTGGTGATTGGCAGAACGAAGTCAACGTACGTGACTTCATTCAGAAGAACTACACCCCTTATGAAGGCGATGAGTCTTTCCTGGTTTCTGAAGGTACTGAGGCGACAAAAGCGCTTTGGGCACAAGTAATGGAAGGCATCAAGCAGGAAAACGCGACGCACGCACCTGTTGATTTCGATACTTCTGTTATCTCTACCATCACTGCGCATGATGCGGGTTACATCAACAAAGATCTGGAGACCATTGTGGGTCTGCAGACCGAAGCGCCACTGAAGCGTGCGATCATCCCGAACGGTGGTATCCGCATGGTTGAGGGTTCGTGCCAGGTTTACGGCCGCGAACTGGATCCAGCCGTGAAGAAAATCTACACCGAATACCGTAAAACCCATAACCAGGGCGTGTTCGATATCTACACCCCGGACATCATGAAGTGCCGTAAATCCGGCGTGCTGACCGGTCTGCCGGATGCCTACGGCCGTGGCCGTATCATCGGTGACTACCGTCGTGTGGCCCTGTACGGGATCGACTTCCTGATGAAGGACAAATTCGCGCAATTCTCTTCTCTGCAAGAGAAATTCGAGAACGGCGAAGATCTTCAGATGACGATGCAGCTGCGCGAAGAAATCGCTGAGCAGCACCGTGCGCTGGGCCAGATCAAAGAGATGGCTGCGAAATACGGTTTCGATATTTCTCGTCCGGCCGAAACAGCGCAAGAAGCAATTCAGTGGACCTACTTCGGCTACCTGGCTGCGGTGAAATCTCAGAACGGCGCTGCCATGTCTCTGGGCCGTACGTCAACGTTTCTGGATGTGTACATCCAGCGTGATATCGAAGCCGGCAAGCTGACCGAAGAGCAGGCTCAGGAAATGATCGACCACTTCGTCATGAAGCTGCGTATGGTTCGCTTCCTGCGTACTCCTGAGTACGATGAGCTGTTCTCCGGTGACCCAATCTGGGCAACAGAATCTATGGGTGGTATGAGCCTGGACGGCCGTACACTGGTCACTCGCACTAACTTCCGCTTCCTGAACAGCCTGTACACCATGGGTCCATCGCCAGAGCCGAACATCACCGTGCTGTGGTCTGAGCAACTGCCTGAAGGCTTCAAGAAGTTCTGTGCCAAAGTCTCGATTGATACCTCTTCAATCCAGTACGAAAACGACGATCTGATGCGTCCGGACATGAACTCTGATGACTACGCGATCGCTTGTTGTGTCTCGCCAATGGTGGTCGGCAAACAAATGCAGTTCTTCGGCGCGCGTGCGAACCTGGCGAAAACCATGCTGTACACAATCAACGGCGGTGTAGATGAGAAGCTGAAGATCCAGGTGGGTCCGGTCATGGACAAAGTGACGGATGAAGTGCTGAACTACGACGACCTGATGGCGCGTATGGATCACTTCATGGACTGGCTGGCGAAGCAGTACATCACCGCACTGAACAGCATCCACTTCATGCACGACAAGTACAGCTACGAAGCTTCGCTGATGGCCCTGCACGACCGTGACGTAGTGCGCACCATGGCCTGCGGTATCGCCGGCCTGTCGGTTGCCGCGGATTCCCTGTCTGCGATTAAGTACGCGACCGTGAAGCCTATTCGTGACGAAGACGGCATCGCGATCGATTTCGAAATCGAAGGCGATTATCCGAAATTCGGGAATAACGACCCACGTGTAGATGACATCGCCTGTGAACTTGTCACGACCTTCATGAACAAGCTCCGCAAGCTGAAAACTTACCGTGACGCGATCCCAACGCAGTCTATCCTGACCATCACGTCCAACGTGGTTTACGGGAAGAAAACCGGGACCACACCAGATGGTCGTAAAGCAGGCGCACCGTTTGCACCGGGTGCAAACCCAATGCACGGCCGTGACGAGAAAGGGGCTGTCGCTTCTCTGACTTCAGTGGGTAAACTGCCGTTTGCCGATGCAAAAGACGGGATCTCTTACACCTTCTCTATCGTACCGAACGCACTGGGTAAAGATGTAGAGACTCAGAAAGCGAACCTGGCGGGCCTGATGGACGGTTACTTCCACCACGAGTCCGGCATTGAAGGCGGTCAGCACCTGAACGTGAACGTTCTGAACCGTGAAACGCTGGAAGATGCCGTGAAGCACCCAGAGAAATACCCGCAGCTGACCATCCGTGTTTCCGGTTACGCCGTGCGCTTTAACTCTCTGACTGCCGAGCAGCAGAAAGACGTCATCGCCCGGACGTTTACTGAGTCGCTGTAAGCCTCAGGAAAACACTGGCCGCATACCCGCGGCCAGACCCAAGCAATGAGAAAAACCAAAAGCCGGTCTGACGACCGGCTTTTCTTTTATGAGGTTTAAGCTCTGGAATCGTATTAAACCTTGAAGTGCTGCAACTGGTGCGCCAGCTCTTCTGAGGCTTCAGCCAGACTCTGGCTCTGGTCGGCCAGATGCTGCGCGGCAGCATTGACTTCATTCGCCGAGAGGTGAATGCTGCTGACGTTGCGGTTGATATCTTCCGAAACCGTGCCCTGCTGATCGGCCGCGGCCGCAATCTGTGCCACCCGATCATTGGACTGGTACAGCTCTTCCACCATATTCTGCAACTGCAACTGGGTATCCTGGGCATTCTGCACACTGTTACGACTGCTTTCATGGCTGGCTTTCATGGCGGCCGCCGTCTCGAACGCGCCGCGGGTCAGTGCATCCACTGTGGTTTGGATCTCTTCCGTCGATGCCTGAGTACGCTGCGCCAGGCTGCGGACCTCATCGGCGACCACGGCAAACCCACGCCCCTGCTCGCCGGCCCGGGCCGCTTCAATCGCGGCGTTCAGTGCCAGCAGGTTGGTCTGCTCGGAAATACCCCGGATCACATCCGCCATCTCGCTGATCTGAGTCACCCCTTGCTTCAGCGCTTCCACACGCTGATCCGCCTCGGCGATCTGCTCAGCGACCTGACGGATATGACGAGTCGTCTCTTCCAGCTTATCATTGCTGACCGTGGCTTTATCCGAAATGCCATTGGTCATCAGGGCGGTCTTGTCGGCATTATCCGCCACATCCGCCACCGTTGCCGTCATCTCATTCATCGCCGTCGCCAGCTGCTCCAGCTGCACATGCTGCGACTGGATACTGTGCGCACTTTCTTCGCTGGCAGAAGCAATGGTACTGGCCATTTGCGACGAATGCATCGCCGATTCATGGGCAACTTTCAGAGCCTGGCGAATACTACCAATGGCGGTATCCATCCGCCGCGCCAGTTTACCGATTTCATCTTTACGCACTTCGTCACAGCGTATGCGCAAGTCCCCCCCGGCAATGGCATCAAACTTCACCACCAGATCCTCAAGCGGATCGGAAATGTTCTTACTGATCACGTAGCCGACCGCCATCAAAATCCCCATCGCGATCAGGGCAATCATGCCGGATTTCAGGGCCGTTGCCTTGAAATCATCCTCAATATCCTTCACATGCACGCCAGTTCCGACAATCCAGTTCCAGTTCTGAAAACGCTGCACATATGAAATTTTCGGCTCAATCTCCCCTTTGGGAGAACGCCAGCTGTAGTCCAGATAGCCTGCGCCGCTCTGAGCTGAGACCGTCACCATCTCCTGCCAATGCCGTTTGCCGCTGGCGTCGGTGATCCCACGCGCCGAAGTTCCGTTCATCTCCGGTTTCAGGGGATGGTTCACGATCGCCATCTCCGGCGTCATGATCCAAAAATAGTTGGTGCTGTCATAACGCACGGCATCAATCATCTCGATGGCCAGTTGCTGCGCCCGTTCCCGACCAAGCGTGCCCTGCTGCGACGCATAGTAGTCCAGAATATCGACAGCCAGCTCTACCTGACTTTTTAGGGACGCCTTCCGTTCAAGATAAGCCACCTTCTTCTGCTCCAGCACGTCGTAAATACTGACGCTGACGAGCAAGACAATGGCGCTGACCACCAGCGCGATCAGTTTATTCTTGACGGTCAAATTACTAAGACTGAACATACATCTCCTTATTGTTATCGCTTTTATTGTCTGTCCAGAAACGGCTAGACAGGTACAGCCAATCCTGTTTGGCTATACATATAAAACCAACTGAATTCACTCGGAATCATAAGCGCTTTGCGCATATTTTGATGAGATTCAGGCCGCAATTTCCCGATCAAATGTAATGATTTCGTGGTAGGGATGCATTATTTTCGATGCATTTGGTTACAGGTATGAAAAAGGTCAATAACAAGCGGAGACATCGATGAACTTCCGGTCAGGGCTGATCGAAATCGCCCATACTTAAAGCATCATAAAGTGTATTAACCTTACATTTTCAACGTACTTTTCGCTATTTTAGTCCGCTAATTTGTAATAAAATAACAGGCAAACCCATCCCCTGTGGAGAAACGTCACCATGTCAGTCAAAGGCCGTATTCACTCTTTTGAATCCTGCGGTACCGTGGATGGCCCCGGCATCCGTTTCATCGTTTTCTTACAAGGTTGCCTGATGCGTTGCCAGTATTGCCACAACCGCGATACCTGGGATCTGCATGGCGGACGTGAAGTGACGGTTGAAGAGATCATCAAAGAAGCGGTCACCTACCGCCACTTTATGAATGCCTCGGGCGGCGGCGTCACGGCATCCGGTGGCGAGGCCATGCTGCAACCGGAGTTTGTGCGCGACTTTTTCCGCGCGGCCAAAGCGGAAGGGATCCATACCTGTCTCGATACCAACGGTTATGTGCGCAAGCACACTGAAGTGATCGACGAGGTGCTGGACAACACCGATCTGGTGATGCTGGATCTCAAGCAACTCGATGACACCATTCACCAGGAGCTGGTGGGTGTGCCCAACAAACGGGTGCTGGATTTTGCCCGCTACCTGCACCAACGCGGCCAGAAAACCTGGATCCGTTATGTGGTGGTGCCCGGCTTTACCGATGATGAGCGCTCTGCCCATCTGCTGGGTGAATTTATTAAAGATATGGACAATATCGAGAAGGTCGAGTTGCTCCCGTATCACCAACTGGGCGAGCATAAGTGGGAAGCGATGGGCTTTGAATACCCGCTGGCCGGCGTCAAACCGCCCAGCAAAGAGACCATGGAAAAAATCAAATCCATCCTGGCCGAATACGGCCACCCGGTCATGTACTGATCCGCGATCAATACCGCCGAGGCACTGAGCCTCGGCGTTCCGGTCTGGCTTCTGTTGTTTATCTTGCTTTCCTTACTCCCCCGACGGAAAATTCCGCCATTGATCCACTCTGTCTCAGGAACGATGCGGGGTCTCGTCGGTCAGCGCTTTTGCCGTCTGGCACAGCGAAGCATTCTGGTGATCGCGGCAAGTCTTGCTGACTGGTTCACACTGGCTATCGGACATCTCCGCCAGATACTGACACTGGGCACTGAGCACACACAACGATTGACGCTCTGACGACGTCGTGATCTGCTCCGCCAGGGCGGCATCCCCAACGCACTGATCAATCTCATCCTGCACCCGGCGATCAAAATAGTTGAACTGGCGTTTAAGATCGACCGCCGGATCCGGCGCGTATCGCACCGCCGATGCCTGGGTCAGAATATCATCAAACTCCCCCATTACCACCGGTGCACAGGCAACTTTCCATTTGCTTTGAAAGTGATTCCGGTTCAGTTCAAGCGGCTTTTTCTGTCCTTCAAACTGATAGTAATGCGCCCGATCATCTTTAAAATAACCACTAAGACTGTAGGTTTTCTGCATGAAGTCATAGACCAGCTCAACCATAAACGGCACCCGCTCCCGGGCCAGGCCCAGCGCATTCTTCGCGGTGTAGTAACCACAAGTGGTCAGATTCAGGACATTATCCTGCGCTTTCACCGTGGCCGGACTGAAAAGCCAGTCTTCCTGGCTGGCAACACTGAAAAACTCAACCGAGTTGGGAAAGTTAAACTTGCTGGCAAACCGCTCCAGTGCCGCCTGGCGCAAGGCCGCAATCTCCGGCGCCATGCTCCCGACCTCTGGTGCTACGGCCTCCGGCGCAGGCTCACCGAATGATTCAAGTACCCCAGCAGACTCGCGCACCGGCGCGGGCGACGACTCGACGGCAACCGCCTGCTGCGGGACCAGACTGAGCTTCTTCAGCGCGTGGGCCGATGCAGCCAGACTGTCGGTCAGTGTTTGGAGGTTCACTAAAAACAGCAGTAACAGCAGACAGATCAGCCCGCGAAAAAGTGTATTCACTTTCAGCGAAAAGTCCCGGATCGGCTTTCCTTTAATTATCATGACTTCAACCCTGGCAATGACAAACAGAGCGGATTCTAGCGTCTCTCCCCCGTCAGTCCAGAGTCAAGCCGCTCAAAACTTATACAAGCATTCAGCCGCTAAATAAAATCAACCAGATGCCTTAATGACAGTTTTGTTTTTTGTGAGCAGTATCTTTTTATGGCAAATCGATGACAATTCAACCTCAAACCATCTGCCGTTTGGGTCGTCTTTCGCCATAAATTCGCGACTCGCTCACAATATGCATCAATGATTATATAAATATATATCAAGGTTTATGATGACAAAAAACCGACTACCCAAGCCAATAAAATAGGTACTTTCAATGATCTATGACTTTCACTCAGACCAAAAGGCCAAAAGTAGATATAAAATTCCGATAGCATGGATAAAATATCGAGCCTAAATTGTAACATTGGTGATATTTACACCGATTGCTCACAAAAGTGCATATCGATAGTTTTTCTTACTGCTATCAACTTTTTTGATACAGAAGGATTCAACCCGCTGCCAACTGGTGGTTCACATCTCCATTTTCCGGTCTTTCATCATCCGGACAGCCTCACGACGAATACAATCACGCAACGGGTTCTCAATCGAATCTGCCCGCCAGATAAAGGATAAGGTACGCTGCATGTTGAGTTCCGGCACCTTCAACGCCGCCAGCTCTCCCCGTTCAATATACTGCACTACATCCAGGTATGGCAGACAGCTGAGATACGGCCCATTTCTTACCAGGGTGCGCAGCACGGAAATTTGCTCATACTCTCGCCAGACATCCAGATCATCAATCACCCCGTGCAGCGCACTTTCAAAACTCTTGCGGGTTCCGGCTCCTTGCTCCCGCAGCACCCACTTAGCCTGCTCCAATTGGGCCAGGCTAACCGTTTCCAGCCTGGCGTAAGGATGATGCGGGGCTGCGATGATCACCAGATGGTCATGACACCAGACTTCCTGAAGCAGGCGGCTATCATCGCAACGGCCTTCAATGATCCCTAAATCACACTCATAATTGCGCACTCGGTCAATCACCTTCTGCGCATTACTCACCATCAGCTGGATGCGTAATTCGGGAAAATCTTTATCAATAATACTGATGAGCTCCGGCAATAGGTGCTCTGCCACCGTCTGGCTGGCGGCCACATTGATTTCTCCACTGACCAGGTGCTGATCGTAGAACCCCAACTCAATCTGCTGGGCATCAAACAACAACTGTTTGGCACGGGGTCTGAGCCAGGCTCCCCAGTACGTCATGGTCATCTGTTTCCCCTGACGCTCAAAGAGCGGACGTCCCAGCAGCCGTTCCAGCTGAGACAAGGCCATACTGGCTGCAGACTGCGTGATCGCCAGATTTTCCGCGGCTTTCGAGACGCTGCGCGTCCGGGCGACTTCATCAAAAACCGCGAGTTGTTTCAGTGAATAACGCATCATTTCACTCCTGACAATGCAATCCATTTCCTATCCGCAAGAGTATCAAGGTTTTGAATGTGGGTTAAAAAAAATATCAATTTTACTCACCCTTTTGTGCCCATTTATCCTGACAGTCAGTTATTCGTCACAAGGAGAAAAAAAATTGGCAATTTCAATCCCCTATCCACACTTCAACCCTGACGCGTCCGTCAGTAACACAGGAGGAATGGCCTATGGCTTCGGCTATGTCTTCTGCATCCGGTGAATTCAATCCCAAGGAAATGATGAAGCAGGCGGAAATTTACGCCGTGGGGAAAGCCACCAAGCCGACCCGGACCACGGTTGCGCTGGCCGTCACGGCCGGTGTCTTTATCGGCCTGGCATTCGTGTTCTACCTCACCGTCACCACCGGCGGCAGCCATCTGAGCTGGGGGCTGAACCGCCTGCTCGGCGGTGTGGCGTTCAGCCTGGGTCTGATCCTGGTGGTGATTTGCGGCGGCGAACTGTTTACCAGTACCGTGTTGTCGGCCATTGCCTGTGCCAACCGTCAGATCAGCTCGCGGCAGATGCTGGGCACCTGGGGCAAGGTGTATGCGGGGAACTTCCTCGGCGCCATGCTGCTGCTGGTCCTGGTCTCCATGGCCGGACTGTATCAGCTCGACGGCGGCCAGTGGGGCCTCAACGCGCTCAATGTCGCCCAGCACAAGCTGCACCACCAGCCGATGCAGGCGTTTGCTCTGGGGGTGCTATGTAACCTGCTGGTTTGCCTGGCGGTCTGGATGACCTTCTGCTCGACCAACATGATGACCAAGATGGCGATGCTGATCCTACCCGTCGCGATGTTTGTCAGCACCGGCTTTGAGCACAGCGTCGCCAACATGTTCATGGTGCCGCTCGGGATCACCATCCAGCACCTGGCCCCGGACACGTTCTGGCTGGAGCTGGGCGTTGACCCAAGCCAGTATGCCGACCTGACCATCCGCAATTTCATCTTTGCCAACCTGATCCCGGTCACCCTGGGCAATATCGTCGGCGGTGCCGTCCTGGTCGGCCTCGGTTACTGGACCATTTACCGCGCCCCGCTCGAGGCACTGCCGACGGCAACCCTGATCCACCCTGACTTTTCAACCACTTCAACACGGAATTTGGAACATACTATGCTGCAGGAAAACCTACTAGTGAACGACTTCATGCGTCCGGCCGACGTCACGCTGCACCCGGGAATGCCAGTTGCCGACGCCCTGGATCAGCTCTTCGCCGCCCACTTAACCGGTGCCCCGGTGCTGACCCAGGATCAGCGTCTGGTGGGTTACTTCTCCATGCATGACAGTCTGGTCGATCTCTGGCTCAACGATTACATGCCGGATCCGGAGCGCAAAGTACAGGATTTGATGAAGCACGAGATCCAGACCGTCAGCCCGGACAATGCCATCGTGGAAATTGCCGAATACATGAGTATTGATAAAAATATTCTCTACCCGGTCACCAGCGGCGGTATCGCTACCCAGCTCACCACCCAGTCACTGAGCGAGCGCGCCCGCACCATGGTGATCACCCGGCCGCACCAGTTCCCGGTGGTGGAAGACAACAAACTGGTCGGCATGATCAGCCGTCAGGACATCATGCGGGCCCTCCGCCCGGTCTATGGTCAAACCGTGGCCGTGACCGAGCTTGAGCTGGACACTGCTGTCGCCGGCCGCGAGCTGGTCTGATCCCCCTGCCTGCCAGTTCGCTGGCAGGCATTTCTTCCCGATAAAGCCCCCGTATTAACATTCCGCCCATCAATCTGATCATTCTCCGTGTATTTCCCACAACACGTGATATTATTGCGGCGCCGACCAAGAGCAAACGTTTGCATAACTGTAATTTAGACTGACAGCCCTATATTCGCTGTCATTGCATCGCGAGGTCCTGACCGCCCCATGAAAAGTGATATTCAAATCTGCCGTGACACGGCCCTGCTCCCGATCGAACACCTGGCCCGTCAGGCCGGCTTTCTGCCCGATGACCTCACGCCGCAAGGTCCCCTGAAAGCCAAGGTGAAACCCGCCGTGCTCAAGCGCCTCGCCGATCGCCCCGAGGGTAAGCTGATCGCCGTCACCGCGATTACGCCCACCCCGCTCGGGGAGGGCAAAACCGTCACCACCATCGGTCTGGCCCAGGGACTCGCCAAGCTGGGACAAAGCGTCATGGCCTGTATTCGTCAGCCTTCGATGGGGCCGGTCTTCGGAGTCAAAGGCGGCGCAGCCGGCGGCGGCTATAGCCAGGTCGCCCCGATGGAGCAGCTGAACCTGCACCTGACCGGCGATATTCACGCGGTCACCGCCGCGCATAACCTGGCGGCGGCAGCCCTCGATGCCCGGATCTATCATGAGCAACGGCTCGGCAGCGCGGCATTTGAAGCCCGGACCGGCCTGCCGGCACTGAACATCGATCTCAACCGCATCACCTGGAAGCGGGTCATGGATCATAATGATCGCGCCCTGCGGATGATCACCATCGGCAACAATGAACCGGGCAAAACCCTGAACGGGATTGCCCGCAATGACGGCTTCGATATCTCGGCGGCCTCTGAGCTGATGGCGATTCTCGCCCTGTCGAGCGATCTGGCCGACATGCGCCGTCGCCTGGGCCGCATTGTGCTGGCCTATACGCTGGAAGGTGCCCCTGTCACCGCCGAGGATCTCCAGGTCGCCGGGGCGATGGCCGTGACCTTGCGCGAAGCCATCGAACCGACCCTGATGCAGACGCTGGAAGGCGTGCCGACGCTGATCCATGCCGGACCGTTTGCCAATATTGCCCACGGCAACTCATCAATCATCGCCGATCGCATTGCGCTTAAGCTCAGTGACTACACGATTACCGAAGGCGGGTTCGGCTCCGATATGGGATTTGAGAAAGCCTGTAATATCAAGGCGCAACAAGCCGACCGTGGCCCGGACTGCGCCGTGGTGGTGGCCACCCTGCGCGGACTGAAAGCCAATTCCGGCCACTATGATCTGCGACCGGGACAGCCCCTGCCGGCATCGCTGTTCGAGCCGGATGCCGATGCGCTGCACGCCGGATTTGCCAACCTCCAGTGGCATATCCGCAATGCTGCCCGATACGGCGTGCCGGTGGTGGTTGCCATTAACTGCTTCCCGCAGGACAGCGATCAGGAACTGGCCCAACTGGCAGAAATGATTCAGGCCGAAGACTTCGGCACTACCGTCGAAGTGGCGCTCAGCCATGCCTTTGCCCGGGGCGGAGAGGGCACGATTGAACTGGCCGAAGCCGTGGTGCGGGCCTGCCGACAGCCAGCCGATTTCAAGCCGCTGTACCATCCAGCACAGAGCCTGGAAGAAAAACTGATGATCCTGGCCGAAGTCGGCTACGGCGGCCAAGGGGTCGAATTGTCTGAGCAAGCCAAAGCACAGCTGGCTGCGCTCAAGCAGCTGGGTCACGATGGGCTGGCCGTTTGTATCGCCAAAACCCCGCTGTCGATCAGCCACGACCCGGCCCGCAAAGGAGCCCCGCGGGACTTCGTGCTGCCGGTGCGCGAACTTCGGCTCTGTGCCGGCGCCGGGTTTGTTACCGCGCTGTGCGGCAATGTCATGACCATGCCCGGTCTGCCGGAAAAGCCCGCCTTCATGGCGCTTGATCTGGATGACGACGGCAATATCACCGGCCTGAGCTAATCCGGACACTCACGGTTCCCTACCAACAAACGCGCCCATTGGGGCGCGTTTGTTATTCGACGCCAGCATTTGTGACCGGCCCCATCGCCCCCACTTATTTCTTGTGGTTAAAAGGGTCTAAATAGTCGCGGTCAGCAAAGGTGCGGACCCATTCGGGTTTGTACACCACCAACAAAGTGGTGGCCATCCCGTTCAGCAAAGCTTCGGGGAATAACAACAGCGGCAACAGCGACAGATAGTTGTCCACGATATAGGCCCAGCTGTATTCACCGCTCCAGTACATCCAGCCGCTGGTTAGCAACAGATGCACCGCCATGGTCAGCGCACCATTGAGAAAGGCGGCCACAAAGATGTAAACAAACAGATGCCGGGTCAGAAAGCGATAGCTCAGCAAAAAAACCGCGAAGCTGAACATTGCCGGGAACATCACCCCCGTCAGCACATAGAGGCCGATATCCGGCCAGGCAACAAATCCCAGCGCCGCCATGAGCACCGTCGACGCCGAGCCAATCAGCGCCGCGATCTGCCAGCCATGAGACAGCGCCAGGACGGTCAGCGCCAGAAAATGCACCTGCAACCCGTCTGCGATCCCCGCCCGCAATCCCCAGAGCATGAACAGGATCACCACCGTCGCCAGCACCAGATGCTGATAGTCCTTCTCGTGACGAAACTTCGGCCAGAATTCGCGGGGAAAACTGAGCAGCATCACAACCAGCCAAATCAGATAGCCGGCAACCTGTAACCATGTCATCCGAATCTACATCCTTGTAAAAAGAGAAGCTGGAAGTATATCAGCATGTTAACCGTCCATTAACCCTGGCATGGCTCACAACCTCTCGCCACTGCCTTAAAAAATCAGGCTTTTCACCGGGTAAAAATCCGCCGCAAAGCCCGATTGGACAAGCTTTCGCCGGTCATTTGCAATTGATGGGAAATCGGCATCAAGCCGTCGTCAGATCAATTTTTTTTACCTCCAACCTGCTAATCTCAATGGCAGCTCAATAGATAATGAAAGGCCTATCACTATGGAAATGACCAACGCGCAACGTCTGATTCTGTCAAACCAGTACAACCTGATGGCGCAGATGGATCCGGAAAACGCCGCTAAATATCGCCGCCTGCAAACCATCGTCGAGCGCGGCTACGGCTTGCAGATGCGTGAACTGGATAAAGATTTCGGTTGCCTGTCTGATGAAGAGTGCCGACTCGTCATTGATTATATGGAGATGCATCACGCGCTGCAGGAATCGTACAAGATGCTGGACGAAGGCAAGCAAGCGGATGTCGATCCCCGCCGCCTGCAATTTTTGGGCTTTGATGCCGCCACCGAAGCGCAGTTGGTCCATTACGTCCGCTTCCTGACCGCTGAAGAAGGTCTGTACCCGCAATTCGAGAAAGCCGAGCACAACTTCAACAGCCAGGTGCCGATGAAGGACAAGTATCAGCGCATGCTGCAAACCTGGCGTAACTGTCCGCGTCAGTACCACCTGTCGGCAACCGAGATCCAGCAAATTTTGAATGCCTGAGCCCCACCGGCTCCCTGTCACTATCCGCACCAACCGGCGCCCAAGCGCCGGTTGGTGCGGTCTCTAACCTCATCTCCAGACACACTTTTTCTATTCCTTCTCCCCTGCCTCCTGCGATAAACTGCGCCGAACACGCGCGGAAATGTGACCTTCAACCAAGTTTTATTCCAATTGAGTCAATTTTGACTCAACATTTCGGACGCAAGCCGAAAAATAGCTAACAGCATTGAACTTCACCAAACTGTTTTCATATCTATCAGCGCTTCAGAGTAAGCTGAGCACTCTGAACCCTTCGAGCCCAATCAGTCGCAGGAAGCCATGAGCCGATCCCCTTTCGCAACGCCGTGTTTTCTCTTTGGTGCGCCTGCCGAGCCGATATCGCACCCGCTCAGCCGGGCGCACCTTGTCGGCCTGCACACAATTCTGCCGGGGAAAAATGCAACATGCTGATCCGCAATACGATCGGGAACCGGCTCATTGCGGCCATCGCGTTTATGTCGTTTCTGACCATTAGTGTCAGCATGATTGCCGTAATCAACTGGGACACCCTGGACACCCAGATCAAAGCTATTGTCGATAAAAACCTGCCGACCCTCTGGACCAGCTACCGGCTCGAGCGCAATACCGCCGGGCTGCAAGCGGCGCTCAATGCCCTGAGCAACAACCGCGATCCGGTACAACATGGCCCGCTCAAGCAAACCATTGCCGACAAGCTGGATTTGATCAATACCGCCATCCATGAAACGGCGGATCTGAAGCACTATCAGGCCATTAAAGCCGAGCACCAGACCCTGGTCGGCGATATTACGGTCTACGCCGACTTGCTCTACCAGCGCAATGCCCATCGCTTTGCCGTCACCCAGACCGAAAATACCCTGAAATGGCTGCACAAAGATCTGGTCGATGAACTGGCCCCACTACGCCAGGAAGTCGAGTGGCAGTTGACCAGCGTGGTCCCCAATGCCCTCAGCCCGGAAGCCATCAAGGAAGTGACGGCGGAGTTCTCCTATATCCAGTCCATCACCATTAAAGAGAACGAACTCTACCTTCTGGTCCAGGAGGTCATTCAGCAACGCCACCTTCTGGATCTCGGCAAGGCGTTCTATTACATCGGTAATAAAATCAAAGAGATCAATGAGATTGGCCAAAACCTCAATCACTACACCGCCTCAACCTCCTACCGTGAGCTGCTGAAGGAGATGATCCTGCTGGTTGCCCCGGCCGGAGTACTGGAAACGCAGTTGCGTCAGGATATTGAACTCCACAGCACGATCGCGCGCTACCAGGATCAGATCCAAACCCGGCTGGCGAACCAAGAAATTCTGATCCAACAGATGGTTGAGCAGGAAAACCGGGAACTGCACCAACGGAATGAACAGGCACACCGGACCATTACCATCAGCAACCTGATCCTGTTCGGCACCATGCTGCTGTCGATTTGCCTGTCGGTGATCCTGTCTATTTACCTCGTCGGCCGCGGGATTGTCAAACGGCTCAACCTGCTGTCCCAGGACCTCTACGCGGTGGCCAACGGCCAGCTCGATACCCAGGTGCAAGTCTCCGGCAATGACGAAATCGGGATGCTGGGCGATAACCTGCGGCTGTTCTGCCGCCAGATGCAGGAGATGCAGCAAAGCAACGCGCTCAACCTGATCAACAATACCCAGGCCAGCATCATTACCTGCAACCTGCAGGGGCTGGTGGAATCGGTCAACCCGAGTGCACAGTTACTGTTCCGCTACCGCAGTACGCCCGAGCAGCAAACCCTCTGGAGCCTGTTCAGTGACAGCATGCAGCAGCGCCTGCAAGCCCTGTTTGCCATCGGCAGCCCGCTGCTCAACAACGGCGCCTGCAGCCTGACCCTCAAGCACGACCACCACTCGGGAAAGACGCACTACCTGCGGCTTGATTTTCGCTTGTTCAGCCAAGGCGGCAGCGACAAGGTGATCATCACCATGACCGATATCTCCGAGCAGGAAAATGCCGCCCGCTGGCTGGAAAACATGGTCCGCGACAAGACCCAGTCGCTGATCAACCGCAACCGCCAGCTCAATGCCGAAATTGAGGACCGCAAACGGATCGAAGCCGATCTGCGGGCCACCCAGGATGAGTTGATCCAGGCGGCAAAAATGGCCGTCGTCGGTCAAACTATGACGTCCCTGGCCCACGAGCTGAACCAGCCCCTGAGCGCTATTTCAACTCATGTTTTTGCCACCCGGGTCGCGCTGGAGAAAGGCCGTTCGGACCAATTGCCGACCAGCCTGGATAAGATTGACAGCCTCACCTCGCGCATGGGGCGAATTATTGCCAGCCTGCGTAATTTTGCCAAAAAGCAGTCGGCCAACAGCCCGCTGACCCCGGTCAACCTGCAAGATGCCTTACAACAGGCAATGCAGATCGTGGAAAGCCGGGCGAAAGTCCAGAAAACCACTATCATCAGCGAGCTCGATCCCCAACTGACAGTCCTGGCCGATCAGGTCCAGTTCGAGCAGGTGCTGGTCAACCTGCTCGTCAACAGCTGTGATGCCGTGGCCGCCGGATCGGAGCGCACCATTACTGTCTTCACCCTGCCCGCGGAAGGGCAACGGTTGCGACTGGCCGTCGGCGACAGCGGCCATGGATTCAGCGCCGGGATTATTGAACAACTTTTTGTACCATTTACCACAACAAAAGACGTCGGACTCGGTCTCGGGCTGAGCATCTGTCGTTCTATTCTGAACCGCCTGGAAGGGGATATTTACCTCGCCTCGAACCTTCAGGGCGGTGCATTGGTCGTGTTGGAGTTAAACTGCTATGACAATAAATAACGATATTGAAGTCCTGGTCATCGATGACGATCAAGATGTCGTTGATGCTTACCAACAGCTGCTGGAAATCTCCGGCTACAAAGCCTGTGCGATCACGGATCCAACCCTGGCCCTGAGCATGCTACACAGAAACTGGCCGGGCGTGATTGTCACCGATATGTACATGCCGGGTCTGAGCGGCATGGAGCTGCTGGAGCAGATCAAGGCGCTCGATCCGGATTTACCGGTCATCATGATCACCGGCCACGGCGATATTCCGATGGCGGTGGATGCGGTCAGAAAGGGCGCGCTCGATTTTCTGCAAAAGCCGCTCCAGCCCAATGAACTGCTGGCCCTGCTGGACAAGCACCTGCCGGTGCGCCAGCAACAGATCGCCCAGCGCGCCAGTCTGACCCAGAGCGCTGCCGAGTTGCTGATTGGCGACAGCCCGCTGATGGTCCGGCTGCGCGAGCAAATTACCGAAGTCGCCCTGACCACCAAAGATGTGCTGATCGAAGGGGCGCACGGGGTCGGCCGCCACACCGTGGCCCGGCTGCTGCACCAGAAAAGCGATCTCGGCGACGGTCCCTATCTCACCACCGCCGGAGACTCGGTCCAGTGTACCGCCGATCTCCAGCGTAGCATGATCGCCGCTCGCGGCGGCAGCCTGTGCCTGATGCATCCGCAGGATATGCCGCAGGAGACCCAAAAATGGCTCTGCCGGTTCCTGCTAGAGCAGGAGCGACTGAACAAGAAAGAAGTCCGGGTACTGGCCGTGGTCGAGGGCGCCCCGGAAGTCCAGGTCGAGCAAGACAAGCTGTTGCCGGAGCTGTTCTATTTCCTCAGCCAGATCCGCTTCCAGATCCCGTCTCTGAAGCAGCGGAACTGCGATATTCTTCCGCTGTTCCGTCATTTCCTGAAACAGAGTTGCCAGAAGCTCAGCAAGGCTGTTCCGTTGATCGACAAAGCCTACCTCAACACCCTCAGCCGCTATGAATGGCCGGGCAATGTGCTGGAGCTGAAAAATGTCGCCGAGCTGTACGCTATCGGGATCGTCAAACTGGCAGGACAGGAGCGGACCAAGCCGCTGGAGCAGATGAGCAGCCCGCTCGACGAGCTGGTCGACAGCTACGAGAAACAGGTGATTGAAGATGCGCTCTATTTGTTTGCCGGACGGATCAATGATGTCTCCAATTACCTTCAGATCCCGCGCAAAAAGCTGTATCTGAGAATGAAAAAGCACAACCTCGACAAAGCTGAATACAAGGTCAGAACCTGAACCGTCAAACCGCTCACGGCCGTGAGCGGTTTCTCTGTTTTTGTCCAGCCCCTGTTTTTTCCTGTCCCGCGGGTAGAACCGGGGACGGAAAAACCGGGAATCTCAAATCCGGCTCACCGGTCCGATGATTCGCCCGGATTAAGCGACATGAACGGCGGCCACCGGATTCAACGGCATAAAGCTGCAGTGATCGCTGCCCCCTCGCCCTTCCAGTAACGCCAGACGCGCCACAATCAATCCGTCGATGTCTGCCGTCGCATGCTCCGGCAGGCTGGCGCGAATCGTTTCTGCCCATGACAGGCCCGCCGCCTTCCCGACTTCCGGCACATAAACCGGAGTCACGCCCCGCAACAGCGTCAGTTGCCCCAGAACCGTATGGCTCGACGACAAGGCCCAAATCGGTTGCGGCGCCTGGCAGCGCGACATGAGCTTCGGCGCCTCGCCGGTGTCCGTCAACACTGCAATGCCCAGCTTCTCTTTCGCTCCGATCGCCGACATCATCGTTGCCACCACCATTCTGTGACTCGGCTTAGTACCCAGTACCATCTGTGATTGCCAACCGCTTTCGGCGCCCTCTTCCGGCGCTTCGACCCCGCCCGCAATCTCCGCCATGTAGCGGACCGTCTCAACCGGATATTTGCCAACCGCAGTTTCAGCGGACAACATCACCGCATCGGTCCCGTCCAGCACCGCATTGGCGACATCCAGTACTTCGGCCCGGGTCGGCAGTGGGTTCACAATCATCGATTCCATCATTTGAGTGGCGGTGATCACCGGCCGGCCGTGATGGCGCGCCCGCTCAATCAGCTGCTTCTGAACGCGCGGCAAACGAGCCTCGCCGATTTCAACCCCCAGATCCCCCCGGGCAACCATGATGGCATCCGACGCACAGATCAACGCATCCATCTCTGCCACGGACTCCACTGTTTCCGCCCGTTCAACCTTGGCAACAATCGCCGCCTGGCCTCCTTCGGCTTGCACCAACTGGCGTGCTAAATGCAGATCATCGGCACTGCGCGGGAACGACACCGCAATAAAATCCGCGTTCAACGCGACGGCCGTTTTAATATCCTGTTTATCTTTTTCCGTCAGCGCCGGCGCCGAGAGCCCCCCGCCCAGTAGATTGATCCCTTTTCGATCCGACAACACGCCGCCCACTTGCACCGTGGTACAAACTTGCGTCCCGTCGACCTTCTCAACCTTCAGACGGACCCGCCCGTCATCCAGCAGCAAGACATCGCCGGCACAGACATCGTCGATCAGCTGGGGATAATCCAGGCCGACCGTGTTTACATCCCCCTCATCCGGTGCCAGCCCGGCATCCAGCACAAAGGAGCAGCCCGGCACCAGCGTCACCGACCCTTGCTTGAATCGGGCAATGCGGATTTTAGGCCCCTGAAGATCCGCCAGCACCCCAACCTGCCGTCCCAGTTGCTCTGCAACCGCGCGAACCCGGGAAGCGAGCGCAACATGATCGGCACTGGCGCCGTGAGAAAAATTCAGCCGGACTACATTCACCCCGGCGAGGATCAGTGCTTTGAGGGTCTCGGGCTCATTGCTGGCTGGTCCCAACGTGGCGACAATCTTCGTTCTACACATAAAATACCTCTGTCAAAAAAATAGATAAAAATCGAAAAAAGAGAGGAACAAAAAAAAGTAGCGGCGAGCACCGCTACTTATTGCAAGGAAAAACGTTACTTCGCAGTTGCCGGCTCACCGGAATCTACCGCATCGATATCCGTCACTTTCTTCGCATTCCAAACCGTCAAGGCCAGGAACAAAGAGACCACAGACGCCCCGAGCCAGAAATACTGCGCCGAGCCGAAGTCGTACACTTTGACGGTCTCGCCCGCTTTGTTCACCACTTCGGTCACGGTGATCAGGTGAGCAGAAATCAGCTCCTGAGCCGACGCAGCCATGTACGAAAACAGACCAATGAACCCTTTCACCGCACCCACGGCATTCTTCGGCATCAAGTCACAAGCAGTCAGACCCGCCAGGAACACCACCAGGCCGCCGATGGCATAACCAATTAAGCCCAGCGCGACAGCATCCATCATCCGGCTTTGCGGGCCGAAGAACAGCAGGGTCATCCCGGCGATGTTGGCAATCCCGTAAAGCAGCGTCGGGATGTGGCGATTGGCATTAAACACTTTATCGGAAATGATCCCGGACAGAATCGCACCGGCCAGACCCGCAATCGGATAAGCGGACATGGCAAAACCGGCATCAATCAGGCTATAGCCTTTGGTTTCTTGCAGGTACAGCACGGCCCAGGAAGAGATCGCATAACGCGAGGTATACATCGCCGCACACGCCAGGGCTATCAACCACACAACCGGCTGTTTCAAAATGAACACTTGTGCCCGACGCGTCTCTTTCGGATCGTTCGCCTTCTTGATTTCCGGCTCCTCACCAAACGCAGTCGCCGCATCCGGCAGACCGTAGGTTTGCGGACGGTCACGCAGCACAAAGAACATGCACAGCGCAGCCAGGACCGCAGCAATACCCGCGCCGATGAAACCAGCACGCCAGCCGAAGTAGCTCACCATTGTCGCTGTCAGGATCCAGGTGATCCCTTCACCGATATTCCGGGACCCGCCCCAGATGGAATAGCGGCTGCCGCGTTGCTTCGGTGAGAACCACTGGAAAAGAGAGACACAAGACGGCGCTGAACCCACCGATTGGAACCAACCGTTTAAGCCCCATAGCAGCACAAAGAAGAAGGCCGCAGAGTTCATCCCCATCGCGACAGCCGTGAGGCCCGACAGCAA
Source organism: Photobacterium sp. MCCC 1A19761 (assembly GCF_037389125.1). NCBI lineage: Bacteria > Pseudomonadati > Pseudomonadota > Gammaproteobacteria > Vibrionales > Vibrionaceae > Photobacterium > Photobacterium sp. MCCC 1A19761. Next base: position 482,365 of record NZ_JAZGTF010000001.1, read on the forward strand.
CAAAGAAACCGACATGAAACGGCCGATATTGGCATAGTCCGATAAGAATCCGTTCGAAAACTTACCGATGGCATAAGTGAAGAAGAAAGCGGAGCCCATTATCCCCAGCTCAGCTGTGGTGACAATTTCGGCATCGAGCATGGGTTTTTTCACCACCCCCAGGCTCATCCGCACAACATAGAAAACTGCATAACCAAAAATCAGCCCTAAAAAGACGGACCATTGATGGCGTTTAAAGGTTGCCTGGATTGCATCCGCGCTCCCCGCCATGACCGGCTTATCGGGTCTTGTCTTAAAGAAATTAAACATATTCATCTCCGTGTATTATCGGGCTCCCTGATGAGCAAGAAGCCGTTCGATGTGCTCGAGATGGATAATATGTGCCTGCATTTGGGCTGCAACTGAGCGGATTTGGGAAAGTTCTTTCCCAAATTTGTTTTTCACATGGGGCAATAAAGGGCATTTGATATCATGCGCAGTAGCAAGATAGACGATAATACAATCAGGCGATCGCGAAAATGTTCCCTGCCGGACGCATTCGCCCCGCACAGTTTTTTCAGATGATTTGCTGAACTTTGATAGTGCGCACAATTCCCTTATTTTTACTATTGATTAAGCAGCCCGATTTCGTTGCTGCCGCCGTGATGCTCGACATGAAAAAAACGATTTTAGCAATGTGCTTCTCTGTGATGGTGAGTCTCATGCCATCGGTTGCCCTGGCAGCAGAAAGCAAACCCATCGTCATCTTAACCACATTCTCTGAACGCTCGATTGCACAACTGGTGGAACGGTATCAGGCCCAGTTTCCAGGCACCGAAATCCGGGTCATCTTCAGACGTACCCAGTCTGCCCACCGGCTTTTGAACAAAGAAGATGCGCAGAATATTGATATCATTATTTCGTCATCTCCCACGTTATTTAACCGCTTGTCCAACAACGAGCAATTAACCGCCCTTTCCCAGGGCCGGAAGGTACCGGACTGGCTTCAACCCCATGTTCTGGATATGTCCGGGAAGGTCTCGGCATTCGGGTATTCCGGTGCCGGCCTGATGTACAATCGCCAATACCTGGACAGTCATCACCTGTCGCCGCCGACATCCTGGGAAGATCTGGCCCAAGCCCGCTATTACCACCATATCACCATGAGTACGCCGTCACGCTCCGGCTCGACCAATCTGATGGTGGAGAATATCCTTCAGTACTACGGGTGGGAGGCCGGATGGCGGCTGCTGATGCAAATCGGCGGCAACATCGCCTTTATCTCATCGCGCAGTTTTGGGGTGAGTGAAGCGGTATCGAAAGGCCTGATCGGGGCCGGGCCGGTTATCGACAGCTACGGGATCCGAAGCCGCAATCGCTTCGCCTATATTGGCTTCCGGTACCTGCCGAACGCGATCCTGATGCCGGCCTATATTGGCCTGTCCCGCAAAAGCCACGCGCTTGAAACCAGCCGCCGGTTTGTCGATTTCCTGCTCTCGCAACCCGGGCAGCAATTTCTGGAAACATCGTCTATGGCAAAGCAGTCACTGAACCAACCCGAGCTTGCTTTGAAGACCACATTCATCCTGGATAAAGAAGTGGTCTACAACCGGGAACCACTCATCGCGCAACTCTTTGACCAGGCCATTACCCACCAGCTTCAGGAGCTCAACAGCATCTGGAAAACCATCCATCAACTGGAAGCTAACCGCTCGTCCCTGTCTGTCCCTCATCAACAGTTGCTGGACGAGGCGAAACACTTGGCAAGCCGTGTACCGGTGACGGCTGCCCAGGCTGGCGACCCGGCCTATCTGGCGCTGTTTCAGAACGAACGGGGCAAGCGGATGATGGATCCGGCCGTCACCCAAGAGCTCCAGCAGTGGAAGCGCGCGCTCGCTCATAACCTGCGGCAGGCAAACCTGCTGCTTGATCAACTCAGCCCGATAAACTGACCATGCGATATCGATTAAAAACCATCGGCTCACGGCTCATTGCCGCCTTTACTTGCGTGCTGTGCATCGTCGGTCTGGTCAGTGCCGGGGCTTTCCTCACCTGGCAGGCTCTGGACCGCCAGGTGGCCCGCATGCTCGACAACAGTATCCCGGCCTTGAAAGCCAGCTATCAGATGGAGCGCAACAGTGCCGAGCTGCAAGCCTACCTGCACGAGATCCATACCACGCCAAATCTCAGCCAGCTCAAACAGATCCATGCCGGTTTGCATAAAGAGATGAATCAGCTCAACCTGACCATCGCCACCATTGTCGGTTTACCGCAGGTCAACGAGCTCCAGCAGGAATACCAACGGTTGGCAGGAGATATTCAGGCCTACACCGACACCCTGAAACAGAAAATCATCTTGAACCAGGCCCTGAATAAGCAGACTGAAATGCTGCTGTGGCTGCATCAGGATCTGGTCGATGAACTGACGCCGTTGAACAAAGAGCTGGAATGGCAGATCATCAACGCCAGCAAGTCGCAGCTGAGTGATGAGAAACACGATCTGATCAGCCAGGATTTTTCGACCCTGCAACAGTTGACCTTTAATGAAAATGCCCTGGTTTCCCTGATCCAGGAAATCATCCGGCAGCCCAAACAGCGGGATTTGAACAGCACCTTTCAGTTTATCGGGTATAAAACCGAAGAGCTCCGACAGCTGAGTGACGACCTGCAACATAATGCCGCCAGTATTGCCCAGCACCAAATCATGCTGGAGATCATCGCCATCGTCCAACCGGAAGGCAAACTCCACCAGCTGCTGCGGGAAATGAATACGATCACGCTCCAGGCCGACACCCACCAGCAAGCCATCAAATTCCGGCTCGCTGCCCAGCAGCAGCAAATCAAACAGCTGGTGGCCCACACCAGCCGGGATCTGGCCAGCATCAAACAGGAGGCCAAACGCACCGTCAGCGCGGGCAACCTGTGGCTCTTGATTATGCTGACCTGCGCCTTGGTGAGCAGTATTTTTATCTGCACCTATTTTGTCCGCAAACGGATTGTCGCCCGCCTGTCTGATCTCAGCCGGGATCTCAATGCCGTCGTGACCGGCGACGTCGCGCTGTCCGTCTCGGTCTCCGGTCAGGACGAAATCGGGAAATTGGGGGATGATCTCCGCCATTTCTGCAAACAGCGCCGGGAAATGGAAAAAACCAATGCCCTGAACCTGATCAACAATACCCAGGCCAGCCTCATCACCTGTACGACCCAGGGGATCATTGAGTCGATGAACCACCGGGCCACGGAGCTATTTCCGCAGTTATCGACCGATGGCACGACCTCGGAATCGATCTGGGAACTGTTTCCCGCCCAACAGCGCGTGCAGCTCAAAAGTATCTTTACCCAGAACAGTCCCTTGCTGCGCAGCAGCGCGGACAAGCTCACGCTCCCGATCACCAACGAGCAGGCGCAGACCCGCTATTTCCGGCTCGACCTCCGCCTGTTCCGTCAGAATTCGGTGCCCAAAGTAATTATTACCCTGACGGACATTACCGAGCAGGAAAATATTGCCCGCTGGCTGGAGCGCAAAGTTCAGGAAAAGACCCGGTCATTATCCGCCGCCAACCTTGCCCTCCAGGAGGAGATCGAAGAGCGCAAGCGCACCGAGGCCGTTTTGGTTACCACCCAGGATGACTTGATCCAGGCCGCGAAAATGGCGGTGGTCGGCCAGGCCATGACCACGCTCGCCCATGAAATGAACCAGCCGCTGTCTGCCCTTTCCACCTATATTTTCACGGTGAAAATGCGTTATCCGGCGGACGCGTATGCTGAACTCAACCAGACCATGGATAAAATGAATGAGATCTGCGAGCGTATGGATCACATCATTGCCAATCTGCGCAGTTTCTCGAAAAAGACCACCGCTTCGCATCCCGTCGGCCCGATCAATCTGTGCCAGGCGACACAGCACGCCATTGACATCGTCGCGTGCAAGGCCCAGCAGCACAATATACAGCTTCAAAGTCACCTCGCCCCCGACTGTACCGCACTCGGCGAGGCCGTCCAGGTCGAGCAGATCCTGGTGAACCTGCTGATGAACAGTTGCGACGCGTTGGCTCCGCTAGTCAATACGCAGGGCAAGGTTGAAGTGCTGGAACTCTCCCGCACCGAGCACACCCTCACGCTCGCCTGTTGTGATAACGGCCAGGGTTTTGACCACACAATTATTTCTCAATTGTTCACCCCGTTTACCACCACCAAAGAAGTTGGTCTGGGCCTCGGGCTCAGTATCTGTCGGTCCATCATGAACCGGATCAACGGTTCGATTTACCTGGCTTCAACCCTCAGCGGCGGGGCTATGATTATTTTGGAGTTTTCAACTCATGATGCTCAGTAATGACTACCAAGTGATCCTCATCGATGACGACCAGCACGTGCTGGACGCCTGCCAGCACCTGTTAGAGCTGGCGGGCTATAAAACCAAAGCGTTCCTCGACCCGCATCAGGCCCTGGAAATCCTGCACCCGAACTGGTCCGGGGTGATCCTTTCGGACATTTACATGCCCACCATGAACGGGATGGAATTGATCGATAGAGCCAAAGCCATCAGCCCCCATTTCCCGATCATCACCATCACCGGTCACGGCGATATTGAAATGGCCGTCAAGGCCATGCAAAAGGGTGCTGTCAACTATCTGGAAAAACCGCTGAAGCCGGAAAAATTGCTGACCCTCCTGGAGCAAGTGCTCCGGGAAAGACAACAGCACGTGGAACAATGGCAAATCATTGAAAATGAACTGCCGAAACAGCTTCTGGGAAGCAGCGCTGAAATGGAAGAGCTGCGTCACCATGTCAAGCTCCTCGCCTGTGCCGACAAAGATGTGCTGATTCAGGGGGAAAGCGGGAGCGGACGCTACACCACGGCAACGCTGCTGCATCAGCACAGTGCACGGCATCATCAGCCGCTCACCGCCAGCAACGGAGACACCATCCAGGCCGTTGACGAACTGGAAGCGGCCCTGCAGGACGCCAGACACGGCAGCCTGATCCTGCACAATCCGGCAGCCATGCCGGCAGAGGTCCAGCGTTATCTCAGCCACTTCCTACTGGATCAGGAACGCTCCGGAAAGCGTGAGGTCAAACTAATCGCCATTTTTGGTGAAAGCCCGGAGAACGATTTGAAAGAGCATCGTCTGCTACCGGAGTTATTCTACTTTTTAAGCCAGGTACGCTTAAGTATCCCGCCCCTTCGCCAGCATAAAGAGGACGTAATCCCGTTATTTCGCCACTACCTGAAAAACAGCTGTGCCTTACTTGGCAAGCAACGGCCGAAGATCGATAAAGCCTATCTCGATACCCTCAAGCGCCACATGTGGCCCGGTAATATCCGGGAGCTGAAAAGCACCGCGGAGCTTTATGCGATCGGCATCGTTAAACTCTCGAGCACCGAGCGGACAACACCGATCGAGCAATTGACCAGCCCCTTGGATGATTTGGTTGAACAATACGAGAAACAGCTCATTGAAGATGCCCTGTACCTGTATGCAGGGCGAATCAATGACGTAGCGGATTATCTGAAAATCCAGCGGAAGAAACTCTACCTCCGGATGAAAAAATACGGCCTTGACAAAGACAGTTACAAAATTCGCTAACCCGTCAACTCGCTCAGGCACACCGTCCGGTGTGCCTTTTTTGTCCGGCCCGTCCCACAAAGGCCGATTTTCAGTCCATTTTGTCCCTTCTTTTTCCCGGCACCCGGCCATTGCTCTGAGGCAGGTTACAGAAATGCCCGCCGGGCACAGGGCATAATCACCGCAACACCCGTGGCCGAACACGACGCATGTTGCCGCGATTAGCAGACAGCAGACAAGACGCGGGGTGCGTTGGCCATTTGACGGCCAACCCCCGGTTAACGTTGGACGACATTGCGTCGCTTTATCTAGTGTCCGGTCTTGCAGGAGCCAAGCAACGTCTTCCTGCACAGCGGGGCCTCTGTCAAAGCCCCCCAGTTAACCTCCAACTCTCGAAAGGTAAAATATTTGATGAAACTCAGCCCACTGACCCTTCAGGCCAAACTGGCGCTCTTGCTGATCGCCATCATCCTTTCTGTCACCACCTTGCTCTCGGTTCAGGCGACTGCGACCCTGGAACGACACACGACCACCAAAACACACGACATGATGGACAATGTGTCGCGGGTCGCCGCGCAGAACATCAGCGAGTGGCTTTCCGATCGGATCAATGCGCTCAAAACCCTGGCGGTGCCGCAAGAATCGTCCCGTCACCTTGCCGCACTGCAGCAGGCACAGCGTTCGCTGGCGCTTGACGACGCCTACTATGCCAGCGATGAGGGATATTATGTGCGAGCGTTTCCGGAGCGGGTCAAACCAGGCTATAACGCCCTCACGCGTCCCTGGTATCAAAATGCCATCCATGCCTCGGATGTGGTGATCTCCAAACCGTTAGTCGGCAAAAACTCAGGCGTCATGAAGTTCATTCTATCCATGCCGACCACCATCGACGGCACCCCCGGCGTCGTCGGGGCAGCCATTACAACCGACTTCCTAAGTCAGGCGCTGAAACAGTTTCGGCTCAATCCCAGCAGCCACGTCTTTCTGATCCATCAGGACGGCACCCTGATCGCCCATGACAATCCTCAGTTCATCCTGTCGCCGGCCACCCGCCTGGACAGCCAGCTGACCCCTGACGCCATTGCCCGGGCGGCACAGCACAACGACATCCTGAGCGTCACGCTGGATCAGAAACAGCACCTGCTGGCCCTGACAAAAATCAAGCACACCAACTGGTATCTGGCCATCAGCCAGGATTACGACCTGACCTACCACGACTATTACACCCTGATCCAACAGCAGATTCTGGTGTCTGTCGGCCTGACGTTACTGGCCGTCGTGCTGGTCAAGCTCCTGATCCAGGTCATGCTCAAAGGGCTGCGCCAGCTGACGGATGCCCTGGAAGATATCAGCAGCGGCGACGGCGATTTCACCGCCCGCCTGGCTGTCAACAGCCGCGATGAAGTCGGACAGCTGGCCGGCTCATTTAACCAGTTCGTCAGCAAATTGCAGCATATGATGCAAAACACCCAGCAAATCGTCGGGCTGCTCTCCCAGCAGGCCGATACCACCACGGCGGTCAGCCAAATGTCTGCGGCCACCGAGAACATTACCGGCTATGCCGAGCATACGGTGAATGAAATCCAGCAAGCCCGGACGGTGGCCGATGCCGGTTTCCAGCAAGTGTTACAAAGCCAGCAGTCGATCAACCAACTGGCCTCGGAGCTGAACCAGACCAGCGCGACCATCGACCAGCTCAACCTGCAGTCACAGAATATCTCGAAGATCCTGCTGACCATCCGTGAAATCGCGGAGCAAACCAACCTGCTCGCCCTCAACGCCGCCATTGAAGCCGCACGGGCCGGCGAACAAGGGCGCGGATTTTCGGTCGTCGCCGACGAGGTCCGCATCCTCAGCCAGCGAACGCACACGTCCACCCAGGAAATTCAGAAGATTATCGAAGTGCTGCAAACGACCACCCGCCAGGCGGTGAAGCATATGGAGCAGAGCCAGCGGATTGCCCAAGTGAGTGTCAGCGATTCCGAGCAAACCAGCACCAACCTGCAAACCATCGCCCGCTCGGTCACCACGATCACCGATATGGCGATGCAAACGGCCAGTGCCGCAGAAGAGCAGCACCAGATGTCCCGGGATATCACCGACAATACGGAAGCATTGAAGCACACCGCCAACCAGATCGCCGAAGATACCCAGACCAGCCATCAACAGGCCACCACGTTACGGCGACTGGCGCATCAGCTCGGGGATGAAATCAAGCAATACAAACTCTAAGCCCCGGGGCGGCAGGGGCATTCAGACCTTGCCGCCCCTCACGCCGGTGATTACAATGGCGGCTGTGTTTATCATCCCCGGTTTTCCCCATGTCTTACCAATGCCCTTTATGCCACGCTCCCCTCAGTTCTGAGGGCAACCAGTGGCGCTGCCACAACAATCACCAGTTTGACCAGGCCAAAGAAGGTTATGTCAACCTGATGCCGGCGCACCATAAGAGCTCGAAAAATCCGGGTGACAATAAAGAAATGATGCAGGCCCGGCGCCAGTTTCTGGAAGCCGGCTACTACGCACCGCTCCGCGAGGCAGTGATTGCTCAGCTTGCCCGCCACCTGCCGGCCAACAGCACCCGGCTGCTGGATATCGGCTGCGGTGAAGGTTATTACACCGCCGGGTTTGCCGGTGAGGCCGTCGGCCATCCCGGCCTTGAAGTTCACGGACTGGATATTTCCAAAGTTGCGGTGCGCTACGCCGCCAAGCGCTATCCGGCGTGTCACTTCTGCGTCGCTTCCAGCCACCGGCTGCCGTTTGCCGAGAACTCGCTGGACGGTATCGTCCGAATTTACGCCCCCTGCAAGGCCGAAGAGCTGAAACGTACCCTCAACAGCGGCGGCATTGTGCTGACGGTCACCCCGGCAGCGCGCCACCTGTACCAGCTCAAAGCACTGATTTACGATGAAGTACGGCTGCACGATGTGGCCCCGGAGCAGCTCGACGGCTTCACCCTGGTCGAGGAGCAGCAACTGCACGATACGCTGAGCCTGTCCGGGGAAGCGGCAACCGCCCTGATGCAGATGACCCCGTTTGCCTGGAAAACCAGCGACGCCGTCTGGCAACAGCTGGCGGCCAGCGCGGACTTCCTATGCGAGACCGACTTTATGATCCGGGTCTATCGCAAACAGTAAGCTTATCGACAAGGGGTCCCGGCCCCTTTGAAAATAATTCTCACTTCGATTGCGTTCCTTTTTTTTCTCCCTTATGATCCCGCCCCGTCTACAGTTATTGCAGCAGCGCCAGCGCTCGCAGTTCATTGCCTGCGCTTTTAACCCCAATGGTGATCTCATGAAAAAATGGCTTTCCCTCGGACTGGCAGGCTTCCTGTTCGGTTGCAGCACAGAGCCAACGGCGACGCCCACCGCTCCGCTTCCGCAGACGTTTTACGATTACAGCATCACCTCGCCGCAAGGCACGGCGCTGACCCTGCCGGAGCTGGCCCAGGCGCTGCAGGACGCAGACATCATTCTGGTCGGGGAATGGCATGGCCACCCGGGCGCACACCTGATGCAAACCCAGTTGTTTGCCGCCCTGTATGCCCAGAGCCCGAACCTGGCCCTGTCGATGGAGCAGTTCACCCGGGATAAGCAAACTGTGGTCAACCAGTACCTGGCCGGCGAGATTGGCGAGAAAACCCTGATCCAAGAAGGCAATGCCTGGCCCAACTACACCGGCAGCTACCGCCCGCTGGTGGAATTTGCCAAGCAACATCAACTGGATGTGATCGCAGCCAATGCCCCCAAATCGATTGTCCGTTGCATCGGCAAGTTCGGCCCCGACTATCTCGACCGCCTGCCGGCGAACGAGCGCCCGTGGGTCGCCCGGATCCTGACCCTGACCCCCGATGCTTACCTTGAGAAGTTCAACGCATCGATGCACCACGGTGATGAAGCCAAAACCCGCCGCCAGTTCGCGGCGCAAACCGCCTGGGACGACACCATGGCCGAGAGTATGGTGAACTACCTGGCGCGCCACCCGGGCAAACAAATCATGCATATTGCCGGACGGTTCCATGTTGCAGAGGGGCTGGGCACCGCCTCACGGATCCAGTCACGAAACCCGAAGCTGAAAGTGGTGATGGTCACCCCGATCACCGAGCAGACAGAATGGAATGCTCAGGCCCCCGACTACCGGGTGACCCTGCAGCCCCTGCCCACCGCTTATATCGATCAAGACAAAATGATGGCGGCCATGGGCCAGATCCATCGCCGCAATGACTCGCTCCAATGCTATCCGGAGCAACCCGCCCGCTAATCCTGTGGCAAGCTGACCCTTGTCCATCTGGCCGCAGGCACGCCTGCCTGCGGCAGTCCCCGGATAACCGGTACATCGCCCTGGCTAAAGAAAGCTGGCCGAATTAGCAGGCCAGATAAGCCACCCATTGCACAGCAAACCTTGCAAAGTTACGGCTTTCTTCCTATGTGCGCCCGGAGCGGGCCGGATCACCCGACAAATTCCAAATAAGAATATTCAACCAAGGTTGTCAGAATTGCTCGAAAATTGAACTGTTATTTACATCAATAGCAGAGACTTCATTTTTAACACTCCAGAATATCAGCACAAACACCCTGAATTTTGTTTACTTTTTGTTAAAATATAGATGTTCTTTCTTTCAACATTGCGCTAAAACAATATTCCGAGGGAACCCACTTTATAACCACGCTATTCCCCCGCGCCGTACTACATTACCTGGCAAGGAGCTTGTGAGATGGAATTCAAGAAAAATCCGATAAATAAACTATTTACTGCCGCCTGTGTTGCCACGTCCCTGGCTCTGACCGCGCCCATGGCACTCGCCGATGTCGCCAAAGTGGCGGTATCGCAAATTGTTGAACATCCGGCACTTGATGCTGCGCGCGATGGTCTTTTAGACGGCCTGAAACAAAAAGGCTATGTCGAAGGTGAAAACCTCGAATTTACCTATCAAACTGCGCAGGGCAACCCGGCGATCGCCGTTCAAATTGCCAAGCAGTTTGTCGGAGAACGACCGGATGTGCTGGTGGGTATTGCCACACCAACCGCGCAAGCGCTGGCTGCGGCCACCCGTTCGATTCCGGTGGTATTTACCGCCGTCACCGATCCACTCGGGGCCAAGCTGGTGAAAGATATGAACCACCCCCAACGCAACGTGACCGGCCTGTCCGATCTGTCGCCGGTCGCCCAGCATGTCGATCTGATGAAAGAGCTGCTGCCTGATGCCAAACGCATCGGGGTGGTCTTCAATCCGGGCGAAGCCAATGCGGTTGCCCTGGTCGAACTGCTGCGTGAAGCGGCCCATGCCAAAGGGCTGGAAGTCGTTGAAGGCACCGCGCTCAAGAGTGCCGATGTTCAGGCTGCCGCACAGATTGTCGCGGCTAAGGCTGATGTGATTTACGCTCCGACCGATAACACCGTCGCCAGTGCCATTGATGGCCTGGTCAATGCAGCCAATCAGGCCAATAAGCCGATTGTCGGCGCTTCAACCACCTATATCGAAAATGGTGCGCTGGCCGCGCTGGGCTTTGATTACTACCAGGTTGGTGTCCAGACCGCGGAGTATGTGGATGCCCTGCTGAAAGGTAAAAAAGTGGCGGATCTGCCGGTCCGCGTGGCTAAAGGCTCTGATCTGGCCCTGAACCAGAAAGCAGCGAAAAAGCTCGGGATCACCTTCCCGGAATCCGTGCTGACGCGTGCGACGTCCGTCACCAACTAACCGCAGGGATGATCTGATGGCAGGGACCGTGCCGCCGGCGGGTTCCTGCTCAGCCCTACAGAAATACAAAGACAAGGAGAATATGGATGTCTTTCTTTGCCTTGCTGGGTACCCTGGAAATCGGCCTGGTCTACGGATTGGTCGCCCTCGGGGTCTACCTGACCTTCCGGGTTCTGGATTTCCCTGATTTGACCGTCGACGGCAGTTTCCCGATGGGCGCTGCCGTGGCCGCCACCGCCATCGTCGCCGGGATCGATCCCTGGACCGCCACCTTGCTGGCCATTCTGGCCGGCGGCCTGTGCGGTCTGGTGACCGCCTTTCTCGCCATTCGCTGCGGTATTCTGCACTTACTGGCCAGTATCCTCACCATGATCGCCGCGTTCTCGATCAACATTCGGATCATGGGCCGTCCGAACCTGGCGCTGCTGGGGGAAGATACCCTGTTTACGCCGTTCGAAATGCTGGCCTTTGATGCCGGACTCGATTCCAGCCTGATTCGCCTGCTGGTGGTGCTGGCCCTGGTGATCGGCAGTGGCTGGCTCGTGACCCGCCTGCTCGGCAGTGATTTCGGCCTCGGCCTGCGCGCCACCGGCGTCAACAGCCGCATGGTCAGCGCGCAGGGCGGCAACACGGCCCTGTACACCTATTTTGGCCTGGCGCTGTCCAACGGCCTGGTCGGTTTCTCCGGCGCGCTGTTTGCCCAGACCAACAGCTTTGCTGATGTCACTTCCGGGGTCGGGACCATTGTTGTCGGCCTGGCGGCGGTGATCCTGGGACAAACCCTGATCCCCGGCCGCAAGATCTGGGTCGCGGTGGTCGCGGTGATCCTCGGCTCTGTGCTGTATCGCCTCGCCGTGGCCTTTGCCCTGAGCAGCGGCATGTTCGGCCTGCAGGCCTCCGATCTGAACCTGATCACCGCCCTGCTGGTGGCTGTCGCCCTGATTGCCCCGAAAATGAAAACCCGCATTAAGCGTAAGAGCAAGCAACCGGCCCGCACAAAAAAGCTGGCTGAACCACAGTGAAGGTGAAAAATGATAGAGCTCAATGATATTCGCGTCACCTTCAACGAAGGGACCATTCTGGAAAACCAGGCGCTGAAGGGCATTTCGATGACCGTGCCCGAGAAGCAGTTTGTCACCGTGATCGGCTCCAACGGTGCAGGCAAGTCGACCCTGCTCGGTGCCGTCAGCGGCGAGACACCGATGGTGGGTGGCCAGGTGCTGATCGACAATATCGACGTGACGCCCCAGTCGGTCCATCAACGCGCCCAATATGCGGCGCGGGTGTTTCAGGACCCGTTGGCCGGGACCTGCGGCTCGCTGACCATCGAGGAAAATATGGCCCTGGCTTATAAGCGCGGCAGCCGCCGCAGCTGGAAAATAGCCCTGTCCGCCAAACGCCGTAAGCTGTTCCAGGAGCGGATCAGCATTCTCGGCCTGGGTCTGGAAGATCGCCTCGGGGACAACATCGGCCTGCTCTCCGGCGGCCAGCGCCAGGCGGTGAGTCTGGTGATGGCGACGCTGGCCGACAGCAAACTGCTGCTGCTCGATGAGCACACCGCGGCACTGGATCCGCGCATGGCAGCCTTCGTGCTGGCCCTGACCCAGAAAGTGGTCGAAGAGTTTGATCTCACCGTAATGATGGTCACCCACTCCATGAAGGATGCCCTCGCCTACGGCGATCGCACCGTGATGCTGCACCAGGGCGAAATTGTGCTGGATGTTGACGGCGAAGAGCGCGCGCAGCTGGACGTCAAGCACCTGCTGGAAATGTTCAGCAAAGTGCGTGGCGAAGAGCTGGCCGACGACAGCCTGCTGCTGAGTTAACCTCGACGCACGCAGGGTTAGCCGCTGCGGGTAAATTCCAGTATGATGCGCATCGTGCCCGGCCGGACCGGGCCTTTTTATTTTAGGAAAACGATGAAAAAGACATTTGCTTTAACTCACCCCAAGAAAGCGGTTCCGCGTGTTGTAGAAGCGGTTAAGTATGAAGTGAAGAAGTACCTCAAGCGGGAGCGCCGTAAAGCTCTGCCTGCGGGCGCGGACTATTGGGATTTTGACTGTCAATTCGGCCATACCGAGCAGGAAGCAAAGGTAATTCACGTGAAGGAAATCAATAAGTGCATTGATGAAGCCGAATCCCTGGCCCTGACTTCCTTCTACCTGGAAATCCTGGCCAAGCCGGGCGTGCGCCAAAAGAAAATCGTCGGTGACGACGAGTAATGGCCCCTACGGTCCCAGTGAAGCATAAAAAAAGTAGCCCGGCGGCTACTTTTTTTATGCTTGAATTTTATGCTCGGGTTAGCGCTTGCTGCACCAACAGTGGCTTACTGCGGTTCAAAACAGCATCTTGAAATCACCGGCCTTAAAACCAGCGCTCCAGCGCGGTTTTATCCAGTTGCTTGAACGCCCGGTTCAGCACCTGGGCCAGCTCCAGGTAACGTGGCCGCGCTTTCATCGGCTGCAGGGCATACCCCTCGCTGGTGATCTTCTCATGCAGTTCCCGGTACCAGGTCGCCAGAGACGGCGGCAACTGGGTTCGGCTGCGCCTGCCGAGCCACCACAGCCCCTGCAGTGGCATACTCAGTGCAAACAACGCCACCGCAATCGCCTGCGGCAACGCGTCGTAATTGTTGAACGCCATCTGACTGAGCACACTCATCACCGCGACGGCCGGCATCACCCGGGTCGCGAATTTCGTGGCCTGGATGTACCGAGGCTCCGGGAACATCACCGCCAGTTCTTTTCGCATCGGCCAGATCGCCATGTACTGCTGGCCATTTTGAAAAGAGCGCCAGATCGATTTTTTTTGACTCATAAACCACCAAAACTCAAAAAAATCTATAAATATTAAAATCCAGTAAGAACAAACTTGATTGAAATTAAAATTTTCTAAAAATCTTTTTGTTATATTGCGTCACAATCGCTATCCTAGGCGCGCCTAAACTAATTGTTGCCTGTAATCACCGTTATGGCAACCTGAGGCAAACCTCCAAGGATGGTCGGAAGTGTGGGGGTTCTCAATTCTCGCCAATACGGACATAACACGAATTTGACCCAGGTTAGGTCGACTGCTATGAAAGTCGTCTATCCTATGGGTAATTTTTATTCAGTTGAATATCAACTTTCAGACAGATTATAGGTAGTCACTCTCATGTCTAAGCTGGTTTTAGTTCTTAACTGCGGTAGTTCTTCGCTTAAATTCGCTGTTGTTGATGCAGTCTCTGGTGATGAGCATCTGACAGGTCTGGCAGAATGTCTGCACCTTCCTGAAGCCCGTATCAAGTGGAAACTTGACGGCAAACACGAAGCGCAACTAGGTGAAGGTGCAGCGCACGAAGAAGCCCTGAAATTCATGGTTGAAACTATCCTGGCTTCTAAGCCTGAGCTGGCAGAAAACCTGGCAGCCATCGGCCACCGTGTCGTTCACGGCGGCGAGAAGTTCACCCAATCTGCCCTGATCGACGAAGCTGTCCTGAAAGGGATCGAAGATTGTGCAACGCTGGCGCCACTGCACAACCCAGCGCACATCATTGGTATCAAAGCGGCTCAAAAAGCTTTCCCTGCTCTGAAAAACGTTGCTGTATTCGACACGGCGTTCCACCAGACCATGCCGGAAGAAGCTTACCTGTACGCGCTGCCATACAGCCTGTACAAAGATCACGCTATCCGTCGTTACGGTATGCACGGTACTTCTCACCTGTTCATCACGCGCGAAACTGCAAAACTGCTGAACAAGCCAGAAGAAGAGCTGAACATCATCAACTGCCACCTGGGTAACGGCGCATCGGTCTGTGCGATCAAGAACGGCAAGTCTGTTGATACCTCTATGGGTCTGACACCACTGGAAGGTCTGGTGATGGGTACCCGTTGTGGTGACATTGATCCAGCGATCATCTTCCACCTGCACGATACCCTGGGCTACTCTGTTGAGAAAATCAACACGATGCTGACCAAAGAGTCTGGCCTGCAAGGTCTGACTGAAGTGACGTCTGACTGCCGTTTCGTTGAAGACAACTACGGTGAGAAAGAAGAAGCAACGCGTGCAATGGACGTGTTCTGTCACCGCCTGGCGAAATACGTTGCAGGCTACACTGCAACTCTGGATGGTCGTCTGGACGCTATCACGTTCACTGGCGGTATCGGTGAGAACTCTGCCCCTATCCGTGAGATGGTGCTGAACCGTCTGGCGATCCTGGGTGTTGAAGTTGACAGCGAAGCGAACCTGAAAGCTCGCTTCGGTGGCGAAGGTGTGATCACCACTGCCAACAGCCGTGTTCCTGCTATGGTTGTTTCAACCAACGAAGAACTGATCATCGCCGAAGATACAGCTCGTCTGGCTGAAATCTAATTCGCGACGCAAGTTCGAAAGCGGCTGGCCTGGGCCGGCCGTTTTTACATCTCCCGACCGGAACGGATCGCGTTCTGCCCCGGGTGTCCACATTTTGAGGTGCTGTCCAATACCGGTGGCTCATCGTTATTGAACAGCACGATTGTTTCCTGAATCGTTGAGGAATCTATAGTGTCCCGTACTATTATGCTTGTTCCGGTTGGCGCCGGAGTTGGTCTGACCAGCGTCAGCCTGGGTGTCCTTCGTGCCATGGAACGCAAAGGCGTTCGTGTTTCTTTCTTCAAGCCAATTGCCCAGCCACGTCACGGTGGTGAGCAACCGGATCTGACCACCGCGATCATCACTGCCAACAGCGACATGAAAGTGGCCGAGTCTTTCTCTATGGCTCGTGCCGAAGAGCTGATCCGTAACGATCAGAGCGATGTGCTGCTGGAAGACATCGTGGCTCGCTTCAAAGAAGCCACGGCCAGCGCGGAAGTCACGCTGATCGAAGGCCTGGTCCCGACTCGCAAGCACCCGTTTGCCAACCAGATCAACTACGAAATCGCCAAAACACTGGATGCTGAAATCGTGTTCGTGGTTTCCCCTGGCACTGACAACCCGTCACAGCTGAAAGAGCGTATCGAAGTCGCTTGCTCGAACTTCGGCGGCATCAAGAACAAGCACATTGCCGGCGTCATCGTCAACAAACTGAACGCACCGGTTGATGCTGCGGGCCGCACCCGTCCGGACCTGTCTGAAATCTTTGACGATGCCGAAGCCACGGTACCGACTCACGTAGAAGTGATGCAAGTGTTCAACTCCAGCCCAATCCGCGTTCTGGGTTGTGCGCCATGGAGTGCTGAGCTGATCGCAACGCGTTCTACTGACATCGCCCACCACCTGAACGCTGAAATCATCAACGAAGGTGAAATCAAAACCCGTCGTATCAAGAGCATCACCTTCTGTGCCCGCTCTATTCCGCACATGGTTGAGCACTTCCGTCCGGGCTCACTGCTGGTCACTTCAGCCGATCGTCCTGACGTTATCGTTGCAGCGTGTCTGGCAGCGATGAACGGCGTTGAAATCGGTGCCCTGCTGCTGACTGGCGGCTACGAGCTGCCGAAGCCGGTGATGGATCTGTGTGAGCGCGCCTTCCAGACTGGCCTGCCAGTCATGACGGCTCAGGGCAACACCTGGCAGACCTCACTGAACCTGCAAAGCTTCAGCCTGGAAGTTCCAGCCGACGACAAAGAGCGTGTTGAGCTGGTGAACGAGTACATGGCAAGCCACATCGACGGCCAGTGGATTGAATCCCTGTCTGAAGGTTCAACTCGCGAACGTCGCCTGAGCCCACCAGCGTTCCGTTACCAGCTGACCGAGTTTGCCCGTGCTGCGGCCAAGCGTGTTGTGCTGCCGGAAGGTGACGAGCCACGTACCGTAAAAGCAGCGGCAATCTGTGCCGAGCGCGGTATCGCGGAATGTGTACTGCTGGGTAACCCTGCAGAAATCAAACGTGTTGCAGAGCAGCAAGGCGTTGTTCTGGGTGCCGGTGTTGAAATCATCGATCCAGAAGCGGTTCGCGAACAGTACGTTGCGCGTCTGGTTGAGCTGCGTAAGAACAAAGGCATGACCGAAGTCGTTGCCCGCGAGCAGCTGCAAGACACCGTGGTTCTGGGGACCATGATGCTAGAGCGTGAAGAAGTTGACGGTCTGGTTTCCGGTGCGGTTCACACCACAGCCAACACCATCCGTCCACCGCTACAGCTGATCAAGACCGCGCCAGGGGCTTCTCTGGTCTCTTCTGTCTTCTTCATGCTGCTGCCTGACCAGGTTCTGGTCTACGGTGACTGTGCAATCAACCCGGATCCAAACGCTGAGCAACTGGCTGAAATCGCAATTCAGTCTGCGGACTCTGCCAAAGCCTTCGGTATTGAGCCTCGCGTGGCGATGATCTCTTACTCGACCGGTACTTCTGGTCAGGGTGCAGACGTTGAGAAAGTCCGTGAAGCCACTCGCATCGCGCAGGAAAAACGTCCTGATCTGATCATCGATGGTCCGCTGCAGTACGACGCCGCTATCATGGAAAACGTTGCGGCTTCGAAAGCGCCGAACTCTCCAGTTGCCGGTAAAGCGACCGTGTTCGTCTTCCCAGACCTGAACACAGGTAACACCACGTACAAAGCGGTACAGCGTTCTGCCGACTTGGTTTCTATCGGTCCAATGCTTCAGGGCATGCGCAAGCCGGTCAACGACCTGTCTCGTGGCGCTCTGGTTGACGATATCGTCTACACCGTTGCACTGACTGCGATTCAGGCCAAGCAAGCTGAAGATGCCAAAGCCTGATTGCTGATACACTGACACAAATTAAACGCCCCCGCACTGCGGGGGCGTTTTTTTATCTCGTGTTCAGAGGCTGATAACTTTGAGGATTAATGTTGTTGAGTGCTGATGAAATTGGGTGTTCAGAGCCCCACTTTTCACGCCCTTCCTCCCCTTCACGTCGGACGAGAATCAGTCCTCATGCCCACGTAAGTAAATGATCCAATAGCCCATCCCGACAAAAATACCGCCGCCGATAATATTGCCCAGGGTCACCGGCAGCAGGTTGTGGAGAAGAAAGTTCCCCAGCGTCAGATCGGCAAAATCTGCCGGACTCATCCCGCTCATCTGCCAAAACTCCGGCCCTGCCAGATGCTTGATCCCGATCGCCATCGGCACCTGGAACATATTGGCAATGCAGTGCTCAAACCCGGAAGAGACAAACATGGCCACCGGCAGGATCATCACCAGAATTTTATCGGTCAGGGTCCGGCCACTGAAGGTCATCCACACCGCCACGCAAACCAGGACGTTACACATCACCCCCAAGGCCACCGCCTGCCAGAACTCATGGTGCAGTTTGTGCTGGGCGATTTGCATGGCATTGATCCCCACCGTCCCGTTCGCCGACAGATACTGCTTGGTCATCAGCATCAGCCCGACCAGCAGTAAGGCGCCGATCAGGTTGCCGAGATACACCACCCCCCAGTTCAGGCACAAACTCCGCCAGCTGATTTTGCCGCTGGCTCTGGCCACCAGCGTCAGCACGGAGCTGGTAAACAGCTCGCCACCAGTGATCACCACCAGGATCAGCCCCAGGCTGAAGGCCAGCCCGCCGACAAACCGCGACATCCCCCAGGGCATGTCACCGGCACCGGTGGTGACCGTGGTGTAAAACACAAACGCAATCCCGATATGCATGCCCGCCGTGATCGCCAGCAGCAGCGATTTCACCGGATCTTTGGTGGCCTTGCTGACCCCGATTTCCGCCGCTCGCTCAGCCATCTGGGGCGGCAGCAGCGCATCAAACTGATTCTGATACATAGAAAAACCCGACACTCGTGGTTCGTAAAAAATGTGAGCGCGATCGTGACCGGAAACCCACGGCCATTCAAGCGGCGAGATCAATAAAACCTCGAAATATACGAATTTATCACTCGCCTATTTCGAGCTATTTAACTTCTTGGGCCCGGTCATGGGCTGATGCTAGATCCCGGCACCAAAAGCCGCTATGGTGAGTCTCTTTGCAGGATGCAGGTTGTACGAATACCCATGGATTTACTCAATACGCTGGGGCTGTTTCTCGGCTCGTTGCTCTCCAATACCCTGGCGTCGCTGTCCGGCGGCGGCGCCGGTCTGATCCAGTTTCCGCTGCTGATTTTTCTCGGACTGCCGTTTACCATTGCGCTGGCGACCCACAAAGTGGCCAGTGTGGCTCTGGGACTCGGGGCCGCCGTCAAACACCTGCGCGGCGGTCAGCTCGACTGGCGGCTGACCGGCTTTGTACCCCTGGCCGGGATGGCCGGTGTCATTGCCGGGGCGAATCTGATCCTGTTTGTGCCGGGGCGACAAGCTGAAGCCGCGCTCGGCCTGCTGATCCTCGGGCTGGGACTCTATTCGGTAACCAAAACCAGCCTCGGCCAGCATGCCCAACCTCGCCACCGGGATGCCCGTGGGATGCTCATCGGCGGAATCGGCCTGGCCGCCATCGGCGTGCTCAACGGCTCCCTTACCGCCGGCAGCGGATTGTTTGTCACCCTGTTTCTGATCCGCTGGTTCGGGTTTGACTACAAGCAGGCCGTCGCCCTGACGATGATCAGTGTCGGCCTGTTCTGGAACGGCATCGGAGCCGCTGCCATGTATCTCGCCGGGGCCGAGATTTACTGGCCCTGGCTGCCGATTTTACTGGCCGGCTCCCTGCTGGGCGGTTATCTTGGCGCGCATCTGGCCAGCCGGAAAAGTAATACCCTGATCAAACGCTGTTTTGAAACCCTGACGTTTTTGATCGGCTTGAAGTTATTGATTGGATTTTGATAAAGACGGAGATTTGCGGAAATGACCAAAGCTCATATCGACATTTACTACTGCCGCCAGTGTAACTGGATGCTGCGCTCATCCTGGATGGCCCAGGAGCTGCTCCATACCTTCAGCGAGGAAATCGACACCCTGAGCCTGCATCCGGATACCGGCGGCCGATTTGAAATTTTCTGTAATCAACAGCGGATTTGGGAGCGAAAAGCAGACGGCGGATTCCCGGATGCCAAGCAGCTCAAACAGCGGATCCGGGATATCATCGATCCCGAGCGGGATCTGGGGCATGTCGACCGGACGTCTTGACGCTGTGGCCTATGCCCGGCTTTCGACAAGGATAAGGCGGGTCTTCCGTCTTATCCGATACGGCTTTTCTTAAGCCTTTTCTTAAGGCTTTTCTCTAAAGCCTTACCCTAAGAAGCTAAAGCGACCTGACGCAGCACCTCACCCTCAAACGACACCACTTTCAGGGTGCTGTGTTCACGTAAACCACCGCTTTCCAATAAGCCGCTGCTTTCCAATAAACCATAGCTCGCCGGATGCTCGCCCCGCGGAATGGTGACCGAGCCCGGATTCAGCAGGTACAAATCTTCTTTCTGCTCAGCCACCGGCAGGTGGGTATGACCGGAGACAATCACATCCCCGGCCCGCAGTTTGGGATGTTTCTCAGCGTTGTAAAGATGGCCGTGAGTCAGGAACAGGCGGCGGCCATCGGCCAGCAACACCTGGTTATAATCCGCCATCATCGGAAAATCGAGCAGCATCTGATCCACTTCGCTGTCGCAGTTGCCCCGCACCGCAATGATGCGATCGGCATACTGATTCAGCAGCGCCGCCGTCTCGGTCGGAGCATACCCGGCCGGCAAGGGATTGCGCGGGCCGTGATTGAGCAAATCCCCCAGCAAGATCAGCTGATCAGCGCCACTTTGCCCAAAGGCGGTCAACATCACCCGGGTGCTGTCGGCACAGCCATGGAGATCGGAAGCAAAAAATAATTTCATCGGGGAACCCGTTTATCGGACTATCAATAACGGGATCCTACATCGGATAAACCCGCATTGCGAGTCAGGTTTTAATCCCGCAGCATGCCGTTCAACACAATGTTGTTATAGCTGACCATGCCCAGCACTTTGCCATCCTCAATCACCGGTGCCCGGCTGATCCCGAAGCGCTCAAACAGCCGGGCGCAGTAGCGGACATCCATATTGGCACTGACGGACAAGGCCGGTTTGGTCATGATTTCATACACATTGGTCCGCTCCGGTGAGCGATCCACCGCCAGAACCTTCTTCGCGATATCGTTCATCAGCACAATGCCGTACTCATCATCGGCATGGCGTTTGTTTACGATCAGGGCTTTGACCTGGCGCTGCTTGGCGATCGCCACCGCCTCGGCCACAGTGGTCAGCCCCTCCACGATCGCGTAGGTATTCATCATGACATCCCGGACCCGGACCACAGCTTCCGCCTGACTCATAGCTTTTCCTCCACAACTTTGGTTAACGTCTCCACCTGGTGGGCGACCCCGATGGCATCTTCGACATCCAATTGCACCGCAATCCCCTGCCCGCCACCGGAATCAAACTCCCCGACCCGCTCAATGGTCTCCAAAATGGAGCGGGCCAGGTGCTCTTCCACCACCAGCAGCAACACATCGCGCTGCACCTCCAGGCTCAGACCGAGGAAGGTCTTTTTCTTGTGCAGCCCTTCGCCCCGGGCATTATTGATCACCGTGGCCCCGGTCGCGCCGGCTTCCCGGGCGGCATCCAGCACCGCGTCTGTTTTTGAATCCTCGACAAATGCTACCAAGAGTTTAAATCGCATCAGTTACTCTCCTTACGCCCCAGCCAGACCGACAGTTGGGCATAGCCCATCACCGTGATCATCGGAAACAAACTGGCAAAGGCGATCAAACCGAAACCATCGAGCATCGGGTTCCGACCGGGAACCGTCGAGGCCAACCCCAGCCCCAGCGCCGTGACAATCGGCACCGTGACGGTTGAGGTCGTGACCCCGCCGGAATCATAGGCCAGCGGCACAATCATTTTCGGCGCAAACCCGGTCTGGATCACCACCACGACGTAACCGACCAGAATGTAATAGTGCAGCGGATCGCCGGCCACAATCCGGTAGCTGCCCAGAGCAATCCCCAGCGCTACGCCCAGGGCAACCGCCACCCGCAGGCCATTGACTCGAATGGTGCCGCCCGAGACCTGACTGGCCTTGATCGCCACCGCAATCAGAGACGGCTCTGCAATGGTGGTACTGAACCCAATCGCCGCGGCGAACACATACACCCAATAATACTCTTCCCAGGGCACGGTGGCCGGAATGGTTTCTCCGGCCTCAAACAAGAAGTCCAGCGCAGTCAGCTGGGTGGCCATCGACTCCCCCAGCGGAAACAGCGCCAGCTCCAGTCCCATCAAAAACAAGGCCAGCCCCAGGATCACGTACACGAATCCCAGAACGACCCGGGGCCAGTGCACCACCGGGCGGCGTAATACCGCCAGCTGGAACCCGAAAATAATGGCCACGATCGGCAAGACATCGCGCACGGTCGCAACCAGCGTGATCAGGAAATGGTTCAATAATGACGATAGTTCACTCATCCCGTTTCACCTAGTGCACCAGCATGCCGTAGCCCATCACAAAAATCATCGGCGTCAGCGAGGCAAAGGCGATCAGCCCGAACCCGTCGACCATGGGATTGCGCCCTTTAATCGACGACGCCAGCCCGACCCCGAGCGCCGTGACCAGAGGGACGGTAATGGTCGAGGTCGTCACCCCGCCGGAGTCATACGCAATCCCGACAATCGTCGGCGGCGCAAACCAGGTCATGACCATCACGGTAAGATAACCGCCGATGATCAATCGCTGGATCGGCCAGCCTTTGAGGATGCGGATCACCCCCAGCATAATGGCCACACCAACCGACAACGCCACGGTCAGGCGCAAGCCATGGGCATACCCGTCCCGGGACTGCGAATCGGTCGCAATCAAACCGCCTTCGGCCGCCACATCGGCGGCTTCCGCAGCCACGGCCGTCAGGGCCGGCTCCGCGACGGTCGTTCCGAACCCGAGACAAAACGCAAAAATGAGTAACCATATCAGGCTGCCTTTGCTGGCAAAGGCGTGTGCCATCGACTCCCCAATCGGGAACAGCCCCAGTTCCAGGCCAAACACGAACAGGGTCAGCCCAACCACCACCAGGATCAAGCCCAGCAGGATCGGGCCCCAATCCGGCAACGGCTGCTGCAGCACCACGCCTTGAAAAAAAGCAATCACCATCACAATCGGCAACAGATCACGCAGGCTGGAGAGCATCGCCTTCATCATTGCCCATACTGCTGCCATGCTGCCTCCTGTGGTCCCAAATACGCCGTTCAATATTCCTTATTACAATAATGGGTATTCACATTTTGAAACATCTTGCATTTACCGAGTCGAGAGGTGAGGCACATAATTAACTTGGGCCCCGGACATCCCTTGCAGCCACCAGTGACGCACGACACATGTGTTACGGCTCCGGATCAGAACCCGGCCACAGCACTCTCAACTCATTGATTAGAATGATTTAGTCATCTTCGTTTATACTTAGATCAGGCTCGATCGAGTCATGTGTAGCTCTTAGTTGTCAGGAGCCCTGAGTTTTCACGAGCTCTGAGTTGTCAGGAGATCTGAATTTTCAGGAGCTCTGAGTTTTCAGGAAAGGACCATGAATTGAATGAACATTTTAGTCACTGGCGGAACGGGATTTATCGGAAAAGCACTGTTGCCACACCTGACCCATGAACGGATCACCGTCCTGAGTCGCAATCCGGCACGCGCCTATCAACAACTGGGCCACCACATCACCGTCATCGAAACGCTGCATGAGCTGAAGGACCTGGACGCCTTCGATGCAGTCATTAACCTGGCTGGCGAGCCCATCATCAACAAACGCTGGACCGATCGACAGAAGCAGGAGATTTGCCAGAGCCGCTGGACCATCACCCGCGAGCTGGTCGACAAAATCAAGGCCGGCACCAATCCCCCCGAGATTTTTATCAGCGGCTCGGCAGTGGGGTTTTACGGCGATCAGCAATCCCGCAGTTTTGACGAAAGCCTGGAGGTAAACTGCCAGGACTTTGCCCACCAGGTGTGTCGACAGTGGGAAGAAGCGGCACAGGCAGCGCAGTCGGAACGCACCCGGGTCTGCCTGCTGCGGACCGGAATTGTACTGGGTCGTCACGGCGGCGCGCTGGCCCGGATGCTACCGGCCTACCAGCTCGGCTTCGGTGGCCCGATCGGCACCGGCGAGCAGTATTTCCCCTGGATCCACCTGCAAGATATGGTCAAGGGGATCCTGTTTTTACTCAAGCACCCGGAAGCAAACGGCGCCTACAACTTTACTGCCCCGAACCCTGTCACCAACCAGGAATTCAGCCGAACTCTGGCCAAGGTGCTGCACCGGCCCCACTTCTTCAAAACCCCGGCGTGGCTGCTCCGGCTCGGGCTGGGAGAAGCCGCCACGCTGCTGCTCGACAGCCAGCGAGCGCTGCCGAAACGCCTGCAGGATCACGGCTTTCACTTCTGTTTTCCGAAACTTGAACATGCCCTGGAAGAGACAGTCGGAGATAAAAGCCGAATCGATGCGTCCGGCGTCTGACGCCGGACTTCCGGTTCACCTCGCGCATGTCAGCATCATCATCGTTGCCGCTAGCCTCGGAGCGGCAACAGCAGCTGACGGATCATGGTGCGGATGATGACCACCACCAGCGCCAGCGACAACAGCGGCAGCACCAGCCACAACACGGAATGCGCCCGGACCGGCAGCTCAAATCCCCAGGTCATCAGGGACGCCATCACCACTTCAGCGCCGACGGCAGCCATGACCCCGGCCAGCAGTGCCATGATCCCGTACTCGCTCCAGAGTGTCGCCGAAATACGCTTGCGACTCGCCCCCAGGGTGCGATAGAGCTGGATTTCCTGCGCCCGCTGCGACAGGCTGAGCCGCAGCAGAGTCAGCACCAGCAACAGGCCGCTGCAGACCCCCAGCGCCGCCAGCACCGACAGCGACAGCGAGACCTGCTGCAAAATGGCCTGGATCCGGGTCGCCATGATCCGTAAATCCAGCAGGGTGACCGTCGGGAAATCCCGGCCGAGCTGATTGATCAGCGCATCCTGATCCGCTTCAATCCGATAACTCAACAGCCAGGTGGCCGGCAGATCCGCCATCACATCCGGGGTAAAAATAAAATAGAAGTTCGGCCGCATATTGCGCCACTCGACCTGACGCAAGCTGGTGACCGTCGCGCTGAACGGCTGACTGTTGACGGTAAAGGTCAGCTCGTCGCCCAGTTCAATCCCGAGCCGCTCGGCAAGGCCGGATTCCACCGACACGCCCGACTGCGTCGTCCATGTCCCCGACAGCAGCGTATTGTGGGCCGGCATTGATTCACGCCAGGTCAGGTTCAGTTCACGGCGCAACGACTCATCCCGCTCCTCACGAGAAACCGCCAGCATGTCTTGCTGGTTGATAGCCGTTAACCGGCCGCGGATCACCGGGTAACTGTCCGAACGCGCCACTTGGTTGTTATCAAGCTCCGCCAGATACCGGGCCTGCTCCTGCGGGCTGATGTTCAGCGCAAACACATTCGGCGCATCAGCCGGCAGCGTTTGCTGCCAGTCGGCCAGCAGGTCCGTGCGCAGCAGCCAGATCACCGCCAGCAGCATCAGGGAGCTGGTCAAAGCGGCCAGTTGCGCGCCGGTGGCCAGCGGGCTGCGGCTGATCCGGCTCAATGCCAGCCGCACGGCACTGCGCCAGGTGCCGCGTTTGAGCAGCCCCACCAACCCCAATCCGAGCGCCGCCAACACGAGAAAGAGGGCCGCGAGGCCGGCCAGGGTCAGCCACATAAACTTGTTATTGCCGAACCACAGCAGGGCCGCGATCACCGGCAATGCAATCAGCGCGTAGCCTTGACGTTTTTTCGGCCATGCTACTTGCTGCTGGATCACTGAAATCGCCGGGGCATCCACCAGACGCAGCAGGGAAATCCCCATCCCGGGGATCGCCACCAGCAGCGCGACCAACAGGCTTGCGGCGACAGGCATCATCCCCATCTCCGGCAGCGGATCCGGCAGCACATCCGCCAGCGGCAGGCGCAGCAGAAACTCAAGCAACCCGCCCAGGCTCAGCCCGGCAATCGCCGCGATGGCAAACAGCATCACCAGCTGGCGGGCCAGCCAACGCCACAGCCAGCGTTTGCTGGCGCCGAGGCTTTTCATCATCGCCACTGCTTCAACCCGGGTTGCACTGTAATGCAGACAAGTCAGAACCAAGGTCGCGGTGGCCATCAGGATCACCAGAAACAGGGTCAGCGAAAGATACTGGCGCGCGCGCTCAATCATCTCTCCGGTCTGGCCCTGCGTGGTTTCACTGATCCAGCGCTGTCCCGGGGCCAGGGTCACCGCCTGCTGCAATTGTTTCAACTGAGCATCCGGCCCGTTGAAATAGGCCAGGAACCGTACCCGGCTGCCCGGCTGAATGGCCCCGGTTTTGGCCAGATCACTGGCGTGGATCAGCACGGCCGGCATCTGACTGAACGGGTTAAAAGACAGCTCCGGCTCCGACACGATATGCCCGCTGACGGTCAGGGTCGCATCGCCAATTGACACCGCATCGCCCGGCTTCACCGCCAGCAGCGAAAACAGCCGCTCCGACAGCCACAACTCCCCGGGCCGGACTTGGCTATGACGCTGCTCGCCTTGCAGGATCAACTCGCCCCGCAGCGGGAAGCGGCTGTCCACCGCCTTGACACTCACCAGCTGCATCTGGGCGTCACTGAACGCCATGGTGCCGAACCGAGTTTGCTGCGAGATAGTCAGCCCCAGTGATTGTGCCTGCGTCAGCAGCGGCTCGGCGATTGGATCAGCGGAGCGAAAGACCAGATCGGCCGCAATCATGGAACGCCCCTGATCGACCATGATCTTCTCGACCCGCACCACCAGCGCTGCCAGGGCAAACACACAGGCAATAATTAACGTCAGGGCCACGGCCACCGGCCAGAGCTGGCCGTGCCAGAGTTCGCGCCAGCTCCATTTCAGCAGCATGGAAGCGTGCGCCGGTTTGGTCAAAGCTCGTGTATCACTCATTTCACTCATGCTGCCTCCACGCTGCCGCCCTGGATCCGTAAGGTGCGATCGCACCGCTGTGCCAGCTGCGGATCATGGGTCACCAGCACCAGGGTCGTCCCGTGATCGCGGTTGAGGGCAAACAGCAAATCAATCACGGTTGCGGCCGTGTGCTGATCCAGGTTACCGGTGGGCTCATCGGCAAACAGGATCCGCGGCCGAGTCATAAAGGCCCGCGCCAGGGCGACCCGCTGTTGTTCCCCGCCGGAGAGCTGCGACGGCAAGTGACTCTCCCGCCCCTCCAGCCCGACCTGACGCAACAGCTCGGCAGCCCGTACTTCATCTCCGGCCTCTTCGCGGATGATCGCCGGCAGCATCACATTCTCCAGCGCGCTGAGCGACGGCACCAACAGAAAGCTCTGAAACACAAAGCCGATCGCATCACTGCGCAGCGCCGCCCGCGCTTCGTCATCCAGTTGGGACAACGGCTGACCCAGCAGTTCGATTTCACCACTGCTCGGAATATCCAACCCGGCCAGCAGCGTCATCAGGGTCGACTTCCCGGAACCGGAGACGCCGACCAGGGCAATGGCTTCGCCCTGCTCGACCTCGAGGGAAACATCCTGCAAAATGGTGAGCTGTGATGACGCAGTCGTCACCTGCTTGGATACCGATTTGGCCTTAATCACGGAAGTTGACATGATGCGAATCCTTTCAGTTGTCTTGTTCATTTTTTTCTCACTCAACGCCTACTCTACCACTCTGTTGGTTCTCGGTGACAGCCTGAGTGCCGGATACCGGATGCCGGCCGAAAAAAGCTGGCCGGTGTTGCTCGAACCGATCCTGATCGCCCAGGGTCATGAAATTAAGGTCGTGAACGCCAGTATCTCCGGCGATACCACCGGCAACGGGCTGGCCCGGCTGCCGCAACTGCTCAAACGGCATCAGCCGGATTATGTGATCATCGAGCTCGGTGCCAATGACGGGCTGCGCGGGTTCCCTCCCACAACAATACGCAACAACCTGCGACAGATGATCACTCAGATCCATGATCAGGGCGCGCAGGCGATGCTGATGCAAATCCGCATCCCACCTAACTACGGCAAACGCTACAGCGATAGTTTCAGCCAGATTTACCCGGCGCTCAGCCAACAGTACGAGGCCCCGCTGCTGCCGTTCTTCCTCGAGCAGGTGATCCTCAAGCCCGAATGGATGATGGAGGACGGCCTGCACCCGACTTCGGAAGCGCAACCCTGGATTGCCGCCTTTATGGCATCCGAGCTGGCCCCGCACCTGTAACCGGGGCACACCTGTAAGTAGAACTATTTTGCGCTGAGGATAATTTTTTCCCCTCACTTTGACTAAGCTTGATCTGATGATAAGCAACAGGAAGTCAGACATGATGTTGAAGTTAAGTATGAACGTTATGGGACTTTGCGCAGTCCTGTCTATCCTCGGTGGCTGTAGTTCGGGCGAATACACCACCTACTCGCTGTTTCAGGAATACCGGGATCAACCGGGCAATAAAGCCTATGCGATTGGCATCAATAAAGTAGCTGGTGCCGCCTGGTCCGCCGGCTCAATCCAGGATGCCCAGGCCGCAGCGCTGAACACCTGCAACGAGCTCGGCGGGGTCAACTGTAATGTTGTCGATGTCAACGGCAGCGCCGTCGGCTACTGAGTCAGGCGATCACGCCCGCCACGCACGTCCGTAATCGTTTAAAAACCGATTGAAATCAGGAACAATGGTGCTCTCCCCGACGTTTTGAAGGAACCATCATGAAAGAGAGCATCCTGATCACCGGCTGTAGCAGCGGGATCGGCTATCACTGCGCCAAACAGCTGCACCAGGCCGGTTATACCGTTGTGGCCAGTTGTCGCCATCCGGATGATGTTGCGCGACTCCAGGACGAGGGCCTGCACTGTGTCCGGCTCGACCTGGCTGATCCCGAATCAATTCAACAAGGTGTGACGGCTTGTCTGGCGCTCACCGGCGGCCGCATTGATGTCCTATTTAACAACGCCGCCTATGGTCAACCCGGCGCGCTGGAAGATCTGCCGACAGATGCCCTGCGCCAGCAGTTTGAAACCAACCTGTTTGGCTGGCACGAACTGACCCGGGCGGTGATCCCGCTGATGCTGGCTCAGGGCGGCGGCAAAATTGTACAAAACAGCTCGGTACTGGGATTGGTCGCGATGAAATTTCGCGGGGCCTACAATGCCAGCAAATTTGCCCTGGAAGGCTATACCGACACCTTACGTCTTGAATTACAGGGTACCCCGATCCACATCAGCCTGATTGAGCCCGGTCCGATCGAGAGCCGGTTTCGGGAAAATGCCAAACTGCAGTTTGAACAACACATCGATATGGCAGCCTCCCGCCACCAGGCCAGCTACCGAAAGACCCTGGAGCGTCTGGGAAAATCATCACCTTCCAGCCGTTTCACTCTGTCGCCTGAAGCCGTATTAAAGCCGTTACAAGCCATTATTCACAGTAAACAGCCAAAATCCCGTTATTACGTCACCCAGCCAACCTATATTTTCGGCTTTTTACGTCGTGTTTTACCGACGGTCTGGTTGGACAAGTTATTAAGCCAGAGTGATTAAACAAAATGGGTAAACACCAGAAATTCGGCCTAAAAACGCTAAAACACTGAAAATAAACCCATAAAACAGCCAAAAACCTGAAATCGCTTTGCCGCTCTCTCAGTTTCTAATTCCGGAATTCAACGCCTGAACCCGGAAAAAGCATCCTTCGTGGACGAGTGGCAAGCATTTCATCGAAAAAGAGAGTAAACGTCATGTTCCTGTCATATTGGATTTGTATATTAGCCCTGTAATTTGAAAGCAGACTCCCCGGAGTCTTATACCAATCACAGTAAGTAAGTGATCAGATATAGCGTAGGAAAAATGCTTGAGAACAAGGCGGAATTTTTCGATAAGTAGTCATTCTACAATCAAAAATTCTAACGTAGTTATCGAGCGTTTTAACAAGCTAGGATGACCAGTTATTTACGACGATTGGGATTATCAACGGTTAACAGACTCAGACTAACAGGTATCATCATGACGTTAAGCAGAATTAATTTCCTCTGTGTCTGCGTGACACTCGCATTGCTGTTGACGTTACATCCATAAAAAAGGAGAGCGAGGCTCTCCTTTTTTATCCCGGGCAGGCTGCTCCCTTGATCTTTCTCGCTTTATCCCCCATATCGATCTCCATAGGCCAAAACATCAAAGAGCAGCCCCATGTACGAAAATCTTGCGATCGAACTGAACGAAACGAACCTACAGCAGACCATCGAACAATCCATGCAGACCCCGGTGGTCATCAGTTTCTGGGCACCGTCCATGCCGGAAACGGCGGATGTGAACCGACTTCTGGAGCAAATCGTCTCGGAATATCAGGGACAGCTGATCCTGGCGACCTTGGATTGCGAAAGACAGCAGATGGTCGCTGCTCAGTTTGGCGTTCGTGGCCTGCCGACTGTAGCCCTGTTTAAAAACGGCCAGCCAGTCGACGGTGCCGCCGGACCGCAAACCAATGAAAGTCTGCGTGCCATGCTGAGCAAACATCTGCCCAGTCAGGAAGAGCTGCAGCTGAAAGCAGCGCTGGCGCTAGTCGATCAGCAGGATTATGCCCAGGCCCTGCCGACTCTGCGCGAGCTGGCCGGCAAGTTCGAGAAAAACAGCGTGATCACGCTGGCCATTGCCGAATGCCTGGTCGCAACCTCACAGTATGATGAAGCCGAAACCCTGCTGGCAACCGTGCCGATGCAGGATCAGGACGCCAAGTACAAAGGCCTCATGGCTAAACTAGAGTTGCATAAACAAGCCAGCGACTCACCGGAAATCCGCCTGCTGGAAGAGCGGCTGGCGGCCGAACCGGATAATATTCAAGTCACCTATGAGCTGGCCGTGCAGTACAGCCAGGTGGATCGGGCCCAGGAAGCGCTGGAATTGCTGATCACCATCCTGCGCAAGGACATGAACTTTGCCGATGGCAACGCCAAGAAAACCATGATGGATCTGCTCTCGGCACTCGGCCAGGGGAATGCGATGGCAAGTACCTACCGTCGCCAGCTGTACTCGCTGCTGTATTAATCGCTTTCATCGCCGCAGGCCACCCGCGCGTGGCCTGCAGGTTCTGGTGTAGCAAGGGGAATGAGCGTTAACGCGCAGGCTCCGACGCACAGCACAGCCCTTCAATAATCGGACATTGCGCACCGCTATCGCCCGGACACTGCTCCGTCAGCGTGGTCAGCGTCGCCTTCATTTCCAGTAGCTCCTGGATCTTGCCGTCGATTTCGGCCAGCTTCTGCTCGGCTTTGGCTTTGACATCTGCGCTGCGGCGCGCCGGATCCCGCGAGAACGCCAGTAACTCCCGACATTCATCCAGGGAAAAGCCCACCAGCCGGGCACGGCGGATCAACAACAATTCATTCTGCTGCCGATCGCCATAGCGCCGGTAGCCATTGCTGGCACGGGACGGTGGGGTGATCACCCCTTTTTCCTCATAAAATCGAATTGTTTTGGTGTTCAAACCGGTTTTGGCTGCCACTTCACTGATATTCATCATCCATCCTTACGGTTTCTGGAAGGTTTCAATGTATCTTGCGACCTTCCGGCGCCAGATACAAGGGTTCGTCGGGAGAAATCCGACACTGATTAATAATGTGAAAATTTATTTTGACCTTCCACTTTCTGGAAGGTTTATCATTTTTAATAACGACAGAAAGAATCGTCCCGACCCCTGCGATTCAGGACCTCAACATAACCAAGGATAGAGATATGACCGAATATATTCTTCCGCTCAGCAAAGTTCGGTGTATGAACTGCGCAGGAAAAATCCAGACATCCCTCAGCACCCTCCCCGGTGTTGATTCAGTGACCGTCGATACCCGACAGGCGATCATTCAGGGGGACAGCGCGCTCACACCGATTATCGAAGCGATCACCGAGCTGGGTTATGAAGCCGGTTATCACCACGTGTTGCCGCTTCAAGGTTTATCCTGCGGCAAATGTGTTGCTAAGCTCGAACAAGCCTTTGCTGAGAACCCGAACATCAGCCGGTTCACGGTCAGCAAAACCCAGGCCGAAATCGTCGGCATTCTGACCCGGGACGATGCTGTGGCCCTGATCGAGCGCACCGGCTACCAGGTCCCCGCCCCGGCACAACTTCACCTGGCACTGAGTGGCCTGAGCTGCGGCAAATGCGTCGCCAAAGTCGAGCAAGCCCTGGCCGAGCAACCGGATGTCTCTGCTTATCAGGTCAGCAAAACCCGAGCTGACATCACCACCAGCGGTGAAGCGGCCGCGGTCATTGCCGCCATTGAGCAACTAGGCTACCAGGCAACCCTCACCACGCCGCCGGATATGGAAACAGAGAAAAAAGCCGAGACCGGAACAGAAACGGCCCCATCGGCAGCACCGGCCGACGTCGTCGTACCAGACACTACGGACAATGCCCCGGCAGCGCCCGGAGAGCAGAGTATTCAATTGATGCTGAGCGGCATGACCTGCGCCAGCTGTGTGGCTTCGGTCGAGAAAGCGATCCGCAATGTCCCCGGCGTGACCCGCGCCAGTGTCAACCTGGCCGAGCGTACTGCCCTGGTCGCCGGGGATGCGCCGGTAGAGCGCCTCATAACCGCCATCACCGATGCCGGTTATGGTGCTGAGCTGAGCGAGGACGAGCACAGTCGCCGGGAGCGGCAACAGGCCGAAAATGCCCAGCTGTATCGCCGTCACCTGCGCAACTCGCTGATTGCCCTTGGTGCTGGACTACCGATGATGGGCTGGGGGATCTTCGGTGGCAGTATGATGATCACCTCCACCGCCAGCCAGCTGGGCTGGGGCGCTGTCGGCCTCGTCACCTTTGTCATGCTCTACACCATCGGCCGCCACTTCTTCGTCAACGCCTGGAAAGCGTTCCGGCACCATCGCGCGACGATGGATACCCTGGTCGCTCTGGGCACCGGTGCCGCCTGGCTCTACTCAACCGTGGTGGTGCTGTTGCCGGAACTCTTCCCGGAGCAGGCCCGGCACGTCTATTTTGAGGCCTCGGTGATGATCCTCGGTCTGATCACACTGGGACATGCGCTGGAAGCCCGGGCCAGAAGCCGGACCTCCAAAGCGCTGGAGCAACTAATTGATCTGCAGCCGCAAACCGCCATCCTGGTGACCCCGAGCGGGGAGAAAGAAGTGCCGCTGGCCGAGATCGAAACCGGCGCTCTGCTCCGGCTCCGCCCCGGCGCCAAGGTCCCGGTCGACGGCACCATTGAAGAAGGCCAGAGCTACCTGGACGAGTCCATGCTGACCGGGGAGCCGTTGCCGGCCAATAAGCAGCCGGGTGACAAACTCCATGCCGGTACCATCAACCAGAACGGCAGCCTGCTGTTCCGTGCCGAGCAGATTGGCAGCGACACCATGCTGGCGCGGATCATCAACCTGGTTCGCGAAGCACAGAACAGCAAACCGGCGCTGGCCCGGCTGGCCGATACCGTCTCCGCCATTTTCGTGCCCGCGGTAATGATTATCGCCATTGTGACCGCCATGATCTGGTACTACGTCGGCCCGGCTCCTTCTTCGGTTTACATGCTGGTGGCCGCAACCACGGTCCTGATCATCGCTTGTCCGTGTGCCCTGGGACTGGCCACGCCAATGTCCGTAATGGTCGGCGTCGGACGGGCTGCCGAATACGGCGTCCTGATCCGCAATGCCGAAGCCATGCAACTGGCGGCCAATATCGACACAGTCGTGGTCGATAAAACCGGAACCCTGACCGAAGGCAAACCACAAGTTACCACCCTCAAAGCCTATCAGTCTGATGAAGCACAGTTGCTCCAACTGGCTGCCAGCCTGGAACAAGGCTCAGAGCACCCACTGGCCAAAGCCATTTGCCAGGCCGCCTCTGAGCGCTCACTCACCCTCTCGGCGCAGTCGGATTTTGCAGCGTTGCCGGGTTACGGGGTGGCCGGTAACGTTGATGGGCAGCGCGTGCTGCTGGGCAACCAGAAGCTGATGGCCAAGCACCAAATTGAGGTCGCGGCAGCCGCTGAAGACGTGCAAGCCATTGCCGAACAAGGAGCGACACCGATCTACCTGGCTCTCGGGGACCAGCTCGTCGGCCTGCTCGGGGTCAGCGATCCGCTGCGCAGCGATTCGGTTGAAGCCATTGAGCGGCTGCACCGGATGGGGCTGAACGTGGTCATGCTGACCGGGGATACGGAAACAACGGCCAATGCCATCGCCCGCCAGGCAGGCATTGACACTGTGATCGCCAGTGTCCTGCCGGACGGCAAAGCGGCGAAAATCGCCGAACTCCAACAA
The DNA here is from genome assembly GCF_037389125.1 of Photobacterium sp. MCCC 1A19761. Taxonomy (NCBI): domain Bacteria; kingdom Pseudomonadati; phylum Pseudomonadota; class Gammaproteobacteria; order Vibrionales; family Vibrionaceae; genus Photobacterium; species Photobacterium sp. MCCC 1A19761. The sequence goes on from NZ_JAZGTF010000001.1 coordinate 516,733, forward strand.
CAGGGCAAGCGTGTCGCCATGGTGGGCGACGGGATCAACGACGCGCCGGCACTGGCTCAGGCCGAAGTCGGTATTGCGATGGGCAGCGGCAGTGACGTGGCCATCGAAAGTGCCCAACTGACCCTGATCCGCCACTCACTCCATGGTGTTGCCGATGCGTTGCAACTGTGCAGCGCGACCCTGAAAAACATGAAACAAAACCTGTTCGGGGCCTTTATCTACAACAGCCTGGGGATCCCGGTTGCTGCGGGGATCCTCTATCCGCTGACCGGCACCCTGCTCAGTCCGGTCATTGCCGGCGCGGCGATGGCTTTGTCCTCCATTACCGTGGTTAGTAACGCGAACCGCCTGCGTTTATTCAAGCCCAACCGCAACCATCATCAATAAGGAGAAACCTATGATTGCAGTACTCGGCCTCGCGGCCATTGCCCTGATTGTCTGGTGGTTCTGGCTGCATCCTGACAGCAAAAGCTAAATCCCATTTCTCGGGATTGATAACAGGAACATAGCGACAGACTCGCCCTGCCAACAGAGAACTGATATAACCGTATCAGTTCTCTGCTTCTGGTATCAGAATGTCTATGCTGAAATCACTCTTCACCAAAGCCTTGCTGTTCCTGCCCTTTATCGCGGCACCTGCCCTGGCAGAGCCTCAGGTTTGGCTGGCACAAAAACAGCAACGACAGTTTATCCTGCTGGGCTCTATCCATGCCGGAAAATCCGCCCTGTACCCATTGCCGCAAGTCTTCTGGGATCACTGGCCCGCAGCGAACGGCCTGATTGTCGAAGCCGACATTCTGAAACCGGCTGATGTATCCCTCAACCGTGCTCTCCCGACCAACGAGACACTGCTGAGCAAACAGGAAAAACGCCAACTGCGTGATATCGCCGAGCAAACCCGACTCCCCTACCTGTCGCTGCTCCATAGCCCGCCCTGGCTGGCCGCCATCCAACTACAAAATGTCATGGCCACTCAAGCTGGTTTAAGCGCAGAGCAAGGGATCGATATCACCCTGCTGCATCGTGCCAAAGCAGACAACAAACCCATCTTTGAACTGGAAAGTCTCCAGCAGCAACTGGCGATGATGGAAAACCTGCCAGACCACGGCCAAAGCCTGCTGCGCACCACCCTGTATGACTGGCAGGACATGCAATCCCAGCTCCAATGCATGCTTTCAGCCTGGCAGCATGGCGATCACCACCAGATGCAACAGCTCCTGGAAGACAGCCGCTACAGTGACACAACCAATCACCTGCTGATCGACCAGCGCAACCATGACTGGACAGCCCAGCTCAGTGAATCTCCCGCCTATCAACAAGGCTCTTTTCTGGTTGTGGTCGGTGCGATGCACCTGATTGGCCCGTCCGGCGTGCCGTCACTACTGGAGCAAAGAGGATTTCGCATCACACAATTGAGCCAAAGCCAGCCAAGTCAATGTGCATCTAATTGACAGTATTGTTTTTAAAACTATGATGTAAACCTCATATATGCAAGATTTCAAAGGTTTACATGAAAAAAACATCTTTACTGGCTTTATCCGTTGTCCTGGCGCTGACTGGGTGTGGTGAAGAAGACGAAAACGGCAGCGTCAATGGTAAATCCCTGGGCTGGGGCGCAACGCACAGCACGTCATTTGCCGAGCTCCAACAACGTATGAATGCCGTCCCGTCCCTGACCCCAAAAAGCGCCAGCCAGGATAGCGGGCTGTATATTGATCGCTCAAATAATATTATGGTGGACTGTAGCGCACGGCCTGCATACACCAGTGCGCATTTTGAAATCGCTGGAGAAAATGACAACATTCCACTGGCCGACATGCAGCGCATCGCGGCCATTGCTGAAGTCAGCCTGGAGATGATCGCCAGTCACCTGAATCTGGAACCGGCGGCACTGATCAAGCACAGCCACCTTAATAAACTGGGGATCTGTCTGAAAGAAGGCACCAACTCAGTCGCCGGTGGTCAGGGCAGTGAAATCAGTGCGTTCCAACGCAACACGCACGGTGGCGTCTACGAGTTCGGCCTGCTCAAGCATGAACTGGCCCACATCATTGATTCACAAATGAACGGCAACCAACGCGGCTACAACATCAATCCAAGCTGGTTTGTTGAAGGGATGGCGGAAGTCATTACCGGCAAGCAACCGATGGCTCTCGGCACTTGGCATGCCAAGCACGAGAAATATAACAACACCATGCTGGATATGGCCACAGGTAACCTGGGCGGGTATGAAGACTATGATCTGTTCGCCACTACAATTCATTACCTGGCGGAAAAAGGTTGGGGACCGGGTTATGTCGAGGCATTCTTCCAGAGTGATCGCTGGCACGTCAACAGCACACCAACCCAAAATGGCTGTGAGGGCTTTGTCGGCGATGGTGTCAATTACACCGGTGATTGCGTCATGTCCAACGAGCTCGAAACGGCTTTTGCTGCCCGCTTTGACGAGATCAGCGCCAAAGCCAATGGCGAAGTCACCAGCTTTACCCAATTCCAGCAGACATACGCCACTTTGATTCCACGCTGGCTGGAATCCCGCTAATTCGATATTCAATGCAAACAGCCCGAACACCGGGCTGTTTTTTTATCTGTCGACAGCAATCTGCTCCCTGAACTCCCAGAAGCTCTCAAACTGCGCGATTCACCGACAATCTTTGGGCTGGGTGAACCCTGTCCAAGGGGACTAACCCCAACCCACCAAACGGAAAAAGCCCCGATCGAATAACCGGGGCTTCGTATCGTGATCAGTGAAGAAGGATTCGAACGGGGCGGCCTTCCGTGCCCGACCCTTTGGTCCGCTATTCCCTAAATCCTGAGATGCGCGACCAAACTGCGTGATTCACCAACAATTGTTGGACTGTGGCAAACCCTAGGCGAAGGACACCACAAAATGACAGAGCGTAAAACGGAAAAGCCCCGGTCAGTTGACCGGGGCTTCGTATCGTGGTCGGTGAAGAGGGATTCGGCCGGGGCGGCCTTCCGTACCCGGCCCTCTGGTCCGCTATTCCCTAAATCCTGAGATGCGCGACCAAACTGCGTGATTCACCAACAATTGGTGGACTGTGGTAAACCCTATACGAAGGAAACCACAAAATGACAGACCGTAAAACGGAAAAGCCCTGGTCAGTTGACCAGGGCTTCATATAGTGGTCGGTGAAGAGGGATTCGGACGGGGCGGCCTTCCGTACCCGGCCCTCTGGTCCGCTATTCCCAAAAGCCGACTCCAAGGCTATGGATGCGCGACCAAACTGCGTGATTCACCAACAATTGTTGGACTGTGGTAAACCCTATACGAAGGAAACCACAAAATGACAGACCGTAAAACGGAAAAGCCCCGGTCAGTTGACCGGGGCTTCATATAGTGGTCGGTGAAGAGGGATTCGAACCCCCGACCCTCTGGTCCCAAACCAGATGCGCTACCAAACTGCGCTATTCACCGACTATCGTTGGACTCTGGTGAACCCTGTCCGAGGGTCGCCCTCTGGTCCGCTATTCTCAAAATCCTGAGATGCACAACCAAACTGCGTGATTCACCGACAACATGTGGTACGTTTAAAACCCACCACTGAAAGAGTGGTCGGTGAAGAGGGATTCGAACCCCCGACCCTCTGGCCCCAAACCAGATGCGCTACCAAACTGCGCTATTCACCGACGATCGTTGGACTCTGGTGAACCCTGTCCGAGGGTCGCCCTCTGGTCCGCTATTCTCAAAACCCTGAGATGCGCGACCAAACTGCGCTATTCACCGACAATCGTTGGACTCTGGTGAACCCTGTCCGAGGGTCGCCCTCTGGTCCGCTATTCTCAAAATCCTGAGATGCATAACCAAACTGCGTGATTCACCGACAATATGTGGCACGTTTAAAACCTACCACTGAAAGAGTGGTCGGTGAAGAGGGATTCGAACCCCCGACCCTCTGGTCCCAAACCAGATGCGCTACCAAACTGCGCTATTCACCGACAATCGTTGGACAATGGTGAACCCTGTCCGAGGGTCGCCCTCTGGTCCGCTATTCCCAAAACCCTGGGATGCGCGACCAAACTGCGCTATTCACCGACTTTATTCTCAGCTGTCTCATTGCTGAGGCCGCTTATATTACTAAGCAAAAAAAATTACGCAAGCCCCTGACCGGACTTTTTTACAGGAAGATTTCAGTTCAGGATTCGATTGCTCAAGGATGCAGCAAATTTGGCAATTTCACGTCCCAGACTCAGATGTTAAGTGATCCAAACCGCAACTTCTGGCACATGGAAGAAACATCATATCGACCATTGATCCAGATCAGCATAACAAATTGGTTGCATTCGTTATCTTATGACCACTACTTCACGACCTAGGGACTATTCATGGATTTTTGGCTGGATCTTTTATTTGGCAACGCCGTTGGCCTCTCATCAATGATCGTGATCTTTGGCGCATTAGGCCTGATGTTATTTTTCGGCGGCTACTTTATCTATAAAACAATGTCGTCCTCTTCTCCTCACTAGAGCCATTTGCACAGCCGTAGGCTTGCACCAGGGTCAATCTGTCGGTCTTGACCCTGGACTTCTTTTGGTCCCGGAAAGCTCTTGGTATACTTACCAATATCCCACTAGTCAATTCCCTGAACACCATGTCTGATTCCGATGAACTGGATCTCTTTCGTGAGATGATGGCTGATGTCTCGCCGATCAAACAAGACAAGATTGAGAGCCGCCCCAAACATCAAACGTCTGAGGCACACCTTGCCCGGCGTCTGGCTGCCCAGACTTTAACGGAAAGTGACCCCGACTATTTATCCATCGACCATGCGGAAATGCTGAAGCCCGACGATATGATCGAGTTCAAGCGTGATGGCGTCCAGGAAGGCGTCTTTCGTAAACTACGGCTGGGCAAATATGAGCTTCAGGCCCGGTTGGATCTGCATCGAAAAACACTCCAGCAAGCCCGTGACGAAGTGCTGCACTTTCTCAAGCAGTGTCAGCGGATGGATATTCGTACCGTTATCATCGTTCACGGCAAAGGGGAGCGTTCCAACCCACCAGCCCTGATGAAAAGCTTTGTCGCCAGCTGGCTGACCCAGATTTCTGATGTGATGGGCTTTCATTCTGCCCTGCGCCAGCACGGCGGGACCGGCGCACTCTATGTCATGCTGAAGAAAAGCCAGGAGCGTAAACTGGAAAACCGCGAGCGACACCAACGACGCCAGCGCTAAATTCCCCATACCACAGAGGCGCACCAGCGCCTCTGTTTCTCTTCGTCCAACCCACAACTACCATGATATTCGGCTATGCCTGAATTACCACCCGCAGTGCCAGCAAGATCAGCACCACCCCGGACAGACGGTCAATCAACTGGGCTTTCATCCGCAGCTTGTCCAGAACCTTGGGATTCGACAACACCAGTGCAATCAGGGTGTACCACAACCCATCCACCAGTAGCGGGGTGGCGACAATAATTGCCCGGCTCGACAGCTCAGTCCCGACCGCAACAAACTGGCTGAACAGAGCGAGAAAGAATAGCGCCAGTTTCGGATTCAGGATGGAGATCATCAGGCCATCCCGCGCGGCAATCCCCAATCGGACCGGGGTCCCTGCCGAGAGTTTCGCGGCGACCCCGCCTTTGGAGCGCAGGGCATTGACGCCCAGATAGGCCAGGTATGCAGCACCGGCGTAGGTGATCGCCGTAAACAAGGTTGGCGACTGCTTCAGCACTACGGCCAGTCCCAACAACGTCAGCAGCGCATAAACCCCAACCCCGAACGCATGGGCCCAGGACGTCACGACGCCGTGCAACCGCCCACCGGATAAACTGTGTTTCGCCACCACGGCCAGACTGGGGCCCGGTGACATGGCTCCGAGCATGCAAATCATCAACAGCGAAAGCCAGATACTGAATGTCATCATCTACTCCTTTAAAAAAACTAAAGTAGCAGCCTGAGGGCATTTGCTGAAATCAAAAGAAATCATCGCCTTTATGATTTTCAGTCATAGTGATGGAATACATCGAGCCTTGCATGATCGCCAACACCTGGTTGCGCAGCCACTGATGCGCCGGATCGGCTTCGAAGCGCGGATGCCACAGCAGCCAGTATTGATGCTCCGGCACAGCAAACGGCAGCGGCTGATAGGTGATGGGAAACAACTGACTCATATTGCGGGCAATATGCTCGGGGATCACCATCAGCATATCGGTCCGGCTCACGGTCTCAAACGCGGAGCCGAAAAAGGGTACCGTAAACTGGATCTGCCGTGCCAGTCCTTCGCTGCTCAGGTGGCGATCGACAAAGCTGTCCTTATCCCCTCCACCAGAGACTTTCACATGCGGATACCGGGTAAATGCGCATAAAGTCAACGGCTCAGCCGCCAGCGGATGGGCCTGGCGCATCACACACACGGGCTGATCGGCGCCAATCGCTCGCCCGCACAGCCCCGGCGGGATTGCCGGTAGCATGGTCGAAACCAGGTGAATATTGAGCTCCCTCAACTGCGCCAGTTGCTCCGGCGACCAGAGCTGATATCCCACCCGGAGCCGGGGTGCGGCGTGCTGAAATTGCGCCACGATATCCGGCAGAATGTACTGGGCGACATAATCGGAAGAAGCCAGCACCACACTCCCCTGCCAAGAATGCGGATCAAACGCCCCGTTTGCCAATAGCCCCTGGCATTCCGCCAGTACGCCATCCAGCTTGAGTTTGAGCTGCTCAGCCCTCGGGGTCAGCAACAACCGGTTGCCTTCGCGTACCAGCAACGGGTCGTCGAACAGCCCCCGCAACTGGGTCAACTGCCGACTGACTGCTGACTGTGTCAGATGTAACCGTCCCGCAGCCCGGCTGACATGGCATTCATCGAGTAACACCTGCAGGGTTCGCAGCAGGTTCAGGTTCATCGGTTTCTCCATACACCCTCATGTGCGGCGGCGAGCGATCAGGCCGTTTTCGCCAACGATGCGAATTGTCCCTGTGTCAGCGCCAACAGCTCCTGCGGCGCCAGTTCAATCTCCAGCCCGCGGCGCCCGGCACTGACACAAATCGTTTCAAACTGCTCGGCAGAGGCATCAAGAAAGGTCGGCAGGCGTTTTTTCTGCCCCAGCGGGCTGATCCCGCCGACAATGTAGCCGGTGGTTTTCTCGGCAATTTGCGGATCGGCCATATCGGCTTTCTTGCCGCCTGCCGCTTTGGCTGCCGCTTTCAAATCCAGCATGCCGGCGACCGGTACAATCGCCACGGCCAGTTTTTTCGGATCGCCATTGAGTGCAAACAACAACGTTTTGAATACCCGATTCGGGTCCTGGCCCAGTACATTCGCCGCCTCCAGGCCGAAGTTGGTATTGGCCGGATCATGCTCATACTGGTGAACGGTATAGGAAATTTTCTTCTTTTTGGCGAGGTTAATGGCCGGTGTCATGGATCAGTTATCATTTGCTATGGGTGATGGCATCAATATAGCCAACCTGACCGCAAGAAAAAAGCCCCGGCACAGACCGGGGCTTTGTGGGTTACTGACTCATGATCAGTTACTTATAGGTAATCTCGCCTTTTGGTGCGAACGCATTCACATCAACCGGGCTGTTTGCTTCCAGGAAGTCTTTCAGCACTTCCGCATCCACAAACCCAGTATTCACATAACCCGGATGCGTATTCAGCTTCGGATAGCCGTCACCGCCCGCCGCATTGAAGCTCGGGATGGTAAAGCGGTAAGTCTTGTTCAGATCCAGCGCTTTGCCGCCAATCTTCACATTGCTGACCTTGCCATTCGCAACATTCATCGAGATGCCATAGAACTGGGCATAAGCACCAGAATCCGTCGGCTTGGTCGCGACCACATTCAGGTAATCCATCACTTCCGCACCGCTCATGTCGGTGTAAGTCACGATGTTGCCGAACGGCTGAACCGTCAGCACGTCTTTATACGTGATATCGCCACCGGCAATCGAGTCACGCACGCCACCGGAGTTCATCACGGCGAAGTCCGCTTTGGCACGCTGCATGTGAGAAGCCGCAATCAGACGACCCAGATTGGTCTGTTGGAAACGAACCTTGTTGCGATCCCCTTCCAGCTTGCCATTTGACTCTGCAATCTTGATGTTCAGTTGGGCCTGACCGCGCTCCTGGTAAGGTTGCAGGAAGGATTTCACGTCCTGATTCTCGGCAATTTCATCTTCGATGAAGACACGTTTCTTGCTGCCGTCAGCCAGTGTCACCTTCTTCTTCAGGTTCACCGGGATCAGATCGTAGCTCACCATCTGTAACTCACCGTTGCGGAATTCGAAATCCGCGCGGCCGACATATTTGCCCCACTCATGAGCCTGGACAATCCAGGTGCCGTTCTGCTGATCCGGCTTACATTCATCACCCGGATTGAACTGCTTGTTGTACATGTTCGGACCTTCCATGCACACCGGCTCCTGGGAGTGACCACCGACGATCATATCCAGATCACCCGCTTCCAGCGAACGCGCCAGTGCTACATCGCCCGGGGCATTCACGCCACGGTTCCCGTTTTCGTAGTGGCCCATATGCGTCGCCGCAATGATCACATCCGGTTTCTCGGTGGCCTGAAGTTCATTGATCAGCTTCTGCGCTTCCACTTTCGGATCGCGGAAATCGATACCGCCGATATATTCCGGGTTACCGATCTTGGCCGTATCTTCCGTCGTCAGGCCGATCACCGCAATCTTAATGCCCTGGCGCTCAAAAATCTGGTAAGGCTGGAACAGGCGCTCGCCGGTGGCTTTGTCGTAGATGTTCGCCGACAGCATCGGGAACTCAGCCCAGGCTTCCTGCTTACGCAGCACTTCCAGCGGGTTATCAAACTCATGGTTCCCCAACGCCATCGCATCATAGCCCAGCATATTCATGCCTTTGAAGTCCGGCTCAGCATCCTGAAGATCCGACTCCGGCACACCGGTATTGATATCACCGCCCGAGAGCAGCAGTGCCGTGCCGCCCTGAGCTTCGATCTCAGCCCGCAATTGATCTAACAAGGTCTTGCGCGCAGCCATGCCATATTCACCGTATTTATTCTGCCAGAAACGACCGTGGTGATCGTTGGTGTGCAGAATAGTCAGCTTATATGTTGTATCCGCTTCCCAGGATGGCTCTGTGACATCAGCCTGATTGGCACAACCCGACAAGGTTGCCAGGACGGCTGCCGTTAATGCTGTTTTAGCAAATAAGCGTTGCTTCATGGGATTCCCCTTAACCATTCTTCATTATATTGGCCAGACCGCGCACCGGTCGGACTTCCGTGCCCGAAAACCCGCACATCACAGCGTTCAACCTGACGTAACCACTGCCACCGTTCATCCTTGATAAAAAGGCTTAAGCAGCTGTTTATATTCAAACAATGGCGCAAGTTTAAAATAAACCATGAGCACTTTTCTGTTGATTTCATAAATCTGTTGACCAGATCACCTTACAAGGCGCGAAATTTCTCAAACAGCGGACTAAACGCAAAAAAATGCCCTGCAATTGCAGGGCATCGGATCAGGTTACTGGAATTTTTGTGGTGTTACGCACAAACTGGTTGTCGGGCCGGATGCTTGACAAACACCGCCACCACCGCGGCAATCGCCAGGAAGAAGCAATAATAAGAGTGGCTGACCACGGCCAGCGGCGACAGACCAAAGACAGAGCCCAGCAACAATGCCTGAGCGCCGTACGGCAATACGCCCTGAATCACACAAGAGAAGATATCGAGCAAACTGGCAGCGCGGCGCGGCGTCACCCCATGCTCAACGGCCAGCTCTTTGGCTACGCCACCGGAAACGATAATGGCGACCGTATTGTTAGCGGTACAGCAGTTGGTCAAACTGACCAGCGACGCAATCCCCAGCTCACTGGCACGCAGGTTCTGGCTCTGGCTGTGTGCCTTGCCGAACACCCGGATCACCTTACTGATCAGTTGCGTCAAGAAAGCCAGGCCGCCCTGCTGGCGCATCAGCTCACTGATCCCGCCAATCAACATCGACAACAGGAAGATTTCCTGCATATTGCCAAAGCCGGCATAAATATCCTGACCGTAAGTCGCCAGGCTGTAATCCGGACTCGTCATCAAACCAACGCTCCCGGCCAGCAGGATGCCCAGCCCGAGTACGACGAAGACATTCACCCCGGACACCGCCAGAACTAGAATCGCGATATACGGCAGTACTTTCAGCCACTCGACTGCTTCGGCAGCCGGAACCTGGCTCGGGGTGCTGCTGATCATAAATAAGACAATTGCCGCGATCGCCGCTGGCAGTGCAATGCGAATGTTTTCGCGGAACTTGTCTTTCATCTGACAGCCTTGCGAGCGGGTCGAGGCAATGGTGGTATCTGAGATAATCGACAGGTTATCACCGAACATGGCACCGCTCAGCACCACCCCGGCGGTCAGGGCCACATCCATTTCCGCCGCCTCGGCGATCCCCAGGGCAACCGGCGCCACCGCCGCAATCGTCCCCATCGACGTTCCCATCGCGGTGGCAATAAACGCTGAAATCACAAAGATCCCGGGCAGGATTAGACTGGCCGGCAGCATTGATAATCCCAGGTTCACCGTCGCATCCACCCCACCGGTCGCTTTGGCAACCGCAGCAAAGGCACCGGCCAGCAGATAGATCATGCACATCGCGATGATATCCCCATGGCCCACACCCCGCAGGAACTGCTCAATCGCCTTGTTCAGGGTTTCTTTACTCAGCAGCAGGGCGATCATAATCGCCGGCAGCGCGGCAACCGGTGCCGGTAACTGATAAAAGGCAAAATCGACGCCCTGCAGGGTCAGGTAACTTCCGACGCCAATGAACAAGGCCAGAAATATACCCAGTGGCAATAGTGCCAGTGCAGAGGGCGCTGGGGTCGTGTGCGATTGTGGTGTTGTGTTCGGCATGATGACTACAGGACATCTATTTTAAAATTTGCCCTAGCCTAGAGCTTCCACCTAGCAGTGTCAACTTCTAGACGTCTAAACATCCGATATTTTCTTAGATGACGGCAAATCATATTCCGCCCAATAATCAACCGATATCACTGCACGTGTTGAATAAATAATATTCCCCAAAAGCATTCATCACGTCGATAAAATGGACTTTTCAAGCTAAATCGAATTTTATTCCGCAAAATCCGGATTTTGATCAAAGTTAGACCATTGTATGAAGCTTGAAAGCCGTCAATAAGTTGACAGTACTATTTACAACTACGTCAATTTAAATGAAATATCTTTGTAAATTGTATGATTATTATGAGCTGCGTCACTTTTTCGTGCATGTCGCTTAAATTATCGATAAAATCCGACCGCAAATCCCTATACCTATGTCTTTTGAGAATCGATAACAATGAAATTATCTTTAAAGCAAAAGCTCATCGGGGCCAGTTTATCCGCCGTGGTTATCATGGCGACGGCTCTGACCTGGCTGGCCGCTGAGCAACTCGCTGATCAAACCCGAAACGGTATCTACGCCCGTGCCCAGAGCATCTCTTCAGCGGCCACGGATGGTATTTCAGAATGGATTTCGATTCGCAGCAACATTGCCAGTGCCTTCAACAATTACACCGCTGAAGCCGACAAAGTGCCGTATCTGCAACAGGCACGTATTGCCGGCGGCTTTGACGATATCTTCTTCGGCACCCCGGCCGGTGAGATGTTCCGTTCGCACCCGGAGCGTAATCGCGCCGACTATGATCCGCGCACCCGTCCGTGGTACCAGGATGCACAAAATGCCGGCAAGCAGATGATTACCACCGCTTATAAAGATGCCATTACCAATGCCCTGCTGGTAACGATTGCCGAGCCGGTTCGCCACAACGGCTCCCTGGTTGGCGTGGTCGGTGCCGACGTGCTGATCGACCAGTTGATCAACGATGTGATCAACCTGAATGTGGGCGACAATGCCTTTGCAATGCTGATCAACAAGCAGGACAACACTTTTCTAGCCCATCCTGATAAGTCTCTGCTGCTCCAGCCGATCAGCCGCTACAGCAAAAACATCAGCATGGCGACAATCAATACTGCCGTTCAATCGCATGAAATTACCGCAGCGACGGTCAAAGGCCAGGATAAACTGCTGTATTTTGCCAACGTGCCGGGCACCGACTGGATCCTGGGCCTAGAGCTGGATCGCGCGACTGAAGAAGCCAGCCACAGCGAACTGCTGAGCCAGCTGATCATCGCTTCGATTATCATTACCCTGGCAGTGGTTGCTGCCGTTGCCTGGCTGGTCGGCTTCCTGTTCCGCGACCTAGGCCGCGTCTCGCAAGCCCTGGCTGAAATCGCCACCGGTGAAGGGGATCTGACCCAGCGCCTGGAGCCGCGCAGCGACGATGAAGTCGGCCAACTGGCCCATAACTTCAACCGGTTTGTCGGCAACATGCACGGCATGGTCAGCCGCCTGAACGAAGTCTCTTCAGCCCTGAGCCAGCAGGCCCATCTCACGGCCTCGCAAGCGGAAGAGCGTAGCACCCGTATCCAGCACCAGCAGGATGAGATCAATATGGTCGCGACCGCCATCAACGAGATGGCCGCCGCAACCCAAGAAATCGCCGGCAACGCCGACAATACGGCCCGCACCTCGGGTGAAACGGTAGATGTATCCGAGCACGGCGCTCAACAGGTCAGCCAGAGCCAGCAATCAATCACCAGCCTGGCCACAGAAGTGGATATGGCCACCGGGGTGATCGGCGAGCTGAACACCCATGCCCAGAGCATCAACACCATTTTGTCGACCATCCAGGACATTGCCGAGCAAACCAACCTGCTGGCGCTGAATGCGGCCATTGAAGCAGCCCGTGCCGGTGAGCAAGGCCGCGGATTTGCCGTGGTTGCTGATGAGGTGCGCGTACTGAGCCAGCGTACCCATGCTTCCACGCAAGAAATTCAGCAAATGATTGAAACCTTGCAGCAGACCACAGGTCGTGCCGTCGGGATCATGGAAGACAGCCGTCGCCTGGCTGAGACCAGTGTCGATGATGCCAACGCCGCTTCGGCCAGCCTGTCACAAATTAACAGTGCCGTGACCAACATCAGTGATATGGCCACCCAAATTGCCTCGGCAGCCGAAGAGCAATCGTCCGTCACCTCGGAAATTACCCGCAATACCGAAGGGATCCGTGATGTATCGAATGAGCTGGCGATGGAAGCGGAGGAAGCCGCGAAACAGGCGGCAGAACTGTCGCACCTCTCCCATGAGCTGCAACAGGAAATCAACCGCTTTAAGCTGTAAACCGGCCCCGAGAAGCGATCTAAAAAAAGGCTTGCCCCGCGGCAAGCCTTTTTGTTTTCGCCCGCCCGAAGCGCGTCGGGGAAGCAATTAAAGCAAGTTATAGAGAATGGCCGAGACGGCCAGCAACCCCACCACCAGCACAAAATACGTACTCAACTGCCCGCGATAGGCTTTCAACCCCTCCACCCGGTAGACCGCCAGCATCGGCAGAATGAACAGGATCATCGCAATCACCGGGCCGGACAGGGCCTCCATCATGCCGAGGATGCTCGGGTTCAGGACTGCCGCCAGCCAGATCGACAGAAACATCAGCACAATTCCCAGCTTATCCAGTTTGGCAACGGCCACCCCGGTTTGCTTGTGCAGTAATCCGTTCAGGCTCTCGCGCGCCCCCATGAAGTGTCCGAGGAACGACGAGGTAATGGCGATGAAGGCAATCAACGGTCCCAGGGCGACAATGAACGGGCTGTTGTGCACATTGGCCAGGTAGGACAGCACCGACACGTTCTGTGCCTTGGCTTCCATCAGCTGCGCCGGAGTCAGGCTCAGGACACAGGAAAAGACAAAGAACAGCACAAAGACAATCAGCATCACCGAGGTACGCCGCAAGATGTGCTCACTCTTGGCGCCTGCCTGCGCCCCGTAATGGCGCCGCTGGGCATGAACGAAACTGGAAATCGCAGCCGCATGGCTGAACGCGAACACCGTCACCGGCACCGCCAGCCACAGGGTCAGCGACAGCTCCTGCCACTGCGGCCATACCGTCATCACAGGGAACTGCCAGTTCGGGACCAGATACAGGGATAGCCCGGCCAGGATCGCAGCCAGCGGATAGACAATCACGGCGAAGGCTTTGAGCATGGCTTTCTCACCGGCCATCATGACCGCAATCATGGCAAAGATCAGCCCGCCCGAGAGCAGCACCCGCGACGGCGGGGTGATCCCCAACTGATGGATCAGGAAGCTTTCGACCGTATTGGTCAGACCGACACCGTAGATCAGCAAAATCGGAAAGATCGACAGGAAGTAAAGGAGCGCAATCAACCGTCCGGCCCCGACACCGAAATGCTCTTCGACCACATCGGTAAAATCTGCATCCGGACGCGATGAAGACAGCACGAAACGCGCCAGCCCGCGGTGCGCCAGAAAGGTCATCGGCCCGGCCAGCAGGGCCATGATCACCAGCGGCCAAAATCCGCCGACCCCGATATTAATCGGCAGAAATAAAATCCCGGCCCCCACGGCCGTTCCAAATAAACTCAGCATCCAGCTGGTATCGTGCTGACTCCAGCGTGGAGCCGCTTCCCCTGTCTGACTCAGAGCTTTGTTTTGAGATAATGCCACGCAACACCCTACACATTTAAAATTTTAAGCGGCAGGAGTATACCCATACAGGATTAAATTCTCATTTGGGCACTGGCAGACATCACACTCCCGTTTCCCCGCATCACCAGGGGGATAGTCCATCAATCAGGAACCCGTTGTGCGATGACACTATAAACAGTCGATATTGGCAGTATTATTCTCTGAATTTTTACATTTTGAAAAAAAATTTCGGGATAAATACAGCACATTCCCGCTTAAAACCGATACAGGTGTTGAAACGGACAAAAAAAGACCCGGCAGCCTACGCTGCCGGGTCTGAGATCGGTTACCCGCAAGTCATTGATATCAATCTTGAAAGATTAGCCCGAGAGCACGAGACCATGCCTCCCCTATGCCGCCGGGCGCGACATCAGGACGTGATATCGATTATTGAATATCTATCGGGGCAAAGCTCTTGATCAGATCATCCAGCTGTTTGATTTGCGCCAGGAACGGTTCCAGTTTATCCAGCGGGAAGGCTGACGGGCCGTCACAACGGGCCTGATCCGGATTCGGATGCGCTTCCATAAACAGACCGGCAATCCCGGTCGCAATGCCGGCACGCGCCAGATCGACCGTTTGCTCCCGGCGACCGCCGGACGCGGCACCCAACGGGTCACGGCACTGCAGCGCGTGGGTGACATCAAAGATGATCGGGCTGCCCTTGGAGGCCTTTTTCATCACATCAAAGCCCAGCATATCCACAACCAGGTTATCGTAACCATGCAGCGCGCCGCGCTCACACAGGATAATCTGCTCATTGCCGCACTCGGCAAATTTCTCGACGATATTGCCGACCTGCCCCGGGCTCATGAACTGAGGTTTTTTCACATTAATCACCGCGCCGGTTTTGGCCATCGTCTCAACCAGGTCAGTCTGACGCGCCAGGAAAGCCGGCAGCTGGATCACATCGACCACATCGGCCACAGGCTGCGCCTGGTACTGCTCGTGGATATCGGTGATAATTTTCACGCCGAAGGTATCTTTCAGCTCCTGAAAGATTTTCAGGCCTTCTTCCATCCCCGGACCGCGGTAAGAATGCACGGAAGAGCGGTTTGCCTTGTCGAAAGAGGCTTTAAAGACGTATGGGATCCCCAGTTTGTCCGTCACTTCGACATATTTTTCACAGATCGCCATCGCCAGATCGCGAGACTCCAGGACATTCATGCCACCAAACAGGACGAACGGCTTGTCGTTGGCAACCTCAATATCGCCGACTCGAACAACTTTTTGTTCCATGATCAACTCTCTTCTCATTCTGTTGTACGGGTAGCTGCCCGCTTTATACCAATCAAAGTAAGTAAGTGTTCAATAATAGCGCAGGAAAAATGTTTGAGAACAAAGCGGGATTTTTTGATAAGTAGTGACTCTACAATCAAAAATTCTAACGCGGTTATCGAGCATTTTAACAAGCTAGGATGACCCCTTATTTACTGCGATTGGTATTACAGCAGCCCCCCTGGATTCATTTCGGACTCAGTGCAGCACCAAAGGCTCTTCATGCAGGGCTTTCACCTGCAGCTTCAGCAGCTTCGCCGCCGGATCTTCCGGGCACTGCTCGATGAAATACTCATAATCCATCGCCGCCGCATGATTGCAGTCAAGCTGCTGGTAAATATAGCCGCGATCGCGGATCTCATGCGGGTCACCGGGACGAAACGCCAGCGCCAAATCGCTGCAACGCAACGCATCGGCATAACGCTCTTCCCGCAGCAGAGCGCTTTTCATGACCGTCAGCCAGCGCGCCAGAATATCGCCGTTGTCGGCTTCTTCCAGGTGCTCACGGCGCAGCTCGGCAAACGGGCCACGGTGCCCTTTCAGCCAGGCAGCCATCGTCCGCCGGCTAAGGTATTCCCCGTCGAACGGGTTGAGATACTGCGGCTCGCGATCCCGCCAGTCGATCTTGATCAGATACTGGGTCGGGAAGCCGACACTGCTGACCGGCAATTCCAGATGACGGGCCAGATACAAGAACACGGCACCGAGGGTCACCGGGATCCCCATTTTGCGATCCAGCACCTGATCCAGATACAGGTTCTGAGAAGCATAATACTGGTCCTGATCGCCCCGAAATCCCCATTCCCGATAGAACAGGCGGATCAGGCCATCCAGACGCAGCTGCGGATTCACTTCCTCCATCAGGGCGTGTTCCGCTTCCTGAGCCAGCCGTTCCAGTTGCAACCGGACCCAGCCTGTCGGAAAGCCCGGGTCCAGCGCTGCTGTCAATTCCAGTACGCCTTCGACCAGGGCCATCTGCTCCAGCTCGTCGAAATCAATCTCGAACATGCTCACCCCAGAAACGGTGTCTTGGTGACGGCAATCTTGCCGGCAGCAACCACCCAGCCCAGTGCGCCCAGGAAGGCAAAGGTCTTAAAGACCTTGTTCTTACCGAACTTCAGGGTAAAGAATGCCAGCGCGATATAGGCCAGCACACAGCTCAGTTTTTCGGTCAGCCAGCCACCGGCTTCGGTAAACGGAATAAAGCCGGTCACCCCAATCAGGGCCACACCGCTAAGCAACATGAAGGTATCCACCACATGCGGGGTGATCTTCAGGGCTTTGCGCTCCAGCAGCGACGAGTTAGCCATCATCAGGCCGTAACGCGCGACAAACAGCAGCACGCTCAGTGCGATGGCAACCATGTGAATATGTTTCAGTGCAACGTACATTCTTTTCTCTCTCTATCCTTGCCAGCAGCCCAGGGTGACCCGATCCAGACCGGCATAATCTTGTGCCGTCATGATCTGCTGATACCCCAGGTCCTGTAAAATATGCCGCACAGCCTCTCCCTGCTCAAAGCCGTGCTCCATCAGCAGCCAGCCGCCCGGCAACAGAAACTGTCGCCCCTGCTCGCTGATGTGGCGGATGTCGGCCAAGCCATGATCGTCCGCCACCAGCGCACTTTTCGGTTCAAAGCGAACATCGCCCTGCGCCAGATGCGGATCGGCCGCATCAATATAAGGCGGATTACTGACAATGACCGCAAATTGTTCGTCGGCCGCCAGGGGACTATACCAGCTTCCCGACAAAAAGCGGGTATTGCGGATCTGCAACCGCTTGCCATTCTCGCCAGCCAGCGCAGCCGCTTCCGGGCGCAAATCAATCCCGGTAACGGTCAGATCCGGTCGCTCGGACGCAATCGCCAGCGCAATCGCGCCGGTTCCGGTACCGAGATCCAGCACCGCCCCCGGACCCGCCGGGATTTTCTCCAGCGCCAGCTCAACCAGACGTTCGGTATCCGGACGCGGGATCAGGGTATGCGGCGCCACCTTCAGCGGCAGCGACCAGAATTCCCGCTCCCCGACCAGATACGCCACCGGCTCACCGGCAAGACGGCGCTGGAGTAAAGCATCAAACGCAGCCTGCTGCGCCGGCTCCGGCACTTTCTCCGGCCAGGTCAGCAGGTAGCTGCGCGGCTTGTCCAGCACATGACACAGCAGCACCGCAGCATCGATCTGCGGGCTGTCGGAGCCGGAATCGCTCAGTTGGAGCGCTGCCTGTTTCAGCAGCGCCTCAATGCTCAACGCCATCAGCTCTGCTCGGCCATCGCGGCCAGCTGATCGGCCTGGTACTCCTGCAGCACCGGCTGGATCAGGGTATCAATCTCCCCTTCCATCACCTCATTCAGACGGTAAATGGTGAGGTTAATGCGGTGATCCGAAACCCGGCCCTGCGGGTAGTTATAGGTCCGGATACGGTCCGAGCGATCGCCCGAGCCCAGCAGATTTCGGCGCGTGCTTGCTTCTTCGGCATGACGCTTCTCTTCTTCCGCCTGAATGATCCGGGCTGCCAGCACGGACATGGCTTTGGCCTTGTTCTTGTGCTGCGAACGTTCATCCTGACATTCAACCACAATCCCGGTCGGCAAGTGGGTGATCCGGATCGCGGAGTCGGTGGTATTGACGTGCTGACCACCGGCACCCGAGGCGCGGAAGGTATCGATTTTCAGATCGCCGGCATTGATTTCCGGGATCTCCGCTTCCGGGATCTCCGGCAAAACCGCGACGGTACAGGCCGATGTATGCACCCGGCCCTGAGATTCGGTCGCCGGAACACGCTGAACCCGGTGACCACCGGACTCGAATTTCAGGATCCCGTACGCGCCTTCGCCGCTGATCTTGGCAATCATTTCTTTATAACCGCCATGCTCTGCCACGTTGGCACTCATCACTTCAATCCGCCAGCCGCGGCTTTCTGAGTATTTGCTGTACATCCGGAACAGGTCTCCGGCAAAAATACCTGCTTCATCCCCGCCGGCACCGGCACGAATTTCAATGAAACAGTTACGCTCGTCATTCGGATCTTTCGGGATCAGCAGCACCTGCAACTCATCTTCCAGGCGCTCAATGTCTGCCTTGGCATCTTTGACTTCTTCCAAAGCCATCTCGCGCATGTCCGGATCGTCTTCCTTCGCCATTTCCTCAGCGGTTTCCAGATTTTCTTTCGCCTGTTGATAGGCCTGGAAGCACTGGGTCACTTCCTCCAGCTGAGAATATTCGCGGGACAGCGCACGGAATCGTTCCTGATCACCGATCACACCAGGATCGCCCAGCAGGTGCTGGACTTCTTCGTAGCGCTCAACCAGCGTTTCTAATTTCACTAAAATTGAAGGTTTCATAGTTGACTTAACTTATGTCCGAATCACGGCAGGGCGCACTCGCCCTGCCTCATATTAATTCTTGAAGGGATCGAGCCCCAGCGTCTCCCGGATCACCGCCAGCTTCTCCGGCTCACCATTGTGGGCAGCCTGCTGCATTGCCCGGGTCGGGGCGTGAATGAGTTTGTTGGTCAGTTTGTTGCTCAGCTCCGCCAGCACTTTTTCCGGATCGCTGCCGTTGGCAATTGCCTGCAGGCTTCGCGCCAGCAGCTCGCTTTTGATCTCTTCGGCATGACAACGATATTGACGAATACTGTCGACGGCTTCCAGCGAGCGCAGCCAGCTCATGAAGGCAGCGCTTTCCTCACTAACGATAGCTTCTGCCTGAATGGCTGCCAGCTTGCGCTGCTCACGGTTCTTCTCAACAATACTTTGCAAGTCATCGACCGTATAAAGGTAGGCATCATTGAGATCACCGACCTCGGTTTCAATATCCCGCGGCACCGCGATATCCACCAGCAGCATCGGCTGATGGCGGCGAACTTTGATCGCCTTCTCAACCATCCCCTTGCCGATGATCGGCAGCGGGCTGGCCGTCGAGCTGATCACAATATCCGCCCGGTGCAGGTGTTCAGGGATCTCCGGCAGGCCAATCACCTCAGCGCCGAATTCCTGTGCCAGGTTGTCGGCGCGCTCTTTGGTCCGGTTGGCTACGATCAGGCGATTACACCCCTGCTCAGCCAAGTGGCGGGCCACCAGCTCGATGGTCTCCCCGGCGCCGACCAGCAACACGGTCGCTTCCGACAGGGACTCAAAAATCTGTTTCGCCAGGGTACAGGCCGCAAATGCCACGGAAACCGCATTGCCGCCAATGTCGGTTTCGGTGCGCACCCGCTTGGCCACGGTGAACGATTTATGGAACAGCTTCTCCAGCATGCCATTCACTGCCGAGCTCTCTCGGGCATTTGAATAAGACTGCTTCACCTGACCTAGAATTTGCGGCTCGCCCAGTACCAGAGAGTCGAGCCCGCAGGAAACCCGCATCAGATGGCGGACCGCAGCCTGCTCTTCGTGGAAATACAGGCTCGGCATCAGATCCTCGGCATTGAGCTGATGGAATTTGGTCAGCCAGTCAATCAGGATGCCCGGACCGCTGTGGGTCACGTCACAATAGATTTCGGTACGGTTACAGGTCGAAAGGATCACACCACTGGTCACATCCGGATGAGCTTCGAGTTGCTGCAGCGCCTGAGTCAGCTTTTCCGGAGAAAACGCAACCCGCTCGCGCAAGTCCACAGAAGCTGTTTTATGATTGATTCCTAATGCAAGCAAGGTCATGGAGACGGTGTACCACTTCGCCGGTGAAAAAGATCCAGGCCGGGATTTTACTTGATGCCCCAACGTAATAAAAGAATACTCATGTAATCAATATGGCATTCCGGGCCAAATGTTGTGATTCAAATACCCTTTTCAGGAATTAATCAGGACAACAATTCATTGTCGTCGTTGGTATTATGGCTCAAGAATCGCTATTGTTTGCCTAAACTCATTTCGTATATCACAAGTTATGTTCTCAAGTTTTTCGCAACGCTTGTCCCGCACGCCGTCCGGCAAATGGCTTCGGCACGTCGCCAGCGCCTCGCTGCTGCTGGCCCTGCTGGCCGGCTGTGCCGCCCAACCGGAACGCCAGGCTGTCGACTGGCCATCGCACCAGGCCAGCCTGACCCAACTGAGTCATTATCAGGCCAAGGGCAAACTGGGCTATCGCGGCACCAAGCGTTTTGGCGCCAACCTGGTGTGGCAAACCGTACCGGGAGCCGATCACCTGCTGCTGACCAATTTCCTCGGCAAGACGCTGCTCAAACTGGATGCCACACCGAGCCGGGTCACCCTGCTCAGCCATGACGGCAAAACCTACCAGGGTCGCGATGCCTCGCTGCTGATCTATCAGCTGACCGACATCAACTTGCCCGTAGAGCATATGCGTCACTGGCTGATCGGCCTGCCGACCGGGGCTGATACCTATCAGCTCAACAGCGACAACCGGGTGGCCTACCTGGCCAAACAGATTGGCGATCAGCTCTGGCAACTGGATTATCTGGAATATGACGACGCCGTCACCCCAGCACTGCCGCGCCGCCTGCAGCTGACCCAGGACACCCTCCGTATTACGCTGGTCATCAATGAATGGCAACTAAACTCCAAGTAACCGATATGAGCACGAATCCGACGATGATTACCCGTACCACCCGCTGGCCGGCACCGGCCAAGCTCAACCTGTTCCTTTATATCACCGGCCGTCGCCCGAACGGTTACCACGAACTGCAAACCCTGTTTCAGTTCCTGGACTTCGGGGATACGTTGACCATTACGGCCAATACTTCAGATGAAATTCGTCTGCTGCCGGACATCGACGGCGTTGCAACCGAAGATAACCTGATCTACCGCGCCGCTGATGCCTTGCGCCGCGCGGCCGGGATCCGCGCCGGGGCCGACATCGAAATCAACAAGGTACTGCCGATGGGCGGCGGACTCGGCGGCGGCTCGTCAAATGCTGCCACCACCCTGGTGGCTCTGAATTACCTGTGGCAAACCGGGCTGAGCAATGACGAACTAGCCGAAATTGGCCTTAGGCTGGGCGCCGATGTCCCGGTGTTTGTCCGCGGCTTCAGCGCCTTTGCCGAAGGGGTGGGCGAAGTCTTGCAGCCGGCCGCACCGCAGGAGAAGTGGTATCTGGTGGTCAAACCGGAGGTAAGTATCGCGACTGTCGATATTTTTACCCACCCGGACTTGCCGCGAAACAGCGCAAAAATGAGCCTGGCAGCACGTTTGGCCGGTGTTTACGAAAACGATTGCGAAAAAATCGTCCGAAGAGTGTACCCTGAGGTTGATAAGGCTCTTTTGT
The DNA here is from genome assembly GCF_037389125.1 of Photobacterium sp. MCCC 1A19761. NCBI lineage: Bacteria > Pseudomonadati > Pseudomonadota > Gammaproteobacteria > Vibrionales > Vibrionaceae > Photobacterium > Photobacterium sp. MCCC 1A19761. The sequence goes on from NZ_JAZGTF010000001.1 coordinate 538,783, forward strand.
GGCTGTTAGAATACGCGCCGTCAAGATTGACCGGCACCGGCGCTTGCATGTTTGCGGAATTTAGCACCCAACAGGCCGCCGATGCTACGCTGAAACAACTACCTGACTGGCTCCAAGGATTCGTCGCAAAAGGTGTTAACACATCTCCGCTTTTGAACACCTTGAACGCATACTCTACGGAAAGTCAGTAACTACAACTTGGACGCAACCTGAGGTTTCCACCGTGCCTGATATGAAGCTGTTTGCTGGTAACGCTACACCAGAACTAGCCCAACGCATTGCTGACCGTCTTTACATCTCCCTGGGAGATGCCACAGTCAACCGCTTTTCCGATGGTGAAGTATGTGTTCAGATTAATGAGAACGTTCGTGGTAGCGACGTATTCATCATTCAATCAACCTGTGCACCAACCAATGACAACCTGATGGAACTGGTTGTGATGATCGATGCACTTCGCCGTGCTTCTGCAGGCCGTATTACTGCTGTTATCCCTTACTTCGGCTATGCCCGCCAAGACCGTCGCGTCCGCTCTGCGCGTGTGCCAATTACAGCGAAAGTCGTTGCTGACTTCCTGTCAAACGTGGGTGTTGACCGCGTCCTGACCGTTGATCTGCACGCTGAACAAATCCAGGGCTTCTTTGATGTGCCTGTAGACAACATCTTCGGCAGCCCGGTTCTGCTGGAAGACATGCTGGCGAAAAACTTAGACGATCCAGTCGTCGTTTCTCCGGACATCGGTGGCGTGGTTCGTGCCCGTGCAACGGCAAAACTGCTGGATGACACCGACATCGCGATCATCGACAAGCGTCGTCCACGCGCCAACGTTTCCCAGGTGATGCACCTGATCGGGGATGTTGAAGGCCGCGACTGTATCATCGTTGACGACATGATCGACACCGGCGGTACGCTGTGTAAAGCTGCTGAAGCGCTGAAAGAGCGTGGCGCCAACCGCGTGTTTGCTTACGCAACCCACCCGGTGTTCTCAGGCAACGCACCACAGAACATCCGCGAGTCCGTGATCGATGAAGTGATCGTGACCGACTCTATCCCGCTGTCTCAGGAAATGCTGGATACCGGTAAAGTTTCTGTACTGACACTGTCAGGCATGCTGGCTGAAGCCATTCGTCGCATCAGCAACGAAGAATCGATTTCGGCGATGTTCGCGCAATAAGCGTCCTGCTGCGACAGCACCGCCCATAAAACGCCCCGCACCCGCGGGGCGTTTTGCTATCAGTATCAATCCAGCGCCGTTTGGTATAACATAGCGCGCGTTTGAGCCCCTGAGACTTGAGAGACTAGCGTGAGTAACAATATCCGTCTATTGGTCGGCCTGGCCAATCCTGGTGCCGAGTATGCGAGAACCCGCCATAACGCGGGCGCATGGGTGGTTGAAGAACTGGCCCGTGCCCATCAGATCACCCTGCGGGAAGAGCCCAAATATTTCGGCCAGACCGGTCGGATCCAGGCCAATGGTCACGATCTTCGCTTACTGATCCCGTCGACGTACATGAACCTGTCCGGTAAATCAGTCTCGTCCCTGGCCAATTTCTTCCAGATCAAACCGGAAGAGATCCTGGTCGCCCATGATGAACTGGATTTGCCGCCGGGTGTGGCTAAGTTCAAGAAAGGCGGCGGCCACGGCGGCCACAACGGCTTACGTGACATCATCAGCAAGATGGGCAACAACAAAGATTTCTATCGCCTGCGGATCGGCATCGGCCATCCGGGTGACAAAAACAAAGTGTCCGGCTTTGTCCTGGGCAAAGCGCCGGCCAAAGAGCAAGAAAATATTGATGCGGCCGTCGACGAAGCGGTGCGCTGCATGGATATTCTGCTCAAAGACGGCCTGAATAAGGCGCAGAATCGACTACATTCATTCAAAGCCGAATAAGCGTAGTCTTACTCATTTGTTCTGACTCGGCCCGGGCGGCATGCCTGCCCAGGCACTGAGTTGTTTCACCGAATCATCACCAAAAGGGTTTCCAACCATGGGTTTTAAATGCGGAATCGTGGGCCTGCCAAACGTCGGTAAGTCCACCCTATTCAACGCCTTGACGAAAGCAGGCATCGAAGCAGCAAACTTCCCGTTCTGTACAATCGAGCCAAACACCGGTGTCGTACCGGTGCCGGATCTGCGTCTGGACGCACTGGCGAAGATCGTCAACCCGGAACGCGTCATGCCGACCACCATGGAATTCGTCGATATCGCTGGCCTGGTTGCCGGGGCATCCAAAGGTGAAGGTCTGGGGAACAAGTTCCTGGCAAACATCCGTGAAACCGATGCGATCGGTCACGTGGTGCGTTGTTTCGAAAACGACAACATCGTGCATGTTGCCGGCAAGATCAGCCCGCTGGACGATATCGAAATCATCAACCTGGAACTGGCCCTGGCTGATCTGGATACCTGTGAACGCGCCATCCAACGCCAGGCCAAGCGCGCCAAAGGTGGTGACAAAGACGCGAAGTTTGAAATCACCGTGCTGGAAAAAATACTGCCGACTCTGACAGAAGGCGGGATGGTACGCTCGGTTGAGCTGAGCAAAGAAGAAGCAGCGGCGATCGGTTACCTGAACTTCCTGACGCTGAAACCAACCATGTACATTGCCAACGTCAATGAAGATGGTTTTGAAGACAATCCATTCCTGGATCTGGTTCGTGAACACGCGGCCAAAGAAAATGCGGTTGTTGTGGCAGTTTGTGCGGCTATCGAATCTGAAATCGCCGAACTGGAAGATGCGGATCGCGAAGAGTTCCTGGCAGATATGGGCATCGAAGAGCCGGGCCTGAACCGCGTGATCCGTTCCGGTTACGAGCTGCTGAACCTGCAAACGTACTTCACCGCTGGCGTGAAAGAAGTGCGTGCCTGGACCATTCCTGTCGGGGCAACCGCACCGCAAGCCGCCGGTAAAATCCACACCGACTTCGAAAAAGGCTTCATCCGCGCCGAAGTTATCGGCTACGACAATTTCATCGAGTTCAACGGTGAAAGTGGTGCCAAAGAAGCCGGTAAGTGGCGTCTGGAAGGTAAAGATTACATCGTTCAGGACGGCGATGTGGTTCACTTCCGCTTCAACGTGTAATTTTCACCCATAATTCGCAGTGAATTTTTGATAAGCCAGCCTGCCAGCTGGCTTATTTTTTGCCAGGCTTTTGCCGCCAAGACTCGATATTGTGCCCTTCCCCGTCCGTTTCCGTCCGCCATTCGTGCATTTCGTCCAAATATCCATCGAACAAGCGGATTTTATGGAGATATTAAAAAAAACTATTGACGCTTTTGACTGCGGTAAGCATAATGCGCCCCGTTCCCGACACAGCGGCTTGTGCTAAACGCCCGCTGGGAATGAAGAAAATGGCTACGTAGCTCAGTTGGTTAGAGCACATCACTCATAATGATGGGGTCACAGGTTCGAATCCCGTCGTAGCCACCATTCTCCCGCGAGAATGTAAAAATAAACCACGTGCGGTGGTGGCGGAATTGGTAGACGCGCTAGCTTCAGGTGCTAGTGTCCGCAAGGACGTGAGAGTTCAAGTCTCTCCCTCCGCACCAAAATTTATTCGATCTGAATTGCCAATGTTCAGGTTGATAGAAAAAATCATGCGGAAGTGGCGAAATTGGTAGACGCACCAGATTTAGGTTCTGGCGCCGCAAGGTGTGAGAGTTCAAGTCTCTCCTTCCGCACCATGATTCAAGTCTCTGAAAAGAGCAACTGCAGGTCTATCGCCAAGCGGTAAGGCAGCGGCTTTTGATGCCGCCATTCCCTGGTTCGAATCCAGGTAGACCTGCCATCTTTACAAGGTTGTGGATTATCGGTATAGTCGGCAACCCTAAAGCGGCTACGTAGCTCAGTTGGTTAGAGCACATCACTCATAATGATGGGGTCACAGGTTCGAATCCCGTCGTAGCCACCATTCTCCCCGCGAGAATGTAAAAATAAACCACGTGCGGTGGTGGCGGAATTGGTAGACGCGCTAGCTTCAGGTGCTAGTGTCCGCAAGGACGTGAGGGTTCAAGTCCCTCCCTCCGCACCAAAATTTGGTTCAACTCTTTTGTAAGAGTAACCCTGCAGGTCTATCGCCAAGCGGTAAGGCAGCGGCTTTTGATGCCGCCATTCCCTGGTTCGAATCCAGGTAGACCTGCCATCTTTACAAGGTTGTGGATTATCGGTATAGTCGGCAACCCTAAAGCGGCTACGTAGCTCAGTTGGTTAGAGCACATCACTCATAATGATGGGGTCACAGGTTCGAATCCCGTCGTAGCCACCATTCTCCCCGGAGAATGTAAAAATAAACCACGTGCGGTGGTGGCGGAATTGGTAGACGCGCTAGCTTCAGGTGCTAGTGTCCGCAAGGACGTGAGAGTTCAAGTCTCTCCCTCCGCACCAAAATTAGTTCGATCTGAAATGCCAATGTTCAGGTTGATATAAAAATCATGCGGAAGTGGCGAAATTGGTAGACGCACCAGATTTAGGTTCTGGCGCCGCAAGGTGTGAGAGTTCAAGTCTCTCCTTCCGCACCATGCTTTAAGTCTCTGAAAAGAGCAACTGCAGGTCTATCGCCAAGCGGTAAGGCAGCGGCTTTTGATGCCGCCATTCCCTGGTTCGAATCCAGGTAGACCTGCCATCATTTGAAGATGTTGGTTTTCAATCATCATCTCTGAAATGGCTACGTAGCTCAGTTGGTTAGAGCACATCACTCATAATGATGGGGTCACAGGTTCGAATCCCGTCGTAGCCACCATTCTCCCCGCGAGAATGTAAAAATAAACCACGTGCGGTGGTGGCGGAATTGGTAGACGCGCTAGCTTCAGGTGCTAGTGTCCGCAAGGACGTGAGAGTTCAAGTCTCTCCCTCCGCACCAAAACAATTCGATCTGAAATGCCAATGTTCAGATTGATATAAAAAATCATGCGGAAGTGGCGAAATTGGTAGACGCACCAGATTTAGGTTCTGGCGCCGCAAGGTGTGAGAGTTCAAGTCTCTCCTTCCGCACCATGATTTAAGTCTCTGTAAAGAGCAACTGCAGGTCTATCGCCAAGCGGTAAGGCAGCGGCTTTTGATGCCGCCATTCCCTGGTTCGAATCCAGGTAGACCTGCCATTATTTAAGGAGACGTTGTTTCAACGTTTCTGATGCGGAAGTGGCGAAATTGGTAGACGCACCAGATTTAGGTTCTGGCGCCGCAAGGTGTGAGAGTTCAAGTCTCTCCTTCCGCACCATGATTTAAGTCTCTGAAAAGAGCAACTGCAGGTCTATCGCCAAGCGGTAAGGCAGCGGCTTTTGATGCCGCCATTCCCTGGTTCGAATCCAGGTAGACCTGCCATCATTTGAAGATGCTGGTTTTCAATCATCATCTCTGAAATGGCTACGTAGCTCAGTTGGTTAGAGCACATCACTCATAATGATGGGGTCACAGGTTCGAATCCCGTCGTAGCCACCATTCTCCCCGGAGAATGTAAAAATAAACCACGTGCGGTGGTGGCGGAATTGGTAGACGCGCTAGCTTCAGGTGCTAGTGTCCGCAAGGACGTGAGAGTTCAAGTCTCTCCCTCCGCACCAAAATTAATTCGATCTGAAATGCCAATGTTCAGGTTGATAGAAAAATCATGCGGAAGTGGCGAAATTGGTAGACGCACCAGATTTAGGTTCTGGCGCCGCAAGGTGTGAGAGTTCAAGTCTCTCCTTCCGCACCATGATTTAAGTCTCTGAAAAGAGCAACTGCAGGTCTATCGCCAAGCGGTAAGGCAGCGGCTTTTGATGCCGCCATTCCCTGGTTCGAATCCAGGTAGACCTGCCATTTTCAAACAGTTCTGAGTATTTCTGAACTGGGTAAAAAATACCACGTGCGGTGGTGGCGGAATTGGTAGACGCGCTAGCTTCAGGTGCTAGTGTCCGCAAGGACGTGAGGGTTCAAGTCCCTCCCTCCGCACCAATACAAATTCGTTCTGAATTGCCAATATTCGGATCGATGACATAGAATTATGCGGAAGTGGCGGAATTGGTAGACGCACCAGATTTAGGTTCTGGCGCCGCAAGGTGTGAGAGTTCAAGTCTCTCCTTCCGCACCATGATTCTGAGCTTCAATTGAAGCAGTTGTGAAAGCAACACCCTGCAGGGCTATCGCCAAGCGGTAAGGCAGCGGCTTTTGATGCCGCCATTCCCTGGTTCGAATCCAGGTAGCCCTGCCATTATTAAAACGGTTCTGATTATTTCAGGGCTGGGCAACAAATACCACGTGCGGTGGTGGCGGAATTGGTAGACGCGCTAGCTTCAGGTGCTAGTGTCCGCAAGGACGTGAGGGTTCAAGTCCCTCCCTCCGCACCATTATTCAGAAAACCCACCCTTTGGTGGGTTTTCTTGTGTCTGGAGCTTATCTCCGGACCATACCACTTTAACAACCTACCCAATGATCGTATCTCTCTGGTTGTACGGCCGAATGCCGATATCGCATTCGGCTTTTTCTTTTTTCATCTCTTGCTGTAACACCCGCCAACAGATCACCGGCGATCTTCTGACGACGCAGCTATTCAACCTCAGATACAAAAAGTGGGCCGCAGCCCACTCATTTACTATTCAACTTCAACACGTTAACGATTCAACCTCAACAACGCGCTACATCCCCATCGCGTACTTCAGCACCTGCTGTTTCATCGGTCCGGCATGCTCGGCCAGTTTCAGTCCGGCATTTCTCAATAATTTCACCGGCAGCAGATCATTGCTGAAAGTGGTGTAGAAAAAGTCCATTCCACTTTGCATCAGCAGATTATCCGGCCGGCGGCGGCGCTCATAAGCGCGCAATACCCGGTAGTCAGCCCAATCGCTGCCCGCTTTTTCAATCTCATGCAGCAGGGTATCAACATCTTTAAAGCCTAGGTTAACCCCCTGTCCGGCCAGCGGGTTGATGGTATGGGCTGCATCGCCCAGTAACACCACGCCCGGTTTGCAATAGTGCTGAGCATGGCGTCGGGTCAATGGAAAGCTCCCCTGCCCCAGCACGGTGAAATCCCCCAGCTCCGGCGGAAAATGAGCCTGAATTTCTGCTTTGAGCTGTTCGGGGCCCATCGCCGAGAGCTGCTTGATGCGAGACGGGCTGTCATACCAAACCAAAGAGCCCTGATGACCCGGCAGCGGCAAAAACGATCGTGGCCCTTGCGGGGTGAATTGCTGCCAGGTGATGTCTTGTTGCGGCAGTGCCGTGGCAATATTAATCAGCATACAGTGCTGACGGTAGTCCCAGGCCGTGACCCCGATCCCTGCTTGCTGGCGCACCTGAGAGTTGGCTCCGTCCGCTCCGATCAGCAAGCGGGTCTGAAGCCTTTCGCCATCGGCCAGTTGGATCGTATATCCGGCATCAGTGGCCGTCGCGGTCGCCATCCGGGCCGGACAGCGAAGCGTCAAATTCGGGTAGTGCTCAAACTGCTGCCATAGCGCCAATTGGATCACCCGGTTTTCCACGATAAAGCCCAGTTGCTCCAGGTGCATCTGCTCAGCGCTGAAGCGGGTCCGGCACTCCGGATGCTCCCAGGTTTCCAACCGCTTGTAAGGACACAGGCGCATCGCCCGCACATGGTCCCAGGCACCCAGGCGCTCCAGCAACGCCACAGAGTTTGGTGAAATGGCAGAAACCCGAAGATCCATCGGCTGATCCGCTGCAAACACCGCGGGCGCCGTGCCCTCAAGCACCACAACGTGTAATCCCTGCTGCGCCAGGCCGATAGCCGTCGCAGCCCCGACCATGCCGCCACCGGCGACGACCACATCAAACTGTTCCATTCCGGTTTCCATTTGTTATGCTCACTACTCTAGGGTTGCCAGGTCCTGTGACCTGCTTTGCGTTCATTTTACCTAATTTTGACAACGCAATCAGTGCTTAATCGCAACATGACAGCAGTCGGCCACTATGGAGACCCGTCCCCGATGTTCACCCGCCTGAAACGTGTACTGCTCACGCTGCTCCTGTTCCTGTTGCTTCTCTCACCCGCTCTGGTGGCTGCCGGCAAGGTTCTCAATCCGCCGCTCTGGGGCTGGCAGATCCACCGCAGCCTGTTTCCGCCCGTCGGTTATCCGGACCGGGCCATCCATGACTGGCAGCCGCTGTCGGCCATTTCCCGTCATGCCCAGCTGGCGGTGATCGCCTCGGAAGACCAGCATTTCCCGGATCATTTCGGCCTGGATATCAACGCTGTCCTGACCCTGATTAAACAAAGTGGTACGGACGGTCTGCGCCGGGGCGCCAGTACCATCACCCAGCAAACCGCCAAGAACCTGTTCCTGTTTCCTTCGCGTACCTTCTGGCGCAAAGGGATTGAGCTATATTTCAGCCTGTGGATGGAGGGCCTGTGGGACAAGTCGCGTATTCTCGAAGTCTATCTCAATATTGCTGAATTCGGTCCCGGACTGTACGGCATCGAAGCGGCCAGCCAAACTTACTTTGGCGTCCCGGCGGCAAGGCTGTCTGCCCGGCAAGCCGCCCAATTGGCGGCGGTGCTGCCCAACCCGTACAAGATCCGCCCGACCCCGATGAGCGACTACGTCGCCCGGCGTAGCCGCTGGATCCGCCAGAAAATGCGCCAACTGGGCCTACAAACCCTTGATCGGCTGTAACGCGAAAACCCACAATGGATTCGGGGTGGCGATGATCTGGTCAGGCAGGACCGAAAGCAGTACAATACGCGGCTTGCTACCGCTAACGGCCCGTTGCGCGCCTTGTTAGCCGAGTGCAGCACTGTTGAATGCAATGAAAATACACTACGAGTGAAGAGTTAAACATGGCTAAGAAACTGCTTATTAAAACCTGGGGCTGCCAGATGAACGAGTATGATTCATCAAAAATGGCCGATCTTCTCAATGCAGCCAATGGCTTCGAGTTAACGGAAGAACCAGAAGAAGCAGATGTTCTGCTGCTTAACACCTGCTCGATCCGTGAAAAGGCGCAAGAAAAAGTGTTCCATCAGCTGGGCCGCTGGAAAACACTCAAAGACAAAAAGCCTGATTTAGTGATCGGCGTCGGGGGTTGTGTAGCAACGCAGGAAGGCGATTCCATCCGCGTTCGTGCTCCGTATGTCGACGTGATCTTCGGTCCGCAAACCCTGCACCGCCTGCCGGAAATGATCAAACAGTCACAATCGACCGATGCGCCTGTCATGGATATTTCATTCCCGGAAATCGAGAAATTCGACCGCCTGCCGGAACCGCGTGCCGAAGGCCCGACTGCATTTGTCTCGATCATGGAAGGCTGCTCGAAGTACTGTACTTACTGTGTGGTGCCTTACACCCGTGGTGAAGAAGTCAGCCGTCCGCTGGATGACGTACTGTTCGAAATTGCACAACTGGCGGAGCAAGGCGTCCGGGAAGTCAACCTCCTGGGCCAGAACGTGAACGCCTTCCGCGGCGAAACCCACGATGGCGGCATTGCCACCTTTGCTGAGCTGCTGCGCCTGGTCGCGGCGATCGACGGGATTGACCGCATTCGTTACACCACCAGCCACCCAATTGAATTTACCGACGATATCATCGACGTGTACACCGATACCCCGGAACTGGTCAGCTTCCTGCACCTGCCGGTCCAGAGCGGCTCCGATCGCATTCTGGCGATGATGAAGCGTCCGCACACCGCGATTGAATATAAGTCGAAAATCCGTAAGCTGCGTAAAGCCCGTCCGGACATTACCATCAGTTCCGACTTTATCGTGGCCTTCCCGGGGGAAAGCGATCAGGACTTCCAGGACACCATGAAACTGATCCGCGATGTCGACTTCGACATGAGCTTCAGCTTCATCTTCTCCGCGCGTCCGGGCACCCCGGCAGCCGACTATCCATGTGATCTGTCTGAAGAAGTGAAGAAGCAACGCTTGTATGAACTGCAACAGCAGATCAATACTCAGGCGATGCGCTATTCCCGCCAGATGCTGGATACCGAGCAACGCATTCTGGTCGAAGGACCGTCGAAGAAGAACATCATGGAGCTGCGCGGCCGCACCGAGAACAACCGCGTGGTGAACTTCGAAGGCTCTGCTGACCTGATCGGCCAGTTCGTCGATGTCAAAATTACCGACGTCTTCAGCAACTCCCTGCGTGGCGAGCTGCTCCGGACCGAAGCCGAAATGAATCTGCGTGTTGCCATGTCGCCAAGCGAAGTGATAGAGAAAACACGCAAGGAAGATGAATTGGGTGTTGGCGTATATACTCCATAGTAAGACGTCCGTCTGAACACCACGTCTGACGCGCCCTGAACTATTGGCTGCCCGCACACCGGGCAGCCGCACTGAGAGGCAAATCTTGAGCAAAGTTATTACTGTAGAATTCAATCTGGAACCCGCCAATAACCAGCGTCTTTCCAGCCTTTGTGGCCCTTTCGACGATAACATCAAGCAACTTGAACGCCGTCTGGGTGTCGAAATTAACCATCGCAGCAACAGTTTCAGTGTGGTCGGCCAGCCGCATACGGCCGAGGCCACAGCGCACATTATCAAAACCCTGTACGTCGATACCGCCCCGGTCCACAATACCATCCCGGATATTGAGCCCGAGCAGATCCACCTTGCGATCAAAGAATCCGGCGTGCTGGAGCAACATACCGAAAGTAGCATCCCCTATGGTAAAGAAGTCACGATCAAAACCAAGAAAGGGGTGATCAAGCCGCGGACGCCGAACCAGGCCCAGTACATTGCCAACATGGTACGCCATGACATTACCTTCGGCATCGGCCCGGCCGGGACCGGGAAAACCTACCTGGCTGTCGCTGCGGCAGTTGACGCCCTGGAACGCCAGGAAATTCGCCGGATCCTGCTGACCCGCCCGGCCGTCGAAGCCGGTGAAAAGCTGGGCTTTCTGCCGGGTGATCTGAGCCAGAAAGTCGACCCGTACCTGCGCCCGCTCTACGATGCCCTGTTTGAAATGCTGGGTTTTGAGCGCGTTGAGAAGCTGATTGAGCGCAACGTGATTGAAGTCGCGCCGCTGGCTTACATGCGCGGCCGGACCCTCAATGATGCGTTTATCATCCTTGACGAGAGCCAGAACACCACAGTCGAACAGATGAAAATGTTCCTGACCCGGATCGGCTTCAACTCCCGGGCAGTGATCACCGGTGACGTCACCCAGATCGACCTGCCGCGCGGTGCCCGCTCCGGCCTGCGCCACGCCATTGAAGTGTTGTCTGAAGTCGATGAAATCAGCTTCAACTTCTTCCAGGCCGATGACGTCGTCCGTCACCCGGTCGTAGCCCGGATCGTCCAGGCCTACGAAGTGTGGGAAAACGAAGATCAAAAACAGCGCAAGCTCGCCGAGCAGCGCCGCCGGGATGAGCAGGCTGCCCGACAAGCCGCCGTCGCACCGGCCCCTGTCATGACAGAAACAGCAACGGAAAACACAGACTGATGGCCATTTATCTTGATCTCCAGGTCGCGACAGACGACCCGGACGGCATGCCGAGCGAAGCTGAATTTCAACAGTGGCTGGATGCGGCAATTACCCCGTTCCAGGCCGATGCCGAAGTTACCGTTCGCCTGGTCGACAATGCCGAAAGCCATGCCCTGAACCATGAGTACCGGGGCAAGGACAAACCGACCAATGTCCTGTCGTTCCCGTTTGACGCCCCACCGGGGATCGAGCTGGATCTGCTGGGCGATCTCATCATCTGCCGTCAGGTCGTCGAACAGGAAGCCCGGGAGCAAGAAAAGCCGCTCCATGCTCATTGGGCTCATATGGTTGTACATGGCAGCCTTCATTTGCTAGGTTATGATCACATTGAGGATGACGAAGCCGAAGAAATGGAAGCGCTGGAAACCGAAATCATGGAAAAAATGGGCTTCGCCGATCCTTATGCCGACGAGAAACGGTAATATTTCCGCAAAACCGTTGTCCAATACGTACCCCAGAATTGTTCTGGGGCACGTAAACCATCCCGTGGCTGTTGCCACATAACTGAAAGATGTTTTTCTTAAATCAATGAACGAAGATAACTCACAAAATTCTGAAGGTCCGAGTAGAAAGTCCTTCTTTGAACGTTTAGGCCAGTTGTTCCAGGGTGAACCACAAAACCGCGAGGACCTGGTCGAAGTTTTCCGTGACTCGGAAGAAAATGACCTGATTGACCACGATACCCGCGACATGCTCGAAGGGGTCATGGAAATAGCAGAAATGCGGGTCCGGGACATCATGATCCCCCGCTCGCAAATGGTCACCATCGAACGTTCTCAGAAGTTGGAAGACCTGATTGATTTAATTGTGGACGCCCAACACTCCCGCTACCCGGTGATCAGTGACGACAAAGATCATGTCGAAGGCATTCTGCTGGCCAAAGATTTGCTGCGCTACCTGCGCCAGGACAGCGAGCCGTTTGATCTGGATGAAATCCTGCGCCCGGCCGTCGTGGTGCCGGAAAGCAAGCGCGTGGATCGCCTGCTCAAGGAATTCCGCGAAGAACGCTACCATATGGCGATTGTCGTCGATGAGTTCGGTGGGGTATCCGGTGTTATCACCATTGAAGACATCCTGGAGCAGATTGTCGGTGAAATCGAAGATGAATTCGACGATCAGGAAGAGCAGGATATTCGCCAACTAAGTAAACATACCTACTCGGTCAAAGCATTGACCACCATTGAAGACTTCAACACCATGTTCCAGACCCGCTTCAGCGATGAAGAAGTCGACACCGTCGGCGGTTTGGTCATGACCAGCTTCGGCCACCTGCCCACCCGGGGAGAAATCGTCGAACTGGATGGCTATTCCTTCAAGGTGACCTCTGCCGACAACCGTCGGGTCATTCAGTTACAGGTAACCGTGCCGAGCGAAGTTCATCAACAGACGGCGACATCATAACGAATGAAGCGTATTTCATTATCAACGTTGGGGCGGCTGGCAATTGCCGCCCCAGCGGGTGCCCTCGCCACCCTGGCGTTTGCCCCCTATCAACACTGGTATCTCGCGCCAGTCTCCCTGATTCTCTTTTTCTCCCTGCTCCTCCATCAAACCCCGAAACGCTCCGCCCTGATCGGTTTGGGATGGGGTTTGGGATTATTCGGTACCGGGATCAGCTGGGTCCACGTCAGCATTGATACTTTCGGCGGGATGCCGAAAATCGCCAGCCTGTTTCTGATGGTCCTGCTGATTAGCTATCTGGCCCTGTTCCCTGCCGCCTTTGGTGCCCTGTTCAACCGCATTAACCGCGGCCGCCCGTTCCACCAGCTGATGCTGAGCGGTCCGGTGATCTGGCTGCTGCTGGATTGGTTCCGCGGCTGGTTCCTGACCGGCTTTCCCTGGCTGTGGCTGGGCTACAGCCAAATCAACAGCCCATTAACCGCACTGGCGCCGGTCTTCGGTGTCGAGGGGATCACCCTGGTGCTGGTGCTGGGCAGCGCGGCCCTGACCGCCGCCCTGTTTTACCAGACCTGGAAGCCGTTGCTGGTGCCACTCTTGCTGACCGGCTTCACCTATGGCCTGAGTCAGCTCCAGTGGGTCACGCCAGCGCCGGAGAAAAGCCTGGATGTCGCCCTGATCCAGGGCAATGTGCCGCAGGAGCTCAAATGGCTCCCGAGCCAGCGCTGGCCGACCCTGATGAAATATACCGATCTGACCCGCGAGAACTGGAGTGCGGATTTGATCGTCTGGCCGGAAGCGGCGATCCCAGCACTGGAAACCCAGGTGCAGCGCTTTTTGCAAAACCTCGACAGCGCCGCCCGCTATAACAACAGCACGGTGATCACCGGGGTCCTGGATCAAACGGAAAGCGGTGAATATTTCAATAATATTCTGGCGCTGGGCGTCAATGCCGACGGTCCTTATCAGTACGAGGCTGCCACCCGCTACAGCAAGCATCACCTGCTGCCGTTTGGCGAGTTTGTCCCGTTTGGCGAGCTGCTGCGTCCGCTGGCACCGTTGTTCAACCTGCCGATGTCGTCTTTCAGCCGCGGTACGTTCATCCAGCCCAATCTGGAAGCCAACGGGTATGCCATTGCACCGGCGCTCTGTTATGAAATCGCCTTCAGCGAGCAGGTGCGCCAGAACGTCGGACTCGGAACCGATCTGCTGCTCACCCTGTCCAACGATGCCTGGTTCGGTCATTCCATCGGCCCGTTCCAACATATGGAAATTGCCCAGATGCGCGCGCTGGAGCTTGGCAAGCCACTGCTGCGATCGACTAACAACGGCATCACCGGCGTTGTCGACCACACCGGCCGGATCACGGCGCAAATCCCGCAATTTGAAACCGCGGTCCTCAAGGCCACCGTGGTGCCGACCAACGGCCTGACCCCGTATACCACACTGGGCAGCTGGCCGCTGTATCTCTACATTCTGTGGTCCGTCACCCTGTCGTGGATCCTGATCCGCCGCCAGGCCGGTCGCTTTCGCGATCACCAGCCCGAGATCAACTACCACGACTAACCGGCAGGCCCCCTGAAAACGACAAAAGGCGAAGTGAGTACTTCGCCTTTTTTGTGGCTCAAGCAAATGATGTAGCTCAAGCTAATGTTGTGTCCCGAGCAAAACACCGAACCGAAAACCCAAGCCAAAACCCGAGCGGGTGCCTGTGCCAGCGATCCAACGCAAGCGTTCCACCTCCCTCGTCACCGGAGCGTCAGGGAGACAAAGGCTGGCGGGTAAACTGGGTATGACCACACTTGAGGCAAGGCTCAATTTTTTTCACATGCGTGATCAACTCCCGGTGGCCGCACTTTTCACACACCAGGTTCCCCAGCGCCACGATTTCTCCGGCTTGGTACACCCCCTGATGCTGCAGGTCGTCCATAATCTCGCGCCATTCAATCTGGGTTTTGTCGGTGATCTCAGCCAGCCCTTCCCAGATGGTTTCCTTCACCACCTGATAAAACGGACTCTCACTGAACGGCACCGGGCTCTCCTCGACGTTCTGACCGAACTCCTGCAAGTCCCGCTTCAGATAAGCTGAAATCAGTGCCAGCTCATCCTTGGTCATGTCACTCGCCGCTTCCCGGTATTTTGCCGTGACCTCACCCCAGTGCTTCAGCTCATCCGGGCTGTGCTTCAGGGCTTCTGTTACTTGCTCCAGCAGGGCTTCATAGTCCTTTTTCTGAGTCGCCATCGATCACCTCCTACTCACCGTCATCAGCAATATACCCGCACCAGCAACCACGCTGACCCGGCTTACCGGCCAACATCAGCACAATCGCCACATTTCCCGGCCGAAATGGCCTCAGCTATTGTTGACGTCTCTCCCTTTGGTTATTCTATGTCGATTATATTGAATGTGTTTGTACTCAACTCACAAAATCCTGGATGTCATCGATGCAAGAACAATATCGCCCACAGGACATTGAACAGAAAGTTCAAGAATACTGGGACAACAACAAGACCTTTGTTGTAAGTGAAGACCCAAATAAAGAAAAATTCTACTGTCTCTCCATGTTCCCGTACCCGAGTGGTCGACTGCACATGGGTCACGTTCGTAACTACACCATCGGTGATGTGATCTCCCGTTACCAGCGTCTGCAGGGCAAAAATGTGATGCAGCCAATCGGTTGGGATGCCTTCGGTCTGCCGGCGGAAAATGCCGCGGTGAAGAACAAGACCGCACCGGCGCCATGGACCTACGAAAACATCGAATACATGAAGAACCAGCTGAAACTGCTGGGCTTCGGCTACGACTGGAACCGTGAGTTCGCAACTTGTACCCCGGAATACTACCGCTGGGAGCAGGAGTTCTTCACCAAGCTGTACAACAAGGGCCTGGTTTACAAGAAGACTTCTTCCGTGAACTGGTGTCCGAACGATCAGACCGTGCTGGCCAACGAGCAGGTGGAAGACGGCTGCTGCTGGCGCTGTGACACCCCGGTAGAACAGAAAGAAATCCCACAGTGGTTTATCAAGATCACCGAGTACGCTCAGGAGCTGCTGGACGATCTGGATACGCTGGAAGGCTGGCCGGACATGGTCAAAACCATGCAGCGCAACTGGATCGGCCGCTCTGAAGGGGTTGGACTGAGCTTTGAAGTCAAAGGCCATACCAATCTGGAAGTCTACACCACCCGTCCGGACACCCTGATGGGTGTGACGTACGTGGGGATTGCTGCCGGTCACCCGCTGGCAGAAAAAGCAGCCGAGAACAATCCGGAGCTGGCAGCCTTCATCGACGAGTGCCGAAACACCAAAGTTGCCGAAGCTGAGCTGGCAACGATGGAGAAAAAAGGCATGGCCACCGGCCTGACGGCCATTCACCCGCTGAACGGCCGTGAAGTCCCGGTCTACATCGCGAACTTCGTGCTGATGGACTACGGCACTGGCGCCGTGATGGCTGTTCCTGCCCACGATCAGCGTGACTTTGAGTTTGCGACCAAGTACGGCCTGGATATTATCCCGGTGATCAAGCCGGAAGACGGCAGCGAGCTGGATATCTCTGCAGGCGCTTACACCGAGAAAGGTGTACTGTTCGATTCTGGTGAATTCGACGGCCTGAACTTCCAGGACGCGTTTGATGCGATTGCCGCCAAACTGGAAGCCGAAGGTAAAGGCAAGAAAACCGTCAACTTCCGCCTGCGCGACTGGGGGGTTTCCCGTCAGCGTTACTGGGGCGCACCGATCCCGATGGTGACTACAGCAGACGGCGAAGTGCATCCGGTTCCAGCTGACCAACTGCCGGTGATCCTGCCGGAAGATGTGGTCATGGACGGCGTCACCAGCCCAATCAAAGCGGACAAGTCCTGGGCGGAAACCACGTTCAACGGCGAGCCAGCCCTGCGTGAAACCGATACCTTCGACACCTTCATGGAGTCTTCCTGGTACTACGCGCGTTACTGCTCACCACAAGCAGACGAGATGCTGGATTCTGATGCGGCCAACTACTGGCTGCCGGTTGACCAGTACATCGGCGGGATTGAACACGCCTGTATGCACCTGCTGTACTCGCGCTTCTTCCATAAACTGCTGCGCGACAGCGGCATGGTCAGCAGCGACGAGCCGTTCAAACAACTGCTGTGCCAGGGCATGGTGCTGGCCGATGCTTACTACTACAACAACGACAAAGGCGCCAAGATTTGGGTATCGCCGACGGATGTCACCGTAGAGCGTGATGAGAAAGGCCGCATCACCAAAGCAGTCGATAACGACGGTAACGAAGTGATTCACTCCGGCATGACCAAAATGTCGAAGTCGAAAAACAACGGCATCGACCCGCAGGAAATGGTCGACAAGTACGGTGCCGATACCGTGCGTCTGTTCATGATGTTTGCTTCTCCGGCCGATATGACGCTGGAATGGCAGGAATCCGGCGTAGAAGGGGCCAACCGCTTCCTGAAACGCGTCTGGAAACTGGTGCACGAGCATACGTCAAAAGGTGCCGTGGAAGCTCTGGATGTGGCCGCACTGACCTCTGATCAGAAAGCGCTGCGCCGTGACGTCCACAAGACCATTGCCAAAGTCAGCGATGATATCGGCCGTCGTCAGACCTTCAACACCGCGATCGCGGCGATCATGGAGCTGATGAACAAACTGGCGAAAGCGGCTCAGGACAGTGCACAAGACCGTGCCCTGCTGGACGAAGCCCTGAAAGCCATTGTTCGCATGCTGTACCCGATGACCCCACACATTTGTTTCACCATGTGGGAAGCTCTGGGTGAAGGCGATGTCGACAGCACCGAATGGCCGGTTGCAGACGAGAAGGCATTGGTTGAAGACGAGAAGCTGATCATTGTTCAGGTCAACGGTAAGCTGCGTGCGAAACTGACCGTCGCGGCCGATGCCGACAAAGATCAGGTCGAAGCGCTGGCAATGAGCGATGAGAACGTGACCAAGTTCACCGACGACAAGACGATCCGCAAGGTCATCTATGTCCCGGGTAAACTGCTGAATATTGTTGCGAACTAAAACAATATCATCTTGCCTAACCAGTGGTCCCCGCCTGGCGGGGGCCCTGGATGGCCCCGACCGGTCCATCCTCATTTTACCGGTTTGACATCCCAGACCGGTCCGTTGCCACTTAATTTTTCATGGAGCAGACACGGTGAAAGCTGTCTTTTCCCTTACACAAACCATCCGGTTTCTTCTTGTCAGCCTGCTTGCCCTGGCCACGGCCTCCTGCGGCTTCCACCTGCGCGGGAACTACATGCTGCCGGACGACATCGCCAAACTCTCCCTGACCAGTTTCGACGAATATGGCCAGCTCAAGCGCCAGGTCGAATCCCAGTTCGAAATGCACGGGATTGAAGCCGTCCCACCGTCAGAAACCGTCCCGAACCTGCACCTGATCAGCGAATCGGTCGGCCAGCGTACCCTGTCGCTGTACCAGAACAGCCGCGCAGCCGAGTATGAGCTGACCTATACCGTCAACTACAGCATCGTGGTGCCGGACAAAGGCTCGCAAGCCTACACCACCCGCGTCAACCGGACGTTCCTCGACAACCCGCTGACCGCGCTGGCGAAATCCGTCGAGCGCGACATGATCGAAGATGAAATGCGCCAGCAGGCAGCGCGCCAGATCATGCGCCAGCTGGCCCGATTGACCGCGGTATTCAACAAACTCGAAGAAGCTGAGCTCGAAGCCATGCTCAATGACGGTGCCGGCAGCACCACGCAGATCATCGAGCCAGGTACCGCCACACCATGAGAGTCTACCCGGAACAACTGACGCAGCAACTGGCCAAAGGGCTGCGTCAAACCTACCTGTTGTTTGGCAACGAGCCGTTGCTGAAACAGGAGTGTCAGTTGCAGATCCGCCAGGCCGCCCAGCAACATGGATTTGACGAGCGCCATGCGTTCACCATCGATGCCCAACTGGACTGGAACCAGGTTCTGGACTGTACCCAGGCCATGAGCCTGTTTTCGGCCCGGCAGATCATTGAGCTGGAGGTGCCGGAGACCGGACTCAACGCCAACCAAACCAAGGCGTTGCAGGAAGTGATCGCCACCTTGCACGACGATATTCTGCTGCTGATGCACGGTCCGCGGCTGAACAAGAAGCAGGAAGGCACCAAGTGGTTCAAGGCTCTGCTGGCACTCGGCCTGTACGTGCCGTGTAATACCCCGGACGCCCGCCACCTGCCGCGGTTTATCCAGGCCCGCTGCCAACAGCTCGGCCTCAAGCCCGATCATGAGTCGGTGCAAATGCTGGCCCAGTGGCATGAAGGCAATCTGCTGGCCCTGGCACAAAGCCTGCAAAAGCTGGTCCTGCTCTATCCGGACGGCGCCCTGACCGTGGTTCGCCTGGAAGACGCCCTGAGCCGCCACAACCATTACACCCCGTTCCAGTTGGTCGATGCCATCCTGGCCGGACAAAGCAAGCGCAGCCAACGGGTGCTGCGTCAACTTGAAGGGGAAGGCGTCGAAGCAGTGATTCTGCTGCGCACCCTGCAACGGGAGCTGACCCAACTGTATAAAATGCAGGAAATGGGCAGCAAAGGCACCCCGCTTAACCTCATTTTCGAGCAGTTCCGGGTGTGGCAAAGCCGGCGCGATCTCTATACCGGCGCCCTGCACCGCTTGCCGCTCAAGACCCTGATCCGGCTGCTGCGGCAACTGGCTATGCTTGAAGTAAGGGTCAAGACTGATTTTGATACGCAGCCCTGGCCGGCGCTGGCGGCGCTCTGTGCCGAAATGTGCGGTATTACCACCCACACGCAAGGGCCGTCACCGACAATGTAAAGTTATTGCCAACTTGTATCGAACAGGGTTGTGCATGCTATACTGCGCCGCTAAATTGTGACTCAGATCTGCCTGAAGCCACAGAAATTACACCAGTTACTCAAATGAGGGGATTCCTTTGCAGGTACAAGAACTACACGATTTCATTGTTGACAAAGTTGACGATATCAAGGCTCAGGACATCGTCACCCTGGACGTGCGCGGTAAATCCAGCATCACCGATTTCATGGTGGTCTGCACCGGGACATCCAACCGTCACGTCAACTCAATTGCGGATCATGTCAGCAAAGAATCCAAGCTGATCGACTTCCCGCCGTATGGCATCAGCGGCGAAGAAGACGGCGAGTGGGTGATTGTCGACATGGGCAGCGTGATCCTGCACATCATGCAGGAAGATGCACGCAACCTGTATCAGCTGGAGAAACTTTGGGCCTGACGTCACCATGAAGCTTCAACTGATTGCGGTTGGCACCAAAATGCCGAAATGGGTCGAGGAAGGCTACAAGGAATACAGCCGCCGCTTCCCGAAAGACATGCCCCTGGAGCTAATTGAGATCCCGGCGGGCAAACGCGGTAAAAATGCTGACATTGCACGCATTTTACAAAAAGAAGGCGAAGCCATGCTGGCTGCGGTGGCCAAGGGCAACCGCATTGTCACCCTGGATATTCCGGGCAAACGCTGGGATACCGACCAGCTGGCCGGCCAGTTGGAAAGCTGGAAACTGGACGGACGCGACGTCTCCATCCTGATCGGCGGTCCGGAAGGGCTGGCGCCGGCCTGTAAAGCTGCCGCCGAGCAGAGCTGGTCGCTTTCTCCGCTCACCCTGCCGCATCCACTGGTACGAATTGTGATGGCTGAAAGCCTCTACCGTGCGTGGAGTATCACCGCCAATCACCCTTACCACAGAGAATAGGTGCCAATGAGACAAAAGCGAACCCAGATCCGCGACCATCGCGCTGAATCGGCATTGTTTTTTCGCCGGGCTCTTGTCTCATTTGCCGGCATCATCGCGCTGGTCGGCGTGCTGCTCACCAACCTGTACCGCATTCAGGTCAGTCAGCACGACGACTACCAAACCCGCTCCAACGACAACCGGATCAAAATTGTCCCGGTCGCACCGAACCGTGGTCTGATTTACGATCGGAACGGCATTCTGCTGGCCGAAAACCGGCCGGTCTATTCCCTGGAAATTACCACCGAGAAAGTCCCGGATCTCGACGCCATGTTTGCCCGGCTCACGCCGATGATGGGGCTGACCGAGGAGCACATCGAGCGGTTTCAGAAAGAGCGCCGTCGTACCCGCCGCTTTAAATCCGTTCCGATCCTGAACCAGCTCACCGAGCAGCAGGTAGCCCTGTTCTCGGTCAACCAGCACAAATTCCCCGGAGTGGAGGTCAAGGCGTACCTCAAACGCTACTACCCGTACGGCGAAGCCCTGACCCATGTCCTGGGTTACGTAGCCAAGATCAACGATCGGGATCTGCGCCGCCTGGAAGACGAAGACAAACTCAACAATTACAAGGCAACCCGGGATATCGGCAAACTGGGGGTCGAAAAATACTACGAAGATCTGCTCCACGGCACGTCCGGCTACCAGGAAGTCGAAGTCAACAGCCGCGGCCGGGTGATCCGGACCCTGAAGTACGTGCCACCGATCCCGGGCAAAGACATCCGCCTCAACCTGGATATCGAGCTTCAGCTCTATGTGCAGGAGCTGCTGACCGAGCGTAAACAGGATCCGGATACCGGCGAGGAGATCATCCGCCACAAGCGTGGCTCAGTGGTGGTGCTGGATCCACGTGACTCGTCCGTGCTGGCCATGATCTCCAGTCCGAGCTACGACCCGAACCTGTTTGTCCACGGGATCTCCGGCCAGGCATACCGGGCCCTGCTGCACGATAAAAACCGTCCGCTGGTCAACCGGGTGACCCTCGGGATCTACCCGCCGGCATCAACGGTCAAACCGATGATCGCGGTCGCAGCCCTAACCGAAGGGGTGATCACCCCGCGTACCACCCGCAACGACCCCGGTTTCTGGAAAATCCCGAACTCCAAGAGCCGTCCGTTCCGGGACTGGCTCCGCTGGGGCCATGGCAAGGTCAATATTCACAAAGCCATCGAAGAATCGGTGGATACCTTCTTCTACCAGATTGCCTACGACATGGGGATCGATCGCCTGTCGGCGTGGATGAGCCGCTTTGGTTACGGCGAATACACCGGGATCGATATCCATGAAGAGAGCCAGGCCAACATGCCGACCCGGGAGTGGAAACAGGCCCGGTTCCGCCAACCTTGGTATCAGGGCGATACCATTCCGGTCGGGATCGGCCAGGGTTACTGGACCGCAACACCGCTGCAGATCGCCAAGGCCACCACGGTGCTGGTCAATAACGGCGTGGTCCGTCCCCCGCATCTGCTGAAAGGAATCATCGACAATGAAACGGAAATGCCGGCGATTTTTGATGAGTATCCGCCGATTGACAATGTGAACCCGAAACACTGGGAAATCGCCAAAGACGGCATGTTCCGGGTCCTGTTCGGCCAGCGTGGTACCGCACGACGCGCATTCTACGGTGCTGAGTACAAAGCCGGGGGGAAATCCGGCTCGGCACAGGTGTTCGGCCTGGCTGAAGACGAAGAATACAACGCCGACGAGCTGGAAGAGCACCTACGTGACCACGCCCTGTTCACTGCCTTCGCGCCTTATGAGGATCCGCGAGTCGTGGTGTCCATGGTGCTGGAAAACGCCGGGGGCGGTTCGTCCAACGGGGGCCCGGTGGCCCGGAAGATTTTTGACCATATGCTGCTCAAGCCTGAGACGCCGTCGTTATCCGTCACGGATCCCAAGCTAGCCGAGGTAAACCAATGAATGTGATGGCCGCCACCGGCACTAAACGTACCCTGAGTGATCGCTTACACCTGGATATGCCGCTGCTGCTGGGGATCCTGGCCCTGATGGGCTTTGCCCTGGTCGTGATGTACAGCGCCAGCGGCCAGAGCCTGCCGATGATGGAACGTCAGGCCGTGCGGATGTGTCTGTCACTGGGGGTGATGTTCATTCTGGCCCAGATTGCGCCGCGCCACTATGAAGCCTGGGCCCCCTACCTGTTCGGGGTCGGGCTGTTACTGCTGATCGGGGTGCTGGCCTTCGGAGAGGTCTCCAAAGGCGCCCAGCGCTGGCTGAATCTGGGCTTTGTCCGCTTCCAGCCCTCGGAGCTGATCAAGCTGGCGGTGCCGCTGATGGTCGCCCGCTTTATCGGCAACCAGCCGCTGCCGCCGAGTTTTCGCAATATCATCATCGCGCTGACCATGATTTTCGTGCCGACAATTCTGATTGCCAAGCAGCCGGATCTCGGCACCTCAATCCTGATCGCAGCCTCCGGGATTTTCGTCCTGTTCCTGTCCGGGATCAGTTGGAGAATCATCGGGGCCGCCGCGGTTCTGCTCGGCGCCTTTATCCCGGTCCTGTGGCTGTTTTTAATGCACGACTATCAGCGCACCCGGGTGCTGACCCTGTTTAACCCGGAATCCGATCCGCTCGGGGCCGGCTACCATATTATCCAGTCCAAGATTGCCATCGGCTCCGGTGGCCTGACCGGCAAAGGCTGGATGCAAGGCACCCAGTCCCAGCTGGAGTTTCTGCCCGAGCGCCATACCGACTTTATCTTCGCCGTGATCGCCGAAGAATGGGGCCTGATCGGCGTCGTCTGCCTGCTGGCCCTGTACCTGTTCATTATCGGCCGCGGCCTGCTGCTGGCCAGCCGGGCCCAGACCGCCTTCGGCCGCATGATGGCCGGCAGTATCGTCCTGAGTTTCTTTGTTTATATTTTCGTAAACATCGGTATGGTCAGCGGCCTGTTACCTGTGGTGGGGGTGCCCCTGCCGCTGGTCAGTTACGGCGGGACTTCAATGGTCACCCTGATGGCTGGATTCGGGATCCTGATGTCTATCCACACTCACAGAAAAATGTTGTCTAAGGCGACCTAATGCGCGTAATTCCTGTTTTAATTATTCTCCTCCTGGCGGGCTGTAGCTCAGTTTCCGATCACAAGCGCTATGATCTGGCCGACGATACCGCCCCGGAGTCGTCGCCGACCCTGGATCATATTGAAGATGCTCAACCCCGATACGAGCCACTGAGCCTGGCCGGGAACAAGGATTACACCCTGCGGGGCAAAGACTACCAGATCGTCGATGCCCGCCAGCCGTTCAGTGAGGAAGGATTTGCTTCCTGGTACGGCAAGAAGTTCCACGGCCACAAGACCTCGAACGGCGAAATTTATGACATGTATTCCATGACAGCCGCGCATAAGACCCTGCCGCTGCCAAGTTATGTCAAAGTCACCAATACCCACAACGGCAAAACCGCCGTGGTCCGGGTCAATGATCGCGGCCCGTTCCATGACGGTCGGATCATCGACTTGAGCATGGCCGCCGCGACCAAGCTGGATGTGGTGAAGCACGGCACCGCGCCGGTCAAAATCGAGCTGATCCAGGTACCGAAACCGGCCAACAGCGATGAATGGCAAAGTGCCAACCTGAACGTGTATTTCGTTCAGCTGGCCGCCGTCACCGACCAGGCCCGGGCACAAGCCATGGCCAAACAGTTGGCACAGGATTTCGCGACCCCGGTCGATATGGTCAAAGCTGAGGCGGCCGAGGTCTACCGGCTGCGACTCGGTCCATATGTGGATCGCGATGAAGCCATTGCACAGCGGGATAAAGCCCAGTCCGGCAGCTACCCGCAGGCATTTATCATTTCTGCCCAGCGCCAGTCAGAGCAAACGCTCTGAGCGCAGGCAACCCTGTACGGTCTGACACACGCATATCAGCCGCTCCGTTTATGCGCCCGCGAGACGATCCGGCCGCAAAACTGGTGCTCAAGGTTCAATCTGATATAGTGTGTGCAGTTTTTTGCACTCGACAAACTAAGTTACAACTATCATGAAAAAATCTGCTGCACTCATTCGTTCTGTGGCTGTCTCTGCGACGCTGCTCGCTTCAGCTTCTGTAGCTGCGGCGCCGGCAGTTGTGCCTGAAGCGCCTCAAATTGCTGCGAAAGGCTATGTCCTGATGGACTACCATTCCGGCAAAATTCTGGCCGGCAACAAGGAACACGACAAGATTCCCCCAGCCAGCCTGACCAAAATGATGACCAGCTATGTCATTGGCCAGGAGATCAACCGCGGTAACATCTCGATGGATGACACAGTGGTGATCAGCAAGAATGCCTGGGCCAAGAACTTCCCGGGCTCTTCGAAAATGTTCATCGAGGTGGGCAGCGAGGTGAAGGTGTCTGACCTTAACCGCGGGATTGTAATCCAGTCCGGAAACGACGCCTGCGTCGCCATGGCTGAACACGTCGCGGGCTCGGAAGACTCGTTTGTCGATCTGATGAATGCCTGGGCACGGACCCTGGGGATGGATTCAACCCATTTTGCCAACGTGCACGGCCTGGATAACCCGGATCTGTTCACCACGCCGTATGACATGGCGCTGCTGGCACAGGGCCTGATCCGCGACGTTCCAGACGAGTTTGCCATCTACAAAGAAAAATCGTTCACCTACAACGGCATCACCCAGTACAACCGCAACAGCCTGCTGTGGGATAAAAGCCTGAATGTCGACGGCCTGAAAACCGGTCACACCAACAATGCCGGCTACAGCCTGGTCAGCACCGCGACCGAAGGTCAGATGCGCCTGATTGCCGTGGTGATGGGCACCAACAGCCCAAATGCACGCAAAGCCGAAAGCAAGAAGCTGCTGAACTACGGTTTCCGCTTCTTTGAAACCGTGTCTCCGCACAAGGCTAACGCCACGTTCGTGACCGAGAAAGTCTGGATGGGCGACAGCGATGAAGTCTCGCTGGGTGTGAGCGAAGATACCTTTGTCACCCTGCCACGCGGCCAGACCAAAGATCTCAAAGCCAGCTTCGTGCTGGAGAAAGAGCTCAGAGCGCCGATCGCCAAGGGCGATGTGGTCGGCAAGCTGTACTACCGTGTCGGTGAAGAAGATATTGCCGAGTACCCGCTGCTGGCCCTGAACGATGTCAACGAAGGTGGCCTGTTCAGTCGTTTGATCGACTATATTATGCTGCTGTTCAAAGGATGGCTGAGCTAATCCAGTCGCTTGAAAACACAAACAAAGAGGCAACTGCGGTTGCCTCTTTTGCCATTCTGCGACCCGGCCGATGCTTGTGTTCTCCCGGTTGAGCCATTAATATGCTCGGCTAAACCACAGTCATACCGAATACAATTCCTGGAGTTCAGAATGCAACCGCAAGAACAGCCAAAATTAAAAGACCTGCTAGAGTTTCCGTGCAAGTTCACGTACAAGGTCATGGGTTACAATAAGCCTGAGCTGCCGGATCTTGTTGTGGAAGTGATCCAGCGTCATGCACCGGGTGACTACACCCCGGACGTGAAACCAAGCGGCAAAGGTACTTACAGCGCCGTCTCCGTGTCCATCACGGCCACCTCGATTGAGCAGGTTGAAACGCTGTATCAAGAGCTGGGTGAAATCGATATCGTTCGTGTCGTGCTTTAATTCATCCCGAAAGCCCCGACTTTGTGGCAGCTGATTCATCGCCTGCCAAGTCTCAGAATGCACCCCGGCTGGGTGCATTGAACCAGGCAGAGCCTGGCGACAATATGGGTGTAACATTGCAACAGAACATCATCATTCGGAACCTTGGCCGCCGAGCGTACGAACAGACTTGGCAAGCCATGCACGATTTTACCGATCATCGTGGGACCGACACCACAGACGAAGTCTGGCTGGTTGAACACCATCCGGTCTTCACTCAGGGTCAGGCGGGAAAGGCTGAGCACCTGCTCAACACCGGCGACATTCCTGTGGTGCAAAGTGATCGCGGCGGCCAGGTGACCTATCACGGTCCCGGTCAGCAAGTCGCTTACTTTCTGATTGACCTGCGCCGCAAGAAAATCGGTGTGCGCGAGCTGGTCACACATATTGAAAACACGGTCATTAATACTCTGTCCCATTTCGGGATCGAGTCAAACGCCCGCCCGGATGCCCCAGGTGTGTATGTCGACGGCAAGAAGATATGCTCCCTCGGGCTGCGCATCCGGCGTGGTTGCTCTTTTCATGGTCTGGCACTCAATATCAACATGGACCTGGCGCCTTTTTTACGGATCAACCCATGCGGGTATCAGGGGATGGAAATGACCCAGACAGCATCCTTAAATGGCCCATCTGAACTGGCAGACGTTCAGCCTGTACTAATAGAAGAGCTTGTCAAACTGCTCGAATATCAGAGCGTTGAGTGGATAACGGAAAGCAATTCATGAGCAAACCAATCAAAATCGAACAAGGTGTCAAATACCGCGATGCCGATAAAATGGCGCTGATCCCGGTCCGCAATGTTGCGGAAGAAGCGCCGAAAGAGG
The DNA here is from genome assembly GCF_037389125.1 of Photobacterium sp. MCCC 1A19761. Classification (NCBI taxonomy): domain Bacteria; kingdom Pseudomonadati; phylum Pseudomonadota; class Gammaproteobacteria; order Vibrionales; family Vibrionaceae; genus Photobacterium; species Photobacterium sp. MCCC 1A19761. The sequence continues at coordinate 565,796 of NZ_JAZGTF010000001.1, forward strand.
TTCTGCGTAAGCCGGAATGGATGAAGATCAAGCTGCCGGCAGACAGTCAACGCATCCGTGACATCAAGTCCGCCATGCGCAAGAATAACCTTCACTCGGTGTGTGAAGAAGCCTCCTGCCCGAATCTGGCCGAGTGTTTCAGCCACGGTACCGCCACCTTTATGATCCTGGGTGCCATCTGTACCCGCCGCTGTCCGTTCTGCGATGTTGCCCATGGCCGTCCGCTGCCACCGAATGCCGAAGAGCCGACCCAACTGGCCCAGACCATTGCTGACATGAAACTGCGCTACGTCGTCGTGACCTCGGTCGACCGTGACGATCTGCGTGACGGCGGTGCCCAGCACTTTGCGGATTGTACCCGCGAGATCCGTGCCAAGAACCCGGACATCAAGATCGAGACCCTGGTCCCGGATTTCCGCGGCCGGATGGATCGTGCCCTGGAAATCCTGCGCGACAGCCCGCCGGATGTCTTCAACCACAACCTGGAGACCGCGCCGCGCCTGTACCGTAAGGCCCGCCCGGGTGCCAACTACCAGTGGTCGCTGGATCTACTGAAGAAATTCAAAGAAATGCACCCAGAAGTACCGACCAAATCCGGTCTGATGATGGGCCTGGGCGAGACCAAAGAAGAGATCATTGAAGTGCTCAAGGATCTGCGTGCCCACGGCGTGACCATGCTGACCTTGGGTCAGTACCTGGCTCCAAGCCGCCACCACCTGCCGGTCGAGCGTTATGTTCCGCCTTCAGAGTTTGAAGAGCTGAAAGAGATTGCACTGGCGCTGGGCTTTACCCATGCCGCCTGTGGTCCGTTCGTGCGCTCTTCTTACCATGCAGATCTGCAGGCCAAAGGGGAAGAGGTCAAATAAGACCCTCACCGCTCCGTTGCGGCGGACGATCCGGTTCGCCCAACCTTTAGCCTCGCGCTTAAGACAGTACTCGCGCTCAAGGCAATAAAAAAACCGCTTCGGGAGACCGAAGCGGTTTTTTATTCTCTGTTGCAGGCTGCCCAAAGCTCCAGTCAATCTGAAGCCATCGCTGGACCCGGGTTAACTGTTGTTATCACGCTCAACCACAGCAGCAAAGACAGGGGCCAGGCTCTCCAGAGCCGCTTCGGTCACCGGTTTGCCATCAGTATTGGTCACGTTAATCGAGGTCCGGTTGCCCAGGTCACCCAGTTGCAGGCGGTACGCCCGGTTGTTGAGCTGGATTGGCATGGTGCCCAACTCGCTCCAGAACTCGTCATCCGGCGCGCGAAATTCCACTTCAACAATCCCCTGCGAACGGTTTCGGCCTTCGACCGTAAATCCAAGCTGCGTCAACAGGCCCGGCAGACGCTCCCAGAACACGTTGTACGGCGCCCGGGCAATAATCACCGGCAAGCCGCTGCGATCTTTACCCATCGAAATTGGGATCTGCTTCACCAGCTCCTGTGCCCGCTGACGGGCCAACTCACGCTCCTGAAGATCATAGCGTGCCATCATCAGGTTGGTCATCAGAATGCTGTAGCGCTCTTTGTTGCTTGCAGAAACCGGAACCTCCGTCGTGCCTTCACGCCAGTCGGTCAGAATAATCCGGTAGGTCGGCTGGTTGTTCACCTCTGATTTTTCAATCCGGTAACGGCTGCTCACCACGACATCTTCGTCGCTCTGCTCCCAGCTCACCCAGTCCGTTTCAATCCGGCTTTCCGACTGGCTCAGCAGCGGAACATTGCGCTCGGTCAGCACGTTTTGCGTCATCCGCCACAGCTTGGCCTGATCGGCTTGCCTGGCAAGCACCAGGGTGACCCCCTGGCTGTCATTGACGACGCGCGTGCCGGGGATCAATGTCAGCACTTGTTGAGGCGGACGAATATCGACCTCACGCCCCAGCGCGCCGGGGAAGGTCTGCACCGGGATCAGGTAATCGTCAACCTGAGACCGCTGGGCCTCCGCCGGAACATTCCAGGATTGCAATGGCTTGGTGTTCAGATAGTTAAAATCCTGGTTCGCCTGACGGCGCTGCTCCGCACCACCCGAGCATCCAGCCAGCGTCGCAACCATCACGGCCGTGATTGCCAGCCTGTATTGATTCTTCATTCAGTTTCTGCGCTCCTACCTACGCTCGCAAATTACAGCTGCACATTGGCATCTTTCAGCGCTTCAGCCACGACAGATTGCGCCGACTCACTCAGCTCTGTCAGCGGCAGACGCAAGGTGCCGTGCTCAATCAGTCCCAATTGGTGTGCTGCCCATTTCACCGGGATTGGATTGGATTCGATAAACAGATGCTTGTGCAACGGCATCAATCGCGCATTGATCTCCTGCGCGGCTTCCATCTGTCCGTTAAGAGCCAGCTTGAACATGGTGGCCATATCCGCCGCCGCAATGTTTGCCGTCACGGAAATCACGCCGTGACCGCCGGCAGCGACGAAATCCAACCCGGTCGCATCATCACCGCTCAGTTGGATAAAGTCTTCGCCACAAAGTTCCCGGGTTTTCTGAACGCGTGTCAAATCACCGGTCGCATCTTTGATCCCGACGATATTTTTCAGCTTCGCCAGACGGGCAACGGTTTCCGGCAGCATGTCCACGGCGGTACGGCCCGGCACGTTATAGAGAATCTGCGGCAGATCCGTCGACTCGGAAATGGCTTTGTAATGCTGGTACAAGCCTTCCTGAGTCGGCTTGTTGTAATAAGGTGTGACACTCAGGCAACCGGCGACACCAGTTCCTGAGAACAATTTACTGAAGGTGATGGCTTCATGCGTCGCATTGGCACCCGTACCGGCAATCACCGGAATTCGGCCGTTGGCATACTCAACGGTTTTCCTGACGACCTTCACGTGCTCATCAACCGTTAAGGTGGCTGATTCACCTGTCGTGCCAACTGCCACAATTGCATCAGTCCCTGCTGCAATGTGGTATTCCACTAATGATGCCAGGCTGGCGTAATCCACTTCACCGGCTTCATCCAGCGGCGTCACTAGCGCTACCATGCTTCCTGAAAACATGTCCATCTCCCCTATATCTGTAAGCTTTCATGGTACTTTTCAGTGACCGCAAACACAAGACAGAAGTATGTAAATCAGTGAAGTAAAGCCGCGGTTTCGGCACTCGGTAATCTGCTGGATTTTCTACATTTAGCAGAAGATTTCCCCGACTGTGTCTCCGCTGACACAGGATCCGAGAAACGCGGGTCCCCCATTGGCCTGAGTTGCAATGACTGTGCTACCATGCTGAAGATAATCAAGAATACGATGTGTATAAATATGGAACATTACCTAGTCATCACGGCCGTTGGTACGGATCGCCCGGGCATCTCAGACGAAATCACCCGGCTTATTACCCATTGCGGCTGTAATATCGTCGATAGCCGGATTGCCATTTTCGGCAGTGAGTTTACCCTCATTATGCTGTTGAGCGGCAACAGCAACGCCATTTCCCGGGTGGAGTCGACCCTGCCCCTCAAGGCCCAGGAACATGACCTGCTCACGGTAATGAAGCGAACAACCAAGCATGAGTACCGCTTCTTCCCTTACACTGCAGATTTCCATATCGAGGCCGATGACAGCCCGGGGCTGATTGAACAGTTCACCCATTTCTTTGCCACCCGAGCGGTGGACATTGCCTCGCTCAGTGCCCATACCCACGAGGCCGAGCAGGCCGGCGGCCCGAGCCGCTTTCAGCTACAGATCAGCACCAACCTGCCTGATGGCTGTAACCTGATGACCTTACAAGAAGAATATGAAGCACTTTGCCAGGACCTGCTGGTCACCGGCACGGTGACTTTTATCGGCCATAATCAATAAGGAAAACTGCTATGAAGACCTTGACCGCCGGTACGCCTGCGCCAGACTTCACGTTGCTGAACCAAGACAACCAGCCTGTCGCGCTGTCTGATTTCCGGGGGAAAAAAGTCCTGGCATATTTTTATCCCAAAGCGATGACACCGGGCTGTACCACGCAGGCCTGTGCCCTGCGCGACAGCAAAGCTGAGCTGGATGCGCTGAATGTCGAAGTGTTGGGGATCAGTATCGACCCGGTAAAACGCCTGCCGAAATTTATCGAGCGCGACAACCTGAACTTCACGCTGCTGTCAGACGAAGACCATGCCGTGGCCGAGCAGTTCGGTGTGTGGGGCGAGAAAAAATTCATGGGGAAAGTGTACGACGGCCTGCACCGCATCAGCTTCCTGATTGACGAAAACGGCACGATTGAACACGTCTTCAACAAGTTCAAAACCAAAGACCACCACGAGGTGGTGCTGAACTACCTGAACCGAAACGATTGATTGTTGCCCGGTCTGAACTGAGGTCAATTTCCCGAGTTCATTCAGTACCGCTCGCATCCCCTATCGACCGGTCAAAAAGGCCGCATTACGCGGCCTTTGTTGTTTGGATGGGCTGACTGCGCTTATGGCGCACTGTGATCCGTAGGCTCCTGCACTTCCGTCGACGGCAGCGCATTCCAGACCGCCTTCACCAGAGTCGCCAACGGGATCGCGAAGAACACCCCCCAGAATCCCCACAGGCCGCCGAAAACCAGAACAGCCACGATGATCGCCACCGGGTGCAGGTTCACCGCTTCAGAGAACAGGATCGGGACCAGCACGTTGCCGTCCAGCGCCTGAATAATGCCGTACGCCACCAGCAGCCACCAGAAATCCGGGCTGATCCCCCACTGGAACAGGCCGACCATGGCGACCGGCAAGGTCACCGCAGCGGCACCGATATACGGGATCAATACCGAGAAGCCCACCAGCACCCCAAGCAACACGGCGTAGCGCAGGTCCATCACCGCAAATGTGATGTAGCTGACAATCCCAACGATAAAGATCTCCGTCACCTTACCGCGGATATAGTTCGAAATTTGCTGGTTCATTTCGACCCCCACCTTGCTTGCCAGACGTCGGTTCTTCGGCAGCAGACCCTTAAAGGTGACCAGCATTTCATCCTTGTCCTTGAGCAGGAAAAAGACCAGCAACGGCACCAGGATCAGGTACACCGCCAGCGTCGCGAGGCTGACCAGCGAGGAGAATGAGCTTTTCACCACGCGCTCCCCCATCCCCAGCACGTTTTCGCGTAAGGTGTTCATGAAGGTGTCAATCTGGTGTGGCTGCACAAAATCCGGATAACGCTCCGGCAGGCTGGAGACGTATTGCTGCAAGCCGTTAAACATGGTCGGCACATCGGCGATCAGATTGCCGACCTGATGCCAAATCGTCGGCACCAACCCGAACACCGCCATCACCATCAGGCCGACAAACAGCAGCAAGACCAGGATCACCGCCAGCAGGCGGGGCACCCGCAGCCGGACCAGCATCATCACCGGCCATTCAAGCAGGTAAGCCAGCACAATCGCGACCAGCAACGGGGCGATCAAATTGCCGAAGAAATAAATCGTCAGAAAGCCAAACAGCAGAATGGCCACCAGACTGACGGCATGAGGATCAGAGAATCGGCGCTGATACCAGCGGTTTAGCATTTCCAGCATAAATTCGTTACTGCCTTCTGGTCACAATAATTACGAGCGATTGCGCCTCGGCAACCTGCTCTTCGATAGTAAATCCGTGGTTTAACAGATATCGGGGGATATCTTGCCTGGCACCCGTGTCAGAGAGATGTATTTTCATACGCTGACCGTATCGGAGTGCTTTCGTCGCCCGCTTCGCCAATAATAAAGCCATGGGGCAACGTTCCGCCGTCAAATTGAGCGATGGGATTTCCATTCCGGTATGCTGACAGTTATTATCCATCGGAGTATTGTAATGGACATTGTCACCACAAAAAAGAAACCTGACAGTGGTTTTGCTGTCATATCTCCGTAAGTTATACCTTTCCCGAGAGGTTTGCACGGCAACTGAGCGCCGTCGCCAGCCTTGCCGGAATGCAAAAAAGGACCTCAGACTGGTGGCTGTATTAAAGATATGATTCGATTGACCAAAGCGCCGCTCTGCCTGTTGCTGACCGCCCTGATGGGCTCGGGTCAGGCAGCCCAGGCAGATAATTTCAATGCCTTGCCGGAAATCGGGACCACCGCGGCCTCTACCCTGACCATCGAGAAAGAAATGGCCTATGGCGACGCCTACATGCGCATGCTGCGGGCCAGCATGCCGGTGATCAGCGATCCTTTGCTCTCAGAGTATATTCAGGACCTCGGCCACCGCTTAGTTGCCAATGCCAATGATGTGCGTACCCCGTTTAACTTTTTCCTGATCCAGAACCGCGAAATCAATGCCTTCGCCTTTTTCGGCGGTCACGTCGCCATCCATAGTGGTTTATTTCTGCACGCTAACACCGAAAGCGAGCTGGCCTCGGTCGTGGCTCACGAAATTGCGCACGTGACCCAGCGCCACCTGGCGCGCAGCATGGAAGATCAGGCCCGGAAATCGCCGGTGACCCTGGCAGCCCTGGTCGGCTCGATGATGCTGGCCATCGCTTCCCCGGAAGCCGGAATTGCGGCTATCCATGCAACCACAGCAGCCTCAGCACAGGGGCAAATCAACTATACCCGCAGTAACGAGAAAGAAGCGGATCGGATCGGGATTGCCACGCTGGCCAAATCCGGCTTTGAGGCTCAGGCCATGCCACGCTTTTTCGGCCGACTGGCCGATCAGTACCGCTATGCCAGCACACCGCCGGCCATGTTGCTGACTCACCCCCTGCCGGAATCCCGGATTTCCGATTCCCGCAGCCGGGCCAATCAGTATCCGGTTCAACAAACCGAAACCTCAGCCCGCTACCAGCTGGCCCGGGCCCGAATCGTCGCCCGCTACGCCGGGATCGACAGCGATGCCGCCCAGGACTGGTTTGATCGCCAGCTGAAAAAAGCCCGCGGCGCCCGTAAAGACGCGCTGAACTACGGCAAAGCACTGGTTTACATTGATGCCCGCCAATTTCAGCAAGCCCATGCGCTGCTGGATCCCCTGCTGGCCGGCGATCCGAACAACCGCTTTTATATTGATGCCGCCACCGATCTTGATCTGTACGAGAAACAGTTCGACCGTGCGATTTCGCGGCTGGAGAAAGCCCTCAAGGCTAATCCGGAACATCAGGTACTGCGCCTGAACCTGGCCAACGCCCTGCAAGAAGCCGGACGCCCGGGCGAGAGCATCCCGATCCTGAACCGCTACAGCCACGATCATCCCGACGATACCAACGGCTGGTACCTGTTGGCCCAGGCTTATGCCCACAGCGGACGCCGCGATGCCGAGCTGGCGGCCCGGGCCGAGCTAATGGCCCTGCGTGGTCAGTGGGATAAAGCCATCAAGTATTACATCGAAGCCAGCCAACTGGTGGAAATCAATTCTCTGGATCAGGCCCGCTATGATGCCCGCATCGATCAGCTGCGCCTCGCCCGCGCCAGAGTCGCAGATCTCTGAGCCACTTCACTTTTATTCCGGGTTGCAGTTCCACTACAATAGGGCTGCAACATTTATTTTCCATCCCGCTAACCCACCGGGACAGCAGGATGCACCATATCGATTGGAGATCTCATGGCCGTAACTATTTACCATAACCCGCGCTGTTCAAAGAGCCGCCAGACCCTGGCCCTACTGGAAGAGAAAGGGATCGCCCCGGAGATTGTCAAATACCTGGAGCAAACCCCGAGTGTCGCGCAACTGCAAACCCTGCTCAGCCAGCTGGGCTACGCTTCTGCCCGTGACATGATGCGGACCAAAGAAGAACTGTATAAGGAGTTGGGACTGGGCGACGCCGGGATCACCGAAGCGCAACTGTTCGAAGCCATGGCCGCTCACCCGAAACTGATTGAGCGCCCGATCGTGGTCAACGGCGACAAAGCCGCGATGGGCCGCCCACCGGAGCAAGTGCTGGATATTCTGTAATGTTGAAACTCCTGGTGCTTTACTACAGCCGCCACGGCAGCACCCGCCAGCTGGCCCGGCACATTGCCCGCGGCATTGAGCAAGTAGCCGGCTGCGAAGCCGTCCTGCGCACGGTGGCGGACATCGACAGCCAGGGCCAGACCACAGGATCGCCCACCGACGGCGATCCCTGTGTCACCCTGGACGATCTGAAAACCTGCGCCGGTCTGGCGATGGGGAGCCCGGTCCGCTTTGGCAACATGGCCGCGCCGCTCAAGCATTTTATCGACAGTACCAGTGCGCACTGGCTCTCAGGCACCTTAATCGGCAAGCCCGCCTGCGTTTTTACGGCTTCTTCTTCCATGCACGGCGGACAGGAGACCACCCTGCAGTCGATGATGCTGCCTTTGCTGCACCACGGGATGCTGATTGTCGGCCTGCCCTACTCGGAGCCCCTGCTGCATACCACCCGCTCCGGAGGCACCCCCTACGGCGCGTCGCACCTCAACCACAGCCCGAACCTCGGACTGGATCAAGATGAAACGGCCCTGGCACAGGCGCTGGGCAAGCGCCTGGCTGACACGGCCAAAAAGCTGCATCAGGCATAAAAGGATCAATGCATGACACCGATGAGCCCTTCAACGCAAAACCTGCGTTACTTCGCGCTGACCGCCAATCTGTCGCTGATCCTTTGGGTTGGCCTGTGGCAGAGTGTGATCTCCCCGCACCCGCACCTTAACAATCTGGTCGTGGCCGGGATGTGGGTCTTGCCGATGCTGTTGCCGCTCAAGGGGATCCTGGAAGGAAAGCCCTACACCCACGCCTGGGCCAACTTCATTCTGATGTTTTACTTCCTCCACGCCCTGACGATTTTGTGGATTGACGATGGAGAGCGTCTGCTGGCCTTTATTGAGTTGGGCATTACCACCAGCGCATTTATCGCCAACATCCTGTTTGCTCGTCAGCGTGGCCGGGAGTTGGGCATTAAGCTGAAAAGACTGTCTCAGGTCGAAAAAGAAGAACGGGAAGCCCACGAGAAAAAAGAAAAGTAACCCGACCTCAACTCGGAACCAACCTGGCAACAATAAAAAAACCGGCCCTCTCAGAGAGGGCCGGTTTTTTATCATTCACAGTACCGCTACGTGGGAGCGGACTAAGGGCGCCAGTAGAACTGGTTCCGCTCGATCCGAGGCTGAGCCAGGGTCGCTGACACATCCACTGCATCCGAATCGGCCGCCGTATCCGATTCAACACCGGCGTACAACACCTGCAGCTTCTCTTCCGGAGTCATCACTTCCGAAGACCCCGACTCAGAGCCCGGCAATGCCACCGATGCCCGGCTCAGGCGGGTATCCCGGCCCAGCTCCTGATAAAACGCGTTTTCTGTACTCAACAGGTTCACGGCAAAGATCACGCTATTTCCTTGCAAGCGGCTGGCATTGACCGAAGCGACCGATGTGAGGTTGGTCAGCAACCGCTCCAGGGCAAAGAAATCTTCCGTGCTGCGGATATTAGCCACCTCAATGGCGAAGGCATCACTGGCTGCGCCGCCCAGCGGCACGGCATACTTAGCCGCCAGCGTGTCGGCGACCTGATCCATCATCTGTTTCAGAGCATCTGCCGTACTGCCCGCCGCGCGACCTTCTGCCGGCATGGTTTGCGAATTCGCCAACTGCTCCGGGGTATCGGCAAACAGCTGCCAGCCGAGATCGACATTGTCAGCCGCAGACTGGCGCATACGAATCACCAGAATGGCGTCCGGCTGATAGCGGGCACTGGCACCGGCAATCGGCTGCACAAAACCGCCCCACAGATCCGGAATATTAATCGCGGTGACATCTTCAAAGTCGCCAATCGGCACCATCACCGGCACCCCGCGCTGATCGGCAGCCCGCTTCAGTTGGGCGGTCAGCGCACTGCCAGACTGATCCCAGACAATGTCCCGGTTGCGGTTGGCATCTTTCACCAGCCACACCAGCACGCTCGGCCGCTCTTCCCGCCACAGGGTTGCATTCGCCTGGGTCAGCAAATTTCGAACTTGCCCCCGGTCAAACGCCAGCGCCAGGGTTTGCTGACCATCCTGACTGCCATAACCAAACTGGCTGACATACGCGCGGCTGTTGGCCATCGCTTTTTGGATCACTTCATTCTCGGTAATGGTACTTTGACCCGACACTTTAACCAAAACCTGTGCCAGCGCCGCTTCCCGCGCTTTCGTTTCAGACGCCCGATCGGTATCCGGCAATACCACTTCCGCCTGATACAGATTGATCACCGTTGCTGCTTTCAGCGGCCAGGCCAGGAAAGCGCACAGGAGTAGAGCAATACGCAACATTAGAAGACTCATATCATCATTGACTTAATGCCCGATCATAGAATGAACCAGCCAGTATCGGCAACTGCTAGCGTGAGAAAATCCCCGTCATGCGTGCGCTTTCTTCCAACTCCCGCAACCAAAGCCTCCTCAGACGGCCGGAATAACCACACCGAAGCATGCAACGAAATGTAATCGTTACATCAAAAAGGTGATAATAGTTACATTTTTCAGCATCCCTGATGAACAAGTGGTTTTATCCTGTCCGGCAAATGGGCAAACGATTACATCCGTGATAGCATTCCGCGATTTTATTTCAGACAGGGTGGAAACAATAATGATGCAGGTTGTACAGGGCGCTCAAATGCTGTTTGTCGCATTTGGTGCATTGGTTCTGGTACCGCTATTAACCGGGCTGGATCCGAGTGTGGCGCTGTTTGGCGCAGGTATTGGTACCCTTCTTTTTCAATTCATCACAAAACGCTCCGTTCCCATCTTTCTAGCTTCCTCTTTTGCGTTTATTGCTCCGATTATGTATGGCGTCCAAACCTGGGGCGTTGCCGGGACCATGAGTGGTCTGATGGCTGCCGGGGTTGTTTACGTGCTAATGAGTGCCGTGATCAAAGTGCGCGGTGTCGCCATTATTCATAAACTGCTGCCGCCGGTGGTGGTTGGCCCGGTGATCATGGTGATTGGTCTGGGTCTGGCACCGGTTGCGGTTAACATGGCACTGGGGAAAACCGGAGACGGTGCCGTGCAGCTGATCGATAGTGATGCTGCGCTGTGGATTTCGACCATCTCTCTGCTGGTCACCATTGTGCTGAGCGTCTTCGCCAAAGGCTTCCTGAAGCTGGTCCCGATTGTGGGCGGGATTGTTGCCGGTTTCACCACCAGCCTGTTCTTCGGCGTGGTCGACTTCACGCCAGTGGCCCAGGCCAGTTGGCTGTCTTTACCGAACTTCACGTTCCCGGAATTTAACATCAACGCCATCCTGTTTATGATCCCGGTCGCCATTGCGCCGGCGGTAGAGCACGTCGGCGATATGCTGGCCATCTCCAACGTCACCGGGAAAGACTACCTGAAAAAGCCGGGCCTGCACCGGACCATGGCTGGTGACGGGGTCGCAACCATGGCTGCTTCTTTATTCGGCGCACCGCCAAACACCACCTATTCAGAAGTCACCGGTGCGGTGATGCTGACCAAAGCTTTCAACCCGGTGATTATGACCTGGGCTGCCGTTACCGCGCTGGTGCTGGCCTTTGTCGGCAAGCTGGGCGCTTCGCTGCAAACCATCCCGGTGCCGGTCATGGGCGGGATCATGATTTTGCTGTTCGGCTCGATTGCGACGGTTGGCCTCAACACCCTGATCAAGAACCAAGTGGATCTGCACAAAGCACGCAATCTGGTGATTGTCGCCGTAACTCTGGTCTTCGGCATCGGCGGCATGGCATTCGGCATCGGTGAATTCAGCCTGCAAGGCGTCAGCCTGTGCGGCATTGTCGCCATTGTGCTGAACCTGGTCCTGCCGGACAATTTGGGGGAGAACCACGTGGTCGACAACGCGCAAATGGAAGAATCCGCGCGCTAGGTCCCAGCCCGAACCCCAAAACACGCAAAATAACCGAAACGCAGAAGCCCCGCTTCTGCGTTTTTTTCTGGTCAGCCCATCAAGCCCAGTTCGGTTGAAATAGCCCGTGCCAATCAAGCCAGTGACTACCTGATTTACCTGATTGGTTCAAAAATAGCCGGGCGCACGGCGGAAATTCAGAGGTTGAAGCCAAAGAAATGTCCCGCAACGGATACGGGTTCGGCAGATCACCGACATAAAAAAACCGGGCAGAGCCCGGTTCTTGTTTCACTGATGTTGGTGCTTACTTGGTACCGAAGATCTTATCGCCGGCATCGCCCAGACCCGGGACGATGTACCCTTTGTCATTCAGCTTCTGATCGATTGCTGCAGTGTACAGCTCAACATCCGGGTGTGCTTTTTCCAGTGCCTCAACCCCTTCAGGAGCTGCAACCAGAACCAGCACTTTAATGGATTTACAGCCATGCTCTTTGAGCAGGTCAATCGTGGCGATCATCGAGCCGCCGGTTGCCAGCATTGGGTCAACCACCAGCGCCATACGCTCATCAATGTTAGAAGCCAGCTTGTGGAAATACGGAACCGGCTCCAGCGTTTCCTCGTCACGGTAGATCCCCACCGTCGAGATACGGGCACTTGGCATGTGCTCCAGCACGCCGTCCATCATCCCCAGACCTGCACGCAGGATCGGAACAACCGTTACTTTCTTACCTTTGATCTGGTCGATCTCAACTTGACCGTTCCAGCCTTCGATAGTAACCTTTTCCGTCTCGAAGTCTGAAGTCGCTTCATAAGTCAGCAAGCTACCAACTTCCGTCGCCAATTCACGGAAACGTTTCGTGCTGATGTCACCTTCGCGCATAAGACCAATCTTATGTTTTACCAGTGGGTGTTTTACCTCAACGACTTTCATGTCTGGCTCCTAAGCAAGCAAATTTTCAAAAAATCGCACTATTATACACTAGACTACATCTTGCCGTGTAGGGGTATGCATTGCGTTTGCTCAGGTTTTACCCAGGCAAATTTATTGACGCAAACGTTTTCCTTTCTGGTTTGACTGCTGTTATCATAGCCCCGCTTTTTTACTTTAATGCGATGAGGGATCTCTTGTGAGCGGCAACAACTCTTCTCTTAGTTACAAAGATGCTGGTGTGGATATTGATGCGGGCAATGCCTTAGTTGATCGTATTAAAGGGGTTGTCAAACGTACCCACCGTCCGGAAGTCATGGGCGGCATCGGGGGATTCGGAGCGCTTTGCTCACTGCCGACCAAGTACAAAGAGCCAGTTCTGGTTTCCGGTACCGACGGGGTTGGGACCAAGCTTCGCCTGGCGATGGATTTGAACAAACATGACACGATTGGTATCGATTTGGTGGCCATGTGTGTCAATGACCTGATTGTTCAGGGTGCCGAGCCGTTGTTCTTCCTGGACTATTACGCCACCGGCAAACTGGACGTCGACACCGCGGCCAACGTGGTCGCCGGGATTGGTGAAGGCTGCGTGCAATCGGGCTGTGCCCTGATTGGCGGGGAAACTGCAGAAATGCCGGGCATGTACCACGGCGAAGACTATGATGTCGCCGGATTTTGTGTCGGTGTGGTTGAGAAATCCGAGATCATTGACGGTAGCAAAGTCCAGGCGGGTGATGCCCTGATTGCCGTGGCTTCAAGCGGTCCGCATTCGAACGGTTTCTCGCTGATCCGTAAAATTCTTGAAGTCTCACAAGCCGACCTAAACCAGGATCTGAACGGTAAGCCTCTGGCAGAGCACCTGCTGGAGCCGACCAAAATTTATGTGAAATCGACCCTGAAAATGATGGAAAGCTGCGAAGTGCATGCGATCTCTCATATCACCGGCGGCGGTTTCTGGGAAAACATCCCACGCGTTCTGCCACAAGGCACCAAGGCAGTGGTTGACGGCAACAGCTGGCAATGGCCGGCGGTATTCAACTGGCTTCAACAAGCCGGTAACGTCGACACTTACGAGATGTACCGCACCTTCAACTGTGGTGTCGGCCTGGTGATTGCTCTGCCGCAAGCCCAAGCGCAGCAAGCGATTGAGATACTGAACGCGGAAGGCGAAAACGCCTGGCTGCTGGGTGAAATCGCGGCCGCTGACGCAGGTGAAGCGCAAGTGGAGATCAAGTAACGATGAAAAACATCGTTGTCCTGATCTCCGGTAGCGGCTCCAACCTTCAAGCCCTGATCGATGCCTGCGCGGAAGGTCGTCTTCCCAATGCCAGGATCGCGGCGGTGCTTTCCAACAAGGCAGATGCCTACGGTCTGGAGCGTGCGCGCCAAGCCGGAATTGAAACCGTGCACCTCTCGGCAGCGGCATTCGGCGATCGTGACAGTTACGACCGCGCGATGGCCGAGCAGATGGATGCCTTTGCCCCGGATCTGGTGATCCTGGCGGGTTTCATGCGGATTCTCAGTGATGAATTCGTCCGTCACTACCGGGGCCGGATGCTGAATATTCACCCGTCCCTGCTGCCGAAATATACCGGGCTTCATACCCATCAGCGCGCCATTGATGCCGGTGACTCGGAGCATGGCACCAGCGTTCACTTTGTGACCGAGGAGCTCGACGGCGGACCGGTGATCCTCCAGGCCAAGGTGCCGATTTTCGCCGGGGATACCGCCGAAGAAGTCATGGCCCGGGTTCAGGAGCAGGAGCACCGTATCTACCCGCTCGTCACCCGTTGGTTTACCGAAGGACGACTGAGCATGGCTGATGAGCACGCGGTGCTTGACGGTCAAATCCTGCCGCCGACCGGCTATGCTACGGACGAGCCCTAAACGGCTGGCCTGACCGCTTAGAAAATAGAACATAAAAAACGCGACCCGGAGGTCGCGTTTTTTATTGCTGTGCTTCAGCCATTACCGCAAGGTTCCGGCGACCCACTAGGTCGGCGTCACCACCCGGTTAAAGATCTGCTCACCCAGGTAAAACACACTGAGCTCGCCGGGCTGCATCTTATGCCAGCGTTCATCATTGGTCAGCGGCTGGGTTGCAACCACCGTCACCACATCATTTGGCGTGGTTTCCTGCTGAAAATCGATCGTCACATCTTCATCAATCAGCGATGCCCGGCCAAACGGCGCCCGGCGGGTGATCCAGTGCAGATTGTTGGTGCAATAGGTAAAGACATACTCACCATTACTGAGCAACATATTGTACACCCCAAGCTGGCGTAGCTGATCACAGCACGTCGCCACGAATGCGTAGAACGGCTCCATCTGCTCAGGCTGCTCCGGAAAACGGGCTTCCAGTTGATTCAGCAACCAACAGAATGCAATTTCACTGTCGGTATCGCCCACTGCTTTGAAACGCCCGGTATCAAGCGCGTCATAGCCGGTCAGCTGACCATTATGGGCAAACGTCCAATACTGGCCCCACAATTCCCGGGTAAAGGGATGGGTATTCTCCAGGCTGACGCCGCCACGGTTGGCCTGACGAATATGGCTGATCACGGCGCAGCTTTTGATCGGGTATTCCTGAACCAGTTCAGCGATTCGCGAGTGGCAGCTGGGATTGGGATCTTTAAACGTGCGGAAACCCCGCCCTTCGTAGAACGTGATCCCCCACCCGTCCCGGTGCGGGCCGGTTTTACCGCCCCGCTGCATCAGCCCGGTAAAGCTGAAACAAATATCCGTCGGCACATTGGCACTCATGCCAAGTAGCTCACACATAGTCCTTTATACTCTCATTGACCCGGTTGTTTCGATGGTCGGACTTACGCCGCCGCCATCTCTTTTTCAACCAGCATAATTAAAATATGGATAATTTTAATATGAACTTCCTGGATGCGATCGGCAAATCCGAAGTGAGGGACCCGGATTTCCACATCGGCCAAACCAGCCATCTGGCCGCCATCTTTGCCGGTCAGGGCAATGGTTTTCATGCCTTTGGCCTTTGCCGCTTCAATCGCTTTCAGGATATTGCCTGAGTTTCCAGAAGTGGACAGACCGAACAGCACATCACCCTCCGCACCGACCGCTTCCAGGTAACGCGAAAAGACGTACTCGTAGCCAAAGTCATTACTGACGCAAGACAGGTGGCTTGGATCAGAAATGGCGATACCCGGATACCCCGGACGGTTTTCACGGTAACGACCCGTCAGCTCTTCGGCAAAATGCATCGCATCACAGTGGGACCCGCCGTTTCCGCAGGACAATACCTTACCACCCTGCTTAAACGATGCTGCCAGCAGCTTCGCCGCCGCTTCAATATCAGCAAGGTTCTTCTCATCGCTCAGAAAGCGGTTCAGTACGTCAGCAGCTTCTGTCAGCTCTGCACGGATCAGGTCTTGGTACATAGGCTCATCTCTATTATTGATTTACGGTTCTCAGCCCCGGCCAGGCAGCTATCCCGCCCGGCAGAGGCTTCTCTGCCCTAGCCCGCAGTGTACATAGAAACCACAGAAGGTGTCGACTCCTGAGGCGCCACATTGTGATGCTTTGTGCTCAAATGCTCACGTAATGACTGCGAAGATGAGTAAAGTTGAACTTGCGCGGCGGCAAGGACCCCGGCGGCCGCCAGCTTCCGCTCAACGTGCGCCGCGACCCCCAGCAGATACACCGGATAATCCCCGGCTCTGGCCAGGGCCATATCCAGTGCCCGAATCGCCGTGATATCCATGGTTGTCACATCGGTAAAATCCAGCACCAGCGCGCGGGGCGGCTGCGGCAAGCGGCCAATTACGCTCAGCGCTTTCTCGCTGGCAGCAAAGAACAGCGGGCCGTTAATATCATACACCACCACATCCTCGCCAAAATCCAGATGCGGGTGCGTCTGTGCCACCACAGTGACAGACGTCAGCGAAGCCATGCGCTGAATAAACAAAATTCCGGACAACAGCAGCCCGACCGCGACCGCAATCACCATGTCAAAGACCACGGTGAGGCTGAAACAAACCAGCAGAACCGCCACATCCCGTCTCGGGGCGACCTTCATGGTGTGGACAAAATGCGGGGCCTCCGACATATTCCAGGCCACCATAATGAGCAGCCCGGCCAGCGCACTCATCGGGATGTAGGCCAGCACTGGTGCCAGGAGCAACATGGCCGCCAAGACAAACAAGGCATGCACAATCGCTGATACCGGTGAAAAGGCCCCGGCGCGAATATTGGTTGCCGTCCGGGCAATCGCAGCAGTAGCCGGGATCCCGCCGAAAAACGGCACCACCAGGTTGGCGAGCCCCTGGCCCACCAGCTCACCATTCGGATTATGCTTGGTTCCGGTCATCCCGTCTGCCACCACGGCACACAACAGCGACTCGATACAACCGAGCAAGGCAATGGTAAATGCCGCCGGCAGCAGGGCCATCACGAGCTCTGGGGTGATCGATGCTGCCTGCCACGGCAACATCAGGGACGGCAGTACCTGTGGGATCCCCTGGCCGATCAAATCGCCAATCTGGTACTGGAACCGCTCTCCCAGCAAAGCAACATGCAAACTATCCGACTGATTGAGCGCCAGAGCCGCCACTGTACCGGCCACCAGCGCAACCACATGGGGCGGTATCCGTTGTTTCAAGCGCGACCAGCCGATAAATACGGTAATGGTCACCACGCCCACACCGGCATCGGCCCAGTTCACACTCGGCAAGGCGCTGCCGAAAGCCATCACTTTTTCCGGGAAATGAATCGGGTTGCCGCTCACCTGCAGCCCCAGCAGATCCTTGAGCTGAAGAAAAGCGATCACCAGGCCGATCCCGGCAGTGAAACCGGTCGTCACCGGATACGGGACATAGGCAACCAACTGCCCCAGCCGCAACACGCCCATCAGTAACAGGATGAGCCCGGACATCAAGGTCGCCAGCATCAGGCCGGAGAGTCCATATTGCTGGGTGATCGGCAACAGGATCACCACAAATGCCGCCGTCGGCCCGCTGATGTTAAAGCGCGAGCCGCCAAACAGGGCCGCCAGTAACCCCGCGACGATCACCGTGTACAAACCGTGCTGAGGCGGCACCCCGATCGCGATCGCCAGCGCCATCCCCAACGGAATTGCAACCACCCCGACGGTCATTCCCGCCACCAGATCAGCCCGGAGCGCAGCAAAAGAATAGCCTTCCCGCCACGCCTGTTTTAATGCATCAAATACCAACACGACTTACCCCTGCACCGACGTACAAAAGAAATGAATTTTATCTGGCTGTCATCCCCGAAAGCGGGATCCGGCGGGCTGTTGTCAGTCGGAAGTCGGGGGGAGTTCAGCTAGCGTAGCTGTGAGCCGATCGCGCACTCTCGTGTCAGCACACCCGAGAGCGTGAACTCGGTCACAGGAATAAACCATATTAATTGTATGAGTTATTTTCGCAACCTCATTTTTCTCGCTTGATGATCTGGCGCAATCCCTGATATCACAAGGATTACAGCGATACTTCGCGATAACGGACCGCTTTCAGACCAGAAAATTATTTTACATTTCCTTAAAAAACCCCTTACACTTACCACAAGTGGTAAGACCTCTTACCTTGCATAAACTGTACCTAAAGAATAACAACATTCATGCCCCGATAAGGAGAATCAACATGGTAACACTCGTGTACCTGCTAGGGCTCATTGGTATCACAGGTGTGCTCGCCTACCACCGAGCCAACCTCAAAACCTTTACCGTGACCCTGGCGGCCGCATTGGCACTGGGCTCACTGCTGGATGTCATCGGCCAATACAGCTGGCTGACTTTTGTCCTGATTGCCGTTCCGCTTAACCTCGTCTCATTGCGCAGAAACCTGCTCAGCAAGCCGGCGCTGAAAGCCTTCAAGGGCGTGATGCCGGAAATGTCCCGCACCGAAAAAGAAGCCATTGATGCCGGGACCGTCTGGTGGGAAGCGGATCTGTTCCGCGGGGCGCCGAACTGGAACAAGCTGCATGATATTCCGGCGCCACGTCTGAGCGCGGAAGAAAAAGCATTCCTCGAAGGTCCGGTCAACGAAGTGTGCCGGATGGTCAACGACTACCGCGTCACCCACGAGCTGGCCGATCTGCCGCCGGAAGTGTGGCAGTACCTGAAAGATCACAAATTCTTCGCCATGATCATCAAAAAAGAGTATGGCGGCCTGGAATTTTCGGCTTACGCCCAGTCCCTGGTGCTACAAAAGCTAACCGGGGTGTCCGGCGTGTTGTCTTCAACCGTCGGCGTGCCAAACTCACTCGGTCCGGGTGAGCTGCTGCAACACTACGGCACCAAAGCCCAGAAAGACCACTACCTGCCTCGCCTGGCCGAAGGGAAAGAGATCCCGTGTTTTGCCCTGACCAGCCCGGAAGCAGGCTCCGACGCCGGCTCAATCCCGGATTTCGGGATCGTGAAAAAAGGCCTCTGGAAAGGTGAAGAAGTGCTGGGGATGGAGCTGACCTGGAACAAGCGCTACATTACCCTGGCTCCGGTTGCCACGGTGCTGGGCCTGGCCTTTAAACTGTCGGACCCGGATCACCTGCTGGGCGATGAAGAAGAGCTGGGGATCACCTGTGCCCTGATCCCAACCGATATCGACGGGGTGGAAATCGGTCGCCGTCACTTCCCGCTCAACGTGCCGTTCCAGAACGGTCCGACCAAAGGCGAGAAAGTCTTTGTGCCGATTGATTTCATCATTGGTGGTCAGGAGATGGCCGGCCAGGGCTGGCGGATGCTGGTTGAATGTTTGTCGGTGGGCCGCGGGATCACCCTGCCGTCCAACTCAACAGGCGGGCTGAAAACCGCTGCGATGGCAACCGGCGCCTATGCCCGGATCCGCCGTCAGTTCAAACTCCCGATCGGGAAGATGGAAGGGATTGAAGAGCCACTGGCACGCATTGCCGGCAACGCCTATGTGATGGATGCGGCCAGCAGCCTGACCGTCTCCGGGATTGACCTGGGTGAGAAACCTTCGGTGATTTCCGCCATCGTCAAATACCACTGTACCCACCGCAGCCAGCGCGGCGTGATCGATGCCATGGACATCGTCGGCGGCAAAGGGATCTGTATGGGGCCGAGCAACTTCCTGGCCCGTGGCTACCAGGGCGCACCGATTGCGGTTACCGTGGAAGGGGCCAACATTCTGACTCGCTCGATGATCATCTTTGGTCAGGGGGCGATCCGCTGCCATCCTTATGTACTGGAAGAAATGGAGGCGGCTTACCAGGAAGATGCCAACCAGGCGTTGTTCGGCTTTGACAATGCGCTGTTCGGCCACGTCGGCTTCGTGATCAGCAATATGGTGCGTTCATTCTGGCTGGGTCTGACGGACGGTCGCGGCTCCGCAGCCCCACGTAAAGATGCCACCGCTCGCTACTACCAGCAGCTAAACCGCTACAGTGCCAACCTGGCGCTACTAGCCGATATTTCCATGGCGGTTCTGGGCGGCTCGCTGAAGCGCAAAGAGCGTCTGTCGGCCCGTCTGGGGGATGTGCTGAGCCAGCTGTATCTCTCTTCGGCCACCCTGAAACGTTATGTCGATGAAGGCTGTAAGCAAGACGATCTGCCGTTGGTTCACTGGGGCCTGCAAGACTCGCTGTATCAGACTCAGGTCGCGATCGATGAGTTCCTGCGCAACTTCCCGAATCGCCCGATTGCCGTCTTGATGCGCGCCGTGATCTTCCCGCTGGGCCAGGGTCGCGTGAAGCCGTCCGATAAGCTGGATCATCAGCTGGCACGGATCATCCAGACGCCGAGCGAAACCCGCTCGCGGATTGGCCGCGGCCAGTTCCTGGAAGCCTGCGAGAACAATGCGGTTGGGATGATTGAGGAAACCCTGAAAGATATCCTGGCCGCCGAGCCAGTCTATGACCGCATCTGCCAGGCGGCCGGTAAGAAATATCCGTTCATGCAACTGGATAAGATTGCCGCGATTGGCCTGGAGCTGAACGCGATCAATGACAGCGAGGCCGAGCTGCTGCGCCGTGCCGAAGCAGGCCGCCTGCGCACCATCAATGTCGACGACTTTGACTCGGATGAGCTGGCTGCCAAAGCCTACCCGGCCGAGAAGAACGATATCGCGGCCTAAGCAAACCGCCACAACGTCAAAAGGGAAGCTTCGGCTTCCCTTTTTTCTTGGGTTCGTTCTACCAATCGTCGTCAATCACTGCTCATCCTAACTTGTTAAAACGCCTGATAACTGCGTTTTTCCGATGCGATTTCTGATCACTTACTGTGATGGGCATTATTATCGACTGATGCTTTTATCATGCGGCGAATGTGACAGAGCAGATCCCCGCAGGCTCAAGCATCAGCCACTGGGATGACGTGAAAGTGGCCCACGACTACCACTTGCTGGCAACCTCAGCGATCCTCCGCCTCATAGAGACTAAAAAAGGAAGCAACTGCTTCCCCTGATTCATGTATCCCTTTTCATTGCTGGTCTTGCTGCCTTATGGCAGATGGCATGAAAACCGGTCGGCTTCCCTAGGTTGCCGGCACCGCCAGCGACTCTTCTTCCAGTGCTTTTTTCACTTTCCGCTTGCGCCACAAAAAGACGGCAACCACCACCAGCACCACGATGAGCAGATTCGCACCGAGCACGATCTTCACTGCCTTATCCCGAGCGGCCTGTCTTTCTTCGGCTTGTCTCAGCAGCTCTTCCTGCCTTGCTCTGGCTTCCTGCTGCGCTCGGAAGTCTTCGAGGTTGCGATCCAGTTGCAGCTCCGCCATCACCGCAAAATTGGTTTCCGGCAGTTGGAAAATCAGCTCACGATCATTGAAATTATCGGTGCCGTACAGCCACCCCGACCAGGAGTAACGGCCCGGCGCTTCGCCATTGGGTAAACGCACGGTCAAACCGTCTTCATCCGGCATCGCATGCTGCTGACTGATGCGCATTTTTCCTTCCGGGTTGGTCTGCACAATATGCGCCGCCAGTGAGCCGGGCTTCAGGGATCCGGCTTCGGTTTCCACCACCACCTGATGCGATTCATTGTGTCCACGGCCCTGAATGAAACTGGCGGTCATCGGCGTCGGATATACCAGCACCTCCTGTTCGACGGTACGCAGAAAAATGCCGTTACCGGACGTGATTCTGACCCGGTATTTCCCCGGCTGAACCGAGATCGGCATTGCCACGGTAAACACCCCGTCGCCCGGAACCTCATCGTAATTGTGGCCGTCGTCGGCGAACTCACCTTGCGGGATCGGACTGGGCCAGGCTTCCCGCGGTAAGTCTTCACTGCCTTCGATATATTCGTAAAACACCACCGACATTTTCACCCGGTCGAGAAAGTCCCGGTTGTGCAGCGGTTGGCCGTTTTCAAACAGTCGCGCGGTAAATTTGAGGGTCTCTGACTGATAGAGCCGGGCGGGCATGTCGGCCACTTCCAGTTTCAGATTCGAGAGCACGACAATCCGGTTTGTCGGGGTCACCTGCCCCACCGCCTGCCATGGCCCGGGCATCGGGTTTTCAATCGAGATGATGTCCATTCCCGGCTCTTCATACCAGGAGACATGCTTGGGATGACGAACCGAGTAATACTTTTTGCCATCCGGCCGCACCAGGACAATCGGCTGGCTGTTCTCAGCCCGCTTGACCACAAAGGAGGCCTGCTCGACCGATGGATCAATCCGAAAGCGGTTATCCAGCCACGACATTACCGTGCTGTCTTTCGCCCAAGACAGCACAGGTAACAACAACCCGATGAGTAATAACCGCCGCATAAAACCTCTACTGACGCCACATCGGGGCGCCACCACTTTTTTCGATCAAATCCAGACGCGCATCATGCGCTTGTAATTCATCGGCCGATGGTCGGATGATCTTTAGCGATTTTCTGCCTGATGCCAGACGTCGAATGGCATTTTCGGCACCCGCATCACTTTCTTCCTCGCCTGAGCCCAGTGCCAGTGATGTCTGGCCGCCGGTCATCATCAGATAGACATCAGCCAGGATCTCGGCATCGAGCAATGCGCCGTGGAGGGTTCGGTGCGAGTTGTCAATCCCGTAACGGGAACACAGCACGTCCAGGTTATTCCGTTTGCCCGGGAACAGCCGCTTGGCCATCGCCAAAGTATCGGTGACTTTGCAGAAGTCTTCGGTCTTGCCGAGCCCCCGGTTCAGCTTGCCGAATTCATAATCCATGAAGCCGATATCGAAGGGCGCGTTGTGGGCGACCAGCTCGGCTCCCCGGATGAAGTCCATAAACTCATCATGGACCTCCGCGTAGGTCGGCTTGTCCCGCAAGAATTCGTCGGTGATCCCGTGGACGTCGATCGCCTCGGCATCAATCGTGCGATCTGGCCTGATATAGACGTGGAAACTGTTCCCGGTCAGCTTACGGTTGATGATCTCAACTGCGCCGATTTCAATAATACAGTGCCCTTCGTAGTGAGGGCCGGTCATATTCATACCGGTTGTTTCGGTATCGAATACAATAATGCGGTCGTTAGTAGCTTTCATAGTAGCGATTGTGTCAGACTAAAGTTTTTCCTAAAGCGAATACTACCAAAGATGACGAAGCAGGTAGAAATTTTCACCGACGGATCTTGCCTGGGCAATCCGGGACCCGGCGGCTACGGGACCGTTTTGCGCTACAAGCAACATGAAAAAGAGCTCAGCGAAGGCTTTTTCCTGACCACCAACAACCGGATGGAGCTGCTGGCCGCGATTGTTGGCCTGGCAAGCCTGAGAGAGTCGTGTCAGGTTGATCTTACCACCGACAGCCAGTATGTGCGCCAGGGGATTACCCAGTGGATCCATAACTGGAAAAAACGCGGCTGGAAAACCGCCGACAAGAAACCGGTCAAAAATGCCGATCTCTGGCAGCGCCTGGATTCGGAAACCCAACGCCACCAAGTCAGCTGGCACTGGGTTAAAGGGCATGCCGGACATCCGGAAAATGAACGCTGTGATGAGCTGGCCCGAACAGCAGCGGAATCGCCAACCCAGGACGATACCGGTTACCAAGCCGCGTCCTGAGTCCCGGCCGGAACAGACGTTTATTGGCTATTATTGGCTATGCGTCTTGTGGCTCGCTTTCGTCCGGCAGTTCAGTCCCAACGGGGTCAACTGCCGTCGAAGCTTCCAGGTCGGCTTGATGGGCTTGAGCGGAAAGGTTCGTTTACGGGCGACAATCAGATACTGGCTGCCGAATGACGCCAGGTTCTCAGACAACAGGCTTTCCGCCCAGGCTGCACAGGCCTGGTGCCGGGTCGCCGGCAACACCGCAAAGTTTTCGTGAAACACCACTTCGTAATTCAGGACACCCAACCAGTCCTTGACCCGCATCGGCATAAACATCCGCCCTTTCCACGGGAAGCGCTTGCGATTCCAGGGCAGCAAACTACGTGCGCCCAACCAACTGAGCGGATTTGAACCACTGATCAACAGATAGCCGTCGTCGACCATCACCCGGTCAATCTCGCGCAGCAATCCGTGGGGATCCGGACAATAATCAAATTGATGGGCGATCACGCAGGCATCAAAGGACTTCTCCACGAACGGCAAGGCCAGATGATCCGCAATCACATTATGAAGCGGATTGAACTTATCAATGCAAATCTGATGCTGGATGTTACAATGGCCGCTGGCAAGCTCGCAGCTTAACCCGCCCAGCTTGAGCATATGGTACCCAAACAGCTTGGGCCACCATTCATCAAGCTGCGCCTGAAGTAGCTCAACCGCCCATTCGCCGTTGGTGATCTGGGACCAGGAAGATGGGGGATCTATCTCTTTGAGTACACGGGCTGGCTTCATATGTTATCGCTCAACACCTTCGAGGCTGGAGACATTTTCATGCTGACTGTAAAAAGCATACCTGCATTTAATGACAATTACATCTGGCTGATTCACAGTCCGGATAATCACTGCGTGCTCGTCGACCCAGGGGATGCAACCCCGGCTATCAAGGTGTTAGAGGAAGAGCAACTGATCCTGGATGCCATTCTGGTGACCCACCACCACCACGATCATATCGGGGGGATCAGCGAACTGAAACGCCGTTTCCCGCACGCCCATATTGTCGCCCCGGCCAACGAACCGATCCCAGGCGTCTCTCAGACCGTCGAAGATGGCGACCAGGTCGAAATTTTCGGGGAGCGCTTCATGGTGCTGGGTGTACCGGGCCATACCGCCGGACACGTAGCCTACGTCGGCGACGGGAAACTGTTTTGCGGCGATACCCTGTTTTCCGCCGGTTGCGGCCGCCTGTTTGAAGGCACTCCGCAGCAAATGTTTCAATCGCTACAAAAACTGGCCGCGCTGCCGGATGAAACCGAAGTGTACTGCGCCCATGAATACACCAGCAGTAACCTGGCCTTTGCACTGGTTGCCGAGCAGGACAATCCGCACCTGCAACGCTACCGGGAAGACGTCAGCCGCCTGCGTGCCCAGGGGATCAGCACCATCCCGTCGACATTACGCCAGGAAAAACTGATCAATCCGTTTTTACGCTGCGATCAAGCCAGTATCAAAAAATCTGTTGCAGATAAGGCATTTGATGACAGCGACCTGGAAACCTTCGCTGCCCTGCGCCGCTGGAAAGATGATTTTTGAATCTGCATCACTTGTAACCAAGGTGGTTGGACAAGTATCATCTCCAACTATTTTGGCTATAGGCAGGTTCCATGAAGTCCCGATTTTTTTTAGCAAGTGCGCTATTACTGGCTGGTTGCCAAATTTTAAATACGACAAATACAGAAGAAGAGCAAACCACCGGCACCAATAACAATGAGTCCCCTGCCCAAGTGCAGGTTCCGCTCACCCCGACGCCATCCCCGACACCCAAGAGTACAACGGTTGCGGTCAAGCCACCGGTCAAAGTACCGACACCTCAGGAGCAGGCGGATCTCTGGCGACGAATCACCATGCAGATCACCACGGCGATCCCGGATAACCAACAGGTTAACCATTACCGGAACTGGTACCTCCGCTATCCGGGCCACCTGAAAACCGTTGCCAACCGTGCCGAACCTTTCCTGTACTACATCACCGAAGAAGTTGAAAAGCGTAACCTGCCGCTGGAACTCGCGCTTCTGCCGATTGTAGAAAGCTCCTTTGATCAGTTTGCATACTCCCATGGCCGGGCCGCAGGCTTGTGGCAGATTATTCCCGATACCGGTCGTCGCTTTGGCCTGCAACAGAACTGGTGGTATGACGGCCGTCGCGATGTCGTCGCCTCAACGGATGCCGCCCTGGACTTACTGGCATACCTCCACCGTAAATTTGACGGCAACTGGCTCCATGCCCTCGCGGCCTACAACACCGGTGAAGGCCGTGTATTCCGCGCCATTCGCAACAACGAGCGTGCCGGCAAGCCAACCGACTTCTGGTCGCTGGATCTACCGAAAGAAACCAGCGGCTATGTACCGAAACTACTGGCCGTGGCCGATGTGATCCGCAATCAGGAGAAATACGGGATCGAGATCCCTCAGATTGCCAACAAACCTGCAGTCAAGCTGATTAAGCCCGGGACGCAGATGGATCTAGCCATGGCTGCCCAGTACGCCGGCCTGAAACTGAGTGAGCTGCAAAGCCTGAACCCGGCCTATAACCACTGGGCCACCGCCCCAGATGGCCCGAATCATTTGCTGCTGCCTGTCGAACACATCGATCGGTTTCAGACCAATTTTGCTGACAACGGCAAACAAGGGATGAAGGTGGTGCGTTATCAAGTCCAAAACGGCGATACGCTCAGCGTCCTGGCGCAGAAACACCAAACCACGACCAAGCTGATCCAGCGGGCCAACAATATGACCGACACCAGTATCCGGGTCGGCCGTCACCTGCTGATCCCGGTTGCCATGGCTGACAACGGGCAGTTGCTGGCCAACCGCCTGGCATCCAGGAGCCGAAATACCCACGGCAACGGCTATCGTGTGACTTATACCGTGAAGCCGGGCGACAGCCTGTGGACGATTGCCCGAAGCCAGAAGGTAACAATCGATCAGATCACCAAATGGAACGGCATCAGCAAAAGCAAAGCCCTCCGGGCCGGACAGCAATTGACCTTGTGGAAAGACAGCCAGTCCGGTGCCGTGATCCGTACGGTGTACTACCAGGTGCGCTCCGGCGATAACCTGAGTTCCATTGCCCAGCGTTATAAAGTCAAAGTGTCTGATGTGGTGAAGTGGAACCAGATCCAGGATCAGAAATACCTCAAGCCGGGACAAAAGCTGAAACTGTACATTGACGTGACCAAGGTCAGCGCTTAATCGCTTCCGTCTCGTCCTATAGCCCAACAAAAAGGCTCAGCGCCAAACGCTGAGCCTTTTCTTTTTCGATTCCATGGCTTTCGATAGCCTGACGTGCCGTCACCGGAGCGCCTGATGTTACTGTAATCTGAAATCCGCAATAATCGGGTTATGATCCGATGCGTTGGTTTGCGGCGCCTGAGCATCGACCAACTCCAGCCCGCGATAATACAAATGATCCAACGGCTTGCCGAGGATCTTGACCCGCTGATCCCGACGTAACGTCACATCCACGAGCCCCAGACTTTGCGCAAATGCATTGACCACATCCAGGCGCGCCTGACGCCAGGTATTAAAGTCCCCGGCCAGAATAATCGGACCGATGTGGCTATCCAGAACCTTCTTTAACGCACGAAACTGCGCTTTATACTCCTCAAGGCCAAGCGCAAAGTTCACCCCGTGTAAATTGACCACTACCAGAGTCTGGCCGTTGCTGAGGTTAAACTCCGACAGCAGGGCCGACTTCGGCAAACGCAGCCAGGGCTCCATGGCCAGATAGGCACAGGTGGTTCTGGCATTCACGGTCGACAGGTTCATCACCCCCGCAGGAGTATTGAGAAACTTGAAGGCATTCGCCATTCTGACTTTCCATTGCGTCTCGTCCAGATAGGCTTTGAGTCCCGCCGTCAGGCTTGCCTCCTGCAGGAGGACCAGCTCGCTGCGCTGGCTGAACTGCTCCAGGGCATCCCGCCAGCTCTCTCGCTGTTGCTTGTAGATATTCCAGACGGATACCGACAGCTGACCATCCCGATCCAACGGCAGGGCGATATCACTCTCGACGCATTGGTAAGAGAACTGCGGCGCCAGCACATTTTGGCTGACCTCCGGCACCTCGGAGACGTCAAAGGAGAGATTGAGCGCACTGACCCCCAACGCACCAGCGACCACACCAACACCAGCAATAACCTTAGAATATCGAGACATCACAACGACCTACAGCTTAAAGGCAAAGAAAGCAAAACGGCCCGCAGGCCGTCAACGTCATCCATGACGTGCACATCATCAATTAATAGTGAGTTCCGTTGTCGTAATAGGCAGCTGGTGATAGCGAGGTGAAGATCACCGCGACATCTAAATCAGCATCTTCCAACTCATCACGAACTTGCCGGGTGATCACTGCTGCGACCTGATCCTGAACTGCCTGGCCACGGTCGAACCACAGCACTTCCACGAACGGGTAAGCATCAGACACTTCACCATCAAAAATAAAGGTGGTTGACACATGCTCCACAGTGAAATCTTCTCGAGGACACGCCATCAAGGGTTGAAGTTCATCCACCAACGCGGTGGACATCGCCTTCACATTATCAAATTCAACGGCACGAAAACGCAGATGCGGCATGGTGACTCCCAATATCACTGACTCTTAAAAGTCCACAAGATACCATCGATATCAGCGCGAGCGCAGTAATTTCTCCCTGAGAGGCGGTAAATTTCGCGTCAAAAATCGGCAATACCGGCGGGAAGTGGCGCTAATGAATTGATGAAGGGGAGAAATCAAACAACTGAACCAAGATCACACTTTAGATAAATCATTACGTACTGGGCGGGCTTGACTCCAATGATCCAAGATAAGTGTCCACCGCATCCCCATGTTGAGGTTCTTCAACCCATTCGCTTATATACAGCAGCCTGAAGGTTGACCGGGACAGATCAGCCACGATCGATCACTCCGCTTGACAATTCATTTCAAATCTCAACCTTTGCATACCATATGATTCCTGTTTTGATGCACCTTTGCTAATATAGCTTCCCTAATATTTCATAAAGTTAGCGGGCTGATCAGGATTATTGTTCTGTTCATCATGCTTTCTTCAAAACGCACGCCAGAACCTTGTTCATCAGTGTGATTGTGTCTGTTCAAAGCAGCCCGTCGGTACGCATATTTTTTTATTTTTAGTCATTTAGATCGACTTGGATCCCGTCTATGCAAGAGATAAGCACGACGCCTTACGAAATAAACAAGGAAGCCGAATCCCAATCGGAAAGACATGAGCCGGTTACCATCAGAGCGCCAAGAGCAGCGATCTGGGACTGGTTTCTGATGTTCAGTACGTTGGGATTTTATTCAAATTTTTGGTTTTACGGTCGGGCTAAGGAACTCAATCATATTTCCAAATCTAAGTTCATCCCCTGGCTATGGCTTTTTGCCCCGCTAGTCGCCGTTTTCCAAATATTTGCCCTGAAAAAGCTGGGAAGAACGCTGGAAGAATTCGAACACCAAGAGACTGCGCTGCGGAGCCGACGCCGCTATTTCATTGGTTCCTGGGGCTTTGTTCTCTCGATACTCTTTTTTTCTGTGTCATCTAAGTGGGCTGTTGCTTCTTGGTTAGAGTTCGTTTTCTTCTTCGTTTATACCTTCTCTTTCGTCTTAATCGCCAGCCGAATGAACGATGTAAAGCGCAGCTTAGATAACGTCGAGTTCAAAGGAAAACAAAGTGGCTACTCCTTCATCGAGTGGGTGTTGGTAATCATCTTATTTCCAACAGTATTGGGTATATTCACCTACGCTTCAGTCTCTCCATTTCTCGTCAATAAACTGGAACACCATAGCAGCGGTTCAGTTTATCGCTTGAACAATGAAGGCTTTTCACTGACCTTCAGGGGAGACGGCTGGTATCGCGTAGAGCCCGGCAGTTACAGCGATGGCACGGCGTTAACCGAATTTACGAACGGCGTCCCGGACTCTTATTTTTTGCTATTTAAAAACAATAATATCCAGGACATTGATGAGCACATGAGGCAACGCCGTGACTGGGTAAAGGAAAACTTCACTGGCGCGCACTGTACTGAAGCGCGAAGTTTTGTTCCAGGTTCAATGAACCTCAAAATTGAACTCGTGTGTAAAGGGAGAATGACTTTAGAGCCATCAGCCGCACTCATTACTTTGATCCAGACCAAGGATCATAACTATGAGCTACTGGGTGTCTTATCTGCGCCCAAAAACACGTATAAGAAGTGGCTTGATTCTTATCAGGCGATGGCCAGGGAGTTCACCGCAAAATGAAAGTAAAACTTATTCGTACGCTATTCATACTGATTGGTATATCTACAGCTGATGTTCATGCGGAAAATAAAGAGGATATTCGTTGGACTCTAACCGATACCAACCTATCTCAAACCATTGATTTGTTGTCCAGCAATCAACTGCCAACGGAAATGACACAACTGCTACGAGATACGCAATTCCACATTGGGCCGGATAGCGTCACCATGCGTAAGAAGATCGTGAACTATTTCCCGAGGTTCGTCGATGCGGAAAATTACGGCTCACAGAGTATTTACTACAACCCTCGCTTTCAAAGCCTCCGGGTAATCTCAGCGGCCTCGATCACTCGAGAAGGCAAAATCAAGCAAATCGATCCTTCTCAGGCACAAGTACTGGATACAAACGAATACAATACATTCAGTAGTGACAAGGAAGTCGTTCTCGCTCTCCCAGGTTTAGCCGAAGGCAGCTTCGCGGTTTTGGAGTACGAAGTGATTACCCAGCGTGGGCTGATGGAGTCGGATTGGTCTGAAGAACTCTACACGCAGGGCAATTACCCAATTCAGCATTACCGGCTAGATATCTCTTGGGATAGCTCACAGCAGATCAACTGGGCAACCGACTCCGAAAGCGTACATTGCGAACAACAAGGTAGCTCTCTGACCTGTCATGGTGACGACCTGCCCGCCTATCAAGGTGACTATCAAGCGTACTGGCGCGATCATATCGGTCGAGTCTCTGTCGGGGTGTTGGATAGCTGGAAACAAGTTATTGAAAAAGCATCTCAGGCGATGGCTGAGGCAAATAAAAACACCGACGGTTTAGTATCGCTCGCTGATTCGCTGACTAGGGGAACACGTTCAATCGAGGAAAACATCGCCAATATTTTAGATTTTGTCTCCAGAGATATTCGCTACGTCTCGATGTCGGAGCATGGTAATGCTATGACGCCTCATACGATTGCTGAAACGATTGAAAATCGTTTTGGTGACTGTAAGGACAAATCAGTCTTACTTAAAGCCTTATTGCAAGAAAGTGGGCTAAGCCCCAGGCTGGTACTCGTTTCCACCCAAAGGACCGCTGACCGAAAATTCTTAGTACCGACCATGAATGCATATAACCACGTCATTGTGTGTTTCAATTTGGAAGGCCAAGAATACTGTGTGGATCCTACAGATACCCAAACTCATTGGAAGCACACACCGGCCTGGATTCAAGGTAAAGTCATCCTGCCTCTAGAAAGTGGATATATTCCGCATCCCATGAAGACAAGCCGTTATCGCTGGCGACTTGGTACCCGCACTGATATTGTATTCAATGCTCAGGGGGGACAAGAAGAGATCCAACAACGTACATACTCGGGCGAATACGCATCCACATTCCGCTCCAATCTCTATAAAGATAATGAATCGGATAGGCAAGCATATCTGCAAAAACAGTACCGCAATGTCGTCTCTGAACTCGCGGAACCGGCATTTAACATTGATCAGCTTGACGAAATGGCCGAAACCCTGAGCATTACCTCTAAAGCAACCTTGCCATCCTTTTTGAAAATAGAGAAAGCATTAAATTATATGGAAAACGATGCCTGGATTCGTGACGAGTTGTCAGATCTTCGGCTCAGTAACGAAAGGTATGAAGAAGTCTTTCCCGGCCTCAGTGTTGTCTCCGAGTTCAATTATGATACCAATGGTTTATGGGAATTCACGGATCTACCGCCATCACTGAACTTCGATCATCCATTCGGCTCCATGGAAAGAACGGTTGAACGTGTGTCACCAACCAAACTGACGATACTAACTCGCTTAAAAATACCAGCACAAACGATACAACCAACAGATATTAAGCGATTCAACGAGCTACTGAACACTTACTCCGAGCAGTCGTTAATTCATTTCTACGGAACTCCCATCTCTACGAACTAACCTCATTTTTGAGAGAGCAGGATCTGCAGGTTGCAGAACCTGCTCAGCTGCCACATCTCATGCTCGATATCCGCGCCTTATTGTGAGAGTGTTGAATAACCCAAGAGGTAAGGTTAATCATTTGCTTCGTCAGATGAAGACTCCTCTGCGGTTAACATCAGAGTCTTCATCGATATGAGTAGGTGTATGTGTTATGGGTGTTTTTTCTTATTCAGTCCATTTCGCTACTCAAATATAGCGACACTCTGCCGGCTAATTGCGACTAAATTTCCAGACGCATCCCATACATCAGCCTCAAGGTGAGCATAACCTCCCGCGGCCTGCCTGGTTTGAGCTTTATATGCAAACCAATCTCTCGGGGAAAACTGGTCATGTGGATAAATAAACTCTAAATTCCACATCATCGTACTTGCAGGTGAGGGCTTCTTCATCATTTGAAGCACCGCTGGTGGCCAAGCATCTATCAGGCAAACTAAGTGGGCATCTGTGATTTTACCGGGTTCATTTTTAAAGCGCATCCAGCCATATAACTGTGAGATATTTACACCACTATACGGCATCGCACCTTTAGCAATAGACAAATCAATATTCGTCAGGAAATTAGGCGTAACCCCCTCAATGAAAGGTAAACCTTGGCATTTGGCAGGTAAGTCTATGTCATGGGTTTCATGATTTGGGACTTCTATGTTTGAAAAGCGTTCATTGCCAAAGCAACCTTGTTGGATGACGGCAACCATGCCATCCTGGATAATTCTGGCTGTTACCTGAGTTGCATTTTTCCCTTCTCTGAGTACTTCGACTTCAAACGAAAAAGGAGTATCGAGTAATAGCGGGCCCACAAAGTTGGTCGTTAATGACCGTAGAGGTCTCCCATCACGAATCTTACTTTTCATTGCCGTATAAAGTAGTGCGGCGGACACACCACCAAATACCGTTCTGCCTTGCCCCCAAGATTGAGGAAGTGCCATCGTTTTTTCTGTATCTACGATTTCCCTTGCTTTTGAAATCAGAGTGTCGATATCCATGCCCACCTCTTGTTAAATATATGTTACCCTCACTGGCACATCGTACCAGTTCAACAGAAAGTATCAACAATGGTGCATAGGATTCGTCATGAGCAGATCTCAACAAGCATCGAATGTTTATAACGGTGTTTGTTGGCAATATTCTCCTTAGGTGTACGCAAGCACAGTTTATAGCTCACCACGAGGAGAAATAATAAAAGACAGATATGTACCAGAAGCTAATTTGGAAAGCTGTATGAAGCGATTCTAATGTGAATTTGCGAATGGTTATGGGGGGATGAGTGGGGGATCGGAAAGGTGCTATTTTGCATAACGCTAGAAACAAAAAAGCCCCAGTATTTCATCGGGGACGCCTAGTCTGAGGCTTCGTAGATGGCAGGGGTGGACTGGGCCGGCACTTCGGAGATTCGAACGCCCAACACGCGCTGTTTTTAGTATCAGGGGAATCCGCTGCTCCGCCAATTGGCGCTGAAAACAACAAAGCCTCAGCATTTCTGCTGAGGCTTTGGAAGATGGCAGGGGTGGAGAGATTCGAACTCCCAACACGCGGATTTGGAATCCGCTGCTCTGCCAATTGGAGCTACACCCCTGTTGGCTCAGTTTTTAAGAGCTGAAACTCTGAATAAGTGGCGGAGCGGACGGGACTCGAACCCGCGACCCCCGGCGTGACAGGCCGGTATTCTAACCAACTGAACTACCGCTCCACACGGCACCTAATCGAAGTCTTACTATTCATGCTTCAATCAAGTTAAGGTTCAAAGCCTGGCGATGTCCTACTCTCACATGGGGAGGCCCCACACTACCATCGGCGCTGCTGCGTTTCACTGCTGAGTTCGGCATGGGATCAGGTGGGTCCGCAACGCTATGGTCGCCAAGCAAATTCTGTTTATCTTACGTCTGGTTAGACGGAAAATACAATCTCGGAAAATCTGACTAAGTCTCAGCACATCATTCAAGTGCTCGTGGAGTCCGTAAAACCCCTTGGGTGTTGTATGGTTAAGCCGCACGGGCAATTAGTACAGGTTAGCTCAACGCCTCACAGCGCTTACACACCCTGCCT